>JBKQSP010000022.1:0-38224 GCA_052143575.1 Acidimicrobiales bacterium
GCGCATGAAGGACCTCATGGCGCAGCCCGAGGGTGAGATGGCCTGGCTGCCGCCTGCCGACCTCGATCACTACGTGGCGGAGTTCGAGCGAACGGGGTTCACCGGGGGCCTCAACCGCTACCGGAACCTCGATCGTGACTGGGCCGACCTGGCGGCGTTCCGCGGCCGCCCCATCACCGTCCCGTCACTGTTCATCGGCGGCGACAAGGACGGCCCCACCCAGTGGGGCGCCGGCGCCATCGCCCGCTTCCCCGAGACGTTGCCGCTCCTGCGGGGTTCCCACATCCTCGAGGACTGCGGCCACTGGGTGCAGCAGGAGAAGCCCGCCGAGGTCAACGCTTTGCTGCTCGAGTTCCTCGCCGAGGTGCGTCCCCCGGCTTGAGGCAGGGCGGAGAGAAGTCTCACGGGCCCTCGACAGCGGCCGGCTCGCTCGCCACCGCGACGTCGTCGAGGTCACGAGCGCCCTGCCCGTCGGCGGTCCCCGGGAAACCCATCCCGGCCTCGACCCGACCGGGCCACCAGTTCCAGCGCCCGAGGAGCGCCACCGTGGAGGGAACGAGGAGGGTTCGCACGAGGAAGGTGTCCATCAGGATGCCGGCGGCGATCCCGGAACCAAGGTCCCGGATCTGGCTCCCGCCCGACCCGCTCGATCCCGCATAGGTGAGGACGGCGAATGTCCCGGCCAGCACGAGCCCGGCCGACGTGATGACCGGACCCGTGAGGCCGACCGCCCGCACGACGGCTTCCTTCAGGGCGTGATCGTGCGCCTCCTCCCGGATGCGCGTCATGACGAGGATGTTGTAATCCTCGCCGAGGGCTAAGAGGAAGATGAACATCAGGAAGGGTAAGAGGAACGTGAGACCTCCACTGTGTCCGAGCTCGATGAACACGATGGAGGCGAGCCCGAGAGCCGCCAGGTAGCTGAGCACGACGCTGGCGATCAGATAGAGGGGTGCCACGGCGCTGCGAAGCACGAGGGCGAGCAGGATGGCGATGGCTATCACGGCGAGCGGGATGATGTGGACGAGGTCGCTGTCGGAGGTGGCGCTGATGTCGTAGAGCGCCGGTGCCTCCCCGGCGACACCGTTCGCCGTCGCCCCGGACGCCGCTGCCGCTCGGGCGACGACGGTGCGGATGAGGGGCACGGCGTCGAGTGCCGCCGTGGCGCCGGGGTTGCCGTTGCCGGCCTTCAACGCCGCCTCGAACTGCACGATGGTGCCGGACGTGCTCACGAACAGCGCCTCGGCCCGGTACTCCTCGTAGAGGCTGAGCGGCACGCCCTTCGGCGTGACGGATGAGAGGCGGTTCGGCGGCCCGAACCTGGCGTGCAGCTGCTGCAGCTCAGCGGCCGTGAGCGGGGCGCCGACGGGCGAGAGCGGTCCGGCGAGGGAGAGAAACTGGCCGGAGGCTTCGAGAGACGCTTGTGCCCGCACGATCAGCGCCGGGTCCTGCCACACCGATGTCGGGTACTCGAAGACGAGGTTCGTCGGGTTCGTGGAGGCATGAGGGAAGTGGCCGGCGATGAGCTCGTCGGCGACGGCGGCTTCGGTGTGCGCCGGAGCGCTCGTCGCCCCTCCGAAGCCGGCCGGCTTGTAGAAGGCGGCGCCGGAGGCGAGCGCCCCGAAGGCGACGATGCCGATGATGAGGGTGGGTACGGGGCGCTGCACCACTCGGCTCGCCACCCGCCCCCAGGCTCCGCCTTGTGCCTGCCCGGGGCGGGGACGCGACGGCCAGAAGACGGCGCGGCCGAGTATCGCCAGCATTGCCGGCAGCAGCGTGAGCCCCGCCAGGAGCATGGTGGCGATGCCGATGGCGAGCGGGATGCCGAGGTCGTGGTAGATGCCGAAGGAGGCGAACAACAAGCTCAGCAACGCCAGGATCACGGTGCCGGCCGACGCCGAGATGGACTCGCCCACGCGGGCGACGGCGAGGGAGACGGCCTCCTTCGCCTCGAGGCCGTTGCGGATGCCCTCACGCACGCGGAACACGAGGAAGAGGCCGTAGTCCGTGCCGGCCCCGAGCACGATCACGATCAAGAGCAGCTGTGAGACCTCCGACACCTGCAGGCCGGCGTGCGTGCCGAGCTCGCCGATGATGGAGCCCGCCAGCTCGAGCACGACGATGGCGGGCAGCAGCGTGACGAAGGGCGCCAGCACGGACCGGAAGATGAGGAGCAGGAGGACGATGATGAACAGGATCGAGAGGTCCTGGGTCTTGGCACCCGTCGAGTTGGACTGCTCGTTCTGGTAGACGGCGTCGGCCACCTGTCCGCCGACGTAGAACGTCAGACCGGCCGGCGGGTTCACCCTCGCGAACGAGCTCACGATGTCGTTCACGGTCTTCTCGGCCTTGAGCGGGCTGAAGCCGGCGACGTCGGCCAGCGCTGCCAGCTGCACGGCCTTGTGGTCGGCGGAGATGCCGACGAACTGCACGCGCTGCACGTTCACGACGCCGTGGGCGAGGACCGCCTCTCGTTGGATGGCGGCGATGTCGGCCGTCGTCAGCTGCCCGGTCTTCCGGTAAGCGACGATCGCCACGGGCTCGAGGTTCTCCTTGCCTCCGAGGGGAGCCAGCAAGTCGGCTGCCCTCACGTCTGGGGCGCTCGCCGGCAGGAAGGCTGTGTTGTTGCTGTTCACGACGCTGCCGAGCGACGGCAGCAGATCGACGGCGGCGACGGTGCCGATCAGCCAGACGACCACGATGAGCCAACGGAAACGGACGGAGAAACGACCAAGGCCGGCGAAGAAGGCGTGCATTACCGAGAGCCTGCCTCGCGAAGGGCCACTTCGTAAAAGCGCGCCGTCGGCAGCGGGTTGTGACGGTAGGGGGCGATCTCGACGAAACCCATGGAACGGTAGAGGGCATTGGCCGCCTCCAGCTCGGCCACCGTGTCGAGCCGGACGATCTCGTAGCCGAGGCGGGCGGCGGTCGCCAGGGCTGCCTCGGCGAGCGAGCGGCCGAGACCGCGTCCTCGCGCCGTCGGCTGCAGGTACATCCGCTTCAGCTCGGCGGTCGCAGGAGGCTGCAGCGACATGATGCCGACGCATCCGACCGCCGAGCCGTCCAACTCGGCCAGCAAGGCGGCACCGCCCGGTGGACCGTAGACGCGCTCGAGCCCGGCCAGCTCGCCTTCGTAGTCCTGGAAGTCGAGCACGAAGGGCAATGAGGCGACGTACTCGCGAACGAGCGTGCCGAAGGCGGCGTAGTCGTCGCCGGTCACGGCTGCTCGGATCGTGCCCACGCCATGCAGTGTTGCAGCTCCGCTCCGGACGCCAGCTTCGGCCCCGGTGGTCCCCGGCGGCGCCCCGTTCTTATGATGGGGGCAGACGACCTGCTCGACACGACTCCTTCCCTGCACGGCGACGCAGCCCGCCTGCTCAGCCGGCTCACACCTGTGAAAGGCGAGACCATGACGATCGCAGTTGGTGACCTCATCCCCGATGTCGAAGTGCAGACGATGTCCGCCAGGGGCCCGAAGCGGGTCCGCACCGGTGAGATCCTCGGCAAGGGCAAGACCGTGCTCTTTGCCGTGCCCGGGGCGTTCACGCCCACGTGCTCGGACCACCACCTGCCGGGTTTCGTCCGGCGGGCCGGCGAGCTGAAGGCAAAGGGCGTCGACACGATCGCCTGCGTCTCGGTCAATGACGCCTTCGTGATGGGCGCCTGGGGCCGCGACCAGAACGTCGGCTCGAGCGTGCTCATGCTGGCCGACGGGAACGGCGCCTTCACCGAGGCGGTCGGTCTCGAGATGGACGGCAGCGCTTTCGGGCTCGGTCGCCGGTCGCAGCGCTACGCCCTCGTCATCGACGACGGCGTCGTCAGCGGCGTCTTCGTGGAACCGAAAGGCGGCCTCGACGTCAGCTCGGCCGACTCGGTCCTCGCCGCCCTCTGATCTCGTTGCCCGCCGGCATGCGGGCGGTGGCGGTGGCAAGGCGCCGCCTCGGCGGGGCCGGCCAGGCGGCGAGGCGCCCTGCGGGGCGAGCGCGCACCCCCTGAGTATCCTCACGGCTCATGGCGATGGACTTCGGGCTGCTGCCCTCCTGGCGCGAGGGCGAACCGCGTCCATCGGGTGTGCCCGACGACATCGCCGCCCGATACGTCTGCCGCGAGTGGCGCAATGCCATCGCCGTGCTGAGGGGCGCCTATCCCGACGAGTGGGACGACCTCGTGTCGGTGCTGCGCGCCTTCCGGCTCTGCCGTTCGGCCCTTGAGACCGGCGGCGGCAACAAGACCGAGATCGCCAAGGCCATCGACGTCCACTTCACCTCTTTGGGTTGGCAGGAGACCGACTTCGACACCCGCGTGACGGTCCGCCAGCATCCGCGGCGCGGCCGCGGCCAGGTGTTCGAGTACGAGAGCCCGACCCACAAGGTGGACAGCTTCAAGAACCACGTCGCCCTCGAGGTGGAGTGGAACAATAAGGACACGTTCTTCGATCGGGACCTCAACAACTTCCGGCTGCTCTTCGAGCTGAGGGTGGTGGGGGTAGGGGTCATCATCACACGAGGCGAGGACATCCGCGACCTGGCGGTCGGGCTCGGGCGGAGCCAGGGGACCTACGGCGCCACGACGACGCGGTGGAGCACCTTGGTGCCGAGGATGGAGGGCGGTGGAGGGGGCGGCTGCCCACTGCTCGCCTTCGCAATCACAAAGGACTGCTATGACCCCGACTGTTGAGCAGTCCCTCTTGGAGCTGCCGGGCGGTCCCTTCGCCACCGTGCTGGCTGATCCCCCCTGGCGGTTCCAGAACCGCACCGGCAAGGTGGCGCCCGAGCACCGGCGGCTGTCGCGCTACGACACGATGACTGCCAAGGAGATCGCCGCCCTTCCCGTCGCCGAGATCGCCGCGGCCCGCAGCCACCTCTACCTCTGGGTGCCCAACGCCCTCCTCGCCGAGGGCCTCATGGTGCTCGAGGAGTGGGGCTTCACCTACAAGGCCAACCTCGTCTGGCACAAGGTGCGCAAGGACGGCGGGTCGGACGGGCGGGGCGTGGGCTTCTACTTTCGCAACGTGACCGAGCTCGTGCTCTTCGGCGTGCGGGGCACCATGCGGACGCTGCCGCCCGGGCGCAGCCAGGTGAACCTGCTCGCAACGAGGAAGCGCGAGCACTCCCGCAAGCCCGATGAGCAGTACGAGATCATCGAGAGCTGCTCGCCAGGGCCCTACCTCGAGCTCTTCGCCCGTTACCCCCGCCCCGGCTGGTCCGCCTGGGGCAAGGAGGCCGACGCCGCCGTGACGCCGCGGGGGCGCTTGCACAAGGGCTACGGCGGCTAGCGCATCTCGGCGGAGAAGAACTGCGTCAGCGGAAGTCCCGCGAGGGCGTCACCGCCAGCACGCAATCGACCTCCTCGAGGTACTCGGCGACGAGGTTGGCCGCTGAGGGCGCTTCGGGATGGGCGCCGGCCGCCCGCTCGAGGCGGCCACGGACGAGCATCACGACGGCGGAACGGGCGGCCCGCCGATAGCGCACCCACAGCCCGGCCGAGCAGATGACATTGACGAGACCGGTCTCGTCCTCGATGTTCAAGAACGTCACCCCGCCGGCTGTCGCCGGCCGCTGGCGGTGAGTGACGATCCCGGCGATCGTGACCTTGGCACCGTCGGGGACTCCCATGAGCGCCGCGATGGGGACGGCCCCCCGGCGGTCGAGCTCCTCTCTCGCGAAGCTCATGGGAGACGAGTGCGGAGACAGGCCAAGCGTCTGCAGGTCGGCTGCCATCTCCTCCACCGAGGTCATGGGGGGCAGTGGTGGGGCGTCGGTCCCGACGACCACGCCTGGCATCCGGTCCGGACGGGACTCGGCGGCAGCTCCCGCCGCCCAGAGCGCCTCCCGCCGCCCGTGGCCGGGAACGCTCTGCCCAGAGCCGGCAGGGCCGTCGCCGAGGTTGCTCACGGCGCCGGCTGTCGCCAGCGACTCGAGCACCGTCCGGTTGGCGCCGGTCCGCCGGGCGAGATCCTCCAGCGTCGCATAGGGCCGCCCGGCGGCGATCTGCTCGGCGAGCTCGCTCCCGATGCCCTTGACCGACGTGAGGCCGAGGCGAACGAGCGGGCCCGTCACGTCAGCGGGGTCCAGCGACGCCACCGCCTCGCTCCGGTTCACGTCGGGGCCGAGCACGCTCACCCCATGGCGACGTGCATCGGCCACGAGGGTGTGAGGTGCCCAGAAACCCATCGGTTGCGAGTTCAACAACGACGCCAGGAAGGCGGCCGGGTAGTGCAGCTTCAGCCAGGCGCTCACATAGACGAGGTAGGCGAAGGAGACCGAGTGGCTCTCGGGAAAGCCGAAGTTGGCAAAGGCCCGCAGCTTGTCCCAGATCTCTTCGGCGACCTCGCCGGTGATGCCCCGCTCGGCCATCCCGCCGAAGAGGCGGGCACGGAGGCGTTCCATGCGGTCGGCGGAGCGTTTCGATCCCATGGCCTGGCGCAACTGATCCGCCTCAGCCGCGGAGAAACCAGCCGCATCGATCGCCATCTCCATCAACTGCTCCTGGAACAACGGGACGCCGAGGGTCTTGGCAAGGCAACGCTCGAAGATGGGGTGCAGGTAGGTCACGGGCTCGAAGCCGTTCCGCCGCCTGATGTACGGGTGCACCGACCCACCTTGGATAGGCCCCGGGCGGATGAGGGCGACCTCGACGACGAGGTCGTAGAAACACCGCGGCTGCAGCCGCGGCAGCGTCGCCATCTGCGCTCGGCTCTCGACCTGGAAGACGCCCACCGAGTCGCCCCGGCAGAGCATCTCGTAGACGGCCTCCTCCTGTGGGATCGTGGCGAGCTCGAGCTCGACGCCGTGAAAGGCCTTCACGAGATCGACGGCCCGGTGGATAGCCTCGAGCATGCCGAGGCCGAGGAGGTCGAACTTCACGAGGCCGACGGCGGCGCAGTCGTCCTTGTCCCATTGCAGGACGGTGCGCCCTTCCATGCGGGCCCACTCGACGGGGCACACCTCCGAGACCGGCCGGTCGCAGATCACCATGCCGCCGGGGTGGATCCCGAGATGCCGCGGGAAGCCCTCGAGCTCGGTGGCCGTGGCGAGCACGGCCGGCGGGATGCCGAGCTCGTTGCCCTGCCCGTTCCGGCCGCCGGAGCCGCCCTGGGCGCCGGCGGGGGCGCCCGCCGTCCACGGCACCGGCTCGGGAGCGACGTCGTCTCGGCCGGGGAGCTCGGGGGGGCCGCCCGCTGCCTGCTTGCTCGCCCTGCCGCCTTTGCCCGGCTTGCGAGCCGCCTCCCGCTCGGCGAGATCCCGCGCCACTGCCCCGCTCCACCACGACCAGTGGCCGCTGCGGCCTCCGGAATTGACCGGTCGGTGGCCGCCGAGGCCGCTCCAGCGGTCGAGCTGTTTCGACCACTTGTCCACCTGGCCCTGCGGGTGCCCGAAGGCCTTGCCCGTGTCCCGCACGGCCGAGCGAGCCCGGTACGTGACGACGACAGCGACGAGCGCCGCCCGCTCGCGGCCGTAGCGCTCGTAGACGTACTGGATGACCTCCTCCCGCCGGCCGCTCTCGATGTCGACGTCGATGTCCGGGGGCCCGTCGCGCTCTGGCGAGAGGAAGCGCTCGAACAGCAGGCCGAGGGTGACGGCATCGGCGTTCGTGATGCCGAGGACGTAGCAGACGGCCGAGCTGGCAGCGGACCCTCGGCCCTGGCAGAAGATGTTGCTGCGACGGCAGAACTCGACGATGTCGAAGACGACGAGGAAGTACCCCGGGAAGCCCAGCTCCTCGATCAAGCCCATCTCGTGGTCCAGCTGCTGCCAGGCGCCCGGCACCCGCTCGGCGTGACGCGGGCCGTAGCGGACGGCCCCGCGTTCCTCGACGAGAGAGCGGAGGTAGCTCATCTCCGTCTCGCCGTCCGGGACGGGGAAGTCGGGCAGCCGGGGTGCGACGAGCTTCAGATCGAAGGCACACGCCCGCCCGAGCTCGCCGGCGAGCTCGACCGCTCCTGGATAGCGGGCAAAACGCCTCGCCTGCTCCGCCCCCGACCGCAAGTGCGCCATGCCGGCGGCGGGGAGCCAACCGTCGAGGTCGTCGAGCGGCTTGCCCGATCGCACGGCCGCCAGCACCGTCGCCATGCGCCGGTCGGCCGGGACGGCGTAGTGGACGACGTTCGTGGCGACGATCCCGACACCGCGGCGGACGGCGAGCTCGGCGAGAGCGTCGTTCCGTGCGCCGTCGAGCGGATCGCCGTGATCCCACAGCTCGACCACGACGTTGTCCGGCCCGAAGGCCGCCAGCAACCTGTCGAGCTCGCGTGCGGCCGCCGCCGGCCCGGCGTCGACGAGCGCAGCGGGGACCGTCCCCTTGCGGCACCCGGTGAGCACGAGGAAATGGCCACCCGAGAGCTCCCCCAGCCGGGCAAGGTCGTGAAGGGGACGCCCTTTCTCACCGCCGGCGAGGTGTGCCCCGCTCAGTGCGCGGGCAAGGCGCGTGTAACCCTCCGGGTCGCGGGCGAGCACGACGAGATGTGCGCCCTGCGGGTCAGGGACACGGGTGCGCGCCGGCGCCTGCGCAGCTGCCGGAGCCGGCGCCCCGAGCGTGATCTCGGAGCCGAAGACGGTGCGGACACCGAGCTCGCGCGCCGCCTCGAAGAAGCGCACCACCCCGTACAGCCCGTCGTGGTCCGTGAGGGCGAGCGCATCGAGCTCGAGCCGTGCCGCCTCGGCGACGAGCTCGTCAGGGTGTGAAGCACCGTCGAGGAAGCTGAAGCTCGAGTGGCAGTGCAACTCGGCGTACGTCACCCCACCGAGGATACCTCTCTTTACGAACACATGTTCGTGTTCGTAGCTGTGGCCGACGCCGAAGCGGCTGAGGATTCGGTAGGAACCTCAGCCAGAACCGCGGCCTTCAAGCCGGCCAGGCTCGCACCGGGAGGTGCGGCTCAGGTGCCGGCCTCGGCGGTGACGTCGACGCCGCGCCCCGGACCATTGTCGGCGAGGGGCGGCGCCACCGGGAGCTCGACGACGAACGTCGCTCCGCCGCCTGGAGTCGGGTTGATCGTGACCTGACCACCATGGGCGGCCACGACAGCCGCCACGATGGAGAGACCGAGGCCGCTGCCGCCGCTCCCCCGCTGGCGTGACTGATCGGCGCGCCAGAAGCGCTCGAAGACGTGAGACAGGTTCTCCGCCGTGATGCCGGGACCGTGGTCGATGACGGCGACCGCCGCCCGCGCTCCATACCAGGCAGCCCGCCCGGCGGCGGCCGGCTCAGCAGGCGGCGGGCCGGCGGCCGGTGTTCGCTCGTCGGGGGCGCCGGCAGGCGGCGAGGCCACCCCCTTCTGCTCGGGCGGCCCGCTGCCGGCGGCAGCTCCGTCGCCATTGACACGGTCGCTCGGTGGGTTCCCCGCCGCCGCCTCACCGCCGAGAACGAGGTCGGAGGCTGCCAGCGGACGCGCCGGCGTACCCGGGAGATCGGGCGGGCCCGTGGCACGACCCGGGCGTCCGAGGCGACCGAACTTGCCCGGCACCGGCAGGGTCGGCAGGCCCGGCAGCCCGGAGACGTCGACGGCGGCCCAGTCGAGGTGGGCGGCCACTTCGATGGGCGAGCCGGGGGGTGAGTAGGCCATGGCGTTCGAGAGAAGGTTGCCGAGCACCTGGCGGAGCCGTTGCTCGTCGCCGAGGACGACGCACGGCCCGCTCGAGATGAGCTGGATCGAGCGCGATGGGTCGACGACGCTGGCATCCTGCACCGCATCGGCCGCCAGCTGGGCGAGATCCACGCGATCCTGGCCGAGCGGGCGGCCCTGGTCGAGCCGGGCCAGCAACAGCAGGTCGTCGACGAGACCGCCCATGCGGGCGGACTCGCTCTCGATGCGGTGCAGGGCGGCCGCCAGGTCCTCCGGACGACCGGCCGCTCCGTCCTTGAACAGCTCGGCATAGCCGCGGATCGACGTGAGTGGCGTGCGCAACTCGTGGGAGGCGTCTCCCACGAAGCGCCGCAACCGGTCCTCCGATGCCGCCCGCTCCTGAAACGCCCGTTCGATCTGAGTCAACATGACGTTGAGGGCGGCCCCCAGCTGCCCGACCTCGGTCCGCTCGTCGGTGTCGTCGACGCGTTTGGTGAGGTCGCCGGCGGCGATCTCCCTCGCCGTCGTCGTCATCCGTTCGAGCGGCCGCAGCCCGAGACGCACGAGGGCCCACGCGGCAATGACGAGCGCAAGCAGAACGAGAAGGCTGACGACGAGATCAACTCTCAGGTGGTGCCGCAGGGTGGCATTGACTCCCGTGAGCGGGATACCGAAGGCGAGAACGGGGAAGGGCGCCCCGACGTCGTTACCGGGCTCCACGAGCACGCGATAGCTGAGCCCGTGCTGGCCGATGGACGTGTACACCGAGCCGTTGCTGTTGTAGGCCGCCGTGAGGACCGAGCTCGGGATGCTCGGCGCCGAGCCGCCTTTCTGGTTGCAGACGACGCTGATGACGGGGTCCCACTTGCCGGCGCCGCCATAGGCGACGGCAAAGGTGTTGAGCTGGATCCCGTCGCAGCCGTCCGGGGCCTGTTCCCCGCGCAGGACGCCGATGATGACTCGATTGAGAGAGACAGCGCTCTGCTGGAGGCCTTGATCGGTCTGCGAGAAGAGCGACGACTTGAGAGAGCTGTAGGTGATGGCCTCGGTGACGGCGAGGGCAGCCGCGCTGAGTACGACGAGCAGCAGGATGAGTCGGGTGCGGAGCGGCACGCGGCGCCTTTCTCCGGCGGCTTAGTCCCGCGGTGGGCGGAGGACGTAGCCGACGCCGCGCACGGTCTGGATGAGATGCGGCTCGACGAAGTCGACCTTCTTGCGCAGGTAGCTCACGTACGTCTCGAGGACGCCGGCGTCGCCGCCGAAGTCGTAGCTCCAGACGTGGTCGAGCAGCTGGGCCCGCGTCAGCACGCGGCGGGCGTTCACGAGCAGGTAGTGAAGGAGACGGTACTCCGTGGCCGTCAGGTCGATGAGCTGCCCGGCTCGCCGGACCTCGTGAGCGTCGTCGTCCATCTCGAGGTCGGCGAGGACGAGCTTGTGAGACGCCTCTCCATGGCCGGTGCGGCGCAAGACCGCATGGATGCGGGCGACGAGCTCGGCGACGCTGAAGGGTTTCGTGACGTAGTCGTCGCCACCGATCGTGAGCCCTCGCACTTTGTCCTCGGTGCCGTCACGGGCGGTGAGGAACAGGACCGGGACGTCGTGGCGGTCCCGCCGCACCCGTTCTGCGATGCTGAAGCCGTCGACGTCGGGCAGCATCACGTCGAGCACCAGCAAGTCGGGGCGGAAATCCTCGAGCCGCTGTAGGGCCGGGTAGCCGGCGTTTGCCGTCTCCACGGTGAAGCCTTCGTAGCGAAGCGCCATCGCCACGAGCTCCGTGATCGACTCCTCGTCGTCCACGACGAGCACGCGGCGGCCGTTGCCTTGGCCTTCGGCGAGCACCATGCCCCTAATGTGCCAGATAAATCTGAGAGCTTGCTGAGAATTGCCGAAGAGAGGCCCGGGACCATCAGCGGGGCGCTCGGTCAGGGTGCGGGACCGGCGGCGTGGTCACGGCCGAGGTCGGTGACGAGGAACGACGAGACGGAGCGCTGCTCGGCGGCGCTGCGGTGGAAGGCTCGGTCCCGGCCAGCCCGCTTCCCGACGGCGGCCGTGGTGAACTGGGCGGAGGGGTCGGGCCGTCCGCCAGGGGGGCAAATGCGGACAGCTCTCGCGAAGGCTCGAGCGGCACAGCCGGATGCAGACAGCTGCTCCCGCTGAGTCCCCTCGTTGCCTTCGTACCCTTCGTCCATTCGTGCTCACCTCTGGCAGGCACATCAGGACCCGAGTGGCCGGGACCGAGCCCGTTCCACCTGTCGACCCGTCCAGGCAAGGGGGTACCGGCCGGGCGATGCGCTCATCGTGCCCGACCCGGCTGTGCCTGGGCTGGTTCGTTGCTGAAAGTTGGCTGAGAGTTTCTGAGCTGTTCGAAGCGGTTCACAGCGTAGAAGAGGCCTCACCCTGCTCGATCCGTACCTAGTCGTACGTCGCCTCGATCCCCCAGTGACCGCATTCCAGGACGAGGAGATGAGCGCTCCCGTCTTCGAGCAGCAGCTGGAGGCGGGCCCGCCGGCGATGAGCGCCCGGATCCCACCAGCGCTCGTCAGCAGGCCAGGGACCCGCCCAGCCGACAACCTCGGCGGGGCGTCCCGCCGGCAGCCGACGGATCCGCTCCGGCACCGTGCTGAGCTGCCCGCGGCCCGTGACCCCGATCGGCTCACCGGTCCCCGAGAGCAATTCGACGCTGACGGGATCGGCATACACGACCGCCGGTGCTGGAGACGGGACGCGGCCGGGCCAGGGGTGACGGGCCCCTGCCGGTTCCTCCCTCGGTTCCCCCCAGGGGATGAGGCACACCTGTTCCGTCGGTCCTCTCCCGCCGGACAACACCGCCGTGGCGACGGCGGTGTGACCGAGGAGGCCCTGGATACGGGCGATCCCCCGTTCAACCCGCTGGCTCGCCTCGGTCGGGCCGCCGAAGAGACCGAGTTGCCGGCCGGAATCGGGCACGACCTCCCCGGCGGTCAGGCGTACGAGTGTGATGCCGGCACTCGGGGCGTCGCTCGGAGAAGACATCCAACCCTCGAGCTGCCATCGCACCCGGTCGACCATCGCCCGTGCCGTGAACGGGCGATCCGCCCTCCACCACCGGCTCAGCTCCTCGGCGTGCTCGGTGGCGGCTTCGACGAGGAGGCGGGTGCAGGCAAGGCCGTGAGGGGCGAGACGGCTCACCAGCTCCTCGGCAAGGCCGGCGGCGATGAAGGCCACCGTGTCGACCTGATCGACCGGCGATTCGAGCTCGCGCTCGACGGCGAGGTCGGGTGGCGGGTCCGAGAGTGCAAGGGCGTGGTCGTCGAGTCCTCGCGCCAGCCGGTGGGCCTCGGCACCCTCCGCACCGAAGCGTCCTCCCACCAACCCTTCGTCCATGGCGGCGAACTCGCCGATCCGCCGGATGCCGAGGCGGTTGAGGAGATCGGCGAGGTCACGTCGGCCGAGCGCCCCGACGGGGAGATCGGCCAGCCACGCAGCCGTCTCGCCGGGCGGGACGATCAGGACGCCACGTCGGGCAGCCCCGGCACTCTGTGCCGCCAAACGGGCTGCGAACGGCGAATCGGCGATGCCGATGCGGCAGGGCGGGCCCCTCAGGGCCGAGACGGTGCCGTTCACCGCCTCCATGAGCTGGGTTGCCAGGGACGCCTCACCGCCGAAGTAGCGCGCCGGCCCTTTGGCGGGCAGCGAGCACACCCCCGGCCGGCTCACCTCCACGCGGGGGGTGAAGGCGGCGACGGCGCTCACGACGGCTTCGAAGGCCCGCACGTCCCGCCCCACGTCCTCGCCGGCGAACACGAGTGCCGGGCAGGCGGCTTCGGCCTCCCGCCGGCGTTGCCGGATCCGCACACCCTCGGAGCGCGCCGTAGGTGAGCAGGCCGTGACCCGGTTCCCCCGCAGCACCGCAGATGGGCCGTCGGCAAGGCCGCCGGCGACAAGTGGCCAATCGGGGCACCAGACCACCAGGGTGCGGATCATCTGCCCATCACCTGCGACACGCCCCGATCACCTGCGGGCACTCACGCCGGCAGCTGCAACGGTGCCCGCCGGGGCCGGGCGGCTGCACCCCGCCCGCTCACCTCCAGCTCGTAGCGCCGTGATGTCAGCAACCCGTGGCCTCGCGACAAGCCCGACCACTGGGAACCGGTCACGGTGCAACGCAGATCGCTCGGCCCCGGCCAGTGGCCCTGGTGATCGAGCACGACGAGCACCGATCCGCGGTCGCGTGATCGGGCGGCCACCCGCCTGGCCTCCGATGGCCGTACCGCTGCGTGAGGGGCGAACAGCACGGCGTCGATCGAGTCGAAGAGGGCGGCGAGGACCTGCATCCAGCGCTCCGCCCCACCGAGGAAGGGCACGATGACGAGCCGGGAGAGGTCGATGCCGCGCTCGGCGGCTGCCAGGACCCCCAGCTCCGAGGCACCTCCCACGGCACACCAGTACCCCCCCACCGATGGGCCGGCGAGCAGCTCGAGGGCAAGAGTCGTGGCGCCCGAGGAGCGGCGGGAATCGACCACGACGGTCGAGCCACGCTGCAGGCCGCCGGCCGGCAGGATCTCCTGCAATGCCGGGGTGACCGGCAACAGGTGCTCACCCGCAAAGCTGGTCGGCCTGACCTTTGCCCCGAGGCGGTGCACTTCGGGCAGGCCCGCCGCCCTGCCGCTCGGTGCGACAAGCTCGGCAGGGGCGGTCGCCGGCATGGCCATCCGAACAGTATACGAACGTGTGTTCGTATACACCAGAGGAGACCTCGTGAGGAGGCCTCAGCGCAGGGCGACGCTAGAGCGGCGGTCCGCTCGGAGAGCCAGGCGTTCCCGGCGGAAGCCCTCCAGGGAAATCCGGCGGGCCCCCCGGCATCCCGGGCAAGCCCATCGGTCCACCCGGCATGCCTGGCACGCCCATGCCGGCCGGCCGGCGCCGCCGCATCACTCGCAGGCCGGACCGACCGAAGGTCTTCAGGGCGAGACGCCTCGCCGAGATGAAGCCGATCATGGCCATGAGGTAACCGAACCCGGCCAGGACCACGGGCAGAACGTAGGACTCGTGCGACCCACAGCTGCCGAGCGATCCCGAGATGCCCGAGCAAAGTCCAGAGTCGATCTCACTGTTGTGCTGGACCGTGACCACGACCAGCACAAGGCCGCCGAAAAGGCAGAGCATCCCGACGAACTGGGCCAGCACGAGCCACCGCAGCTTCCGCCTCACGGCGGCAGGAACCTGGCGAGGGTCCACGACCTCGACGGTAGCAGTCCGACATCGGCGAGAATCGGGCATGACCTCGACCCCGGTCCCCGACCGGAGCACCGCGTCGCCCATCACCGTGCGGGCCGCCACGGTCGCCGATGCCGGCGCCATCACCGAGGCTCAGACGGCCGCTTGGCAGTCGGCCTACCGCGGCATCATGCCCGACCGCTACCTCGATGGCCTCTCCAAGGACAAGGCCGGCGCCGCCCAGCACCACCGCGTTCACATCGCAAGCCCGAACGATCCGCGGAACTTCAGTCTCGTCGCCGAGTACGAGGGTGCGGTCATCGGCTGGCTGGCGGCCGGACCGAGCCGGGACGACGACCGTCACGACACGGAGGGCGAGGTGCAGGCGATCTACGTGCACCCGGATTACTGGCGCTCGGGTGCGGGCGGCGCCCTCATGACCGCCGCCCTCGAGCGGCTTACCGCCGGCGGGTTCACCGAGGCGGTGCTGTGGGTGTTCGAGGAGAACCGGAGGGCGAGGCGCTTCTACGGGCGGTTCGGGTGGCGGCCGGACGGCGCCACCGACATCTTCGAGCGTGGCGGCGGGCAGGCCATCGAGATCCGTTACCGCCGGCCGCTCACCTGATCGGTCAGGCGAGCGCCACGAGGTCCTCGAGGTCGTCGCTCCAGGAGTCCTCGACGCCGTCGGGCATGAGGATGACGCGGTCGGGCGAGAGAGCGTCGACGGCGCCCGGATCGTGGGTGACGAGCACGATGGCGCCCTCGTAGGTTCGCAGCGCCTTCAGCACCTCGGCGCGGCTGGCCGGGTCGAGGTTGTTCGTGGGCTCGTCGAGCAGGAGGACGTTCGCCGACGAGACGACGAGGGTGGCAAGGGCAAGACGGGTCTTCTCCCCGCCGGACAAGGTGCCGGCCGGCTGCTGGATGCGGTCGCCTCCGAAGAGAAACGACCCGAGCATGCGCCGAAGCTCCGCATCGGTCACCTCCGGCGGTGCCGTGTGGCGCACGTTGTCCCAGACGGACTGGTCGGCCACAAGGGTCTCGTGCTCCTGCGCGTAGTAACCGAGCTTGAGGCCGTGACCGTGGTGGACCTCGCCGACGTCCGGGGCCTCGATGCCCCCGAGCAGGCGCAGCAGCGTCGTCTTGCCGGCGCCGTTGAGCCCGAGCACGACGACGCGGCTGCCGCGGTCGACGGCGAGGTCGACACCGCAGAAGACCTCGAGCGAGCCGTACGACTTCATGAGGTCAGAGGCCGTCAGCGGCGTGCGGCCGCACGGGCTCGGCTTCGGGAAACGCAGCTTGGCGACCTTGTCCGATTGGCGCACCTGCTCGATGCCCGACTCGAGGCGGGCAGCCCGCCGGTCGAGGTTGTGCGCCATCCTGGCCTTGGTCGCCTTCGCCCGCATCCGGTCCGCCTGAGACCGCAGCGCCACGACCTTGCGCTCGGCGTTCTGGCGCTCCCGCCGGCGTCGGCGCTCGTCGGTCGCCAACTGCTCGAGGTAGGCCTTCCAGCCGACCCGGTAGACGTCGAGCTCGCAACGGGTGGCATCGAGGTGGAAGACCTTGTTCACGACGGACTCGAGGAGGGAGGCATCGTGGCTGATGACGATGAGGCCCCCGTCGTGTGACTTGAGGAAGCCCTTCAGCCACACGATCGAGTCGGCGTCGAGATGGTTCGTCGGCTCGTCGAGCACGAGCGTCGGAGCCTCCGAGAACAGCACGCGGGAGAGCTCGACACGGCGGCGCTGGCCGCCCGAGAGGGTGCCGAGCGGTTGCTCGAGGACGCGCTCAGGCAAGCCGAGGCTGGAGGCGATCGAGGCGGCCTCGGCTTCGGCCGTCCAGCCGCCCAGCAGGTGGAAACGCTCCTCGAGCCGCGAGTACCGGCGCATGGCGTCGTCCTGGCGCTCCGGGTCCTCGTCCGACATGGCGAGGCGAGCGACGTCGAGCTGCCGGACGACGTGGTCGAGCCCGCGGGCGCCGAGGATGCGGTCGATGGCCTTCACGTCGAGGTCGCCCGTCCTCGGGTCCTGCGGGAGGTAGGCGACGGCGCCTGAGCAGCGCACGTGCCCGGCTGCGGGCAGCGCCTCGCCGGCGAGGACCTTCGCCAGCGTCGTCTTGCCGGCGCCGTTGCGACCGACAAGGCCGATGCGATCGCCGGGCGCGACCTGGAAGGTCGCCGGCTGGAGCAGCTGGCGGCCGGCGACGACGAGCTCGAGATCGGTGACGGTCAACATGGTGTTGCTCTGTAGCGTAAGGCCGGTGCCAGGGCCTTCCGAACAAACCCCTCCCTCATCGCCGGCAACCTCGGAGGGGCCGGTGGCGCTCGTCGGCAGTGGCGAGTACCTCGACGTCATGATCGAGATCGACCGCCGGCTGCTGGCCGGGCGGCCCGCCCGGGCGGTCTTGCTGCCCACGGCCGCCGCCGAAGAAGGCAGCAAGCGCGTGCGCTACTGGCTCGATCTCGGTGCCCGCCACTTCGAGCGCCTGGGCGTCGAACCGGTAGCGCTGCCCGTGCTGACCCGGGAGGACGCTTCCCGCCAGGACTACGCCTCGCTCGTCGCCGGGGCGGGGCTCGTCTATCTGTCAGGAGGCAACCCCGGGTACCTCGCCTCGGTGCTGAGGGACAGTGTCGTCTGGTCGGCGATCACGGCGGCGTGGCGCGCCGGAACGGCCCTGGCCGGCTGCTCGGCAGGGGCGTGCGCCCTCTCCTATGTCGCCGAGGACATGCGCGCCATGGGCGCCAGGCGGGCGCTGCGGTCGCCCCGCATGATCGAGCCGACGGGCTTGGCCACCATCCCGGAGATCGCCGTCATCCCCCATTTCGACCGGATGGCTCGCTGGGCGCCCCACCTCGCCGGCCGCTACGCCAGCCGGGTACCGGACGGCGTCACGGTGATCGGAGTCGACGAGGACACCGCCATCGTCACCGAGGACAGCCCCGCCTCCGTCCCCGGCGAGCGCCGCTTCGCCGTGGCGGGCCGCCAGTCCGCCTGGGTGCTCGACCGGGTCGGCGGGCGCCGCGAGCACCCGTCCGGCTCCACGCTGACGGTGTCGGTGGCCGAGGGCTGAGGCGACCGGGGCGTCCCGCCGCTCGGTCGCCTCGACCCGGCGCCGGCGCCGGCGCCAACACCCGCAGCGGCTACTCGGGGCGTCCGCCCGAGCTGAGCCGGCGTGGGCAGCCGCACGGCCCGGGCGAGCCGAAGCCGTTCGAGGCAGCGGATCGTCCACCAGGAGAGATCGAGCTGGCGGCGCTCGAGCCCGTGCCGAGCCGAGCGAGGAAAGGCGTGGTGGTTGTTGTGCCAGCCCTCCCCGAACACGAGGAGGGCGACGACCCAGTTGTTGCGGCTCTGGTCGCGCGCCTCGTAGGTGCGGCGGCCGAAGGTGTGGCAGATGGAGTTCACCGCAAAGGTCGAGTGCTCGAAGGCGAACACCCTGATGAGCCCGGCCCACACCATCGCCTCGAGGCCGAGTGCCCACGATCCCCCGATGGCCGCCCCGACGAGAAACGGCACACCGAAGGAGAGGCCGACCCAGACGAGGTACAAGCGGTCGATCCAGCGGATGACCCGATCCTCGTAGAGATCGCGCCCGTAGGCGAGGGACCGCTCCATGCCCTTTGTCGAGAACATCCAGCCGACGTGGGCGTGCCAGAGACCTTTCACCGTTCCGGCGAGCCCGTCGCCGGCAAGGTGCGGCGAGTGAGGGTCACCCTCCTGGTCGGAGCGGGCGTGGTGCTTGCGGTGGTCGGTCACCCACTGGATGACGGGTCCCTGCAGCGTCATGGCGCCGAGAACGGCCAAGGCGATCTTGACGGCGGCGACCGTTTCGAAGGAGCGGTGCGTGAAGTAGCGGTGGTAACCAACCGTGATGCCGAGGCCGGTGAACAGGTAGAAGACCCCGAACAGGACGAGGTCGGTGAGCCGGAAGCCGACTCCCCAGAACAGGCCCATCGCCGAGAACAGGCCGATCGGGGGTACGAGGACGGCAACGAGCGTGATGACCTGGCTGAGGTGGCTCGTGCGGGGGCGGGCGGTGGCGACCCCGAGCCGGCTGGCATCCGGTAAGGCGGCACCGCCAGTGGCGTCGAGGAGCTCGGGCTGGCTGGTGATCATCACGGGCTCATCATGGCATCGACGCAGCGGCTGGGGCCGCCAGAATCACGAGCTCGTCACAGCTTTCGAAACAGGTAGACGGAGCAGTCGTACGCCAGCTCGACGACGTCGGCCGGAACCAGCGCTCTCACACGCGCCAGCACCTCGGCGTGCTCGGCCGGCGGCAGGTTGGCGATGAAGCTCGTGGAGGCGACTCGGTCGCTCAGGCCATCGGCATCGAGAACGTGCACGAAGCGAAAGCGTTCCTCGGCGACTTCCTCGAACAGGGGCGTCCCGTCCATCACTTCGACCCATGCCCCCGACTCGTACGACGGCGTCTGATGGCGATAGCGCGCCATGACTCGGGTCAGCGCCGTGTGCAGGTCTTGGGTGAGATCCCGACGGTTCCAGACGAGGGCGAGGTAGCCGCCCGGAACGAGAACGCGGGCGATCTCACCGAGCGCCTCGGGCGTGGAGAACCAGTGAAACGCCTGTCCGACCGTGACCGCCTTCGCCACGCCGGCGGGCAGCCCAGTCGCTTCCGCCGTGCCGATGACGACCTCCACCTGGGGAAGGAGGGCGATCAGCTCGCTCAACATCTCCGGCAGCGGCTCGACGGCGATGACGCGAGCGCCGCTGCGCACGAGCTGGCGCGTCAGCTTGCCCGTGCCGGCCGCCAGGTCGACGATGACGTCACCCGGCCGGAGGCGAGCTCGCTCGGCGATCCAGTCGGCTGCCTCTGACGGGTAGTCGGGGCGGCCGCGCTCGTACTGCGAAGCCACCTTCGAGAAACCCACTACCTCCGATCGCACGCTCCGATCATCGCACGCCGCCTCGGTACGATCGCTGATATGGCCAACCGCATCGTGGTGCAAGCCGTTGAACCCCCTCGCACCTACCGCCTGCGCCGCGATGTCCTGCGTCCCGGTCTGGCTGTAGAAGACATGGCCCTGTTCGGAGACGAAGGACCGGACACGGGCGTCTTCGGAGCGATCGACGAGGAGTCCGGCGAGCTCGTCGGCACGGGGAACGTGCGTCGTGAGCTGCCGCCAGCGGGCCTGATGGACGACGTCGCCCCCGGCAGCGAGGCCGACCCCTGGCGGCTGCGAGGGATGGCCACTCGGGACGACCTGCGCGGCGAGGGCATCGGCGCCCTCGTCTTGGAAGCCTGTGTGCGGCATGTGGCGGAGCGGGGCGGGGGTTTCTTGTGGTGCAATGCCAGGGTGCCGGCGCGACGCTTCTACGAGCGAGGCGGCTTCGCCGCGTGGGGCGAGGAGTTCGAGACATTCGGCATCTCGCACGTCGTGATGTGGCGCATGGTCGAGGCGGAGGGGAGCGGGGCGTGACGGGACGGCTCGAGGTCGTCGACTTGATCCAACGCATGATCCGCAACGAGTGCGTGAACGACGGCTCCTCGGAGTCGGGGCACGAGCGGCGCAGCGTCGACCTGTTGCGCTCCGAGCTGGAAGGCTCCGGCGTCGACTTCGAGGTCTACGAGCCTTCGCCCGGTCGGGCTTCCCTCGTCGGGCGCATCGAAGGCTCGGACCCGGATGCGCCCTCGCTGTGTTGGCTCGGCCACACCGACGTCGTGCCGGCGAACCCGGACGCCTGGTCACGCGATCCGTTCGGTGGCGAGCTCATCGACGGCGAGGTCTGGGGCCGCGGAGCCGTCGACATGTTGAACATCACGGCCTCGATGGCGGTCGCCTTCGACCGCCTGGCGCGCAGCGGCTTCCGCCCGAAGGGCACGCTCGTGCTGGCTGCCGTCGCCGACGAGGAGGCCCTCGGCTCGCACGGGGCGGGCTGGCTCGCCGAGCACGAGACCGACGCCGTGAAGTGCGACTACCTCATCACCGAGTCGGGTGGCATCCCGCTCGAAGGCCCCGCCGGCCGCCGGCTGCCGGTCATGGTGGGCGAGAAAGGCAGCTGCTGGTGCCGGTTGCGGATCCACGGCGAAGCCGGCCACGCCTCGCAGCCCTTGCGGACGGACAACGCCCTCGTGACGGCGGCGGCTGTGGTGGGCCGCTTGGCGGCCTTCCGCCCGACGGCGCAGATTCACGGTGCCTGGCGCCGCTTCATCGAAGGCATGGGCTGGCCCGCCGAGATCGAACGCCTCCTGCTCGACCCGAAGGCGATCGAGGAGCTGCTGGAGTTCATGCCCGACCTCGGCATGGCCCGCCAGGCGCACGCCTGCACGCACCTCACGATGGCGCCAACGATCCTGCACGGCGGGACGAAGATCAACGTCATCCCTGACACCGTCGATCTCGAGGTGGACATACGGACGCTGCCGGGACAGAGCGAGGGGGAGGTGCGCTCCCTCGTCGCCGAGGCAATCGGTCCCGAGCTGTGGCCGAAGGTCGAGATCCTCTTCATGATCGACGATCCGGCCACGTCCTCACCGGTCGACACGCCCCTGTGGACGGCGATGGAGCGCGTCTCGGAGGGCTTCCACCCCGGGGCTCCCCTCGTGCCGTTCTTCAGCGTGGGCGCCACGGACGCACGCTTCTTCCGGCGTCTCGGCACGACGGCCTATGGGTACGGGATGTTCTCCGAGAAGCTGAGCTTCGAGCAATTCGCCGTCATGTTCCACGGCGACGACGAGCGCGTCGACGTCGAGTCGCTCGAGATGTCGGCTTCGATGTTCGAGCACCTCGGGCGAGAGTTTCTCGGTTGAGGACGCCGGCCGGCTAGAGCGTCTTCGGGAGGGCGGCGGCGATGAGCGGCTCCGTCGTCGGCTGCGGTGAGCCGCCCTCCGGCTCGGTGTTGACGAGGAGCCTCGACATGCCCGGCTGCAGTTGCAGGGCGACGTCGCCGGGCGAGCGGCCGAGGACGCCGAGCGAGACATACTTGCCGCCGACGACCGCCCAGGCCTGGAACGTCTCGCCGGCACTGATCGTCGGCATTGCGCCAGGCAGGAGAAACGCTTGGCCGCCGGGTACCGCCACGACCTTCGCCGACCATCTGGAATTGGTGCTCGTGAGGTCGAGCGTGACGCTGCCCGGCTCACTCTCGGCGGCCGCCACCTGTGCCTTGACCCCACCGGCGAGGATGCCGCTCGACAGGGCGCTCACCCGATTGTCGAGGTTGACGACCTTGCTCGACAGCACCCCGACGACGATGGCAAGGGCGGCGGCGAGGGCCACCACGGCGCCCAGGACCACGGTCCGCCGCCGCGCCCCCGCCGGCGGGACGTTGCCGGCCCGCCCGGGGCGAGCTCCTCCCGGCGCCCGGGCGCTGTCGATCGAGATGACCGGGGCCGGCGTGGTGGCCACCTCGCCCGCCGCGTCGGTGCCCGTCTCCGCCTCGTCCTGGCGACCCGGGCGGTTGAAGGTGGAAAAGGTGGGCCGCCCGAGCGGCGGGGCATCGGCTGCTGCGGGCGTCACGGGGCCGTCCGACCCGATGGCGAGCTCGTCGGCGATGCGGCTCCAGAGCCCAGCCGGTGCCGTCCCGCTCAGGTTGCCGAGGACGCCGGCGACCTCGCGATGGGCGCTGACCTCGGCCCGGCAGCGAGGGCACTCGGCCAGATGCTCCTCGATCTCGACGGCCTCCTCTGCGCTGACGGCGTCGAGGGCGTAAGCGCCCAGCAGCTCGGCGATCTCGGCGTGCGTCACAGCTCGCCCCCGACCAGCACGCCGGCAGCGGTCAAGGTGTGGTGCATCCTCTTCAACCCGGCTCGAATCCTGCTCTTCACGGTACCTTCCGGCTCTCCCAGCAATTGTGCGACCTCGCGGTAGCTGTGGCCGCCGAAATAGGCGAGCTCGATGGGCTTGCGCTCGGCGTCGGGGATCTCGCTGAGGGCGTCCCGGACGTGCTCGGCGAGCATGATGTCACCCACCTCGTGCTCCACGTCATACCCCGATTCGGCCGCCATGCGGGCCTCCCGTTCCTCCCGGCGGCGACGGGCCGTCTCCGAGCGCAGGAGATCGACGGACCGGCTGTGCGTCTGGGCCAGCAGGAATGACCGCAACGTCCCCCGTGCGGGATCGAAGCGCTCAGGATCGTGCCACAGCTTCACGAAGACTTCCTGCACGACCTCCTCGGCCACACTGCCGTCCCAGAGGAGCCGCTTCGCCAAGGCGAAGGCCGGCCCGGCGTGCCGTCGGTACGCCTCGGCAAGAGCGTCGTCGCGCCAGCGGGCGATGGCGAGCACGAGCCGATCGTCGCTCGCGTCCTTCAGGTCAGATCTCACGCCACCTGCTATTCGGAGCAGCGGCGATGCTGGATGACCCCTTTCGGTCTCGTCTCCGGACGATTCCCCCGCGGCGTCGCCGGAGGAGGGATCCCCGATCGGGCCGCCGGCGGCCCCGCCGTCACCCTCGTCGGACACAGCGACGACGCTACTGCCCGGGCCCCGCCGACGGCGGGACGGCGCCTATGGGCCAGGCGCCAGCACGGGCACCGGCTCCGGGGCGGGCGGGCCGACATAGCGGGAGCTCGGCCGGATGATGCGGTTGTCGGCCGCCTGCTCGAGGACGTGGGCGCACCAGCCGACGGCCCGGCTGACGGCGAAGGTCGGTGTGAACAGCTCGCGGGGGATGCCGCAGAGCTCCATGACGACGCCGGCGTAGAACTCGACGTTCGTGTAGAGCTGCCGGCCGGGCTTCATCTCGTCGAGCACAGCCACGACCGTTCGCTCGACCTGCTCGGCAAACTCGACGAGGGGGCCGCCGAGCTCCTCGGCCGTCTCCCTCATCAGCTCCGAGCGAGGATCGAGCGTCTTGTAGATGCGGTGCCCGAAGCCCATGATCCGGTCGCCCCGCTCGACGGCCTGGCGGATGAAGGCGTCCGCCCGATCGGGCGTCCCGATTGCATCGAGCGTGTCGAGAGCGCGGCTCGGGGCGCCACCGTGCAGCGGTCCCGAGAGGGCGGCGATCCCTGCCACGACGGCAGCCGCTACGTCGGCGCCCGTCGATGTCACCACGCGGGCCGTGAAGGTGGAGGCGTTGAGCCCGTGGTCGAGGGTCGAGATGAGATACCGCTCGATCGCCCAGGCCTGCCGCCTGTCCGGCTCATGGCCGAAGAGCATGTGGAGGTAGTTCGCCACGTAACCCAAGTCCTCCCGCGGCTCCACCACGTTCTCGCCCTGGGCCGTCCGCCAGAGGGCGGCGACGAGGGTCGGAACGGCGGCGCAGACACGTAGGGCATCGCGGCGGATCTCTGAGCGGCCGAGGTCTTGCGTCGCCCTGAAACCTTCGGCCGTTCCGAGCAGCGACACGGCCGTGCGGAGCTGGTCGAGCGGGGGTGCCCCGTGGGCGGCGGCCACGAGCCCAGGAAGGAGCCCGCTCACACCGTCAGGCAGGCGGCGGAGGCGTGCCACTTCGGCTGCAAAGCGGCCCGCCTCCTCCGGGCCGGCCAGCTCGCCGTCGAACAGCAGCTGCCAGACGTCCTCGAAGCTCCGCTTCGTGGCCAGCTCGATGGCCGAATACTGCCGGTAGTGGTAGAAGCCCTCCAGACCCCGCACGGAACCGACGGAGGTCTCGGCCGCAACGACGCCCTCCAGGCCGCGGGGCACGTCGGTGAAGACTCCGTCGACGGGCCGCAGCTGCGCCACGCGCACGAGGTCGCGGATGGAGACGACGCCACGGACGTCGCCGCCCGCGACGACCGGGATGTGGCGGTAGCCGTGGGCCGCCAAGCTGCGCCAGGCGTCGACCACCTCCACGTCGGGCTCGACGGAGTCCGGGTCGGCTGTCATCCAGTCGGACACCTTCGTGCTGGCCGGATCGGCGCCCATGGCGGTGGCGCGCACGAGGTCCCGCTCGGTGAGGATCCCGACGAGGCGGCGCCCGTCGAGGACCAACACCGAGCCGACACCGTGCTCGGCCATCCGGGCACTCGCCTGCTCGAGCGTCTCCGCTGCCGTGGCGCTCACCGGCGGGCTCGTCATCAGGTCCGCCACCGTCTTGGGGGAGGCCGGCAGCGGTCGCCGGAGGCTTGGCATGGCGTCAGTCGTGTGCTCCATGGGAGCGATCTTGGACTTCCCTCTATACATTGTCAATATTGATTGCATCAATGTAATCTGCCCTATGGCACCTGGTCCGGACCTCCCCTACGCCGGCTGGCTCTCCGCCGCCGAGGCGGCTCGGCGCCTCGGCATCAAGCGGGAGACGCTCTACGCCTATGTCTCGAGAGGGATGCTGGCGCGGCGGCGCGAGGTGGGCGGACGGGAGAGCCGTTTCGATCCGGCCGAAGTGGCGCGTCTCGCTGCCCGCACCCGCTCCGGCGGCCGCGCCGGCCGCCTCGACATCGTCATCGATTCGGCCCTCACCCTGCTCGATCCGATCGGCAAGCTCTGGTACCGCGGCTGGGACGCCGAAGCTGCCTGCCGATCGGCCACCTTCGAGGACGTGGCGGAGTGGCTCTGGGCAGCCGGGCCGGCGGAGAGCGGCGAGCCGGCGGGAGCGCCGCCCGGCGCATCGCCGGCGACGCCGGCCGCGACGGTGGCCTTCGAGGCGCCCGAGGACGTGCTGGCCGTCGCTCGGCGGTCGGCGGGAGCCGTCGCCGCCGGGACATCGCCCATCGACCGCCTCCGGGTGGCGCTGCCGGCTGCCGCCACAGCTGACCCGCTCCGCTTCGACCGCCGCCCGGACGCCGTCGCCGCCTCCGGGCGGCGCATCATCGCCGTCCTCGTCGATTCCCTCCCGCCGGCCGGCCGCAACCAACGAGCCGGCGGCACGCCTTCGGCACCGGCCGGGGCGTCACCGGCCGCGTCGTCGACGGCCGCGCCGTCGAGGGCCGCGCCGCCGACGGATGGCGCGGCCGGTTCAGGGCGCTCGGTGGCGGAACGCCTCTGGTCACGGCTCTGCGGGGCGACGGGAACCCCCGAGCAGCTCGCCGTCCTCGATGCCGCCCTCGTGCTGCTCGCCGACCACGAGATGGCCAGCTCCACGCTGGCGGCTCGCGTGGCCGCATCCACGGGAGCCGACCCGTACCTCGTCGTGACAGCGGGCCTTGCCGTGCTCGGCGGCCCCCTCCACGGCAGCGTGGGCGACCGGCTCGTGCCGACGTTGCGGGAAGCCGTCGCCCGCGGGGCCGCCGAGGTGGTTGCCGGCACGTGGCGGTTGGGGGAAACGGTGGGGGGTTTCGGGCATCTCGTGTACACACACCGTGACCCCCGCGCCGCCGCCCTCTGGCCCCTGTTGCAGGCGGCCTGGCCGGACAGTGACGTGATCGAGGCGACGAGCCAGCTCATCACGACGATCACGGCGCACGGCGACGCCTTCCCGAACGTCGATCTCATGCTCGGGACGCTCGTGGCCGCCGCCGGCATGGTGGAGGGCTCGGCGGAGGTGATCTTCTCCGTCGCCCGCACGGCGGGATGGTTGGCGCATGCAATCGAGGAGTACCGGCACCGGCTGCGTTTCCGGCTGCGGGCCGCCTACGTGGGTCCGGCGCCAGCCTGAGCCGGCGGTCGGGCCGGGCTCAGCCGACGGGCATGGCACGGCGGCGCAAGCCGACGAGGCCGGCGGCACCGAGCACGAGGGCGACCCCGACGAGCCAGATGAGGGGCGTGAGCGAGACGCCGGCACCGGGCGCTTTCGGGACGTGAGAGAAGGGCGAGATGTCGAGCAGCCAGTGACTCATCTGCAGGGCGGCGCCGACGAGCCCGAAGAGCAGGCAGATCGCAAGGGCGCCCCAGCTGGCGCCTGCGATTCGGGGTGCGAGGCCGACGAGGGCGACGGCGACGGCGGCCAGCACCCAGACGGCGGGCAGTTGCGCGGCGGCGGCACCGAGCACGGGGGGCAGGTACTTGCCGACGCCTCCGGCGTCGAGACCGTAGGTCAACCCGACGGCCAACCCGGCGCTCATCAGGACGGCGGCAGAGCCGAGGATCGAGAAGACGAGGTGGCTCGCCGCCCACTGCAGGCGTCCGACGGACGTCGCCAGGACGGGCTCTGCTCGGCCGCTCGCCTCCTCGGAGCGCAACCGGAGGGTGGCCTGCACGGCATAGGAGGCCGCCGTGAGCGCCAGGAGGCTCATCATGGCGGCGAGATAGGCGTCGATGAGGCCGGCCCGCCCGCCCATGCGGGCAAAGAGGTTCTCGAGGTGCACGTTGTCGTTGAGCAGCGTGCCGATGCCCTTGGCGATGCCGCCGAGGACGACGCCGGTCACGGCCAGCCCGGCGACCCAGCTGGCGATCAGGCTGCGGTGGAGCCGCCACGCCAGCGCCAGCGGCGTGCACAGTCCGGGTGCTCCCCTGGCGGGCCCGAGGCGCGCCGGGAACACGCCGGCTCCCACGTCGCGCCGCGCCGACAGGACGAAGGCGCCCGCCGCCATGACGGCGGCGATGACGGCGATCGGCAGGAGCACCCACCAGCGATCGCCGCCATAGGGACGTATCTGCTGCGCCCACTCGATCGGGGACAGCCATGAGAGCCAGGAGACGGCTCCCCCTGACAGGCTGCTGAGGTCCCCCACGACCCGCAGCAGGTAGGCGCCCCCGAGGACGCTGATGGCGAGGCCTCGGGCGGACCCCGAGCTCTCGGTGAGCTGAGCGGCCACGCCGCCGACGGCGGCGAAGACCCAACCGGCGGCGGCGAACTCCGCTCCGAGGGCGAACGAGCCGGCGACGGGCACGTGTTGGCTCATCATGGCCAGGCCGATGAGGACGGCAAGGACGACGTCGGTGGCGCACGTGACGAGGAGGGCCGCCGCCAGGCCGGCGTACCGCCCGACGACGGCGGCACCGATCAGCTCGCGCCGACCGGACTCCTCCTCCACCCGAGTGTGGCGGACGACGGTGAGCAGGCTGATCAGCCCGATGACGACGGGCACGAAGCCCGACCGCCAGGTCACGAGGTCGCCGAGGCTCGAGCCGAACAACCGGCCGTAGAGGGCCACGAACGTGGCGTTGTGCCCGCTCGTCTCGGCGAACTGCCGGCGCGCCGCCGCCGTGCGGTAGAGGCCACCGAACGAGGAGGCGAAGGCCACCGGGATGACGCACAGGTACACCACCCAGACGAAGAGGCGCCGGTCTCGGCGCACGATGAACCGGGCGAGCGTGCCGGTGCCCGTCAGGGCGTCGATCACGACGGCCCCGCTCCTTCCTCGTCGACGTCGGTCTGCTGATAGTGGCGCAGGAAGAGCTCCTCGAGGGTTGGCGGCTGGCTCACCAAGCTGCGGACGCCTGCACCCACGAGCAGGCGCAGCGCCGCCTCCAGCGCCGGCGCCTCGACGTCGAAGCTGAGGCGGCTGCCCTCGGCCTCGAGGTTGTGCACGCCGGCCACCTGGGCCATCGCAGGGAGCGGACCGGCCAGCTCCGCATGGATGGAGGTGCGGGTCAGGTGGCGCAGCTCGGCGAGCGTCCCGCTCTCGACCGTGCGGCCGTCGCGGATGATGGTGACCCGGTCGCAGAGCGCCTCCACCTCGGCGAGCACGTGGCTCGAGAGGAGCACGGTCCGCCCGTCCTGTTCCTGTCCCTCCCGGATGACCTGACGGAACTCGTTCTCCATCAGCGGGTCGAGCCCGGAGGTCGGCTCGTCCAGCAGCAACAGCTCCACGTCGGAGGCGAGGGCGGCGATGAGCGCCACCTTCTGCCGATTGCCTTTCGAGTAGGTGCGTCCCTTCTTGCGCGGATCGAGCTCGAAGCGCTCCAGGAGCTCGCCGCGGCGTTGCTCGTTCACGCCTCCCCGCAGCCGGCCAAGGAGGTCGATCACCTCGCCGCCGGACAGATTGGGCCAGAGCGTGACGTCGCCCGGCACATAGGCGAGGCGGCGGTGCAGGACGGTGGCGTCCCGCCACGGGTCGCCGCCGAGGAGCTCGGCGGTGCCGGCGTCGGCGCGCAGGAGCCCGAGCAGGACGCGAAGCGTCGTCGTCTTGCCCGCCCCGTTCGGCCCGAGGAAGCCGTGCACCTCGCCGGCGCGTACGCTCAGGTCGAGCCCGTTCAAGGCACGCGTCTGGCCGAATGTCTTGACGAGGCCCTCGGTACGGACCGCCTCGTTCATGATGGCGCCCCCTCCCTGGCCCGTGACTGCGACGCCCCGCTCGCATCCTGTCGCCCCTGCAGGAGGCTGATCGCCTCGTGCGCCCTGGCGGCGAGCTCCGGGCTGAGCAATGGGCGCGAGTAGAAGTCCAACTTCGCCCTCGTCATCCGCAGGTGTCCCGCCGGACTGAGGATGTCGGCGCCCAGTGCTCGCGAGAGCTGCTCGTGCAGGGCGAGCAGCCCCGTCTCCATGGCGACGAGCACTGCCGCGTACGCCCGTGGGTCGGACGTGAGGCCAGGGTTCTGGCGATCGAGCCACCGCTCGCCGAGATCCACCATCTCGTCGAACATCGAGGCCGCCGCCGGCGAGCCGTCGACCATGGAGCGGGCGAGGTAGCGGTAGAGGAGCAGCACGGTCGGGTGAGCGGAGGACATGAACCCCACGTCGCTGACCTGGCCTTCGAGGACGACCTGCTCCTTGATACGCATGAGCTGGTCGAGCGCGTAGGAGTCGCAGGCGTCGCGGAGCCCTTCCTTCGAGCCGAAGTGATGACGCACCAAGCCGGGAGACACCCCGGCGGCCTTGGCGATGTCTCGGATCGTCGCCCCGCCGATGCCACGTTCACCGAAGTGTCGCAGCGCCGCATCCCTGATGCGGGCACGCGCCGTCAGATCCTCGAAGGCAGGTTCGCCAAGCGGTCCATTCGTCACGTGGGGCCTCCTATACCTCGATACGGCCCATTGTCCATTGAGGTCAAGAAACTATACCTTTGTATAGTGACCGAAGAAGCGGCGCCTCCCGATGGCTGACAGGATCTGCAGATGACCCGGTACGTGGCTCTGCTGAAGGGTGTCAACGTCGGTGGCAGGAAACGCATCGCGATGGCCGACCTGCGGGCACTGCTGACCGGGCTCGGGTACGCGGACGTCACTACCTACCTGGCGAGCGGCAACGCACTGTTCACCACGTCCAGTCGCAGGTCGGCGGCATCGCTGGCCGCCGACATGGAGGAGCGCATCACGGCGGAGCTCGCGATGGTGGTGCGCGTGATCGTCAGGACCGCCGGCGAGCTCGCCGCCGTGAGGGCCCGTAACCCGCTCGGGGCGGAACCCGAGAACCCGTCGCGCTTCTTCGTGGGGTTCCTCAGCGCCGCCCCCGGTCCTTCCGTCGTCCGCTCCGTCGAGCGCGAGCTGCGGGCGAGCGCTCCTGGCGGGGACGCCATCTGGTTGACCGGCGCCGAGGCGTTCCTCTGGTGCCCGGGGGGTTTCTCGCTGCTGGACCATGCCGCCGCAATCGAGAAACGGCTCGGCGTGACGGTGACGACGCGCACGTGGAACACGGTCACCAAGCTGGCGCAGCTCGCCGCTCCGAGGCCTGACCAGGGCGAATAGGCATCGACGGCGCACGAGGATCTACCCTGCACGAGAACACGTTCCAGTTATGGGGTCGCCTGGTCGGGCGGTTCGGGAGGGGGAATCCGTGGAGTTCGGTTTCTGGGCGATGGCGACGGAGCAGCCTGAGCTGGTGGCGGTTGTCGAACCGGACGGCAAGGAGATCACTGCCGGCGAGATGCTCGCTCGCTGCAACCAGCTCGTGCACGGGTTACGGGCGCTGGGGCTCGCCCGGGGGGACGCCGTGGCAACGGTCCTGCCGAATTGCGCCGACTTCTACACCGTCTACCTCGCCTGCACACAAGCAGGCTGGTACCTCGTTCCCATCAACAACCATCTCGTCGGCCCGGAGATCGCCTACATCCTCGAGAACTCCGAGGCGAAAGCACTCGTCGCCCACGAGCGTTTCGCCGACATCTCGGTGACGGCCGCCAAGGAGGCGGGCCTCAGGGCTGAGCAGTGCTTCGCCATCGGCGAGATAGCGGGATTCCGGAGCTTCGGCGACCTCATCGACGGCCAGCCGTCGGAACCGCCGCCCGATCGCACGGCTGGCACCGTCATGAACTACACCTCCGGCACGACGGGGCGGCCGAAGGGCATCCGGCGTGCGCTCAACCCGATCACCCCGGAACAGGCGGGGCTGGGTTTCGGCGGCATCCTCATGCTGTTCGGCATCCAGCCTCGCGACGACAACGTGCACCTCGTCGGTTCGCCCCTCTATCACACGGCCGTGCTCGTCTTCTCGGGCGCCGCCCTCAGCTTCGGGCACACCGTCGTCCTCATGGACAAGTGGTCGCCCGAAGGCATGCTGGAACGCATCGAGCGGTACAAGGTCACCCACAGCCACCTCGTACCGACGCAGTTCCGGCGCATGCTGGCGTTGCCGGAGGAAAAGCGCCGGTCCTATGACCTGTCATCCATGCGCCACATGATCCACGCCGCCGCCCCCTGCCCCGTGGACGTGAAGCGCAGGATGATCGAATGGTGGGGCCCCGTCGTCGACGAGTACTACGCAGCCAGTGAGGGAGGCGGAACCGTCGTCAACTCGGAGGACTGGCTGAAACACCCCGGTACCGTCGGGAAGGCGTGGCCCATCTCGGAGGTCTCCATCCTCGACGAGGCCGGCAACGCCCTCGGGGTGGGTGAGATCGGCACCGTCTACATGTCGATGCCAGGGGCTGACTTCGAATACCACAAGGACCCGGACAAGACGGCGGCCAACCGCGTCGGCAAGTACTTCACCGTCGGCGACCTCGGCTACCTCGACGGGGAGGGCTACCTCTTCCTGTGCGACCGGAAGATCGACATGATCATCTGGGGCGGCACGAACATCTACCCGGCCGAGATCGAGGGCGAGCTCGTCTCACATCCGAAGGTCATGGACGCCGCCGTCTTCGGCATCCCCGACGAGGAGTGGGGCGAGGTCATCAAGGCCGTCGTCGAGCCGGTCGACGACGTCGAGCCCGCACCCGGTCCCGAGCTGGAAGCCGAGCTGCTCGCCTACCTGAGCGGGCGGGTGGCGAAGTTCAAGGTTCCGAGCTCGATCGACTTCGTCGCCGAACTCCCCCGTGACCCGAACGGCAAGCTGCTGAAGCGGCGCCTGCGCGATCCATTCTGGGAAGGGCACGAGCGAGCGATCTGAGCTCGGCCGGCTGCGCCGGGCCCCTGTGACCTCTGCGCGACGTCAAGGTGGGCGGCGCCTGCCGCAGCCCGGGAGACTCGGGCCTACTAGCTGCTCCCGCCCGAGCGCAGCGGCCTGGCGAGGTGCTCGGCGAGCGCCGCTCGCCACACCTGTGGATGTGTCAGCTGCGGTGAGTGGTAGGCGCCGTCGATGACGGCGAGACGGCCCTCCGGGAGTTCGGCGGCGAGAGCCGGCGCTTGGTCCACGAAGGGATGGTCGTTCTCGCCCACGAGCACCGTCACCGGGCAGGCGATCTCCGGCAACCGGTCCCGCACGGAGAGCGCCTGGGAGCTGAAGAGCTCGGAACCCAACGCCTTGAAGGCGGAGGGGTCGAAGCTCCGATAGAGATCGAGCTTGTGATCTCGCCAGGAGCCCGGCGTCGCCGCCTCGATGAGGTCATCCTCCGGACCCCGCATCGACGTGGGGTCTGGTAGCTCACCTGATGGGTCGAAACTCTCGATGAAGCCGCCCATCAGTGCCCGCAGTTGCGGATCCTCGGGGAGGAAGGACCACGCCGAGGTGTCCATCAAGATGAGCGATCGCACCAGCTCGGGACGCTGCAGGACGGCTCCGAGGACGACGCGGCCACCGAGTGAGTGACCGAGGAGATCGACGGGAGGCCTCGTGGCGCTCTCTATGAAGCTGATCAGGTCGCTGCTGAGCTGGGCAACTGAATACGTGGCGGCGTCATGGGTCTTCTCGGACAGACCGTGACCGCGCTGATCGAGCGCCACCACGTACCGGTCTGCCGCCAACGCATCGACCTGCAGTGCGAAGTCAAAGGAGGAACCGATGAAGCCGTGACAGAGGACGAGCGGCGGCGGCGGCCTCTCCTCGCCCCAGGCGTCCCACGCCAGCTCCACGCCATTCACCGAGATCCGTCTCGTGGGGCTCTCCGTCATCGCGCAGCTCCTTTGCTCACCCCTGAGCTTGCCGGCGGCAACAGTCGGGGTGGCCCCGCAGCAATCGGCACCGCCGATGTTCGGCCACTTCAGAACATCGAGGGCTGGGCCATCGCCTCGGCGCCGGCGAGCTCGCCCGCGCTCACGCTCATCGGGCGGGCGGGCGGTGACGGCGATGCGGCGCGGCTCCTCCGTCGCCACCGCGCCGTCACGAGGTCCGGATCGAAGGAGCGGACCTTCTCGACCCGCCCAACGATGCCGGCGCCGTCGCGACCCGGCTCCGCGGCGGCCTCGACCGGCTCCGGGAGGGGGCGCCGGGAAGGAGGCGGCCCGTCAACGAGGGCCACCTCGACCCAGGTGGCGCCGTTGCTCGTGTTCGTAACGTGCGCCCGGAAGCGCCAGTGCCGACCTCGCGCGCTGTGACCTGCGACCCGGACGACGTCACCGGCTGCGAGGCCGTTCCAGTACTCCTGGCGCACGAAGCGCTGCAGGGACTGCGCCGCCTCGCTCTTGGCGACAGCCGCCGACCGCCTCGGCGCCAAGCCGAGACGCACGGCGGCGGCGGGGCGGGGGGTAACCCGCGGGCGCCCGCCGGTTGCCCCGGGCGACGGGAAGACCTGAGTCACAGAAGAAGAACGAGTACCGCCATCCATCCCCGTCACCCTATGCGGCCGTTGTGTCAGAACCCGGGATGGTCGCTCAGCGACGCTTGAAGACCGCGGGCCGCTTCTCTGCAAAGGCGCGGGCGCCCTCCTTGGCATCTTCGGTGGCGAAGATGGGCTGGCCGATCTCGAGCTCGCGCTGCAGCGCCTCGTCCTCGGGGAGGCCGTCGGCCGCCCGCACCGACCGCTTGACGGCCTCGACGGCGAGGGGGCCGTTGGCGCAGATGAGCTCGGCGATCTCGAGCGCCTTGTCGAGCGCCGTCCCGTCGGGGACGACGTGACCGATCAAGCCGATCTGCAACGCCTCCTGGGCGCTCACGGGGCGACCCGTGAGCAGCAGCTCCATGGCGATCGTGTAGGGGATCTGGCGCACGAGGCGGACCGTCGAGCCGCCAAGGGGGAACAGGCCCCGCCGCACCTCGAAGATGCCCAACGTGGAGCTCTCGCCGGCCACTCGGATGTCGGTCGCCTGCAGCAGCTCGGAGCCGCCTGCCACGGCGTAGCCCTCGACGGCGCAGATGAGCGGTTTGTGCAGGTGGTAGTGGCGCAGCAACGCCTTCCAATGCAAACCGGGGTCCTGCTTGTAACGGTCCGCGTACGGGTTCGCCGTCGGGTCGGCGAAGGCCTTCAGATCCATGCCGGCACAGAACGTGCCGCCCGCCCCCGTCAGCACGGCGCAGCGCACGTCGTCGTCGTCGTCGATCTCCCGCCAGGCGTCCGCCATCCCGACGAGCATGGCCGGGCTGAGCGCGTTCTTGGCCTCCGGCCGGTTCAGCGTCACGACGACGACGTCGCCGTGACGCCCGTACCGCTCGACGGTGCAGTGCTCGGTTCCGGTCGCCTCCGTTCCCTCCGTCCTCATCAGATTCGCTCGAGGATCGTCCCGGTGGCGAGCGCGCCCCCGCAGCACATGAGGACGCAGCCGATCGTGGCATCACGGCGCTCGAGCTCGTGCAGAAGGGTCGTGATCAGCCGGCTGCCCGTCGAGCCGACGGGGTGCCCGAGTGCGATGGCGCCCCCGTTCACGTTCACCCGATCCATGTCCGGCTTGTGCACGCTCGCCCAGGAGAGCACGACCGAGGCGAAGGCCTCGTTCACTTCGAACAACTCGATGTCGGCGACGCTCATGCCCGTCTTGTCGAGGAGGGCCGCCATAGCGTCGACCGGGCCGTCCAGGTGGTACCAGGGGTCCGAGCCGATGAGCACCTGCGCCACGATGCGGGCGCGGGGTCGGAGGCCCTCGGCGACCGCCCGCTCCTGCGACATCCACAGCACGGCGGCCGCACCGTCGCTGATCTGGGACGAGTTGCCCGGAGTATGGATGCCGTCCGCCAGCACCGGCTTGAGCGCCGCGAGGCCCTCGGCCGTCGTCGGGCGCAGGCCCTGATCCCGTGTCACGAGCTGCACCTCGCCGCTGGCACCCTCAGGCCCCATGACGGGCGCCTCGATGGTGACGACCTCACGATCGAAACGCCCCTCCTCCCACGCCCGTCCGGCATTCTGCTGGGAGGCGAGACCGAGGCCGTCGACGTCCGCCCGCGTGATGCCGCGGCGGCTCGCGATGCGTTCGGCCGCCGTGAACTGGTCGGGCATGTCGTAGGGGAAGCTGGGTGGCCGCGGCGTGCCCGGGGCGTTGTAGACGTTCTCGCCGAGGCCGATGCGGCTCATCGACTCCACACCGCAGGCGAGCCCGATCTCGATGGCGCCGGCGGCGATGAGCCCGGCGACGAAGTGGTTGGCTTGCTGGGACGACCCGCATTGGTTGTCGATCGTGCTGGCGCCGACCGAGAAGGGGAGGCCAGCCGACAGCCAGGCGTTACGGGCGACGTTCGAAGCCTGCTCGCCCGCCTGGGTGACGCATCCGCCCACGACGAGCCCGACCTCGCCGGCGTCGATCCCTGCACGCTTGATCGTCTCCACCTGGACGGCACCGAGCAGGTCGGCGGGATGGAGGCCGGAAAGGGCACCGTTTCTCTTGCCGATGGGCGATCTTGCCGCCTCGACGATGACGGGCGTAGGCACGGTGGTGGCTCCCTCTCCTGCGGTGACGGCGGCTGGCTCGGTCCGATTTTAGAACGTGTTCTCATTTGGTGCCCGCCGGTCGTGGCACCGCCGAGTACCGTCGCGGCGTGCCTGATGACGCTCCCGCCCTTCACGACTTGCTGCGTCCCATCGCCTTCCTCGTCGGCGAGTGGCACGGGCGGGGAGAAAGCCTCTGGACGGAGGGGTTCTCTTTCACCGACGCCATCCGCTTCTCCCATGACGGCCGTCCGCTGCTTCGCTACGACCAGGTCACGACCGGCCCGGACGGGCGTCCTTCTCACGCCGAAGCGGGCTTCTTCGCCGTGCAGGACAACGGCGACGTCCATGTCACCCTCGCCGAGCCGTCGGGCATCACCGAGGTACTGGTCGGGAGGCCGGAGGGCGGCGTCCTCGTCCTCGGGTCGGTCGAGATCGGCCACACTCCGACGACGGACAACGTGACCGCCTGCCGTCGTCGGCTCTGGATCGAGAGCGGAGCCCTCGTGGCGGAGCTCGACATCGCCGTCGACGACGAGGCACTGGCACCCCACACTCGCTCGGTGCTGCAGCGAGCCACCTGACGGCCTCGCGGGTCAACTGAGCTCCGCACGCGAGGTCACCCCTTGCTGATGACCGATTCGATCTGCAAGACCCGCAACGGGCGGGTCGCCGCCGTCACGACGGTCCCGAGGCTTCCCTCCCCGCCGATCACGCCCGCCCTATCGGACAGCGCCCAGAACACGCTCCAACGTACGGCGGCGCGCAGCGGCTGCACCGTCCCGAAGCTCGACTGCGTGAAGTCAAACGCACAGTCGGTCGTCCCGCCGGCCGAGGCCGGGTCGTAGACGGAGCCCGGACCGCCGCAGACCTCGTCGAGCACCTCCGGGCCGAACGTCGTACCGCCTTCGGGGTCGTCGGAGGGAGACGGGAAGTCCCACGCTGCCGTCCATGTCACAGAGACCGGCACGGCCCATACCGTGGCGACGTAACCGCCCCCGGAGGCGAGAGCGCCGTGGGTGCGCCAGATCGCCCCGTCGATCCACAGCCAGGTCGCAAGGTTCACCACCGTGGCGTCCGCCAGCCCACCGACCGATGAGGGCGACGTCCCGATCACCGGGTCTGGCAGCTGCGTGTCGTCGAAGGCGCGGCCGATGATGCCCGGGAGATGCCCGCTCGGCGGATCGGGCACGGTGTCCCAGAACAGCCACAGGTGCAGCGGCTGCCCGAGAGGCGGGGAGGCGAGCGGCAGATCCGCCTCCACGTCGGCACCCGTGGGCGGCACCTGGGCGGCATTCGGGCAGGCGACGACGTCGAAGTGGTCCGTGGCAACCGCCCCTTGCAGCCGCGCGAGCGCCCACTGGTTGACACCCCAGATGCCCGGATGGCCGCCGCTGTCGGCCTCCTGCCAGAACGAGAGTGGCAGGCTCGCCTCACTGAGACCTCCGTCAAGATTGGCGAGGCCCGATCCCAGATCGTGCCAAATGCAGATCTCCTCCGCGCCGGACGGTGGTCCCTCGTAGGGTCGTGGTCCCTGCGGCGATCCGTTCCACCACGTGGCCGACCAGATTGCCTGGCCTGACACGCCCCCTGAGCCGCCGCCCGTGCTCACGAGCTGGAACGGCGAGATTGCTCGCCCGCGGCCGCTCCCGGCCACCATGGCGGCAAGAGCGAGCGCCAGCGCGACGGCTGCTGGCGCACACGATCGGCCGGAACGGCCGCGACGACGACTCAGAAACCACGACATGGTCCGGGCTCCTTCGGTGATGACACAACGCTGACCTGATCTGTCAGGACGAGCCACTTGCCACCCACGAGCTCGAGCGTGGCATCCGAAGCCGTCAATCCGGCACCCCCGCCGAGCGATGCCGGCGCCGAAGCGCCGGTTGCCTTCCAACGGCTCCCGGTGTCGAAGAGACACCCTTCGACGCGGGCTCGCCTCGCTCCGATGCCGACGACGTGCTCGTGCCCGACTCGCCACGTCGGCGGCCCTCGCACGCCGGCACTCGCCAGGGCGCTCAGATAGGCGATCGAATGCACGTACACCGGTCCGCCGCGTACGAGCGTGGCCAGCAGCGGCTCGTACTGCGGGTCGTCGCTGAGAGCGGCCTCGTAGAAGGCAACCTTCGAATTCGCCCACGCCGTCTCGACGGCGAGCTCAGCCGCCTCCAGAGCGGACTGCGCCATCGTCGACGTGGCGGCAACCGGCGATTCCAGCGTGCTCGGGCTCGCCGGCTCGTCGCCGAGATTCGACGGCTCGCTCCGCGCCGCCGCCGAGCAACCTGCTGCGATCACGAGGGCGGTGAGCAGCAGGCCGCAGAGGAGCTGCCGTACCCTGCTGGGGGCTGAGGAGGTGACGGCGGCTGCGGCGGCGGGGCGGAGGCGAACCACGGGGTCAGCCTGTGCCCAGCGCGTACCGGTCGACCTACCTCACGACCGCGAAGTTATCAACAGACTTGTGCACAAGTCCTCAACGGGGCCGACGTCGGCGTCTCGTGTTCAGCTGTGCGCCCGCCTCGCCGTCCCTGGTGACACGGCGAGGAGCGAGCTCAGCTCGTCGAGCTCTCCTCCTCGGAGGCGTACGACGACGTCGGGAGCCCGCCCGATTGCGGGATACCGCCCGACTGCGGGATACCAGCGGACTGCGGCACGCCGTCGGACTCAGGAATGCCACCCGACTCGGGGATGCCGCCTGACTGCGGAATACCGCCGGACTGCGGATTACCGCCGGACTGCGGAATCCCACCTGACTGGGGGATGCCGCCTGACTGGGGGACGCCGCCGCTCATGTCGA
>JBKQSP010000023.1:0-9413 GCA_052143575.1 Acidimicrobiales bacterium
GGTAGTTCAGCTTGTTGCCGGTGACGTCCTCGATGTCCTGGCTCCAGCGGTTGTGCGAGTCGACGTCGTCGACCGACACGCCGATCACCTTGGCGCCACGCTTGGCGAACTCGTCCTTCAGGCGGGCAACTTCCCCGAGCTCGGTCGTGCAGACCGGGGTGAAGTCCTTCGGGTGGGAGAACAAGATCCCCCAGCCGTCACCCAGCCACTCGTGGAAGTTGATGGTGCCTTCCGTCGTGTCGGCAGTGAAATCGGGGGCGGTGTCGCCGAGTTGCAGGGCCATTGCATTCTCCTGTCGTGCTGTGTCGGTTGAGGGAGGTGTCTCGGTGGAGCTGTGCCGCCGGAGCGTTGCCTCCCCGAGGGCGAATGCCGATGACATTAGTCAAGTTTCCAGAGCGCCGTGTCGGGAGGGCGGCCCCCGGCGTTGCGCACAGGCTCGCGCAACATCGTCCACCTGGGCAACGCGCACCTCCTTCGTAGCGTGCAAACCATGGCAGCCGTTCCACCGCGCGACCCGGCCCTCGGAGGGCGCCTCCTCGTCCCGGCCGAGAGCGAGGTGAGCACTCAGCCCCGCCTCTACGCCATCTGCGCCACCTGTCACGGCCCGGCCGCTGCCGGCCGCCGGAACTGCTGGAGCTGCGCCCTCGCCGCCGCTCAGCTCGGCTCCCTCCCGGTCGTGCTCCCCGTGTTCCTCTTCGGTCTCGGATCTCCTGCCCATCGGGCGCTCGTGGGGTACAAGGCATCGGTCACACCCGCCGGCCGGGCCGCCTGGGGAGCGGCCTTGTCCGGCGTGCTGGCGGAGTGGCTCGGCCGCCATGCCGGTTGCGTGCTCGGCGAGCGCGACGGCTGCCTCGTCGTGCCGGTGCCCTCCTCCTCGGGCGGTCGCCCCTCCTGGCAGGGCCGTCACCCCCTCGAGTCCCTGTCGCGCAGCGCGATTGCAGGCTCCGGCTGCTTGCAGCTCGCCACGGTGCTGCAACCGGGCGGGCGGCCGCCGCGTCGCTTGCGGGCGACGGCGGCCGGCTTCGCCGTCGAGCGCCCGGATGCCCTCCGGGGCCGCACCGTCATCGTGCTCGACGACATGTACGTGTCCGGCTCACGATCCCTCAGCGCCGCCGCTGCCTTGTCGCGCGCCGGTGCCCGCGTGGCGGCCGTCGTACCCCTCGGCCGCCTCGTCCGGCCGGACCACAACGAGGCGACGGCGGCGTTCTGGGCAGCTCGACGAGCCCTCCCCGCAGACGCCGCCCACTGCTCCCGCTGCTCGGCGCCTCGCAGCCTCGAGCGACGCTCCCTCCAGCAAGGCCCGCGGCGTGCCTCCGCCGTCCCCCTTCGCAGCTACGGCGTCTCCGAGCGCCTCGCCGCCTGAGCGGCGCCGAGCCGCCTGCCGCCGTCACGGCAGCAGCAGCTTGCCGAGACGGGCGGTGGCCAGCCGTACGCCGGCGAGACCCAAGACGGCGAGGTAGGCGACGTGGGCGACAAGCGGCCACCCGAGCACGCCGGCGTCGAGCCCTCGCATGAGCGCCACGCCCTGGTAGAGCGGTGTGCACGTGACGACGACCTGCAACCAGCCCGGGTATACCGACAAGGGGTAGAAGACTCCCGAGAACAGGAACAGCGGCATGATGGCGAGGAAGAGAAGGTCGAAGTCCTGCCAGTTGCGCATGAACGTCGTCAGCCCCATTCCGGTGCCCCCGAAGGCGAAGCCGACGAGCGCTGCGCACGGGAGGCAGAGGACGACCCAGGGTGTCGCCACGAGGCCCATCACCGCCATCACGACGAGAAACGCCGCCGAGTAGAGCGAGCCCCTCAGCAATGCCCAGCCCAGCTCCCCTCCGATGATGTCCCGCACCGTCAGCGGCGTCGCCAGCATGGCGTCGAAGCTCTTCGTGATCTTGAGCTTGAAGAAGATGTTGAACGTCGAATCGAACACAGAGCCGTTCATGGCCGAGGCCGCCAGCAGGCCAGGGGCGACATAGGTGGCGTAGCCGACGACACGGGTGCCGAGGCGGAGATCCCCGACGAGGTGGTTGAGGCCGAGGCCGATGGAGAGCAGGTAGAAGAGCGGCTCGAAGAAACCCGACACGAGGAAGAGCCAACCTCGGCGGTATGCCCGGATGTTGCGCGCCAGCACGCGCCTCGCCCGTCCTGTCCCGAAGCTCGCAGCCGGCAGCACCCGCACCGGCAGGGAGACCGACCCCTCCTCACCGAGGAGCCGCCGGCCGAAGGTGCCCCCGCGCTGCGGCCTCACCGCGGCCACCGCCGCAGCCGAATCGGACCTCGACGGCCGCTCGGGGCCGGCGTTCACCCGCCTCACTGGAACAGCCTGCGCAGGTAGGTGCGGCGGCCCCATGCGACGCCGGCCACGACCAGAGCGAGGAGGTAGCCGGCATGAGCCAGGCCGTCGGCGAGGCCGAGGTTCCCGAGCACGAGACCGCGGCAGAGGGCGACACCGTGGTAGAGCGGTGTCAGGCGGGCAAGGACCTGCAGCCAGGCGGGTAGCTGGGAGAGCGGGAAGAAGGTCCCGGAGAAGAGGAAGAGCGGGATGACCGCCATGCGGTAGACGAGCGAGAACGCATTGTCGTTCTCCTGCTTGGCACTGAAGGCCGTCATCGGCGCCGCGAACGCCAGACCGGTGACCACCGTGGCCGGCAAGGCCAGGATCGCCCACAGGGAGCGCACGTCGCCGAAGACAGCGATGACCCCGAGGAAGATGGCGGCGGCGGTCGCCAACCGCGTGGCGATCCATCCGAGGTGCCCGAGCTGGACACTGCGGACCGCGATGGGCGTGGCAATCATGGCGAAGTACACCCGGTCCCACTTGATCCCGTGCATGACGGGGTATGTGGATTCGTTGTAGCCCATCTGCATGGCGGTGGCCGCCAGCACACCGGGGGCGATGAATTGCGCATACGTCTCACCGCCGAGACGGGCGAGACCGGAGGAACCCGTGCTGGCGAGGTGCTGGTCGACGAGATGGCCGAGCCCGAGTCCCATCGCCAGCAGATAGAGGAGTGGGTAGAGGAAGCTCGTGGTGAGCGTGCCCCGCCATGTCCGCTTGTAGCGCAACAGCATGTAGCCGTAGACGCGCCACGCACCGGGGCGGCCGCCGTCGCGAGGCGGCTCGGAGGAGACGTCGCGCCCGAGGGCCGTCGCCTGGCTCACTCGACGAGGCTCCTCCCGGTGAGGCGCAGGAAGACATCCTCCAAGCTCGAGCGGCGTACGAGGGCGCTCTGCGGACGCCATCCGGCGGTGTGGACGGCGTGCATGACGGCGTCGCCGTCGTCGGCGTAGAGCAGCACGCGATCGGGCAGCACCTCGATGCGGGGGGCGAAGTCCTTCAGCTGCTCTCCGGCTGCGGCATTCTCGTCGGCACCAAAGCGCAACTCCACGACCTCGCGCGTCGACCATGCGGCGATGAGGGACAGCGGCGAGCCCTCTGCGGCGATGCGCCCGCCGTCCATCACGACAAGGCGGTCGCACAGCTGCTCAGCCTCGTCCATGTAGTGCGTCGTGATGATGAGCGTGACGCCTTGCTGCTTCAGGCGGTAGAGGCGGTCCCAGAGCAGGTGACGCGCTTGCGGGTCGAGGCCGGTCGTCGGCTCGTCGAGGATGACGAGCTCGGGCTCGGAGACGAGCGCCCGGGCGATGGTCAGGCGACGCTTCATGCCGCCGCTCAGCTTGTCCACCTCGTCGTCGCCCCGTTCGGTCAGCTGGGCGAAGTCGAGCAGCTCCTCCACACGGGCACGCACGAGCTTCTTGGGCAGGTCGAAGTACCGCCCGTAGAGGTAGAGGTTGTCCCGCACCGTCAGCTCGAGGTCGAGGGTGTCCTCCTGCGGGACGAGCCCGAGCCGGCCACGGATGCGGGCACCGTCTGTCACCGGGTCCATCCCGAGCACGCGCAACGAGCCCGATGTGACGGGTCTGAGACACGAGATCATGCGCATCGTCGACGTCTTCCCGGCCCCGTTCGGCCCGAGAAACCCGAATGCCTCTCCCCGCTCGATCTCGAAGCTCACGGCGTCGACGGCCGTGAAGGAGCCGAAGCGTTTCGTCAGCTCGTGAGCCGTCACGACCGGGTCTTGGCATCGACCCGACACCTCGGCAGCGACGGCGTCGTCGTTGACGCCATCAAGAGAGTGCATCGGAGCGAAACTACCGCCCCGCGGGGTCCTTCTTGGACAGCACGACCTCGGCGGCAGCCGTGATGGCGGCGATGTGGGCGTCCGGGCCGTGCAGGCCCGCACCCATCGTGTTGATCGACAGGTGGGTGGCTCCGGCTGCCCGCCAACGCTCGAGCTGCTTTGCCAGTTCGTCGGGGCCGGTTCCGGCATTGAGGCGCCCCTCCATGCCGAGGCTGGACGCGTCGCGGCCGGCCTCCTCTGCCCCCGCCCTCACCGCCTCCATGGCCTCCTCGAGCCCGTGGTTCGGGATCGCTTGCGGGAACCAGCCGTCGGCCAGGCGACCAGCACGACGCAAGGCCGGCAGGCTGGAGGCGCCCACCCAGATCGGGATGGGGCGCTGCAGCGGCATCGGGCACAGTCCCGCGCCGGTCACGCGCTCATAGCTGCCTTCGAAGGTGACGCTTGGCTCGGTGAACAGGTGGCGGAGCAACGCAATCTGCTCCTCGAGCCGTCGCCCCCGGTTGGAGAAATCCTTCCCGAGCGCCTCGTACTCGACGGCGTTCCATCCGATGCCGAGCCCGAGGCGAAGCTTGCCGCCCGTGAAGACGTCGACGGCAACCGCCTGCTTGGCCACGAGCGCCGTCTGGCGCTGCGGGCCGATGAGAATGCCGGTCACGACCTCGAGGGACGTGAAGCCGGCCAGGAAGCCGAACAGCACGAACGGCTCGTGGAACGAGCTGTCGAGGTCGTAGGGACCGCGCCAGTCCCGGTGGACGTTCGTGTCGGCGCCGAGGACGTGGTCGTATGCGAGCACGTGCGAGTAGCCGAGGGCAGCGATCGCCTCGGCATAGGCCCGCACGCCTCCCGCATCGTGCCCGATCTCGGTCTGGGGAAAGACAGCTCCGATATTCACGTCCACGATTCTGTACGGTGTCGGCACCTCTCGGCGCGCCGAGGAGGCGGGGCCGGCTGCCCCGGGACCTCAGGCGCCGACGTGCGAAAGGAGCGAGTTGCCGGTTCTCGAGAGCGTGATCGACACGGCGAACGAGACGTATGCCGCCAATCGCGCCGCCTCGCTCGAGCTGCTCGCCGAGCACGACCGCCAGCTCGCCATCGCCCGTGCCGGTGGGGGTGAGCGCTACCGCGACCGCCACCGAGCCCGTGGCAAGCTGCTCGTGCGGGAGCGCATCGAGCTTCTGTTGGACCGCGACACGGCCTTTCTCGAGCTCTCACCCCTCGCCGCCTACGCGAGCGAGTTCCAAGTGGGCGCCAGCTGCGTCACCGGGATCGGAGTCGTCTCCGGCGTCGAGTGCGTGATCTCGGCAAGCGACCCGACGGTGCGGGGCGGTTCCTCCAACCCCTACACCCTCCGCAAGAGCTTGCGGGCGCTCGAGATCGCCATGGAGAACCGCCTCCCCGTGATCAACCTCGTCGAGTCAGGCGGGGCCGACCTCCCGACCCAGGCCGACATCTTCGTGCCGGGCGGCCAGAGCTTCCGGGACCTCACCCGTCTCTCCGCCGCCGGCATCCCGACGATCGCCCTCGTGTTCGGCAACTCGACGGCCGGCGGCGCCTACGTGCCGGGCATGTGCGACTACGCCGTCATGGTCGACAAGGCCGCCAAGGTCTTCCTCGGCGGCCCACCCCTCGTGAAGATGGCCACCGGCGAGGACTCACAGGACGAGGAGCTGGGCGGAGCCGAGATGCACTCGCGCATCTCGGGCCTTTCGGACTACCTCGCCGTCGACGAGCTCGACTGCATCCGCCTCGGGCGCCAGATCGTCGCCGACCTGAACTGGCGCAAGCGAGGACCGTCGCCGTCGAAGGCGCCCGATGCGCCGGCTTACGACCCCGATGAGCTGCTCGGCGTCGTCTCGTCCGACCTGCGGGTGCCCTTCGACCCCCTCGAGGTGATTGCCCGCATCGTGGACGGCTCCTGTTTCGACGAGTACAAGCCGACCTACGGGACGAGCCTCGTCACCGGCTGGGCATCGCTGCACGGCTATCCGATCGGCATCCTCGCCAACAGCCGGGGCGTGCTGTTCATGGACGAGTCGAAGAAGGCCACCGAGTTCATCCTGCTCGCCAACCAGATCGACACCCCCCTGCTCTTCCTGCACAACACGACCGGCTACATGGTCGGCAAGTCCTACGAGCAGGCGGGCATGGTGAAGGACGGCTCGAAGATGATCAACGCCGTCGCCAACAGCGGCGTGCCACACCTGAGCGTGATCATGGGGGCCAGCTACGGTGCGGGCAACTACGGGATGTGCGGGCGCGCCTTCGGCCCTCGTTTCCTGTTCGCCTGGCCGGGCGCCAAGGTGGCCGTCATGGGCCCGGCACAGTTGGCGGGCGTGCTGTCCATCGTCGCCCGCCAGGCGTCCGAGACGGGCGGCAAGCCGTTCTCGGAGGAGGAAGACGCCATCCGGCGCCAGTTCGTGGAAGCACAGATCGAGCGCGAGCAGGCCGCCCTCTTCATGACGGGCAAGTGCTACGACGACGGCATCATCGATCCTCGGGACACCCGCACCGCCCTCGGGATCGCCCTCTCCGCCGTCCATTCGCAGGTGGTCGAGGGACGCCGTGGCTTCGGCGTGTTCCGGATGTAGGGGGCGACACCATGACCTCCATCGACCGTCTCCTCGTCGCCAACCGCGGCGAGATCGCCCGCCGCATCTTCCGCACGGCCCGGGCGCTCGGTATCTCGACCGTCGCCGTCTACTCCGACGCCGATGCCGACCTCCCCTTCGTCACGGAGGCCGACGTCGCCGTGCGGCTGCCGGGAAGCTCGGCCGCCGAGACCTATCTGAACGCCGGGGAGGTCCTGGCGGCGGCTCGCTCCACCTCGGCCGACGCCATCCATCCCGGCTACGGCTTCCTGTCGGAGAACGCCGGTTTCGCGAAGGCGTGCACCGAGGCCGGCATCATCTTCGTGGGACCGCCGCCGCACGCCATCGAGGCCATGGGATCCAAGCTCGCCGCCAAGGAGCTCATGGCCTCCCACGGTGTCCCCGTGCTGCCGGGCGGCACCGTCGCCACCGACTCGGACGTCCTTTCCATCGCGGCGGAGCTCGGATGGCCCTTGTTGCTGAAGGCGGCATTCGGCGGTGGCGGGCGGGGCATGCGGGCGATGCACGGCCCCGAGGACGTCCCGGCGGCCGTCGAGTCGACCCGGCGGGAGGCAGCGGCTGCCTTCGGTGACGGCACCTTGTTCGCCGAACGGCTCGTGGCGGCCCCTCGGCACGTCGAAGTGCAGGTGCTGGCGGACACCCACGGCACAGTGGTTCACCTCTTCGAACGCGAATGCTCCATCCAGCGTCGCTTCCAGAAGGTGATCGAGGAGAGCCCGTCGGTGGCCGTCAGCAGCGAGCTGCGGGCCGCCCTCGGCCAAGCGGCCGTGGCGGCTGCTCGGGCGATCGGCTACGAGGGCGCCGGGACGGTGGAGTTCGTCGTCGACGACGAGGGAGGTTTCTTCTTCCTCGAGGTCAACACGCGCCTGCAGGTGGAGCATCCCGTCACCGAGGCCGTCACCGGTCTCGATCTCGTCGCCCTGCAGCTGCTCGTGGCGGAGGGGCGGGCGCTGCCGCCCGAGGTGTTGCAAGCGGAGATGGGCGGCCATGCCATCGAGGCCCGCCTCTACGCCGAGGACGTGGCCGCCGGCTTCCTGCCAGTCGCCGGCCGTCTCTGGCGCTTCGAATTCGACGCCGCCGAAGGGGTGCGCGTCGACGCCGGCGTCGAGTCGGGCTCGATTGTGCCGCCCTACTACGACGCCATGCTGGCAAAGGTGATCGCCTGGGCACCGAGCCGGGAGGAGGCGGCGCGCCGGCTCGCCGCCGCTCTGCAGCGGGCGCGCATCCACGGCCTGGCGACGAACCGAGATCTCCTCGTGGGCGTGCTCCGCCACCCCGAGTTCCTCGCCGGTCGCACCAACACGGCGTTCCTCGCGCGAAACGACCCCGTCCTCCTCTCCGGGATCGGCAACGGGCCGGCGACGGCGGCGGAGCGATCAGCCGCCCACGCCGTTGCCGCCGCCCTCGCCGGCCAAGCCGAGAGGCGGGCGGCCGCCGGCGTGCATCCCGGACTCCCGTCAGGTTGGCGCAACGTCCACGACCTTCCCCAGCGCGTGACGTTCGCGGAGTCCGCCGAGGAGGTGACCGTCTCCTACCAGCTGACGGCGGAAGGGACGGCGACGGCGTGGGTGGCGGCTGCTGGCGGCGGTGGGTGGAGCTCGCAGCCCGCACCGGACGACACGGTCGTGACGGTCTCGATGGCGACACCGGAGGTCGTCGAGCTCGTCGTGTCAGGTCGCACCGTACGAGTGGCCGTTCATGCCTCGGCCGGCACCGTGTATGTCGACAGTGCCCTCGGTCACTCCGCCCTCTTCGAGGTGCCCCGCTTCCCGCCCCCGGGCGGCTTGATGGCGGAGGGCTCCCTCCTCTCGCCCATGCCCGGTGCCGTCATCCGGATACTGGCGGCCGCCGGCGACGACGTCGCCAGGGGCGCCGTCATCCTCATTCTCGAGGCGATGAAGATGGAGCACCCCGTGCGGAGCCCGGCCGACGGCGTCGTGCGCGAGATCCGCGTCGAGACCGGAGCCCAGGTGGCAGCCGGCGACGTGCTGGCCGTCATCGGATCCGCCGAGGACCACGACCGTGATGCCGACGCGGCGCCGGGCGCATCGCACCGCCCAGCCTCATGACCGAGCCGTCCCCGTCCACTCACCTGGCCGAACCGAAAGGAGCTCCCCGAGTGAACTCGCTCTCGCGACGAAACATGCTGCAGGGCACCGGCCTTGCCGCCCTTGCCACCCTCCTGCCTGCCGAGCTGCTCGCCGGCTGCACAACGGCGCCGGCGGGCCACCCCGCAGACACCGCCCTCGTGACGACCACCCTCGCCGTCGGCGCCCACGCCGGCGGCTATCTCGTCTTCGATGACCACGAGGCCGGCGTCGTGGAAGAGGCGACCGCACGCCTCATCCCCGGACCGCTCGACGACCCGAGCGAGGCTGGCCACCCAGGCGCCCGGGAGGCAAAGGTCGTCCGCTACATCGACACGATGCTCGGAGCGCTCAGCCTGTCGCCGCAGGCCGTCTTCGCCGGCGGCCCGTTCTCGAACCGAGCCGGCAACGCCAGCGACGACATGGCGCACTTCATCGGGCTCGGGCCGGCCGAAGCCAAGGCGTGGACGACACGGCTGGCCGGCTTGCGGGCCGACTACAAGCGCGGCATCCCGGCGCTCGACAAGGCGGCCGGCGGGGACTTCACAACGGCTTCCCTGACGCGCCGCGACGCCGCC
>JBKQSP010000024.1:0-14662 GCA_052143575.1 Acidimicrobiales bacterium
CGGCGGTGTCCCCGTTCCACCAAGCGCCTCCCAGGCGGCGCTGGCGAGCTGAGTGGCATATCGCTTCCGTAGGGAGGAGACCTCGGCAAGGGCGGCGGCCACCGCCGGCGCCATGCCCGGCCTCACGATATGGACGTCCCAGAACGCCCGGCCGACGAACTCGCTGTAGATCTCGTGCATCGTCACAGCGGTGTTGACCAGCCACTGCTCGACGTCATCTCCAGGAGCCGGGGGGCCCGGGATTCGGGCCTCGATGACCCGGAGGCCCTCGGCGACGGCGGCGGCGATGAGCTCGCCGTGGGTTGCGAAGTGCCGGAAGACCGTGCGGCGGCTCACCCCTGCCGCCTCGGCAACCTCGTCCACCGTGGCGTCCAGTCCACTCACCGCCAGCGAGGCCACGGCGCCCTGGATGATGCGCGCCCGGGCCAGGGCGCGGGTTTCCTCGCCGAGTGACGGGCGGCGAGGCGCGGAGATTGCACCCCTCTCCTGCTCCCCCGCGCCCTCTTGCGAGCCCTGAAGCGTCGTCCGATGGCCAGGCACTTTGACATCCTACCATGCATATGCGACACTGATCAGTGTCAGATCGACATCTAGAAGGGCCATACAGAAGGCCGGCGGTGAAGTCAGCAGCGAACCAAGAGCGGATCTCAACGCTCGTCAGAAGCTCGTCGAGCCTCCGCTCACCCACGTCGAGCTCTGACGCTGCACCGCGAGAATTGCTGACTGGGGCACGAGGGAGCGTCTCGTGTTAGCGAGGCACGTCCCCTCCTTTGCAGTTGACGTGCAGTACGTGGTGGCGGGTTTGGCCTTGGCCCTTGTCCTCCAGCACCTGCTTCTCGGGATGCGGGGTCGTCGACGCTCGACCGCCGCCTGGTTCGCCGTTTCGAGCGCCGCCCTCGCCGGAGCACTCGGCGCCAACGTGTGGCTGTTCGAAGCCTCCGGGTCCGCGCTGGGAGTCGCCATCTTCGTGCGCTCGGCGTTGCTCTCGCTGGCCGTCGTGGTGCAGGTGCCGACCATCGCGTCCTTCGCGAGCAAACCGCTGCCGAGATGGGGCCTCACCGCGCTGGTGCTCCTCACAATCAACCGCCTTGTGCTCTGGCAGGCAACGAGTCTCGTGTACGAGCATCGTGTTGGCTCCAGCGGCTCTCCGGTCTACGGGCCCCTCCTGCTGCTGTTCACCGCCCCTGAGTTGCTGCTGCTTGTTGGTCTGGTCGTCCACCTGGCGCGCGGATGGGCAGACGTCGTCGAACGCTCCGTGTTCCTCACCGGGTTCGCACTGGGCCTCGGGGTGATCGTCGCATCGCTTGCCGCAGGGAACACTCCTGTGGCCGAGCTCCTTACCGGCTATTGGATCATCCCCTGGGTTGCGGCACTTCAGATTTTGTTCGTGCGCCGAGTCCTCACGATGGAGTCGGCATCCCGGACGGTGGAGCAACGGCTGCAGGCGAGCCGGGCACGCTTCATGGCCCTCGTAGCGGGCTCGAGTGACCTGATTGCCCTCCTCAACGAACGGGCGGAGCTGGAGTATGCCAACCCGGCAGCCGAGCGCTTGCTTGGTCTCGTCCCTGAAGACTTCATCGGTCGCAACATGCTCGAGCTCGTCCATCCCGACGATCTCGAGATCGTCGCGGCGGCGTTGAGCAGGGACCTCGCGCAACCTGGAGTCCACCCTCCTGCCGTGTACCGGCTCCAAGCCGCGTCCGGGGAGTGGCGCCATCTCGAGGTCACTGCGACCAACTGCCTGGACGACCCGGCGATCGGCGGCATCGTGATCAACGCCCGCGACATCAGCGAACAGACGAACCTCACCCGGGCCCTTCGCACCCTCGGTCAGGCCAATCAAACGCTCGTGCACGCCTCCGACGAGACGTCGTTGCTCGTCGACACCTGCAAGACCATCGTCGATGCAGGTGGCTACAGACTCGCTTGGATCGGTTACGCCGAACACGACGCTGAGTGCACGGTCCGGCCAGTGGCTTGGTCGGGACACTTGGACTACCTGAACGAGATCCACGTCAGCTGGGGAGACAACGAGCGCGGGAACGGCCCGATCGGAAAGGCGATTCGCAGTGGAAGCGTGCAGGTGGCCGAGGACCTGCGTCACACAGGAGCCGCCCTCGAGAACCTCACGGCGGTCGCAAAGTACGGGTTTCTCACGAGCTGCGTTCTGCCCCTGCGGGTCGGCGGTGAGGTCATCGGTGCCTTGTCGATCTACGCAGTCGAACCGAGAGCCTTCGGGCCTTCCGAGGTCGGACTCTTGAGCGAGCTGGGTGACGCTCTCGCCTATGGCATCGGACGGCTCCGTGACGCCGATTCGCTCCACGCGAGCGAGGAGCGCTTCCGCGTCCTCGCCGGGTCGTCGCCCATCGGCATCCTCGAGGTTTCGTCGGCCACCCTCGTCGAGTACGCCAACCCCCGCGCAGCCAAGATCGCCGGCCGCGACGTCGAGGAGCTCATGGGGAGGGGGTGGATCGACGCCGTTCACCCAGAAGACGCGCCGGCGCTACTCGGGCTCGTGGAGCGCGGCCGATCCAATAGTGAGGACGTAACGACGACGTTCAGGGTCCTGCGTCTCGACGGAGAGATCCGTCACGTCAGGATGGCGGCGTCAGCGAGGGATCCGGAGCTCGACAGCGGCTACGTGGTGACGGTGGAAGACGTCACGGAGGAGGTCATGGCGCAGGAGGAGCTCGCACACCAGGCCTTCCACGACACCCTCACCGGCCTGCCGAACCGCGCCCTGTTCCTCGACAGGCTGAACCAGGAACTGGCGCAGCACCGGCGAGGCGGTCCGAAGATCGCAGTTCTCTTCCTGGACCTCGACCGATTCAAGATCGTCAACGACAGCCTGGGACACGAGATGGGCGATGCGGTGCTCAAGGAGCTGGGCGAGCGCTTCACCTATGCGGTCAGGGCGGGCGAGACGGCCGCCCGCTTCAGCGGCGACGCCTTCATCTTCATCATCCGGGACGTTCGCGACATCCAGGACTCGGTCATCGCGGCGAAACGACTGCTCGCCCTGTTGGAGCTGCCAATTCACCGCGCCGGTGAGGACCTGAGCGTGACCGGGAGCATCGGTATCGTCATCCCTACGGCCGATGCCGATGCCGGGATCATCCTGCGCGACGCCGACACCGCGATGTACCAGGCCAAGGAGGCGGGCGGCAACACCTACGCGCTCTTCGACGAGGACTTGCATCGTCGTTCCGTCGCCCGGCTCACGATGGAGGGGGAGCTGCGCCGGGCACTGGCACGCAACGAGCTCGAGGTGCACTATCAGCCGGCCGTCGAGCCCGCGAGTGGACGGCCACTGGCAGCCGAGGCGCTGATCCGCTGGAACCATCCGACGCGTGGGATGGTCCCCCCGCTCGAGTTCATATCAGTCGCCGAGGACTCGGGCCTCATCAAGCCAATCGGGAACTGGGTGTTCGAGCAGAGCATGTCCCAGCTGGCTTCGTGGGATGCGCAGGAGGGCGGACCGCGCCTGTTCGTGCTCGCAGTCAATCTCTCTGCCCGGCAACTCGCGGACCCCGAGACACCCAACATGGTCCGCGAGGTTCTCGAGCGCTACGGCATCGCCGCGAATCGCTCGGCTCTCGAGATCACCGAATCTGCGGTGATGGCAGACAACGAATCCACTCGGAGCTCGTTGAAAGCCTTCCAGGATCTGGGGTTGCAGGTTGCAATCGATGACTTCGGAACCGGGTACTCGTCGCTGGCATATCTCCACACCCTGCCGGTCACGACGGTCAAAGTGGACCGCTCCTTCATTGGCCGCCTCGGAGGCGTCGACGACTCCACGCCCGTGGTCCACGCCATCGTGGAGATGAGCCACGCCATGGGTCTCGGCGTGGTGGCCGAAGGCGTCGAAGACGCCCAGCAGGGATTCCGGGTCGCGAAGCTGGGTTGCGACCTGGCACAGGGCTTCTACTGGGCCCAGCCGATGCGTGCTGCAGACTTCGCCGATTGGTGGCGGGATGCCGAGCAACGGAGTCGGCCCGGCGCCGAGGACAGCGCCATCGCTTGAACCGGCGGCATCGGTGTGCACGCCGCCGTCACGTCGGCTACAACCGGGGAACCGACGCGTCGACAAGGGGGAGCGGTGGAAACCGAAGCAGCGATCCTGTGGGAACCGGGTGGGCAATGGATCGTCGAGCCGATCGAGCTCGACCCGCCGAGGGAGGGAGAGGTGCTCGTGCGCCTCGACGCCTCCGGCATGTGTCACTCCGACGAGCACCTCGTCACCGGTGACTTCCCGGCGCCCGTTCCGGTCATCGGCGGTCACGAGGGGGCCGGCGTCGTCGAGGAGGTCGGGCCGGGCGTCACGTCGCTGCAGCCGGGCGACCACGTCGTATTCGGTTTCATCCCGGCCTGTGGGCACTGCCCCTCCTGTGCGACGGGGCACAGCAACGTCTGCGACACGGGCGCCATCTTGATGTTCGGGCGCCAGCTCGACGGCACCTCCCGCCACCACGCCCGCGGCCAGGACCTCAACACCATGGTCTGCCTCGGCACCTTCGCACGTCACACCGTCGTGAACGTCGCCTCCGTCGTGAAGATCCCCGACGACATCCCGGCCGACCGTGCCTGCCTCGTGGGCTGCGGCGTCACGACGGGTTGGGGCTCGGCCGTCTACGCCGCCGGGGCGGCACCCGGCCAGAACGTCGCCGTCATCGGCGTCGGGGGCATCGGAGCCGCTGCGATCCAGGGCTTCCGGCTCGCCGGGGCGGAGCGCATCTTCGCCATCGATCCCGTCGCCTTCAAGCGCGAGCAGGCGCTCCGCTTCGGCGCCACCCACACGGCCGCCAGCATCGACGAGGCCTTCGCACAGATCCAGGAGGTCACCTGGGGACGCATGTGCGACCGCATCGTCTGTGCCATGGGGGTGGGCCGCGGCGCCCTCCTCGCCTCCATCATGATGCTGTGCGCCAAGCGCGGTCGCGTCGTGGTCACGAACATCCACCCGATGGCGGAGATGGACGTCACGATCAACCTCTGCGACCTCACCCTGCAGGAGAAGCAGGTGGTCGGCACGATCTTCGGTTCCGCCAACATCCGCTACGACATCCCCAAGCTGCTCGAGCTCTACCGGCAGGGGCAGCTCGACCTCGACGGCATGATCACCAACACCTACAAGCTCGGCGACATCAACCAGGGCTACCAGGACATGAGGGACGGCAAGAACATCCGCGGGGTGCTGGTCTACGCCTGAGGCGGTGGCGTGCCGGCACGCTGCGAGAACGACGTAAATGTATGGACAGTTAGATCCCGCGGTAGTACGTTCGCGCCAGCGAATCCGTGCATCGGAATGGGGGGACCATGTCGCAGACCTTGGATCCGTCGGGGGCCGGGATGCCCGCGAAGCCAACCGACGAGCACGACCTTGCGTCGTTCGGGTACAAGCAGGAGCTGCATCGCTCCCTCGGGTTCTTCAGCTCCTTCGCCGCCGCCTTCAGCTACATCTCGCCCTCGACGGGTATCTTCACCCTCTTCTCCCTCGGGCTCATCACCATCGGGGGCGTCTTCATCTGGTCGTGGCCGATCGTTGCGGCCGGCCAGTTCATCATCGCCCTCAACTTCGCCGAGATCTCGAGCCACTTCCCCATCGCCGGCTCCGTCTTCCAATGGACGAAGTACCTCGCCAACCGGCCCTACGCCTGGTTCACCGGCTGGATCTACCTCGTCGCCGGCATCCTCACGACGACGGCCGTCCTCGTCACCTTCCCGCTCGCCTTCATGCCCGCCATGAACGAGCTGGGATGGAACATCAACGCTTCAGACCTCAGCGAGCAGCGCTGGATCGCCCTCATCCTCCTCGTCGTCGTCTGCGTGCTGAACATCTTCAGCGTGAAGCTGGTCGCCTTCATCAACAACACAGGCGTCCTGTTCGAGATCCTCGGCATGGTCGTCTTTGCCATCGTGCTGCTCGTCTTCCACCACCACCAGAGCATCGGCATCGTCACCAACAGCGACGGGCTCCCCGTCAACTTCGGGCACTTCTTCGCCGCCATGTTCATGAGCCTCTTCGTCATCTACGGCTTCGACACGGCCTCCACCCTCGCCGAGGAAACGAACGATCCGCGCCGCATGGCACCCCGCGCCGTCCTCACCTCGGTGGCGGGTGCCTTCGTCATCGGCGGCATCTTCCTCGTCGCCCTGTTGATCGCCATCCCCAACCTGAACGGGGCCGTCACCGGAGGCTTCGGACCGGCGAACATCATCGAGGCGAACTTCTCGAAGGACTTCGCCGCCGTCTATCTCCTCATCGTCTCGGCCGCCATCCTCGTGTGCTGCATGTGCATCATGACGGCGACGATCCGCCTCTGCTTCGGGATGGCCCGCGACAACAACCTTCCCTTCTCACGCTTCATCACCAAGGTCAACCCGAGCCTGCACACCCCCGTCGTCGCCTGCGTCGTCGTCGGGGTGCTCTCGGCCGTGCCCATGATCCAGTACGCCGGCGCCGGCTACGTCGCCATCGCCGCCACCGGGATGATCTACCTGAGCTACTTCCTCGGCAACGCCGCCTCCCTCGGCGCCCGCCTGAGGGGCTGGCCGCGGGTGAAGGCTCCCTTCTCGCTCGGCCGCTGGGGCACGCCCGTGAACGTCCTCGGGATCGTCTACGGCGGGGCGATGATCATCAACTTCGCCTGGCCGAGGGCCGCCAGCAACCCCACGCCGCTGCAGACCGTCGTGGGCAAGAGCCAGCTGCTCAACTTCCACATCGGGTTCCTCAACCACATACCGATCCTCTACACCGTGCTGGGCGTGGTCCTCATCCTCGGAATCCTCTACTACGGGCTCGTGCAGCGGAACAAGAACCTTCCCCCCGTCGTCATCCCGGCCGAAACCGGGCGCCCGTCTTAGTGAGCGGGGACGTCAAAGCTCCAGACGACGACGCGCGTCCGATCCCCGAGGAACATGTCCGTGGCGTACTCGACCGGCGTGCCCTCGCGGTCGAAGGCCGTCCGCTGCACGAGCAGCACGGGCGTGCCGGCGCTCACGCGCAGCAGCTTGGCGGCGCGCCGGTCCACCACGATGGGCTCGAGCACCTCGCGGGCATGGGTCGGGCGCCGGCCGTAGCGATCCCCGAGGAGGCCGTAGAGCGACCGGTCGAGCGTTTCCTCCAGCAACCCCGGGAAGGCCTCCGCCGAGAAGGAGGAGCACTCCAACAGGACGGGCGTGCCGCTGGCGAGGCGGAGCCGCTGCACCTCGAAGACGGGGGCGCCTTCGGCGATGTCGAGGCCGGTCGCCACCGCCGCCGATGCCGGCATCTCGCGGGCGCTCAGCACCTCGGCGCCGGCGACGCGCCCCTGCCGGCCCAGCTGCTCGGAGAAGCCCGCGAACGTCGTGAGGTCACGGTCCACCGTCCACTTGCGGACGAAGGTCCCGCCGTGGCGGCCGACGACGCGGTCGATGAGGCCGCGGCCCTTCAGCACGGTGAGCGCCTGCCGGAGCGTCAGCCGGCTGACGCCGAGGGTGGCGGCCAGCTCGGGCTCGGGCGGGAAGCGGTAGCCAGGTTCGTACTTGCCGTCGGCGATGCCGCTCTCGATGGCGGCGGCGATCTGGGCATAGAGCGGCCCGTCACCTCGCGAGACCACCGTCACGCCCGTCTCTTTCGTCATGGCGCCCCCTCTCCTCCTCGTCTGGCAACGCTGTTCCGCCTCGACGACCGCACCGACAATTTAGTGAGCCAGGTGGCTGTGGTCGGTACCGCGCTGCCGGCACGGACCGCTGCGCCGGCGCCTGCCGGTTTGTTCGGTCGCTCGAAGGCGCCTGCAGCGACGACTGCCGGCGCGTCCTGACGGGCCAACATGCCAGAGCGGGCACGAGCCGTCATCATCGGCGGCGGGGTCGGGGGGTGCTCCATCGCCTACTGGCTCACGCGTCTCGGTTGGAGCGACGTCGTCCTCCTGGAACGGGCGCAGCTGACGAGCGGCTCCACCTTCCATTCCGCCGGACTCGTGGGACAGCTCCGTAGTTCGCAGTCCCTCACGAAGATGATGATGAACTCGGTCGAGCTCTATCGCGAGCTCGCCGAGGAGGTCGATCTCGAGACCGGCTGGCACGAGGTCGGCTCCTTGCGCCTCGCCTCCTCCGCCGAGCGTATGGAGGAGCTGCGCCGTCAGGCCGCCTGGGCAGAGACGTTCGGCCTCCCCCTCGAGCTCATCGACGCCGCTGCCGCCGCCGAGCGCTTCCCGCCACTCGACACGACCGGCGTCCTCGGCGCCGCCTTCCTGCCGACCGACGGCTACCTCGACCCCAGCCAGCTGACGCTGGCGCTCGCGAAGGGAGCCCGCCGGCGGGGAGCCGACCTCCGCACCGAGAGGCGCGTGACCGGGATCGGCGTCTCAGACGGGCGCGTGACGGGCGTCGACGTCGAGCACGAGGACGAGCGCTCGAGCATCCTCGCCGACGTCGTCATCGACGCCGGCGGCATCTACGCCCACGAGATCGGTGCGCTCGCCGGCCTCCACGTCCCCCTCGTGGCGATGGCGCACCAGTACGCAATCACGAAGCCGAGCGGGCTGCCCAGCGGCATGCCGACGCTTCGCGATCCCTCCCTCCTCGTCTACTTCCGCGGCGAGAGCGGAGGCCTCGTCGCAGGCGGCTACGAGCGCAACCCGGCCCCGTGGGGCCTCGACGGCATCGCCGCCGACTTCAACAACAAGCTGCTGGAGGAGGACTGGGAGCGCTTCGCCCCCCTCTTCGAGAACGCCACGCGGCGGGTTCCCCTCCTCGCCGAGGCCGAGATCGTGAAGCTCGTCAACGGCCCTGAGGCCTTCACGCCCGACGGCGAGTTCATACTGGGCGAGTCCGCCGTCGCCGGGCTCTGGGTGGCGGCCGGCTTCTGCGCCCACGGCATCGCCGGCGCCGGCGGCATGGGGCGCCTCGTGGCCGAGTGGATCGTCGCCGGCCAGCCCGCTCTGGACGCCTGGCAGATGGACTCCCGCCGTTTCGGCGACCAGTACCGCAACCGCGCCTACACCCTGGAACGCACGACCGAGATCTACGCCACCTACTACGACGTGAAGTACCCCGGGCAGGAGCGGTTCGCCGGAAGGCCGCTCCGCCTCTCCCCCATCTACGAGCGCCTGCGTGCCCTCGGGGCCGTCTTCGGCGAGAAGTCGGGCTGGGAACGCGCCAACTGGGTCGGCTGCAACGAAGGCGACGGCGACGAGGGGCTCCGCCCGAGTGGGTGGGCGGGCAAGGAGTGGTCGCCCGCCATCGCCGCCGAGCACGAGGCGTGCCGGCAACGGGCGGCCCTGTTCGACCAGACGTCGTTCGCCAAGCTCGAGATCTCCGGACCGGGAGCCCTCGCCGCCCTCGAGCGCATCTGCGCCAACCGGATCGACCGGCCGCCCGGCCGCGTCGTCTACACCCAGCTGCTCAACGAGCGCGGCGGCATCGAGGCCGACCTCACCGTGACGCGCCTGTCGGAGGAGCGCTTTCGCATCGTCACGGGCACGGCCTCGCTCCGTCACGACCGCGCCTGGATCGAGTCCCACCTGCCCTGCGACGGTTCCGTAGGGGTGCAGGACGTCACGTCGCAGTACGCCTGCGTGTGCCTGTGGGGCCCGCACGCCCGCGACATCCTGGCTCCCCTCATCGAGGTGGACGTGTCGGCCGGCACCTTTCCCTACCTGACGGCGCGAGAGCTGAACGTCGGACCCGTGCCCTGCCTTGCCGTCAGGGTCACCTTCGTGGGTGAGCTCGGCTGGGAGCTGTACTGCCCGACCGAGTACGGCAGCCGCCTCTGGGACATCCTCTGGCGCGCCGGGCAGCCCTACGGCGCCGTGGCGGCCGGCTACCGGGCCATCGACTCGCTCCGCCTCGAGAAGGGATACCGCGTCTGGGGCTCCGACATCACCTCATTGGACACACCCTTCGAAGCCGGGCTCGGCTTCGCCGTCGCCATGGGCAAGGGCGACTTCATCGGCAGGGAGGCCCTCGAGGCGGCGCGGTCGCCCGAGCGGTCACTCGCCTGCCTCGTGCTCGACGAGGACCGCTCCGTCGTCCTCGGTGAGGAGCCGGTGCGCATCGACGGCTCCTTGACCGGACGCGTCACGAGTGGCGGCTACGGATACACCCTGCGGCGCTCGATCGCCTACGCCTACGTCCCGAGCGAGGACGCCGTCAGCGGTCGACGGGTCGAGATCAACCTCTTCGGCCGCTGGGTGGGCGCCGAGGTCGCCGCCGAACCCCTCTACGACCCGGCGAACGAGCGCGTCCGCTCCTGAGAAAGCCGTCAGACAAGAAAGCCGTCAGGCGACGAGCCGGTCAGGGAACGGCGGGATCAGTGGCCCAGCCCATCAGAGGAGCCGGGCGGCGAGCGCCAGGGACTCCTCGAGATCCATCGCCGCCAGGATCTTGAAGAAACCGGTGGCATGTTCCGCCGCGTATTCCTCGAAGTCGACCTCGAGCGAAGAGATCGCCAGCTGGACGACGCCCCACATCGCCTCGCGTGCCTCGGAGGCGAGCTCGAAGAGCCGCAAGGTCGCCATCTGGGCGGCGCTCGCCGTCCCGAAGTAGCAGCGCAGCAACGCCTCTTCCTGTGCCTCGCTGAAGCCGTGGTTGACGGCGAGATTGCCGAGGTCGAAGAAGGGATCCCCCATGCCGGCGTACTCCCAGTCGACGATGCGGACGGCGCCGTCGTGCAGCAGGTTCGAGTTGAGCAGGTCGTTGTGGCAGAGGGCCGCCGGCTGCCAGGGCCGCACGGCGGCGAGGCGCTCGAGCGTGCGCCACATCGTCTGGTAGTCGAAGGCGGGGGTCACCTGGTGGCTCCCGGCCAGGCGGTGATAGGCCGGCACGAGCGAGAAGGTGTCGAAGGTGGCCGTCACGGTCCCGGCACGGTGCACGCGGCGAAGTGCCCAAGCGATCTCGGCCACGACCGGCTCGACCCCGACTTCGCCGTGGGCGATCGGTCGACCCGTGATGAAGCGCGTGACGACGACACCGTCGGCGAGGTCGGCGGCGACGAGCTCCGGCCCGATGCCAAGATCGGCCGCCAGCCGGCACGCCCGCAGCTCGCTCTCGCGGTCGATGCCGAGCAACTGCGTGCGGTCGCCGATGAGGCGCACAACAAAGCTCTCGCCGGCGACGTCGATCCGGTAGTTCGTGTTCGTGATCCCGCCGGAGAGCCGCTCGGTCGAGACCTCCATCCCCGGCCAGAGCCGAGAGACGACCTCTGCGATCGCCGATCCCATCTGAAGACGGTAGCCCGCCCGCGGGTGAGTAGTTTCTCATCGGCACGCCCACCCACCCGAGGAGGAACCCATGTACGCCGGGCTCAGCGCTGACGAGATCCGCATCACCGGCCACGACGGGGACGAGATCCCCGCCTATCTCGCCCAGCCGAACGGCGAAGGGCCCTTCCCGGGCGTCGTCGTCATCCACCACATGCCGGGCTGGGACGAGCCCACCACGGAGATCGCCAACCGCTTCGCCGCCCACGGCTACCTCGCCATCGCACCGAACCTGCATCACCGCGACGCTCCCGGTGCCGCTCCGGACGACGCCGCCGCCGCCTCCCGCGCCGCCGGGGGCGTGCCGGACGACCGTCTCGTCGGCGACGCCGCCGGCGCCGTCGCCTTCCTGCGGGCGCTGCCGGAGTGCAACGGGAAGGTCGGCGTCATCGGGTACTGCTCGGGCGGCCGGCAGGCCTTCCTCGTCGGCTGCTCGCTCAACGTCGATGCCGCCGTGGACTGCTACGGCGCCTTCGTGGTCGGGCAGCCGCCGGAGGGCATGAACATGCGACCCATCCTCCACCTCGCCGAGAACCTGCAGTGCCCCCTCCTCGGCCTCTTCGGCCTCGACGACCAGTTCCCCTCGCCCGAGCAGGTCGACGAGCTGGAGGCCGAGCTGAAACGGCTCGGCAAGAGCTACGAGTTCCACCGCTACGAGGGCGCCGGCCACGCCTTCTTCAACACCGGGCGCGACTCCTATCGCGCCGGCGCGGCCGCAGACGGCTGGCAGCGCATCTTCACGTTCTTCGGCCGGAACCTGGCGAGCTGAGCGACCCATGTGCACCTACCTGACCTCGACGACAGCCCTCGAGGGCGCCAGCAAGGGCGCCCAGGGGTGGTTCCGCCTCACGAGCGCCATGGCGTACTTCGACCATCCCTACCACTCGCCGCACGAGCACACCCTCAACATCGACTTCCTCAACGAGGACGAGGGGCCGGCCGCCAGGGTCGCCGTCGAGCTCACGGCGGACTCGGCCCGCGCCCTCGTGCGCTGCATCGAGGATGCCCTGGCAGCGGCCGGTCCGGCCGCAACTTCCCCGCTGCCCGAGAGAGGCTCCACCTAGACTCGCCCGGAAGCGCCGTCCGTTCGCCGGTGACGTCGGCCAGAGAAGGGAACGCGATGGACGTCTGGGACATGGCCCGTGCCGAGCGGCAGGAGATCGCCGACAAGCTTGCGGCCCTGCCGGAGGAGGCCTGGGCTCATCCCACCCTGTGTGAGGCCTGGGCCGTGCGCGACGTCGTGGCCCACCTCGTCGCCATCGGCTCGATGTCGACGCGCAGGTTCGTGGGCGGCATGGCCAAGAACCGCTTCCGCTTCGGCTCGTTTCAGGCCGAGGGCATCCGCACGAGTGCCGAAGGCCGCTCACCGGCAGAGCTGCTGGTGGCCTTCCGGGCGACCGTGGCCTCCCGTGCGAAGCCGCCGGGGCCGAAGACGACGGTGCTGGGCGAGGTCCTCGTGCACGGCGAGGACATCTTCCGTGCCCTCGGGCCGGGCTTCGGGGATCACCCCGTCGAGCACGTCGTCACCGTGGCCGACTTCTACAAGCGCAACCGCTTCCCCCTCAAGGTGCACAAGCGCATCGCCGGGGTCACGCTGCGCATGACCGATGCCGACTGGTCGTACGGATCGGGGCCGGAGGTCGCCGGAGCGGGCATCGCCATCCTCATGGCGCTGGCGGGACGCAAGATCGCCCTCACGGAGCTGAAAGGTGACGGCGTCGCGATCCTGTCCGCCCACACTTAGCCTCGATAATTCGTCCGAGCCCGCGAGCTGAGGCCGAGCCTGCAGTTATCGGCAGTGACATGCCATCAGGAGCCGCTTTCCGGCCTGGGGGCGCGACGGCCCAAGGGTTTCTGCTCTCCTTCGATGTCACGCCCCGGGAACACTCACCGTTGTCGGGTCGGGCGCCGGGACCCTGCCGGCTACGGGAAGGTGGCGCGCAGCTTGAGGAACGCCCGGTGCAAGGCCGATGCCCATGGCCAGGTCTCGTCGAGTCGGAGCACGAGTCGGCGCCCACGCCTGACGAGGATCGCCGCAACGTGCAGGATCCGGTAGCGGAGCGTCTTCGGCTCGGCCCTTTTGAGCCCACCGTCGAGGCAGGTCATCTGCAACCAGGCGAGCAGCGCCCCGGCGAGCAGGCTGACGGCCACCCAGGCGAGGTTCTGGGTGAAGCTGCCAAAGGGCAGGTTCTGAAGCCCGCAGTCCTTCCAGCTGCGCACCCGGTCCTCCACGCGGGCATGGCTGCGATGGCGGAGCTCGAGGACGGCGGGGTCGATCCGAAGGGCGCTGGCGTTGGTGATGAAGCAGGTGTGCCGCCAGCCCTCTGACATGTCGAACATCGAGAGCTGGGCACCGGGATGGGGGCGCTCGCGCCGGCAGATGAGCCGTGCGTCGGCACCCCAGGCATCGAGGTCCATCAGGTCGCTCAGCTCGGCGACGAAGGCGCCGTGGCGGGCCTCGCCGTCAGGCTCGATCGCCGGGGCCCACTCCTCTTCCTGGAACAACAGCAAGGCTTCGCGCACAGCGGCGTTGACCGGGTGGCCGATCGAGTACTCGATGTTCGCCTCGACGAGGCCGGCGACAAAGCCATGGGTCGCTCCGGCCGAGTCGGCCCGGACCAGGACGTGGTGACGCACGAGCCCCGGGTCGTCGCCCGGCTCGTGGCCGGCCCGGTAGTCGGCCGGCAGCACGGCGAGCGCCTGGTCGAGCAGTTCGAGGTGGTCGTCGGTGTCGTTCGAGCCGGCACTGCCCGGACGCAGGATCGCTGTCAGCGGCTCGCTCGTCGTGTCGCACCAGGCGCCGAGGGGATGAAAGCCGTAGCCCCGCTTGTAGGTCGAGGCCGCGTCCTCCTTCTCGGAGTGGACGTTCAAGAGCGTGGCGTCGACGTCGATGGTGATGTCGCCAGGCGGGGCGGCGAGCCAGATCACCTCCCGGGCAGCTGCCGCCGCTCTGGGGATACGACGCAGCTCGAGCGAGGTCGTCTTCTTCACCGCTCGCCACGCCGTCGAGACCGAGGCGACCTCCCCGTGCAGCTCGGACTGCTGGCGGAGCGCCTCGAAGTCGGTGAGGCAGTCCGCCCCATCGGCGATGGCGACGGCAAGATGGGTGAGGACGACGCCGGGGTCATGGGTGTGCCAGGAGATGCCGCTCTCGGCCATCGCCTCCGACATCGCCCCCGTGAGACCGCTTCGATCGGCCAGCTCGCACAACAGTGCCGTGCCGGCATGGCTGACGAGATTCTTGCCATCGGTAGTGACTTCGACACGACGGACCGAGCGGCTACGATGCACCTTCAAGGAGGCCTCCTCCTGGTGGGTTCGACTGCCTTAGAACTCAGTCATTCTCCCAGTTGAGGAGGCCTTTTACGCGGATACTGGCAGGCTCATGCCGCTATCGCGCGAATAATCGAGGCTAG
>JBKQSP010000025.1:0-81765 GCA_052143575.1 Acidimicrobiales bacterium
CACTTTCGCTGGAAGTGACCTCAGGCGGGTCACTGAGGAGAGAAACTCCTGTCAGCGGGCTTCTAAGAGACCGCCGGCGACCGAGCCAGCCCCAACCGGGAACGCGAACGTGGTCCGCCAGCGCGCCCGGATCCGGGCTGAGTTACTCCGATCAGGCACTTTGAACAGGTCGCGCCACAGCTCCATCGTCGTCCTCGTCGGCCAGCTGCTGGCTGCGACGCCCGTGTGACGCCCGTGTGACGCCCGTGGGTCACCATCTTGCATAGGGGAACCGTCCCCGAGCGGCTTCCGGCGTGACCACATGCCGAATCAGCGGCAACTCATACAAAGAGAGGAAATGACCCAATGATCCTGCGTTCAAGAATACTTGCCGCAACTCTCGTGGCCGCGACTCTGATGGGCACCTCAGTTGGTGTTGCCTCAGCGACGAGTCACCCGAGTCGAACGACCACGGGCACTGAGCACTACTGGGTGTCGAACTGGAGCCCCAAGACCGGCAAGCCCACGGCGTTCATCGGCAACGGTCTCTTCACCGATGCCGGAAGGCTTTCCGCGGGAACCGTGACGCTCTCCAATGGGGGCTTCGTCGTTGACAAGAGCCATCTCAAGACGAGCTTCAAGTTCGACGCCAAGACCTGCTACGTCGTTGGGACCTTCTCCGGCACGATCGGGCTCCAGAGCGGCACCGGTGCCTACAAGGGAATCTCCGGGACACTCTCGGCCAGTGGCACAGCCGTGGCCGTCGTGCCACGGCTCAAGGATGGCACGTGCAATGGAGCCGCCGTCCCAATTGAAACGATCGGTGTGATAACGGGCAGTGGCAAGGTGACGCTATAGGACGACCGGACGTCTCTTCGGTCAGAGTTCTCCGTCAGTGTCCGGCGGCACGCGAAAGACCTCGAGATCGCCAGGGAAACCCGCAGCGTGCTGGAGAGCGAAGGCAACTGAGCGGAACGTTTCCCGGCAGACACGGGAGGCGAGCCGGAGTCGGCGTGCGATGTTGACCGGAATTGGCGCCGCGCCGCCGCCGGCCTCAGGAGGAGGGATCGACCCCGTTCAAATTGCCGGAGCGGAGGCCGTCGAGGTCGAGCGTGACATAGCGGTAGCCGCCGGCGCGAACGGCGGCGACGACCGCCTGGCGTTCCCGCAGCGCCCGCGGGAGATCCTCGAGGGGCAGCTCGACGCGGGCGAGCTCGCCGTAGTGGCGCACCCGCAAGGCTTGGAAGCCGAGCGCCCTCAGACCGCTCTCGGCGACGGCTACCTGGCTGAGGACGCCAACGGTGACCCGCGTCCCGTACGGCACGCGGGAGGCCAGGCAGGCAGCCGCCGGCTTGTCGGCCGTTCGCAACCCGAGCTCGCGCGAGAGCGCCCGCACGTCGGTCTTGTTCAGGCCAGCCTCGAGGAGGGGAAAGCGGGCGCCCCGCTCGGCCGCAGCGGCCTGCCCGGGCCGATGATCGGAGAGGTCGTCGAGGTTGACGCCGAGCACGGCGACGGCGCCGCTCGAGGCGACGATCGGCTCGATGGCGCTCATCAGCTCGGATTTGCAGTGGTAGCAGCGGTCGCCGCCGTTGCGGGCGTAGGCCTCGCTCGCCAGCTCGTTCGTCTCCACCGGACGCCAGTCGAGATCCCACTCGGCCGCCAGAGCCTCGCAGTCGGCGCGCTCCTCGGGAGCGAGGGAGCTCGAGACGGCCGTTACGCAGAGGGCGCCGTCGCGACCGAGCACCTGACGGGCGACGTAAGCCAGCAGAGCCGAGTCGGCGCCGCCCGAGAAGCCCACCACGACCCGTCCCAGCTCGCTCAGCCCCCGCTCGAGCCGAGCGGCGGCGGGAGCGAGCTCCGCGGCGACCTGCATCGACTCAGGCCAGCCCGAGCTCGCGGAGGACGTGCTCGGGGTCGGCCACGATTCCGGTGTAGAACGGCCCGAATTCGCCGTAGAGGGCGGAGCCCTCGTCGAAGCGCATGCGGTAGACGCAGTCCTTCAAGTCGTCCGGGTGCACCCCGAACAGGGTGACGCCCCACTCGTAGTCGTCGAGTCCGGTCGACCCGGTGACGAGCTGCAGCACCCGTCCCCTGAACTCGCGACCGACCGCGCCATGTGCGTGCATCAACCGGAGGCGGTCGTCGTAGGGCAGGCGGTACCAGTTCTCCGCCCCCGGTGAGCGACGCTTCGACATGGGGTAGAAGCAGAAGGCCGGCATGCCATCGGGCGGGAGCACCGGGTAGAGCCGCGCCTGGCGCATCTCCTCCGGCACGCCGGCGGCGTACTCGGAGACTTCCGTGAGCGACACGTAGGAGTCGACGACGTGGAGGCCAGACTGGCGCACGTCGGTCTGCAGGGCGCGAAGGATGCTGAGGTCCGGCCCGAGCCCGAGCACGCACAGATCGGCTTTGTGGCCGATCATGGCGGCCGTCACGACCTGGTGGTCGCTCTTTCGCGCTCGCTCGATGGCCTCGAGAACCTCAGTCGCTCGGGGGACCGCCTCTTGAGGGCCTTCGTGGCGCCCCTCGGCGCCGGCCGGCAGCCGGCAAAAGAGGTGCACGACGTTCCAGCCCACCGATGGCCCGACGGCGACGTGAGCGTGCTCTGATTTCACGCGGCGAGTCTACGGAACCCGCTCATGGGCGGGATCAGGCCGCCGGCACATGTGACACCGGTCGCGCAGGACCACCCGGTAGCGTCGGATCGCGATGCGCTCGACAGCGCCACGCCGCCGGCGGGCCGCCCTCTCGTTCGCCCTCGTCATCGTCGCCGCCGGTGCCGGCGGCATCGGGGTTGCCGCAGGAGCCGCCGCCGGCACACCTGCCCGCGCGGCGCCTCCGCACCCGGAGCTGAGAGCTGCCGTCGACTCCCGCCGCTCCAGCTGCCCGGCCAACCTCGCCGACGAGCTCAGGTCCACCGGGCCGGCCCGCCAGCTCGTGACCGTGAACGCTCGCAGCGCCGCCACGTCCGTGGCCCTCCTCACGACCTGGCAGCGGCAGGGCAGTTGCTGGGTGAAGATGGCCGGGCCGTGGCCGGCCCGCCTCGGGGTCAACGGCATCTCGGGACACAAGGTCGAAGGCGACGGCACGACGCCCGCCGGTGACTTCGGTATCGGGCCCGCCATGTACGGCAACGGCCCGAACCCCGGAGTCCACTACCCGTACCACCATCTCGTGTGCGGGGACTGGTGGGACGAGGATCCCTCCTCGCGGTGGTACAACACCTTCAAGCACATCGCCTGCGGCTCGTACCCGGACTGGACGGGGGGAGACTCAGAACCGCTCTGGACGGAGACGACCGCCTACCAGAGCTTCGCCTGGATCGAGTACAACGCGCATCCGGTCATACCGGGTCGCGGCTCGGCCATCTTCCTGCACGACGGCATCGCCGATCCCACGACGGGCTGCGTCAGCCTGCGGCCCTCGCAGCTCGACACGGTCCTCGACTGGTTGCGGAGAGGCGACGATCCCAGCATCGTCATCGGGAGCGATCGCTCGATCCGGCGCTATTGACCGGGGTCCTGACGCGACAAGAGGGGCGCCGGAGCGCCCCTCTTGCACGTATCGCCTGACCGGCAGGCCGGCCAACGTGGACTAGAAGTCCTCCATACCTCCGCCGCCCGGCATGGCCGGAGCGCTCTCTTCCGGCTTGTCCACGATGACGACCTCGGTCGTCAGGAACAGAGCCGCGATCGAGGCGGCGTTCTGGAGGGCCGAGCGGGTGACCTTGGCAGCATCGATGACGCCGGCCTTGAAGAGGTCCTCGTACTCGCCCGTGGCGGCGTTGAGGCCGTTGCCGTGCTTGAGGCCCTTCACCTTGTCGACAACGACACCGCCCTCGAGGCCGGCGTTGACGGCGATCTGCTTCAGCGGCTCCTCGACGGCGCGGGCGATGATGCGGGCGCCGGTCGCCTCGTCGCCTTCCAGCTTCTCGGCCCGCTCCAAGATGGCCTGCTGAGCGCGGAGGAGGGCAACGCCACCACCGGGCACGACGCCCTCTTCGATCGCTGCCTTCGTCGTGGAGACGGCATCCTCGATGCGGTGCTTCTTCTCCTTGAGCTCCACCTCAGTGGCAGCACCGACCTTGATGACGGCGACGCCACCGGACAGCTTGGCGAGGCGCTCCTGCAGCTTCTCTCGGTCGTAGTCCGAGTCGGTGTTCTCGATCTCGGTCTTGATCTGGTTGATGCGGCCCTTGATGTCCGACTCCTCGCCGGCACCCTCGACGATCGTCGTCTCGTCCTTCGTCACGACGATCTTGCGGGCACGGCCGAGCAGGTCGAGCGTGACGTTCTCCAGCTTGAGGCCGACCTCTTCGGTCACGACCTGGCCGCCGGTCAGGATGGCGATGTCCTGCAGCATGGCCTTGCGGCGCTCCCCGAAGCCGGGGGCTTTCACGGCGGCGCTCTTGAAGGTGCCCCGGATCTTGTTCACCACGAGGGTGGCCAGCGCCTCACCCTCGACGTCCTCGGCGAGGATGACGAGGGGCTTGCCGGTCTGCATGACCTTCTCGAGCACCGGGAGCATGTCGCGTACGGCTGAGATCTTCGAGCCGACGATGAGGAGGTAGACATCCTCGAGGGAGGCTTCCATACGCTCGGGGTCGGTCACGAAGTAGGGCGAGATGTAGCCCTTGTCGAAACGCATCCCCTCGACGAGCTCCATGTCCATGCCGAAGGTCTGGCTCTCTTCGACGGTGATGACGCCGTCCTTGCCGACCTTGTCGATCGCCTCGGCGATCATCTCGCCGATCTCGGTGTCGGCGGCGGAAATGCCGGCCACCTGGGCGATCTGCCCCTTCGAGTCGGTCTCCTTGGCGAGGTCGCGGATGGAGGCGACAGCCGTCTCGACGGCAATCTCGATGCCCTTCTTGAGCGACATCGGGTTCGCACCGGCGGCGACGTTACGGAGGCCTTCGCGGACCATGGCACCGGCGAGCACGGTGGCCGTCGTCGTGCCGTCACCAGCGACGTCGTCGGTCTTCTTGGCGACTTCCTTGACGAGCTCGGCTCCGACCTTCTCCCATGGGTCCTCGAGGTCGATCTCCTTGGCGATCGAGACTCCGTCGTTGGTGATGGTCGGCGCGCCCCACTTCTTCTCGAGCACGACATTGCGGCCCTTCGGGCCGAGCGTCACCCTGACGGCATCGACCAGCTGGTTCATGCCCTTCTCGAGCGCCCGGCGGGCCTGCTCGTCGAAAGCGATCAGCTTCGGCATCGTTGCTACTTCCTCCCTTTGTGCCCGGTTGTGTCCCGAGCTTTGGCACTCTCATCGATCGAGTGCCAGATTAGCACTCTCGGCAGGGGAGTGCTACCGCCCCCGCCAGCCTCGGGAGGGGAAGGGTTCCCCGCCCCGGGGCGTTGCTACCGGCATGGCGTCGCCCCTTATTGCCGGCGGGCGCCTGCCGAGGCGGCTCGTCCTGCTCCTCGCCGTATCGACGGGCGTCGCGGTGGCGACGAACTACTACGCGCAGCCCCTGCTGGCGGCTATCGGGCACTCCCTCCACCTCGGGTCGGGCGAGGCGGGCCTCATCGTGACGGCGTCCCAGGTCGGCTACGTGGCCGGGCTCGTCCTGCTCGTGCCCCTCGGCGACCTCGTGGAGCGCCGCGGCCTCGTGGTGGCCATGTCGCTCGTGGCCGCCGGCGGCCTCGTCGGAGCGGCCCTCGCTCCCAACTTGGCGGTGTTGTTCCTGTTCGCGGCACTCGTGGGAGCCAACTCGGTCGTCGCCCAGATCCTCGTGGCGTTTTCGGCCACCCTGGCTGCCGCCGAGGAGCGGGGCAAAGTGGTCGGCTCGGTCATGAGCGGGTTGCTGCTCGGAATCCTCCTCGCCCGCACCGTCGCCGGCTACATCGCCGCCGCCTCCTCCTGGCGGGTCGTCTACGTCTGCGCCGCCGGCTCCATGGCGCTGTTAGCCGGCGTGCTCTGGCGGACCCTGCCCCGCTACCGCGCCGACATCGACCTCAGCTACCCAAAGGTGCTGGCGTCGGTCGTCACGATCTTCCGTCGCGAGCCCGTCTTGCGGCGCCGTGCCCTCTACGGGGGCCTGTCGTTCGCCGTCTTCTCGATCCTCTGGACGAGCCTGTCGTTCCTTCTCTCCGGATCCCCGTATCACTACGGCGCCGGCACGATCGGGCTGTTCGGCCTCGCCGGCGCCGCCGGGGCGGTCATGGCCTCGGTCGCCGGGCGCTTCGCCGACGCCGGCAAGCAGCAGGCCATGACGGTGGCGACGTCGCTCGCCATGGCGGCGGCCTTCGTCGTCATGCTGCTCGTACCGCACGAGCTCGGGGCGCTCATCGTCGGCATCGTTCTGCTCGACCTCGGCTGCCAGGGCATCCACATCACGAACCAGAGCGAGATCTACGCCCTGGCGGGCGAGGCTCGCAGTCGGGTGAACTCTGCCTACATGACGTGTTACTTCACGGGCGGGACGCTCGGATCCGTCGGGTCGGCTGTCTGCTACGGCAGCTTCGGCTGGACCGGCGTGGCTGCGCTCGGCTCAGCCGTCGCCGCCTCGACGCTGTTGCTGGCCCTCGGCGACGGTCGCTTCCGCCGGCGTCAGGCCTCCTTGGCCGTGGCGACCGCCAGCTGAGGCCGCTAGGCGCCCAGTCTGCGGACTCCCGTGACCCGCCCGGCTCCCCCGCCTCCGGACTCCCGGATTCCCGCCACCCCTCGGCGCGCAGCCCCGGCGCCCCGGGCCGGGGGGCCTGCTCAGCCTCCGGCGACGGCGGGCACGATCGAGACGGTCTGCCCCTCGGCCACGGGCGTGCGGAGGCCGTCAAGGAAGCGCACATCCTCGTCGGCCACGAACACGTTGACGAAACGCCGCAACGATCCGTCCTCGTTCAGCAGCCGCTCCCGAAGGCCGGGGTGGGCCGTCTCGAGCGCCCCGATGACCTCGAGCACCGTCCCGGCGGGCACGGCCACCTCTCGCTCGCCCCCGGTGAGGGGGCGCAGCTGCGTAGGCACCCTGACGATGACGCCGGCGCTCATACGAGCACCTCGCGCCGGATGTCGCGGCCGACAGCACGAGCAACGTCCTCCAGGTTTGCCGCGATGGGTTCGTCGACGGCGAGGCGGCCCGTCAGGGCCTCCACCGTCTTCAAGCCGTTGCCCGTGACGTAGGCGACGACGCGCTCGTCGGGGCGGACGACGCCTTCGCGGGTGAGCTTTGCGAGCGTGGCGATCGTGACGCCACCGGCCGTCTCGGCGAAGATGCCCTCCGTGCGCGCCAGCAAGCCGATGCCGTCGACGATCTCGTCATCGGTCACGGAACCGACCGCACCGCCGGAGCGCCGCACGACGTCGAGCGCGTACCAGCCGTCGGCAGGGTTGCCGATAGCGAGTGACTTTGCGATCGTCGACGGTCGCACGGGGCGGATGTCGTCGGCGCCCTCGGCGAAGGCGGTCGCCACGGGCGAGCACCCTTCGGCTTGGGCGCCCGAGATGCGAACGGCATGCGGTTCCACCAGGCCCGTGGCCACGAACTGATCGAAGCCCTTGGCGATCTTCGTCAGCTGCGACCCGGAGGCGATCGGCACGACGACGTGATCCGGCAGCCGCCAGTCGAGCTGCTCGGCGACCTCGAAGGCGAGCGTCTTGGAGCCCTCGGCGTAGTACGGGCGCAAGTTGACGTTCACGAAGGCCCAGTCCGGGTACTCGCCAGCCAGCTCGCCGCACAGCCGATTGACGTCGTCGTAGTTGCCGTTGATGCGAAGGAGGCGCCCACCGAAGACGGCCGTTGTGAGCACCTTGACGGCCTCGAGGTCGTGGGGGATGAGCACGACCGACTCCATGCCGAGGCGGGCGGCGGTGGCGGCGACCGAGTTCGCCAGGTTGCCCGTCGAGGCGCAGGCCGCCACCCGAAAGCCCAGCTCGCGAGCCTTCGTGAGAGCGACGGCGACGACGCGGTCTTTGAAGGAGCCGGTCGGGTTTCTCGTGTCGTCCTTCAGGTAGAGCTCGCCGAGCCCGAGCGCCGCCCCCAAGCGGTCCGCCTTCACGAGGGGTGTGAAGCCGGCTCCGAGGCCGGGCGGCGAGAGCGTGTCGACCGGCAGGAAGTCGGCATAGCGCCAGAGGTTGCGAGGGCCGTTGGCGATGCGCTGCCGGCTCGTGACGGCCTGGATCGCCTCGAGGTCGTAGGTGACCTCGAGCGGTCCGAAGCACCACTCGCAGGCGTGAACCGCCTCGGCTGGGTAGACGCGCGCACACTCACGACAGGTGAGACCACGGACGAAACTCACGGCTTGCCTCCTCATCGGTCGGGCATTGGCACCTGGCCGATCGGAGACGTCGTCGTCCTCATCGAAACTGGTTGCCGCGGCGTCAACGGGCCCGTCCCTCAGCCGCTCTGGATGATGGGCGACAGTGTAGGCGCACCGCGCCGTCTCCTGCCACCGGTTGGATCGGGGTGCCCGCGTGGCGCCTAACGTGGCGGACGCCATGGCAGTCCTTGACACGGCGTTGGCGGTCGTCCCGCCCATCGCTACCCACCACCACAGCGAATGGGAGCTCGGCGATCTCGTCGCCGCCAAAGGGCGCTCCCGCGTCGTCGTGTGCATCCCGGCCCGCGACGAGGTGCGCACGATCGGGGCCATCGTCTCGTGCATCCGGCGGCGCTTGCTCGAGGGCGTCGGCCTCGTGGACGAGATCCTCGTCGTGGACGACGGCTCCGGCGACGGCACCGCCGCCGAGGCGCTCCGGCACGGTGCCGACGTCGTGGCCGGGCCCGGCCTCGGCAAGGGCGAGGCAATGGGGGCGGCCAAAGGTCGAGGCGACTACGTCGTCTACCTGGACGGGGACGTCGAGAACTTCGCCGCCCACTACGTCAGCGGCCTTCTCGGCCCGCTCCTTTGCGGGTCGGGCCGGGTGATGGTGAAAGGCTCCTACAGGCGACCGCTCGGCGATCACCCGACCGGTGGTGGGCGAGTCACCGAGCTCGTCGCCAAACCGATGATCTCCCTGCTGTTCCCCGAGCTCGTCGGCGTCCACCAGCCGTTGGCGGGTGAGACGGCGCTGCAGGCGAACGTGCTCGACGAGATCGAGCTGACCGGCGGTTACGGGGTGGAGATGGGACTGCTGCTCGACGTCTGGCGGCACTTCGGCGTCGACGCCATCGCCCAGGTCGACCTTGGCGAGCGCCGGCACCGCAACCGCCCGCTCTCCGAGCTCGGACCGCAGGCACGCGACGTCATCGCGGCTGCTCTGGCGCGAGCGCCCCTCGCGTGAGCGAGCGGAGCGGTCTCGCCGACCTCCTCGTCGTCTCCAACCGCGGCCCTTTCTCGCTCGTGGCCGGCCCGGACGGGTCCTTGACGCCGCGGCCCGGCGGCGGTGGGCTGGCACCGAGCCTCGTCGCTGCCCTCGCCGGCACATCCGGGGCCACCTGGGTGGCGGCGGCGCTCAGCGACGCCGATCGCCAGGGAGCTGCCGCCGGAGCGATCGACTCCGGCCAGGACGGCCTCTCCCTCCGCCTCGTGGCGCTCGAGCCGGGCGTGCTGGCCGCCGCCTACGACGTCGTCGCCAACGCCGTTTTGTGGTTCGTGTACCACGGGCTCTTCGATGCCGCCCGCCGGCCCGTCTTCGACGACGGCTGGCTGGGGGCCTGGGAGGGGTTCGGCATCTACAACCGAGCCTTCGCTGACGCCGTCGCCGAAGCCGCCGCCCCCGGTGCCGTCGTGCTCGTCAACGACTACCACCTGTCGCTTGTCGGGGCGATGCTGGCGGCCGACCGCCCCGATCTGCGGACGGTGCACTTCAGCCACACGCCGTTTGCGAGCGCCGAGGAGCTCGCCATGCTGCCGCATGCGGCCGCCCGTGAGCTCATGGCGGGGATGGCCGGCTTCGGGGCGTGCGGGTTTCATTCCGCCCGGTGGGAACGGGCCTTCCGGCGTTGCGCCTCGGAGGCAGGCGACGCCCTGCCTGCGACGTTCGTGGCACCCCTCGGGCCTGATCTCGCCCGCTTGCAGCAGGTGGCGGCGACGCCGGAGTGCGCGGAACGGATGGCCTCCTTGCAAGAGCGCCTTGCCGGTCGGCGGCTGCTGCTGCGGAGCGACCGCATCGAGCTCTCGAAGAACCTCTTGCGGGGCCTGCGCGCCTTCGACCTGTTGCTGGCACAGCAGCCGCAGTGGAGGGGCTCGGTCGTGCACGTCATCCGGGCCTATGCGAGCCGGGAAGGCCTGCCCGAGTACCTTGCCTACCGCTCGGAGGTCGAGCACCTGGCGGCCGTCGTGAACGAGCGATGGTCGGTCGGCGGCCACGAGCCCGTTGTCGTCGACGTAGAGGACGACTTCGCCAGCACGGTGGCCGCCTTGCGCTCGTACGACACGCTCCTCGTGAACCCCGTCCGAGACGGCATGAACCTCGTGGCGAAGGAGGGGCCGGCCCTGAACGAGGTAGACGGCATGCTCGTGCTGTCGGAGCAGGCCGGCGCCTACGACGAGCTCGGCGCTGAGGCCTTCGGGGTGCAACCCTTCGACGTCTCCGAGACGGCGCGGGCGCTGCACGAGGCGCTGTCTCTCAGCGGGAGCGCCCGTCACGAGCGTTCCGCCCGGCTGCGTGCCCTTGCCCTCGCCCATCCGCCGGCGGAGTGGCTGCAGTCCGTGCTCTCGCACGCCCGAGCGCCCGGTGTCGGGGGCGGCTGAAACCGCCGGCTCGTCGCCGTCGCCCGGAGGTGCGCGCCCTTTTGTACCGCCGGCGTAGGAAACCGCGGGCGCCTCGGCCTCAGCCGGCCACACCGGCCGAGAGCGCTTAGGGAATCTCGAGGCGATCCGCCAGATCGGCCAGCAGCTGGACGGCCTCCTCAGGAGCGCCGAGCACGAGGTCGGCCCGCTCGAGGAGCTGGGCCGGCGCCTCCGGACCCGTGACGGCCACCTTGAGGCCGGCGATGCCGGCGGACGCCACGAGCTCGTCGACGGCGACGAAGGCGGGCACGTCGCTCAGGTCGTCGCCGAAGAACGCCATCCGGTCGACGCCGGCGACGGCGCCCCAACGGGCGACGACGGTTCCCTTGTCGATCCCGATCGGTGCGATGAGCTCGAGGCTCGCCTTGCCGGGGCGGCTGAGCAACCCGGTGCGCGCCGACAGGCGGGCGGCGAGCCGACCCGCCTGTTCACTCACCGCCTCCGGCTCGGCGGCACTGCGCCAGTGCAGGGTCAGGCTGTAGGTCTTGTCCTCCACGACCATCTCGGGGACGGCGGCGCGCTCGGCCTCGTCCCGCGCCGAGGCGACGGCGCCCAGCCAGGCACGGGCGGCCTCCGCAACCTCGATGCCGCCACCGGCGGCGCGCTCGACGCCATGAAGGCCGTAAGCCTCGACGACGGCGCCGGATGCGCCCTCGCCTGTCGAGGCGAGCCCGAGCTGCTCGACGAGCCATGCCGCCGGCCGGCCGGACGCCACGCCGACGACGCGGAGGTGCCGCGCCAGGCGCCTCAGTATTTCGGGGACACCGGGGAGCGGCTCGGCGAGCTCCGGGTGGAGCACGATGCGAGACAGCGTGCCGTCGAAATCCGTGAACAGCGCCGTCCGCGAGGGGACGGCGGCCAGCCAGTCGACTGCCGTGGACGCCTGGCTCATGGCCTCAAGCCGGCCGGCGAGGCGAGAGGCCGGGCGTTATCACCTGCGGTTGTGACGAACCGGTCCCATCATCCCGGACAGCCGCGCCCGACGCTCGCGCTCCTGGCGCCGGCGCACGCGCTGCACGACGAGGGGGTCGTAGCGAAACGCCTCCTCCGTCGTGACGAGCCGTCGCAACATGGCGTAATAGGCGGCGGGGGAGCAACCGAGGCGCTGGCGGATCGCCACTTGCTTCGTCGATCCGGAGCGCCACCACTCGCGTTCGAGATCGAGGACGTCACGCTCTCGTGTGCTGAGTGTCATCCCGGCCGACAATGCCAAGGTTGGTGCGGAAAAGCAAGCATCATGGCTGTGCCCGACTGTGCGACGCTAGGAAAGCGATGCCTGGCACCAAGGACGACCCGCATGCAGCGAGCGCCGAGTTCGCCCGCCTCGGCGTCGGCGAGCTGAGCCGACTCCTCGCCGACGGCACGACGACGTCTTTCGAGGCGACGGCCGCCCTGCTGGAGCGCGTGGAGGCCATCGACCGATCCGGGCCGCAGCTGCGCAGCGTGCTGCGCCTCAACGATGCCGCCGCCGACGAGGCGTCGGCCCTCGACGCCGAGCGCCGGCTCGGTCAGGTGCGCGGCCCGTTGCACGGTGTGCCCGTGCTCGTGAAGGACAACATTGACACCGCCCGTCTCGGCGCCACGGCGGGGTCGATCGCCCTCGACGGTGCGCCGCCGGCGGCCGATGCCCGCCTCGTCACTCAGCTTCGCGAGGCAGGCATGGTCATCCTCGGCAAGACGAACCTGTCGGAGTGGGCGAACTTTCGCGGCCGGCCGTCCTCGAGCGGCTGGAGCGGCGTGGGCAACCAGACAAGAAACCCCTTCGCCCTCAACCGCTCGCCCGGTGGCTCCAGCGCCGGCTCCGCTGCGGGCGCCGCCGCCGGCCTCGCGCCACTCGCCGTCGGCACCGAGACCGACGGCTCGATCCTGTGCCCGGCGGCCGCTTGCGGTGTCGTCGGCCTGAAGCCGACCGTGGGTCTCGTGAGCCGCTCGGGCATCATCCCGATCTCGGTGAGCCAGGACACCGCCGGTCCGATGGCGAGAAGCGTGGCCGATGTCGCTCTCCTGCTCGAGGTGCTCGGCGCCGCCCCGGCTGACCCGTCTGATCCCGCCATGGCGGCTCGTCCCGCCCCGGTCGGCGGCTACCTCGACGGACTCTCCGGCGACCTACGAGGCTTGCGCATCGGCGTCGCTCGCGTCGAGGGCTACTTCGGCAACCACCCGGCGACCGACGTCCTTGTCGAGAACGCCATCTCGGCGCTGCGCGAAGCGGGTGCCGACGTCGTCGACCCGGTCACCGAGGTGGGCGTCGGTCTGCACGGTGACGAGATGACGGTGCTCTGCACGGAGTTCAAAGCCGGCCTCAACGACTACCTCCGCAGGCGCCGGGCGAGCGACGGCGGCGCCTCCGGCCTGCCGCGCAGCCTCGAGGAGGTGATCGCCTTCAACAAGGCCAACGCCGACGAGCGGCTCGACCTCTTCCCACAGGACGTCCTCGAGCGAGCCGCTGCCACGATCGGCCTGCAGGATCCGGCGTACCGGCGGGCCTTGGAGGCCAATCACCGCCGCACGCGCGCAGACGGCATCGATGCCGCCTGCGGACGCCTCCGACTCGACGCCCTCGTGGCGCCGACCATGGGGCCTGCCTGGACGATCGACCACGTGAACGGTGACGGCCACGCCCGCGCCGCCTGGAGCGAGGCGGCCATCGCCGGCTATCCCTCTCTCAGCCTCCCCGTCGGCGAGGTGCACGGGCTGCCCGTCGGGCTGGCGATCTGGGGTCCGGCGTGGACAGAGGCGACCCTTCTCCGCATCGCCGCCGCCGCCGAGCGGCAGATCGCCTACCGGCCCCTGCCGTCCTACCGGCCGTCGGTGTCCTTGCTCTCCTGAGCCTCGGACGGCCCCCTGCCGGCCGCCTCGCCGAAACGCCGGGCGCCTGCGTGACTGCTGCGGCCCGGGCTCAGGGGAGCGCCAGCTGCCGGGCGACGTAGAGGAGGATGCCGCCGCCGGCGAAGTAGTCCGCCTCCGTGGGGGTGTCGATGCGCAGCTGGGCGCTGAAGCGGCGGACGACCTCGCCGCCAGCGCCCCGCGCCGTCACCTGCAGCGGGCGGGCGACGAGATCCGCCGCATCGAGGCCGGCGACGCCCTCGATGCTGTAGATCTCGCGGCCGGTGAGCCCGAGCGACTCGACGCTCTCGCCCTCTTGGAACTGCAAGGGGAGGACGCCCATGCCGATCAGGTTGGAGCGGTGAATCCGCTCGAAGCTCTCGGCGATCACCGCCCGCACGCCCAGCAGCTTGGGGCCCTTGCCCGCCCAGTCGCGCGAAGAGCCCGAGCCGTACTCCTTGCCGGCCAGCACGATGAGCGGCACCCCCTCTTGCCTGTAGGCAGCCGCAGCCTCGTAGATGGGCAGCTCCTCACCGCCCGGCAGGTGCAGGGTGACGCCGCCTTCGGTGCCGGGGGCGAGGCGGTTGCGGATGCGGGTGTTGGCGAAAGTCCCCCGGATCATGACCTCGTGGTTGCCGCGCCGAGCGCCGTAGGAGTTGAAGTCCTGCGGTTGCACGCCATGCGCCACGAGCCACTGCCCCGCCGGGCTGTTCGCCTTGATGGAGCCGGCCGGTGAGATGTGGTCCGTCGTGACGCTGTCACCGAGGACGGCGAGCACGCGCGCCCCGACGACGTCGGTCATGGCCGCTGCTTCGGCCGTCATGGCGTCGAAGTAGGGCGGCTTGCGGATGTAGGTCGACGTCTCACCCCACTCGTAGCGGTGTCCGGAGGGCACGTCCATCTGCTGCCACGTGTCGTCGCCGTGGAAGACCTCGGCGTAGTCGCGCCGGAAGAGGTCAGCGCCGACGGCGGTGCTCACCATCTCGACGACGTCGCGCAGGCTCGGCCAGATGTCGGCCAGGAAGACCGGGGCGCCGTCCGAACCGTGCCCGAGCGGTTCGCTGGCAAGGTCGATGTCCATCGTGCCAGCCAAGGCGTAGGCGACGACGAGGGGAGGCGAGGCCAAGTAGTTCATGCGGACGTCTGGATGGATGCGCCCCTCGAAGTTGCGATTGCCCGAGAGCACGGACACGCACGCCAGCGTGTTGGCGTTGATCGCCTCGGAGATCTCCGGGAGCAACGGGCCGGAGTTGCCGATGCAGGTCGTGCACCCGAAACCGACGAGACCGAAGCCCAGCTGCTCCAAGGGCTCGGTCAAGGCGGCCCGGTCGAAGTAGTCCATCGCCACGCGGGACCCGGGCGCTAGCGACGTCTTCACCCACGGCTTGGAGCGCAGCCCGTGCCGCACGGCGTTGCGGGCAAGGAGGCCGGCGGCGATCATGACCTGCGGGTTCGAGGTGTTCGTGCAGGACGTGATGGCTGCCACCACGACATGGCCGTGGTCGAGGGTGAACTCGGTGCCGTCGGCGAGACGCACCGGCACGGGGTGGGAAGGACGCCGGCCGTTGCCGGCAGCCTCGGCGACGCTCGGGTCGCCTTCGGGCAACGACTTGGGGAGTGCCTGCGCGAACCGAGGCTTCGCCTCGGACAGACTGACCCGGTCCTGCGGGCGGGACGGGCCGGCGATGCTGGGCTCGACAGAGGAGAGGTCGAGCTCGGCGTGCTCGGTGTAGGCCGGGCGAGCATCCGGCTCGTGCCACAGACCCTGTGTCTTGGCGTACGTCTCGACGAGCGAGAGCAGTTCGGGCGGGCGTCCCGTCAGCTCGAGGTAGCGGAGGGTCTCGGTGTCGATGGGGAAGATCGTCACGGTCGAGCCGTACTCCGGCGACATGTTGCCGATCGTCGCCCGGTTCTCGAGGGGCACGCTGGCGACGCCGGGGCCGTAGCACTCGACGAACTTGCCGACGACGCCGTGGCGGCGCAGGAGCTCGGCGATGTGCAGGACGAGGTCCGTTGCCGTCGTGCCCTCGCGGAGCTCGCCGTAGAGGCGCAGGCCGACGACGGGTGGCACGAGCATCGAGATGGGCTGGCCGAGCATGGCGGCCTCCGCCTCGATGCCGCCGGCTCCCCAGGCGAGGATGCCGAGCCCGTTGACCATCGGTGTGTGCGAGTCGGTGCCGACGACGCTGTCGGGGTAGGCAGATCCGTGGGCGTCGGTGAACACGACCCGGCTCAGGTACTCGAGGTTCACCTGGTGGCAGATGCCCGTGCCGGGCGGCACGACGCGGAAGTTCGAGAAGGCCTGCTGCCCCCAGCGCAGGAAGCGGTAGCGCTCGGCGTTGCGTTCGTACTCGATGCGCGTGTTCACCGCCAGGGCGTCGGGCCGGTTGTAGACGTCGGCCACGACGGAGTGGTCGATGACGAGGTCGACCGGCACGAGCGGGTTCACGCGGTCGGGCTTGCCCCCGAGCTCCTCGACGGCGTCTCGCATGGCGGCGAGGTCGACGACACAGGGGACGCCGGTGAAGTCCTGCAGGAGGATGCGGGCAGGTGAGAAGGCGATCTCGCGCTGGGCGGCGACGCCAGCGGCGGCGTTCGTGGCGAGAGCCTCGATGTCGGCTGCCGTGACGTGGACGCCGTCCTCGTTGCGAAGGAGGTTCTCCAGGAGGAGCTTGACCGAGTACGGCACCCGTGAGAGATCGCACACGGCGGCGAGAGCTTCGAGGCGGTGAACCTCAAAGCTGTCCTCCCTGACGTGGAGCGTCCCCTTCGACGAGAAGCTGTTGGAGTTCCGGTGGGTGTCGGTCATCGCTGCGACGCTACCGGCTCGTGGAGGCGGGCCGTTGAGCGGCCCGGGCGCGACCCGCCCGGCCGGGATCGCCTGCCTTCAACCTGCTGGCGCCGTGCCTTCGGCGCCCACGAGCCGCTCCAGCAGGCGCCCGAGGAGGAGGGCCAGGCGTTCCTGCTCAACGGGTTCGAGTGCTTCGCCGAGGAGGTCCTGCAGGGCGCTGCGGTGGCACGACAGGGCGAGACTCATGCGACGAGCGCCTTCTCCGGTGAGCGAGGCGAACGAGCCGCGGCGGTCGTGCGGGCAGACCTGGCGCGAGACGAGGCCGGCCTCGCAGAGGCGGTCGACGGCGCGGGTGAGGCCGCTCGGCGTGAGCATGGTCTGCGAGGCGAGCTCGGTCATGCGAAGGCCACCGCTCGGCGCCTGCGACAGGCGCAGGAGCACGTCCAAGCTCTGCTGAGGGAGGCCGTGGTCGCGCTCGACGGCCGGCACGACGGCCCGCCGGAGGGAGACGGCGACCTCGAAGACGAGGTGGGCGAGCACGACGGGATCGCCTTCGGGGCAGACCGCAGCCCCCTGCGGTCGCCCGGCAGGGTGGGAGCTCATCGGGGCAGACTGTAGCCCGGCATTACTTGCGCGAGAAACCAACAGCGGTTCTCGCCCCCCGCCGGGCCAGCCATTACGCTTCGCTCACCATGTTACGCAGGGAGGTAAGCGCCGACAACGGGACACCGCCGCCACCGCCGCCCTCGAGTTTCTTCCAGAGCCTGCTCGACTCGCTTCCCGCCGTCCTCATGGTGCTCGATTCCGCCGGGACGATCCGCTATGTCGCCGGCCAGATCGACCGCCTCGGCAGTCGGACCCACGCCCAGCTGGTCGGTTCGAGGGTGAGCGACTTCGTGGCGACACCCGACGAGCGCGTCGTCGTTGACGAGCTGCTCGCCATCGCCGCCCGGCGCCCGCAAGGCGAGATGGTCGGACCCGTGCGGCTGCCGTACCTCGACGTCGACGGCACGGTCCGCCTGATCGAGGCGTGGGCGGTCAACCGCTCTCAGGACCCCAGCATCGGCGGTCTCACGATGCTCGTGTTGCCCGAGAGCGCCTACGACCGCTTCGAGCAGGTGCTGGCGGACATCGTGAGGGACGTCCCCCTCGTGGAGAGCTTCGAGGCCCTCGCCGAGGCGCTCCGCTACCCGCCGGTGGCGCGCGAGTGTTACTTCGTCAGGCACGGGGGCGACGACCGCGGTCTCATCCGCTCGCCCGAGCGCCCCGAGGTACCGGGACCGCCGATTCCAGGGCCCTGGGACGAGATCTGGGCCGGGGCTGCCTCGGTGGAGTGCGAGAACCTGAGCCAGCTGTCCTCGGCGCTGCGGGCGATGGCTCGTGAGGCGGGGTACGTGTCGGTGGCGTGCTTCGCCGTGCACCACGGCCTCGAGGGCCGCCCGGATGCCTGCCTCGTCGCCTGGTCGTCGGAGGAGGGGCGTTTGCCGCCGTTCGCCCGCCTCGCCCTCGAGCGCGCCGTGCTCATCGCCTCCCTCGCCATGTCACACCGATCCGAGGACGAGGGCCTGAAAGACGTGGCGTTCCGCGACGCCCTCACGGGGCTCGGCAACCGGCGAAGCTTCTTCCAGGCCCTCGAAACCCTCGTGCAGTCCGACGACCAGCCCGCCATCCTCTACATCGACCTTGACGGCTTTCGTGCCATCAACGACCAGCTCGGTCATCTCGCCGGCGACGCCGTGCTGCGAGTCACGGCCCGCCGCCTCGCCTCGGTCATGCGACCGACCGACGAGCTCGCCCGCCTCGGCGGCGACGAGTTCGCCGTGCTGTGCACGGGGGCGCCGTCGTCAGAGCAGATGGTGATGATCGCCGAACGCGTCGTCGAGCAGCTCTCGCGACCGCTGTCGGTCGGCGACGGCGTCACCGTCGATGTCGGCGCCTGCATCGGCATCGCGCACGGGCTGCCGGTGGGCACGCCCGTCGACACCATTCTCGGGCGGGCAGACCATGCCCTCGTCGAGGCGAAGGCGAAGGGGAAGGGCCACTGGTCGATCGCCGCCCTGCCGTGATCGCCTGAGGCTGCTGCTTCCGTCGACGCCCACCTGAGCGATCCCGTGTCACCGACCGATGCTGGCCCCTCGGCGGGGCCGATGTCGATTACCGTCCGGGGCTGGTGAAGCGTCGCCGATCTCGGGATCCCGAGGAGCACGAAGGGGAGGCGGCCGCGAGCGGGCTGGAGGAGGCCGACGGCTCGCCCGCCCTCCGTCACGAACCGGCCCTCGACGGTCTGCGTGGCCTCGCCATCCTCGCCGTCCTCCTCTATCACGGCGCCCTCTCCGTCGGCGAGGGCGGGTACTTCGGGGTGGAGGCCTTCTTCGTCCTCTCCGGCTTCCTCATCACGTCGCTGCTGCTGGCGGAATGGACGACCTCGCGGACGATCCGCCTCGGACGGTTCTGGGCACGGCGCGCCCGCAGGCTGCTGCCGGCACTTTTCTGCGTCGTTGCCGCCGTCGCCATCCAGCAGGCCATCGTGGGTCCGAACGGCGCCATCCCCGACTTCCGCATGGACGGCATCTCCACGATCTTCTACTTCGCCAACTGGCACCAGATCGCCACCGGCACCGGCTACTTCGCCACGACGGCGCTGCCGTCGCCCCTGCAGCACACGTGGTCGCTGGCGATCGAGGAGCAGTTCTATCTCGTCTGGCCGCTGCTGTTGCTCGGCGTCCTCACGTTGGCAAACCGCCGCGGCCACCGCCGCTCGCGGGGCCTGTACGAGCGGACGTCGCCGGCGGAGGCGGCCCCGCGGCTGACGCCCCTCCTCGTCCTCACGCTCGTGGGCGCCGTCGCTTCGGCCGTCGAGATGGGCGTCCTCTACCGCCTCGGCACTCCCCTCGAGCGCATCTGGATCTACTTCGGAACCGACACCCGTTCGCAGGGGTTGCTCTCGGGAGCCTCCCTCGCCGTCGTGCTGGCCATCCTGCGAGCCCGGCGGCGCCACGGAGCGGGGGAGGCGACGCCGCCGCGGCGGCGCCTGCGCTGGGCGGCCCTGCAGGTGGGCGGCCTCGCCGGTCTCGCCTGCCTGCTGGCGGCCGTGCTCTTCGCCCCGAACGGGGTGGGTCGCTTGTACGAGGGGGGGTTTCTCGGCGTCGACGCCGCCGTCGTCTTGCTGATCGCCTCCTTCGTGGCACGCGGGGGCTGGTCGGTCACCCGCAGCGTGTTCTCCGCCTTCCCGCTGCGCGCCACGGGTGTCATCTCCTACGGCCTCTACCTGTGGCACTACCCCCTGTTCGTCTGGCTCGACGACGCCAACACCGGGCTGGCCGGATGGCGCCTCTTCGGGCTGCGCGTGGGGGCGAGCTTCGCGGCCGCCGTCCTGTCGTACTTCCTCGTCGAGCAACCGATCCGGCAGCGTCGCCTGCCGGTCGTCGTGACGCGGGTGCTCGGCGCTCTCGGGCTCTCCGGCGCCCTCGCCGCCGTCATGGTGGCCGGCAGCGTTGCGGCCGCCGTGCCGCTGCCGCCGCCTCCCCTCTCCCACACCACCACGACCGTGTCGGTGAAGTTGACCGGCAAGTCCGACGTGCGCTGCCGGGTGCTGCTTCCCGTCGCCTCCTTCCTGAAGGTGTACGCGACGTTCCACACCTGCCCACCCGTGCGGGTGCTGCTCATCGGCGACTCGGTCGGGCAGTCGCTCGGCTTCCAGCTGGCGCTGAACGAGGAGAGCTACGGCGTCGTGATCGACAACGCCGCCATGCTCGGCTGTGGTTTCATCCAAACGGGCGAGGTGGGTGCAGCCGGCTCGTGGTCGGACATGGATCCACCGTGCTACAGCGCCGACGAGACCTGGGCGCGACAGGCGAGGAGCTTCCGCCCGCAGGTCGTGATCGTCGAGATGGGCTGGTGGGACTCGATGGACCATCTCATCAACGACGAGGACGTCGCTCTCGGCGAGCCCTCCTTCGACGACTATCTCGTCGCCCGCATGGACGCCCTCGTGGACGCCGTGGACGCTGGCGGAGCCAAGGTCGTCTTCCTGTCGGTGCCCTGGATGCTGCCGCCTCCCTGGCCGAACGGCGAGGAGATGCCTGCGGCACTGTCCTTCCGCCACGATCTCGTGAACGCCCTGCTGCGGCGGGCCGCCGCGGACCGGCCGGGCAGGGGGTACTACTTCGACATCGGCCCCGAGGTGACGCCGGCCAACCACTTCCAGGCAGACGTCGGCGGCAGCATCTGCCGCACCTCGGACGGCATCCACTTCTACTGGGGCGGCGACATCTTCAAGGTCCCTCAGACCTACTGCGGCGCCAGGCTGCAGGCGGCCCTGCTGCCCTACGTGCGGGCCCTCGTGCCGAGCCGCACGAAGCAGAAGCGCCTGCGTAACCGTCCGTCGCCCCCCTAGGGCGCGAGCGGCTCGGGCTGCCCGTGCCCTACAGTGAAATGGCAGCAAAGCTGTAACTTTTCGGGGAGGGCGTCGTGCCGACAGAGCAGGAATTCCAAGGCGTGATCGGACGTACCCTGGAGGACTCGACACCGTGGTGGCCGCCCCTGCCGGCGGCGCCCGCCGGTGCCCCCAACGTCGTGATCGTGCTGCTCGACGACGTCGGCTACGCCCAGTTCGGCTGCTACGGATCCGACATCGCCACGCCGACGTTCGACCGTCTGGCGGCGGGCGGCCTCCGTTTCTCCAACTTCCACACGACGGCCCTTTGCTCACCGACGCGGGCTGCCCTCATCACGGGGCGCAATCATCACACAAACGGCATGGGCCGCATCGTCGAGATGGCAACCGGGTTCCCGGGCTACGACGCCGTCGTGCCGCGCAGCAGCGGCTTCCTCTCCGAGATCCTCCTGCAGAACGGCTACTCGACGTTCGCCGTCGGGAAGTGGCATCTCGCCCCCGCCGCCGACACGGCGATGGGCGGATCGAAGGAGCGCTGGCCACTCGGCAGGGGCTTCGAGCGGTTCTACGGATTCCTCGGCGGCGAGACCGACCAGTTCCACCCGGATCTCGTCTACGACAACCACCAGGTCGACCCGCCGAAGACGCCGGAGGAGGGCTACCACCTCACGGAGGATCTCGTCGACCACGCCACGTTGTTCATCAAGGATCTGCGGGCGATCTCGCCCGAGAAGCCGTTCTTCCTCTGGTTCACGCCGGGCGCCTGCCACGCCCCTCATCAGGCGCCGCCCGACTACATCGAGCGCTACCGGGGTCATTTCTCGAAGGGGTGGGACCGCTGGCGGGAGGAGGTCTTCGAGCGTCAGGTCGCCTCCGGACTCCTGCCGGCGGGCACGCAGCTGAGCGAGCGGCCGCAGTGGGTGCCGGCGTGGGATTCGTTGAGCGCGGACGAGCGGACGGTGTTCGCCCGCATGATGGAGGTGTACGCCGGCTTCTTGACCCACACCGACGATCAGGTCGGGCGTTTGCTGGACTTCATCGACTCGCTCGGTGAGCTCGACAACACCGTCGTGCTCGTGATGAGCGACAACGGCGCCAGTGCCGAGGGCGGCCCCCGAGGCTCGTTCAACGAGCTCTACTTCTTCAACTTCGAACCGGAGTCAATGGAGGAGAACCTCGCCCGCATCGACGACCTCGGCGGCCCGAATGCCTACAGCCACTACGCATGGGGCTGGGCCTGGGCGGGCAACACGCCGCTCAAGCGTTGGAAGCGCGAGACGCACGAGGGCGGCGTCTGCGACCCGCTCATCGTCCACTTCCCGTCGCGTTTGGGGCGACCCGGCGAGACGCGCCACCAGTACGTGCACGCCGTCGACGTCATGCCCACGCTGCTCGAGGTCATCGGGCTGAGGGCGCCTGAGGCGATCGGCGGTGTGGCGCAGCGTGCTGTCGAGGGCGTCAGCTTCGCCCCGACGTTCGCCTCGGCCGGCGAGCCGAGCCGGCACGTCACGCAGTACTACGAGATGCTCGGCTCGCGGGCGATGTACCACGACGGTTGGAAGGCGGTCGTCTTCCACCCGCTCCCGGTCATCCGCTACACCGAGCGCGACGACCCGAACCGTTCCTTCGAGGACGACGACTGGGAGCTCTACCACGTCGCCGGCGACTTCTCCGAGATACACGATCTCGCCGTCGAGCGCGCCGACAAGCTGAAGGAGCTCGTCGATCTCTGGTGGGCCGAGGCGGAGCGCTACAACGTCCTGCCCGTCACGAACCAGATCGTGGAAGGCGCCGACCGGCGGTACCGGCGCGAGCGCTTCCTGTTCCATCCCGGCATTGGGACGATCCCGCAGCTCGTGGCACCCAACCTCACGAACCGGGCGTGGCGCATACGGGCGGAGCTGGCCGTGCCGGAGTCAGGCGCCAGCGGTGTGCTCGTCTCTCACGGAGGTCACTCCGGGGGCTACGTCGCCTACGTGCGCGACGGCCGACTGCATTTCGCCTACAACCACCTCGGTTCCACCCTGACGACCGTGTCGGCCGAGGTGCGCTTGCCGGCGGGACCCGTCGTGGCGCGCATCGAGTTCATGCCCTCGGCGCCCTTTGCCGGCGACGTCGACCTCTTCTACGGCGACGTCCCCGTCGGGCAGGGCCACCTCGCCCGCACGACGCTCGTGACCTTCGGCGTCCACGGCTTCACCGTCGGCTACCAGCGCGGGACGCCGGTCACCCCGCAGTGCCCCGGAGAGAGCCCGTTCACACCCGGGGCGCTCGCCCACGTCGTCATCGAGACGGATCGACGCCTGCGCGCCGGCGGGGGGGAGCCCGCCGAGTTGGAGGACCGCCAGGGCATGGCGATGCAGTAGGCGACGCTCAGGAGTCGGCGCTGCCGCCCGCCAGGATCTGGCGTTCCTGCTCGGGGGTGAGGACGCCGGGTCGCTCCCGGTAGGTCCCGGCGGCGCGGGCGTCCCTCACCCAGGCCAAGGTGTCCCGGGCCGTCTCGGCGAGCGGTCTCCAGGCGAGGCCGTGCGAGACCCCCTTGGCGACGTCGGCCGACAGCATCCCCCACGATTCGCCCGGGTCGGACAAGGGCAGGAGATCGCTCGCCTCGCCCCACTGCACCTCCGGCGCCGGAAGGCCGAGACCGCCGGCGATCTCGTCGAGCACGCTCGCGAAGGGGATCGCCGGATCCGGCGCCGTGGCGTGAAAGACGTCGGCGGTGTCGTTCTCGACGAGGCCGACGACGAAGGCGGCGAGGTCGCGGCCGTCGATCACCTGCAAGGGCTGATCTGCGGACGGCCCGAGGATGCGGCCGCCGGCGGCCACGCGCTCGATCCAGTAGGTGAACCGGTGCGTCGGGTCGTACGGCCCGACGACGTAACCGGGGCGCACGACGCAGAGCCGCTCGTCGCCCACGAGTTGCTGTGCGGTCAGCTCGCAGCCGACCTTGAGCGCCCCGTACAGCTCCATGGACACCTCGGTCTCGTAGGAGGGCTCGACGACCGCCGCCGTCTCGGCGAAACGAGCAGGGACGTCCTCCGGGTAGACGCTGATCGTGGAGATGAAGGTGTAGAGGCCGGCCCCGCTGCCGAGCGCCGCCAGCACGGTGCGCACCTGGCGGGGCACGTAGGCGCAGACGTCGATGGTGGCGTCCCACTCCCGGCCGGTCAGGCGGGAGAGGTCGACGTTGCGGTCCCCGAGGATCTGCTCGACACCCGGGAAGGCGCCCGGGTTCGTCTCGCCCCGGTTGAACAGGGTGACCGTGTGGCCCTCGTTGAGGGCCCGCTCCGTGATGTGCCGCCCGACGAAGGACGAGCCGCCGATGACGAGGATGCGCATGGACTTACGGTACCGGCCCGCCAGCGGGCAGCCTCAGGAATACCGGGCATCGCCGTCGTGGCGCCGCCCTGCGGAGGCGCCACCACGGACAGCGGCCAACGACGTCGTCAGGTCGGCCATGAACTCGTCCATAACGGAGGCGTGGCCGGGCGAGAGCATCACTTGCAGGCCCCGCGGGTCGAGGTTGCGGTTGAGGTACCAACGGCGGTCCGCCATGGCGTCGGCGACGGCGTGCAGGTCGAGATCCGGATCGGAACGCACGGCGAGCACGGGACCGATGGGGTCGCCCACGATCTCGACGCCGGCGAGACCCTCGAGGAAGGAACGGAGGCGAGCCGTGATCTCGGCCAGTCCCGAGACGATCTCGGTGTAGCCCTCGAGACCGAGGTAGTTGAGGACGGCCCACGAGCAGGCGATCGGAGAGGCCGGCCGGGCGCCTGCCATGGCGGCCGAACCGTAGAGGCCCGCCCCCCACTTGCCGTAGAGAAACCCCTGCAAGTCGAACCAGTCGTCGGCCCGGTGGAGCACGACGGAGGCGCCTTTCGGGACGTAGCCGTACTTGTGGACGTCGGCCGACATCGTCGTCACGCCCGGAACGGAGAAGTCGAAGGGAGGGACGTCGTGCCCGAGGCGCTTCAGGAACGGCAGCACGAAGGCCCCGATGCAGGCGTCCACGTGACAGCCGGCGCCGGCCCCGGCGGCGATCGCCGCCAGCTCCTCGACCGGGTCCATGATGCCGTAGGGGTAGGAGAAGGCCGAGGCAACGATCACGGCGGTGCGGGCGGTGACGAGCGAACGGGCCGCCTCGGCGTCGGCCCGCCAGGCGCCGTCGAGCGGGATCTGCACGAGCTCGAGGCCGAGATAGTGCGCCGCCTTGGCATAGGCCGGGTGGGCGGAGGCGGGTGCCAGGATCTGGGGGAGCTCGATGCCGCCGGCGCGGGCGCGCTCACGGTGCACGAGCATGGAGAGGAGGATCGACTCGGTGCCGCCGGAGGTCATGGCCCCTGCTCGCTGGCCGGTCTCCGGGCGGTGCAGCAGGGAGGCGACGGCGCTCACGACCTCCGCCTCGAGGGCGGCCAGCTCCGGGAACCGGAACGGGTTGAGGGCGTTGCCGAACAGATATCGCCGGTTGACCTCCACGATGAGGTCCTCGAGGTCGCTCCGGCCGGAGGGATACACGAGGCCGAAGAGCCGGCCGGCGTGAACATCGGGTTCGGAGGACTGGCGCCGTTCCAGCCGCCCAAGCAGCTCGGGGGCGCCGACGCCATGCTCTCTCATTGTCCGACCGTACCCCTCCGGCCGGCCCGAGGCGAGGGTCCGCCGGCGCTGCACCTTGTCACCCATGACCGGCGGTGATAAGACGGCAGCGCCAGCAGGTGAGGGGCCATGAGATGGAGGGGGAGCCGCATGAGAGTGTCGCTGACCGTGAACGGCCAGGCGAGAGAGAGCGACGTCGAACCTCGCCTCTTGCTCGTTCACTACCTGCGTGACGTGCTCGGGCTCACGGGGACCAACATCGGATGCGACACGTCGTCGTGCGGTGCCTGCACGGTGCTCGTCGGGGGCGAGTCCGTGAAGTCGTGCACGATGCTCGCTGTGCAGGCGGAAGGAACCGACATCATGACGATCGAGGGCCTCGCCGGCGAAGGGCTCCACCCCATCCAGGAGGCTTTCAGAGAGAACCACGGCCTGCAGTGCGGGTACTGCACGCCCGGCATGGTGATGGCAGCGGCCTCCCTCCTGGCCGAGAACCCCCACCCGACCGAGGATGAGGTTCGCACCGGTCTCGAGGGGAACCTGTGCCGTTGCACCGGCTATCACAACATCGTGCGATCCGTGCTGGCGGCTGCCGGCGCCGGCGAGGCTGTTTCCACCGGGGTGAAGCCATGACGACGACCGAGTCCGTAGCCGCCTCCGCCACACCCGTCGTCGGGACGCGGCGGTTGCGCAAGGAGGATCCGCCGCTTCTCACGGGGGAGTCCATCTTCGTCGCCGACCTCAAGGTCCCGGGCTCCTTGCACATCGCCCTCGTGCGCAGCCCGTTGGCACACGCCCGCATCCTCTCGGTCGACCTGGCGCCGGCCCTCTCGATGCCGGGCGTCGTCGCTGCCTTCTCCGGCGCCGACCTGCGGGAGGCCTGGGCCGCCCCGATGCCGTGCGCCTGGCCCGTCACGCCCGACATGAAGAACCCCACCCACCTGCCCCTCGCCGTCGACGTCGCCTGCTACGTGGGCGACGCCGTGGCCGTCGTCGTGGCGGAGAGCGAGTACGCCGCCCAGGACGCCGCCGAGGCGGTCGTCGTCGAGTACGACCCGCTGCCCGCCGTCGTCGGCCTGGAGGACGCCCTCTCGGACCGTGTCCTTGTGCACGAGGAGCTCGGCACGAACACGAGCTACGTCTGGGAGCTGACGCCGGACGCCGCCGCCGTGGAGGCGGCCTTCGCCGGCGCCGCCCACCACGTCACGAAGCGGTACGTGCAGCAGCGGTTGATCCCCTCGGCCATGGAGCCCCGCGGCGTCGTCGTCGTGCCGCAGCCGTTCGGCGGGGAGTACACGCTCTACTCGGCCACCCAGATCCCCCACATCTTGAAGATCATGCTCGCCATCACGTGCGGGATTCCGGAGACGAGCCTGCGGGTGATCGCCCCCTCGGTGGGGGGAGGCTTCGGCTCCAAGCTGAACGTCTATGCCGAGGAGATGCTCGCCCTCGTTCTCGCCAAGCGCCTCGGTCGCCCGATCCGCTGGGTGGAAGAGCGCTCCGAGAACAGCCACGCCACCATCCAGGGGCGCGGCCAGATCCAGCACATCGAGCTGGCGGCGGACGCCGACGGCAGGATCACGGCCGTGCGCGTGAAGCTGCTCGCCGACATGGGCGCCTACCTCCAGCTCGTGACGCCCGGCATCCCGCTCCTCGGTGCCTTCCTGTATGCCGGCGTCTACGACGTCCCCGCCTACTCGTTCTCGTGCACATCGGTCTTCACGACGAAGACGCCGACGGACGCCTATCGAGGGGCGGGCCGCCCGGAGGCGACCTACGCCATCGAGCGGGCCATCGACGCCCTCGCGGTCGCGGTGGGTATCGACGCCGTCGAGATCCGTCGTCGCAACTTCGTGAAGAGCGAGCAGTTCCCCTACACCTCGGTGGCGGGCCTCGTCTACGACAGCGGTCAGTACGAGCTCGCTCTCGACAAGGCGCTCGAGGTGGCCGGTTACCAGGCGCTGCGGGACGAGCATGCACGCCGCCGGGCGGCCGGCGAGTCGAAGCAGCTCGGAATCGGGGTGTCGTCGTACATGGAGATGTGCGGTCTCGCCCCCTCGCGAGTGCTCGCCTCCCTCAACTACTCGGCCGGTGGATGGGAGGCGGCCACGGTGCGACTGCTGCCGACGGGCAAGGTGCAGGTCGTGACGGGTTCCTCCCCTCACGGGCAGGGGCACGAGACGTCCTGGTCGATGATCGTGGCCGACCGGCTCGGTGTCAGCCCCGACGACGTCGATGTCCTCCACTCCGACACGGCCATCTCTCCCTACGGCCTCGACACCTACGGTTCGCGCTCGCTGCCCGTCGGCGGGGTCGCCGTGGCACTGGCCACCGACAAGGTCATCGACAAGGCGCGCGAGATCGCCGCCCACCTCCTCGAAGCCGCCGCCGAGGATCTCGAGCTGTCGGGCGGTTCGTTCCGCGTCAAGGGCTCGCCGAGCATGGAGGTGGCTCTCGGAACGGTCGCCTTCGAGGCTTTCACGGCGCACAACCTGCCTGACGGGATGGAGCCGAACCTGGAGGCGTCGGTGCACTACGACCCGCCGAATTTCTCGTTTCCCTTCGGCACCCACATCGCCGTCGTCGAAATCGACACCGAGACGGGTCACGTCCATCTCGATCGCTACATCGCCGTCGACGACTGCGGCAACCAGGTGAACCCGCTCATTGTCGAGGGGCAGGTGCACGGCGGCATCGTGCAGGGGGTGGCGCAGGCCCTCTGGGAGGAGGCCGTCTACGACGACGAGGGCAACCTGCTCACGAGCACGCTCATCGACTATCTCGTGCCGGCTGCCTCCGAGCTGCCGAGCTTCGAGACGGCCTCCACGATCACGCCGAGCCCGACGAACCTGCTCGGCGTGAAGGGCGTCGGAGAGGCCGGCACGATCGGCTCGGCGCCGGCGGTCATGAACGCCATCGTGGATGCCCTGACGCCCTTCGGCGTCGCCGATCTGGAGATGCCCGCAACGCCCGAGCGTGTCTGGCGGGCGATCGCCCAAGCAAACGAGGAGGCCCGATGATCCCGTCATCGTTCGACTACCGCCGAGCTGCCTCCCTCGAGGAGGCCATCACCCTGCTGAGCGAAGGGGGCGAGGACGTCAAGCTGCTGGCCGGAGGCCACTCCCTGCTGCCCCTCATGAAGCTGCGGCTCGCCTCGCCCTCCCTGCTCGTCGACATCGCGCACGTCCGCGAGCTCTCCTACGTGCGCGACGCCGGCGACCACATCGCCGTCGGGTCGCTCACCCGCCACGCCGACGTCCACCACAGCGACGTGGTGCGCGCCGCCGTCCCCATCCTCGCCCATGTCGCCGGTCAGATCGGCGACCCACAGGTACGTCACCGCGGAACCATCGGCGGCTCCATCGCCCACGGCGATCCCGCTTCGGACCTGCCGGCGGTGTGCCTGGCCCTGCGAGCGACCTTCGTGCTCGTCGGGCCAACAGGCGAGCGGCTCGTGCCGGCGACGGAGTTTTTCACGAGCTTCCTCGAGACGGCGCTCGCCCGCGACGAGGTGCTCACTGAGATCCGCCTTCCGAAGGTGCCGGCCGCCGGGTGGTCGTTCCAGAAGTTCAGCCTGCGGGCACAGGACTGGGCGATCGTCGGCGTGGCAGCCGTGCGGAACGGCACCACCGGCGTCGCCCTCGTCAACATGGCGGACACGCCCGTGCTCGCCGCCGGCGTGGAAGCAGCCGTGTCCGGGGGAGCATCGGCGGCCGAGGCCGCCGAGCACGCCTCGGACGGTTTGGAGCCGCCGAGCGACGTTCGCTCCTCGGGCGAGTACCGCCGCCACCTCGCCACCGTTCTCGTGCGCAGGGCTCTCGAGGAGGCGGGCGGCTGACATCCGCCCCGCCCGGATCGGCGCCGCCACGATGATCGAGTGGGCGGTGCCGTCGTGAGCGTCAGCGTTCACGAGCTGGATCTTCCCGTCCTCGAGACGGTCGGGCTCGACCGCCCGGCGGCTCTCGAGCGCACGGCCGCAGCCCGCCGGGAGAGCTGGCTGGCCAAGACGGCGATGGGTTTCTCGGTCATGACGCACGAAGACGCCCGCGCCCTCTTGCGTGATCGCCGTTTCCACTCCGCCTTGTCCATGCTCCCGGCGCGTGCCGGCCTCGAGCCGGACGGCTACCTCTCGAGGCGCCGTCGCTCGATCCTGTCGATGGACGGCATCGAGCACACGCGCTTGCGCCGCTTCGTCTCGCCGGCCTTCACGCCGGCGGCGGCCGAGCGGCATCGGCCCTTCATCCACGAGACGATCGCCGGTTTGGTCGACGCCGTGGCGGGCACGGGGTCCTGTGACCTCGTCTCGGCCGTGTGCGAGCCCTATCCCATCCCGGTCATCTGCGAGCTGCTGGGAGCCCCGAAAGAGGACTGGCGTCTCTTCTCGCAGTGGGCGACCGACATCTTCCGGATCTTCAACCAAGACCTCGAGACCGATCTGCCGGCGATCGAGCGGGCCTCCGGCGAGTTGGACGCCTACGTGCGCGCCATGGTGGAAGAGCGGCGCCTCGATCCCCGCCGCGACCTGCTGAGCGACCTCATCGCCATCGAGGAGGCGGGCGACCGCCTCTCGAGCGACGAGCTCGTGATGCTCGCCGAGGCGGTCCTCATGGCCGGCACGGATACGACCCGAAACCAGCTCGGTTGCAGCGTCGCCCTCTTCGCCGAGCACCCCGAGCAGTGGCGGCTCCTCGGCACCCATCCGGAGCTGGCACGAAACGCCGTCGAGGAGACGATGCGGCTGCTCGGAGCCGTCCGCGGCACCGCCCGCGTGGCGGCCGAGGACGTCGAGTATCGGGGCGTCCTCTTCCCGAAGGGGACCTTCGTGGCCTTCTCGTTGTCCGGCTCCAACCGCGACGGCGCCGCCTTCGCCGAGCCGGACGCCCTCGACATCACGGCCGAGCGGGAAGCCGCCCAGCTCACCTTCGGCTGGGGGATCCACCACTGCCTCGGGGCCGGGTTGGCTCGCGTCGAGCTGCAGGAGGGGCTCACGGTGCTGTCGCAACGGCTCCCCGACATGGAACTGGACGGCGTCGTCGAGTGGAAGCCGGCGACGTTCGGAATCTGGGGGCCGGCCTCGCTCCCGTTGCGGTTCACGCCGACGGCGCCCGTCGCCTGAGGGGCACGCCGCACCCTCAACCGGCCTGCAGGGCGAGAGCGCTCTCGGCCTCGGTGAGCAGGGCGACGTCGTCGCTCACCGAATGTGCCGCCGCCGTCGCTCCGTGTCGCCGCAGCACGACCATGCTGGCCGCCGCCCCGGCGAGCGCCACCGCAGCCGCCACTCGCATGCCGGTGCTCATCGCCGTCGTGAAAGCCTGGTGAGCGGCGGCCACGAGCTCCCCGCCGCTCGCACCGCCGACGCGGCTGCCGACAGCGTCGGCGGCGGCGATCGATCCGGTCGCCAGTTTCACGACGACGGCGGGGGCATGGTGGACGGCGAGGACGTTGCCGAGGCGGCTCCGGTAGAGGGCGGCCGCCAGGCTGCCGACGACGGCGACGCCAAGGGCGCCGCCGACCTCGCGGATCGTGTCGTTGACGGCGCTGCCCGCACCGGCCTGGTGGGTGGGAACGGCTGTCATGATCGTCGTGCTGGCCGGAGCCATGACGAGCCCCATGCCGGCTCCCATGACGGCGACGGCGAGGGCGAGTGGCGGGTAGGTCGTGTGCACGCCGGCGGTGGAAAGGTCGAGCAGCCCGAGGCCCATGAGCGCCATGCCGGCCGGGATGACGGTGCGGATACCGACCCGCTTGGCGAGGACCGTCGAGAGCGGGGAGACGGCACCCATGGCGATGGCGAAAGGCAAGGCGCGCAGGCCGGCCGAGAGGGGGCTGTAGCCGTGCACGAGCTGCAGGTACTGGGTGAGGACGAAGAGGCTGCCGAAGAGGGCGAAGAACACGACCGTCACGGAGCCGGCGGCCGCCGAGAAGGCGCCGGAGCGAAACACGCGCAGGTCGACGAGCGGGCGCGCGATCCTCAGCTCCCACCAGACGAAGACGGCGAGAGCGGCCAGCCCTGCGAGCGCCTCGGCGCCGGTGACCGGCGTGAGCCAGCCGCGCACGGGCGCCTCGATGATGGCGTCGACGAGGGCGAAGAGGGCGGCGGCGACGAGCGCCGTGCCGAGGAGGTCGAGGCGACGCCCTCTCGGTTCGGCCGTCTCGGGAACGGTGCGGAGCACCCCGACGAGGGCGACGGCGACGAGCGGGACGTTGATGAGAAAGACGCTCCCCCACCAGAAGTGGGCGAGCAACAGCCCGCCCAGGGTGGGGCCGATCACGATGCCGACGCCGGCGACGGCCGACCAGGCGGCGATGGCTTGCGGGCGTTCCTTTGGAGGGAAGACGGCGTTGAGGATGGAGAGGGTCGCCGGCATGACGAAGGCGGCGCCCAGCCCCATGACGATGCGGGCGGCGACGAGCACGCCGGCGCTCGAGGTGAGCGAAGCGCCGAGGCTCCCGAGGGCGAAGACGGTGAGGCCGCCGACGAGGGAGCGGCGGCGTCCGTACTGGTCGCCGAGGGCACCGGCCGGGATGAGGAGGGCGGCGAAGCACAACGTGTAGGCGTCCGTGATCCACTGCAGCGACGAGGTACCGGCGTGCAGCACGCGGGCGATCGTCGGCAGCGCCGTGTTGAGGATCGTGTTGTCGATGACGACGACGAGCAGGCTGAGGCACAGCACCGCCAGGATCTGCTTGCGGCGGGGGTGGCCGTCCGGCCACCGGGCGGTGACGGCGCCACCGGCCATTGGAGCCACGGTTGTGGGTGTGCTGTCGATGCGCATCGGGTCCCTCCTCGGACTGTGATCCTTACATCCGTTCCCTTACGTCTGTAAGTATAACCAGATGAGCTAACAGATGTAAAGTAGAAACCCGTGACCTCTTCTCCCGAGTCCCCTCCACCGCTCAGGCCGGCGGCGGGCGCCCCTGCAGAGCTCCACCGGGGCAGGCGCCGCAACGCCCGCGGACAGGGCGCCCTGCTCGCCGACGAGATCGTCGCCGGCGCCCTCGCCATCATCGAGCGGACGGGGTCGTCGGAAGCGGTCACCTTGCGGGCGGTCGCCCGCGAGATCGGCATCGCGGCGCCCTCGATCTACGCTCACTTCCCCGACCGGCAGGCCATCGTGATGGCCGCCCTCGTCCAGATCTTCGACGAGCTGCGCGACGCCATCGTCGCCGGCGTCGCCGAGCACACCGACGCCGTCGAGCGCCTCGTCTCCGGTTGCACGGCCTACGTCAGCTTTGCGCTCGCCCACCCGTCCCGCTACAACGTGCTGTTCTCCGAGGAGCGCATCGCCGACAGCGCCCACTGCCAGCCGGTGCTCGTCGGTCCCGGCGGCCGCCCTTTGCTCGAGTACGGCGCCGAGTCGTTCGCGCTCCTCGTCGACGCCCTCGAGGCGTGCGTGCAGTCAGGAGCCTCCAGCAGCTCAGACGTCGTCGCCGACAGCACGGCCATTTGGGTGGCGATGCACGGGGCCGTCAGCCTCCGCTTGGCGCTCCCGGGGTTCCCCTGGCCGGCGCCGGCCTGGCTCGTGCGGCGCTTTGCCCTGGCGCTCGGCCGGATCGAGCCGGCAGGCGCCTGAGCGCCTCAGCCCCAAGGTCTGGCGGCGCCGGGCTGGCCGGCCTCAGCTCGTCGCCGTCGTCGAGGCGACGACGACCGGAGCGGTGAGACTGCCGCTGTCGGCGACGAGACCGTCGAGCGGTCCGGAGATGGCCGTGTCCGTCTCGCCGATCACGAACGAGGTCGACGGGTCGAACACGACCTCTTCGTCGACACCGAGGGTCGTGTTCGGCACGGTGACGCCGACGCCGAGGCGGCCGTCCGGGCTGCTGGCGTTGGTTTGCACGGTGGCGCCGGGCGCCGTACCCAGGAGCTGGAAGGCGGCGCTTCGGACCTCCGGCGGCACCTGCCAGAGGCGCAGCAGCATGATCGCCGTGCTGTAGGCGGCGTCTCGAGGCACGGCGGCGCCCCCTGGTTCGCCGCTGACGAGGTGGCGCCGAGCGATCGCCAGGAGCTGTCGATAGAGCGTGCCCGGGTCGGAGGAGAGGCTGTCGGGCCGAGAGGTCCCGAGAAAGCGGAGGTCGAAGGCACCCGCCGTCACGGTCGTGTCGAGCGTGCTGGCTGCGGGGAGCTTCGGCTCGCCGGCTGCCTCCCAGGCCGCCTCGGCGGTGGCATTGGCGGGTACGGGGGCGCTCGAGCTGGCGGTCATGCGACCGGCCCCGGCACCCGGCAGCCACCACTGCGTCGTGTCGGTGACTTCGAACCAGCCTGCCGCCGAGCCGTCGCCCACGTAGCCCCAGGTCCCCGGCGCACCCTGCAGCGGTCCGAGCGCCTCCGTCTCGACATCGGTAGAGGTCCAGTACACGTAGTGGCCCGGGCCGGGCTGCAACACCGGCTGCCTGGCAGCTGTAAGGGCGAGGTGTTGGAGCAACGAGGCCCCGGGCGGCACCGTATCGGTGGGATGGCCGGCGCGCGGTGGCACCGTGAGCGGTCCGGCGCCGAGGACGACGGCGATGGCCACCACGGTGGCAAGGGCGGTCACCGAGATGGCGGCGACGGAGAGTCGGAGGGTCCGTCCGGCTGACGCCCGGCTGTAGCCGCGGCCGCTCGCGATGCGCGTCGCCTGGGTGCGGTCGGCCGCCGGGACGATGATGTCACGCACCGGGTCTGCTCGTGACACGAGCGAGTCGAGATCTGTCATTGCGAGCTCCTCCTTCTGCCGGCTGACGGTGCGAGGATGCCGGGCGAAAGAGACGCCCGGTCGGAGGCTGTGTCCGAGACGAGCTCGTCGCGCAGTCGAAGGCGGGCGCGGTGGAGGCGCAGGGCGACGGCGTTGACCGAGCAACCGAGGACCTCGGCAGCTGCGGCGTGGCTGAGCTCCTCCCACATCACGAGGCGGAGAACCTCTCGATCGAGGGGGCGGAGTCGCCCGATGGCGTCGCGGACTCGATCGGTGAGCGGATCGATCGATCGAGGCGACAGCGGTGAGGGCTGCTCCGAGACGGCGCCCCGCACACGGGATTGCAGGCGGGACCTTCGCCAGCTCGTGCGGCGAGAACGAAGGACGCAGCGGCGGGCGACTCCGTAGAGCCAGAGACGGTCGCCCGGGGCCGCCGGCACCTCGTCGAAGCGCCGCCAGGCGACGGTGAAGATCTCGGCGACGACATCGGGCACCTCGCCCGGCGACTGGGTGAGGCGACGATGCACGTAGGCGTAGATGGCGGCGTACTGCTCGCTGTAGAAGGCCTCGAACCGCCGCACCGCCTCAGCGGGCGCCTGCTCGGTCGGCATCAGCGCGGCCCCACCGACGACATCATGACCCGTTCTTGCCCGGCAGAGCCGGGAATCTTTCCGCCCGGGGGAGGCTCTCGGCGCTCCGATATCATCGCCAGCGGATCTCCCGGGGGGTATCAGGTGGGCGAGTTGTTCGGTGGATTGCTCCGGCAGCACCGTTTGGACGCGAGCCTCACCCAGGAGGCACTCGCCGAGCGGGCGTCACTCAGCGCCACGGCGATCGGAGCCCTCGAGCGGGGCAGGAATCTCACACCGCGGCTCTCGACCGTACGCCAGCTTGCCCGCGCCCTCGAGCTCGATGCGGAGGAGTTGGCCGCCCTCGCCCGGGCGGCGGCGGTGGACACCGACCGGCCCTCGGGGGCTCGGTCGAGCCCTCGGACAGCCGGCGCTGCTGAGGCGGTCGCCAGTCCCGCGAGGGCCGAGGCCGGTCTCGCCGTCGCCGAGGCAGGTGTGCTCTCGGGGCGCCCGCTGGCAGCGCCCGCCTCCTCCGAGCGGGATGGGGCGGCCGTTTCGCTCCCGCCGGCGGTGGGGCGGCGGTGGCGAACGGAGTTCACGGGGCGCTCGCAAGAGCTGGCCCGCCTGCTGGGCGATTGGGGACGGCGACGGCGAATGATCGAGGTGATCGGCGAGCCGGGCATCGGCAAGACGCGCCTCGTCACCGAGCTCGCCCGCCATGTCCACGAGGGGGGAGCCACCGTGCTGTGGGGTCGCTGCACGGAGGAGCGCCTCGGCGCCTACCTCCCCTTCGTCGAAGTGCTGCGGCATCTGGTCGACCACGCGGATCCGGAGGCCTTGAAACGGGCGGTCGGTACCTGTGGTGAGCTTGCCCGCCTCCTGCCCGAGCTCGCCGCCCACGTCGGCGCCCTGCCGGGACCCACGCGGGCGGAGGCGGACACCGAGCAGCGCCTCCTCTTCGAGGCGGTCGCCGGCCTTCTCGTCCCTTGGTTGCCCATGCTGCTCGTGATCGACGACCTGCACTGGGCCGACGAGGCCAGCCTCAGCCTCCTCGGCTACCTCTTGCGCGACCACGCTCTTCAGGGCCTCGTCATCGTGGCGACGAGCCGCGACGCCGAGCTCGACCCCCGCAAAGCGGGACAGCTGGCAGAGGCAGAACGCCATGCCGACTCCACCCGAATCCCCCTTGCCGGGCTGCCCAGCCCCGACCTCGGCTCTCTCGTGTCCGATCTCGTCGGCTCCCTCGTTTCGAGCCAGCTGGTCGAATCGGTGGCGGAGGCGACCGACGGCAACCCGTTCCTTGCCGAGGAGATGACCGTTCATCTCCTCGACAGCGGGATGATCGCCGACAGCGACCGGGGCGTCGCCCTGCGAACGGATGCACGGAGCCTCGGCGTGCCCGATCGCGTGCGAAAGACCGTGGTCCGCCGCCTGCTGTCGCTCACCGACGACGGGATGGAGCTGCTCTCGGTCGGTGCGATCATCGGTCGCGAGTTCGATCTCACCCTTGCCGGCACGGCCGCCGAGCTCTCCGGTGCCGGCCTCGTCGACGCCGCCGACGACGGGCTTCTCTCCGGACTCGTCGTCGAAACAGGACCGGGCCGCCTCGCCTTCGCCCACGGCCTCGTACAGGACGCCGTCGGCCATCGCCTCTCGCACGCCCGCCGAGCCACCTTCCATCGTCGCGTGGCGGTGGCCTTGGAGAGCCGGCCGGTTGAAGCCAGCGTGGTGGCCGACCTGGCGCGGCACTGGGCGGCCGTGGCGGCGGTGGATCCCTCGGCGAGCACGACGGCGGCGAGATGGGCGGTGGCGGCCGGCGACGTCGCCCTTGCTGCGGCGGCGGCAGACGAGGCGATCGCCCGTTTTGAGGAGGCCTCCAACCTCTGGGCCGTCTCCACGAGCGGACATGCCGACGCCCTCGTGCGGCTCGGGCATGCCCTGCAATACGGCGGCCGCGCCGAGGAGGCTGACAGCCGCTTCCGGGAGGCGAGCCAGCTCGCCTTGGCCCTCGGGGACGTCCAGCTGCAGGCACGGGCCGCCATCGGGCTCGGCCGCCGCTACCCGTACTGGGAGACCGACTCCGAGCGGATCGAGGTGATGGAGGCAGCCCTCGACCGGCTGCCGCTCGAGGCGGCCCTCCCCCGCCTCACCCTGAAGGGGCTGCTCGTCACACACCTGATCAGCGGCTTCCACCCTGCCGAAGCGGAACGGCGGGACGAGCTGGCGGCTGAGCTTGCGTCCACCGCCCAAGACCCCGCCACTGGCACGGAGGCGCTCCTGTCACTCGGGCAGACGCGCATCTACGACTGCATCGAGGACCCGGCCGTCCTCGCTCCGGTCGCCGACCGGCTCGTCGGCGTCGCCCTCGAGCGCAACGACCTGCGCGTGCTCGCCGGGGCCCGTTTCGCGCAGGCGCTGGCGGCACTCGATTGCGGGGATCGTGAGGCGATCACCACGGCGACGGCTCGCTACGGCGAGGTCGCCCATGAGCTCGACGACCCCCGCGAGCAGAGCCAGGCAGCCATGATCCGCTCCGCCATCGCCTTCGTCGAAGGGCGCTACGAGGCGGCGGCGGCCCTCTCGGAGGAGGCCGTCCAGCTCGGTCGCGCCAGTGGCGACTTCAACGCCGACCTGCTCTATTACGCCCAGGGACTCCTGCGCGCCGTGGACCTCGGGCAGGCGGGCGAGGTGCTCGCCCTGCTGCTCGACAGCACCGACTATCAGCACCTCGCCAGCTTCGCCGCCGGCACGGCATTGTGCGCGGCGCTCGCCGGCCAACACGAGCTTGCACGCGAACACCTGGAGCGGATCGTCCGCACGGGGTTCCAAGGCGTACCTCGCGGGGCCGACTGGCTGGCTCCGACCGCCTTCCTCGCCCACACCTGCTCGATCATCGGCGCCACGGCGGAAGCGGAGCCGCTCTTCGAGTCGCTCTCCCGGACACCCTCGGCGATCGTGCGAGTCGGTCCCCTCGCCGGCTGGTGGGGACCGGTCAGCCACCACCTCGGGTGTCTCGCCCATCTGCTCGGGCGCTTGCAGGAAGCCGACGCTCTCCTCCGCCGCGCCCTGGCGGCCGAGGAGCACATGCGGGCCCGCCCCTTCCAGGCGCGCACGCTGGCACAGCTCGCCTGCGTCGTGGCGCCTTCCGATCCGGAGCAGGCCGCCCGCCTGGGCCGGGAGGCGACGACGGCGGCTCAGGAGATCGGCGCCGCCGGCATCGTCGCAGAGGTCGAGGGCCTGCTCGCCACAGCGGCCATGACGACAGCCGAACAAGCAGCCCGTCCCTGAGGCGGACAGGGCCGAGGCGTCGCTCTGTCGCTGACGTGCGTCAATGACCTGCGGCTCCCGGCGCCGCCAGCTGCGGGCGTGGGCTGGCGGTTTCTCAAGTTGCTGCAGCGGGACGCCGATACTTTGACCGGTGCTGTCGACGAAAACTTCAGTTCGGGGCAGCGCTCGACCCAAGACGACTCGCGGGCGTTCGGTCCTCTGGTTCACCTACGCCGTGCTCGGGCTCTTGCTCCTCGCCTACCTGGCGCTGCTGATCGAGCGCGGACAGCGGGGGACCTCGACGGCCGTCGGCGGCTGGGGTGTCGACGCCTTCGAGATGGTGGCGAGCTTCCTCTGCATGGCGAGGGGCCTGCAGCGACGACGCGGCCGGGCTGCTGCCCTTATCCTCGGCTGCGGCCTGCTCGTGTGGGCGATCGGCGACACGGTTCTCACGATCGAGTCGCTCGGAGGCGCCACACCCCCGACGCCGTCGCTCGCCGACGTCTTCTACCTGAGCTTCTATCCCCTTGCCTACATCGCCGTCGTGCTCTTCATGCGGGGGCAGGTGCGCCGGCTGACGGCGCCGAACTGGCTCGACGGCGCCGTGGCGGGACTGGGGGTTTCCGCTGTGTGCGCCGCCTTCGCCTTCCACTCCATCCTCGTCTCCACCGGCGGGAGTGTGGCTGAGACCGTCACGAACCTCGCCTACCCGATCGGGGATCTCCTCCTCCTGGCGCTCGTCGTCGGCGGCACAGCCGTCCTCTCCGACGGCCGGAAAGCCCCGTGGCTGCTGCTTGCGAGCGGGATCGCCCTCAACGTCGCGGGCGACACGTTCAATCTGTTCCAGACGACAGCGGGGGCTTCCGACGTCGGGCAGATCTTCAACGAAATCGCCTGGCCGACGGCCATCCTCATCATGTCCATGGCCGTCTGGCTTCGCCCGCAGGCGTCCGATCTCGTTGCTCACGAGCGCCCCTCCGGCTTCGTGCTTCCCGGCCTCGGCGCGGCCTCGGGCTTGGCGGTCCTGTTCACCGGCAGCATGCACCACGTCGGGCGGATCGCCCTCGCCCTTGCCATGGGGACCTTGGCGGCGGTCGGCCTTCGCATGATCCTGTCCGTGCGGACGTTGCGGAGCATCACGGAGGAACGACACCGCCAGTCGGTCACCGACCATCTGACCGGCCTCGGTAACCGGCGCCACCTCTTCAGCGTCCTCGAGGCGTTCTTCCACGATCTCGCCGATCCACTCATCCCGGCTCGCGCCCTCGCCTTCTTGTTCATCGACCTCGACCACTTCAAGGAGATCAATGACTCCTTCGGCCATCCGGCCGGCGACGAGCTGTTGCGGCAGCTCGGACCGCGGCTGCGGGCGTGCCTGCGGTCTTCCGACGTCCTCGTGCGCCTCGGGGGCGACGAATTCGCCGTCGTCCTCGTCGACGCCGATGCGGACCACGCCACGGAGGTAGCTCACCGGCTCGCACGCAGTCTCAACGAGCCGTTCGCTCTCGACGTCGTGAGAGCCTCCGTCGCCGGCAGCATCGGCATCGCCATGGCGCCGGCCGACGCCGAGGACAGCACCGAGCTGCTCCGCTGCTCGGACGTCGCCATGTACCGGGCGAAGCTGGGAGATCTGCCCGTCGCCCGATACCAGCGCGATCTCGACACGGGCTCGAGCCCGCTGCTCCTGGTGGAGGAGCTGCGGACGGCGGTCGTGACGGGAGAGCTCGTCTTGCACTATCAGCCGCAGCTCGAGATGCGCTCCGGTGAGATCGTGGCTCTCGAAGCGCTCATTCGCTGGCCGCACCCGCGCCTCGGCATCGTGCCGCCGCTCAAGTTCCTCCCTCTCGCCGAAGACGCCGGGCTCATGCGACCGCTCACGGCGTGGGTTCTGCGCGAAGCCCTCGCCCAATGTGCCCGCTGGCGTGCGGAGGGGCACGACGTGGCGATCTCCGTCAACATCTCCACCTCGAACCTCCTCGACATCGGCTTCACCGACCTCGTCGGCTCGCTCCTCGAGCGTCACGGCCTGCCGCCGGAGGCGCTCGTCCTCGAGATGACCGAAACGAGCATCATCTCGGACTTCGACCGAGCGAGCCAGGTCATCGAAGAGCTGCGCGATCTCGGGCTGATCGTGTCGATCGACGATTTCGGTGCGGGCTTCACCTCGCTCGCCTACTTGAGCAGCCTGGCGGTCGGCGAGCTCAAGCTCGACCGGACGTTCATCACGGGACTGGCGAGCGGCGAGCGGAGACGGGATCCCGAGCTCGTGCGAGCCACCATCGATCTCGGCCATGCCCTCGGCCTCCGGGTCGTCGCCGAGGGGGTAGAGGACAAGGCCACCCTCGAGCTGCTGTACGACCTCGGCTGCGACTTGGCGCAGGGCTACTGCATCAGCCGGCCGAAGCCGGCCGATGAGACGTTCTTCGAAACGCCCCTCGAGACCGGGCGACCCGTGCTGGCCGTGAGCGGCTGAGCTGCGGCTCGCACGTGCACTAGAGCTCCGCTGCCCGCCCCGCCAGCTCCGATGCCACCTGCAGAGCGGGCATGACATCGCCCACGTGGTAGATCTGCTCCGACGGCTCGATGTTGTCCAGGAACGCCTGGTAGGTAGCCGCCACTCGCAGGGCTGCCAACGGCTGCAGGAGGGCCCACGCCCTCGGGGCATCTGCTGCGGGGACGGCACGGCCCCAGGCTGCCAGCCAGTGCCGTTCCAGCGGCACGCTCTCCGACTCCCCGAGGCGCCCGAGGACGGCGAGGTCGAGGAGGGGGTGACCGACGCGGGAGTCGCCCCAGTCGAACCAGATGGGCGGCTCGACGCCAATGCGGGCGTTTCCGGCATGTGCATCCCCGTGTACGAGGACCTCGCCGAGCCCGCAGGCGTCGATGGCCGCCGCTCGCCGGCCGAGTCCGTCCAGCAGGCGGAGCAGTCGTCCGTCGTTCGGGGCGCGCCTGGCGACGACTGCGGTCAGCTGGTCGGTGAGGGCGCCCCAGCGTCCGTCGGGCACACCGACGGCGAGGAACGTGGCCGTGAGGCTGGCGCTGCGCAGCTGCAGGTCGACGAGGTCGTCGATCAGGCGTCGCTGCTCGTCGATGGTCGCGTCGAACCCGTCGCGTCCCGGTAGCTCGGCGAGGAGTATGCGATGACCGTCCGCAGCCAGCAGCTGGGGTGTACCACGTTCCTCGAGCACCTGAAGGACCGCCGCCTCGTGGCGAAAGAACGCCGGCACGCATTTCAACCACACCGTTTGGCGGCGCGTCGGGATCGACCAGATGGACGAGAGGTTCCATGTGCGGTGCTGTCGCGCCGGACCGGTCGGCCGTACGACGCCGGCCGCCCACTCGAGGTCGGCAGCGGGACCTCCCGGGCGCGCCCAGGGCATCCGCAACCGATGATCGCTGAGCAGCTCTTGGGAGGGGCTCAATGCTGGAGCCCGGCTTCTGCTCTCGATCTCGGCCAGGTAGCGAACGTGCCCACCCGTCACGGCGCCGGCGCCCGGAGGCCCCGGAGCGCTCGCCTGCAGGATGCGGAGGACGTGCAGGGCTGGGAAGCGCCGGCTGATCGGCTCGACGTCCTGCCACCATGGCGTCTCGACCTCGAACGGCTCCGTCTCGCCAAGGACCGCCCCGGCGCGATCGCATACCACCACGGTGACCGAGCGGCCCGTCAGCCTGCGCACGGCCGCCAACCTATGCCGGCTTCGCCCCCATGGCGTCCGTCCTCATAGGCTCATGCCATGACCGAGGTCTCCCGCACCGTGCCGGCACATGGCATCGAGCTCGCCTGCGAGTCCTTCGGTGAGCCGGACGACTCACCGATCGTCCTCATCATGGGCCTCGGGGCGCAGATGATCGCCTGGCCAGACGAGCTGTGCAGGCTTCTGGCGGACGCCGGGTACTTCGTCGTGCGCTTCGACAATCGGGATGCCGGCCTCTCGAGCCACCTCCGAGACCGTGGCGCGCCGACGCCCGTGGCCGTGCTCACGCGCCGCTCCCGTCCGCCCTACTCGATCGACGACATGGCCGACGACACGGCGGGGCTGTTGCGGGCGCTCGACGTGGCGCCGGCGCACGTCGTCGGTGCATCGATGGGGGGCTTCATCGCCCAGGCGCTCGCCTTGCGGCATCCGGAGAAGGTCCGCAGCTTGAGCCTCATCATGACCTCGACCGGTTCGCGTCTCGTCGGCCATCCCCGGCTCAGCGTTGCCGCTCGCCTCACGCGTCGTCGGCCGGAGCTCGATCGCGAGGCGGCCATCAACTCCGTCGTGGAGACGTTCCGGCTCATCGGGTCGCCCGGCTACCCCTTCGACGAGGCGCGCATGCGCGACCTCGCCGGGCGCTCCTACGACCGTGCGTACGATCCGGGCGGCGTGCTCCGTCAACTCGCTGCGGTCGCCACCCAACCGGATCGGTCTCGGCGGCTCTCCGCCCTCGGCGTCCCGACCGTCGTCATACATGGCATGGACGACCCGCTCGTCGCTGTGAGCGGTGGACGAGCGCTCGCCAAGTCGATACCGGGTGCACGTTTCGTGGGCTTCCCCGGCATGGGACACGACCTGCCTCGGGAGCTCTGGCCCCGCTTGGCCGAAGTGATCTGCGCGACGGCGGCGGCCGCAGATGCGCAGGGTTCCGTTACGCCGTAGCGCAGCCTCAGCTCGGCGAGGAGGCGTCGGCCGGCGGCACTGCGGTCGTGGGGGAGGTCACGGTACTGACGTTCCCAACTCCCGAGCGCCCCAACCGCTGCAGCAACGGGCGTGCGAGAACCGCCGCGATGAGGCACTGTGCCCCACCGGCGAGGAGGATCGGAAGCCGGAGACCGCCGAGGACGGCGAGAGCTCCTGCAAGGAGCGCACCGACGGGAGCCGCTCCCCAGACGATGCCGCGCCAAGCGGAACCGACCCGCCCCATGACCTCGTTCGGTGTCAGCCGTTGCCGCAGCGAGATGGCGACGACGCTGCCGGCGGCTACCGAGAAGCCCACGAGCGTGAAGGCAGCTCCGGCGAGAAGCCAGGAGTGGGCGAGGGCCATGACGATGTAGGCAGCGCCGGAAACCACCGCTGCGCAGACAAGCGTGGAGGCGCTGCCGAGCTTGGTGACGATACGGTCCGCCAGCAACGCTCCCGGGACGTTCCCGACGGCGCCAGCAGCCAGGAACACGCCATAGAAGCGGTCGCTCACGCCCCAATCGTGCGTCGCTACGAGAACGAGAATGCCGGCGACCAGACCCTGCAAGCCGGACAAGGCGGCGATCAGGGTGACGAGGACGCGGAGTCGGCGATCGCGGTAGAGCAATCGGGTGCCATCCCAGACAGAACCACGTGCGGCCGCAGGATCGGGGCGTTGTGTCCGCAGTCCGAGAAGCGCCAGACCGGACGCACCGACAGCCGAGGCGTCGAAAACGAACGGCAACAACCGCTTGGCGACGAACGCAGCTGCACCGATGATGGGGCCGAGGAGATGTTCCGTGGCTGCCTCTGTGCCGGTGATCACGCCGTTGGCTCTGCCGATGCTCTCCGATGCCACGAGTTCGGGCATGGCAGCCTGCGAGCCGGAGTAGTAGAGCGTTCGTGCGGTTCCGTTGGCGAGCACGAACAGGATCAGCAGAAGCAGCGTCATGTCCCCGAGGCCAACCACGAGGGCCATGCAGCCGAGGAGGACGCCTCGCGCGATGTTGACGGCGGCCATCAGCCGCCCTCGCTCGTAGCGATCGGAGAGCAGACCCGCCGGGAGGGCTGCCAGCAGCCAGGGCAAGCTGTCCGATGCGACGACCCCGGAGACCGCCAGCGGCCGAGCGTGCGCCACGACGACCGCAAGCAAGGGCACGGCTCCGTACGCGAAACCATCGCCAGAACTGGCGACGGCGAAGGTGCCCCAGAGATGCCAGAAGCGGCGGCCGAGAGGGGTCTCCCGCTTGCGATGACGAGGCCGACCCGGCGGGGGACTCCACGCGCGAGCCCCTGTCGTCATACGCCCCATCTTGCCTCACGCCGCTGCGACAGCGCGACAACTAAGAACCGAAGTTCGGAAAGAATTTTCTCCCGAACCGGTAAAATTCTCTCAAGTTCCCCTGGCGGGGTCCCGATATACAAGGCGGAAACTCCGTGCCGGTTCTTCCGGCACAGAGTCCCCTGCCATCCAGTGATGTTTCAGTGGTCGAATCCCATCAACCCCAGTGACTGTCACGGCAGGTCATTACGACCACCTCCCTTCAGGCAGACGAGGGGGGACCTGGTTCGGGAAGTACAGGGAGGGGAGGTCGTGTCACCGGCCCCCCTCCTTCCCGCGATCAATACTTCCAGGTGAGAGCGCTAATAGCAACCCTTCCGCCCGATTAGGGTCCTTTGGCGGCGTGGGTAGCTGCCCGGATGCCGGTGCCCGGTCTCCGGAAATGAAGTTCCGCGGACGGCCGATGGGCCGCCGGAGCAGGGGTTAGCGGCCGATCTGACCGATTCCCTCGTGACCGGTCCGAGTCGATCTCAGCTGGCCGGAAATCACCCGCAACGGCGGCGGAAGTTCGCGGGAGAAGTACAGCCTGGGCCGGGTCGCCAGCCACTCTCTCAACGTAGAGGCACTTAAGGGTCGAGCCAGGTAGTAGCCCTGCACAGCATCGCAACCGGCGTCAGCCAGCACGGCGCAGGTCAGCTCGTCCTCAGCGCCTTCGGCGACGACTTGCAAGTTGAGCGAGTGCGCCATGGTGATGGACGAGCGGACGATGATGGCGTTGCTCTGGTCCGTGACCATGTTCGTGATGAAGGAACGGTCGATCTTGAGCTCGGTCAGCGGGAGCCGGTGGAGGTAGGCGAGCGAGGAGTAACCCGTCCCGTAGTCGTCCACCGCCACACGTACGCCGAGCTGCCCGAGCTTGCTGAGGACACTGCTCGCCTCGCCGAGGTCGGCCATGACCTCGGTTTCGGTTACCTCGAGCGTGAGCGAGCCGGGCGACAGGCCGTTCGCGCTGAGGCGGGCGGCAACCTTGTCGACGATCGAGTGATGGGTGAGGTCCCGGCCGGAGAGGTTGACCGAGACGCCGATCGGCATCCCGGCGGCTTGCCACTTCGCCGCCTCGGTGCACGCCTCGGACAGCACGAAGTCCGTGATGTCGCCGATGAGGCCCATCTGGGCGGCGATGGCGATGAACTCGTCTGCCGGCACTTGCCCGAACTCCGGGTGGTCCCATCGGCAGAGCGCCTCGACACGAACGAGCTCGCCCGTCGACAGTAGGGCGATCGGCTGGTAGACGACGTGCAATCCGCCCTGGGCGAGAGCCTGCGCCAGCTGCCCGCCGAGGACGAGCTTGCGCTGCATGTTCTGGTCCTGCGAGGGCGAGTAGAGCTCCAAGCCCGAGCGCTTCTCTTTCGCGAGGTACATGGCGATGTCCGCCCGCTGCAGCAGGGTCGCAACGTTGTCGCCGTGTTCGGGGGCGAGGGCGACTCCGGCGCTCGCTCGCACGGCGAGCGTCATCCCGTCGACGAGCATCGGTTGGGTGAGGGCCGTTTCCAGGTCTCGCACGATGCCGATGGCCTCTTCGGGACCGATGATGTCGGTGACGATGACGGCAAACTCGTCGCCGCCGAGGCGGGCGACGGTGGCCCGTCCGTGGGCGGCCCTGACGAGGCACTCGGCCACCTCGCACAAGAGTCGGTCGCCCGTCTCGTGCCCGAGCGTGTCGTTCACTTCCTTGAAGCGATCGAGGTCGAGCAAGGCGACGGCGGCCCGTCCCGTCTCGGCGAGTGCGGCTGTCGCTCGCTCCAGGAACAGTGAGCGGTTCGGCAGTCCCGTGAGGGTGTCGTGCAGCGCTTGATGCGACCGGCTCTCTGCCTCGAGGCGGAGCTCCTCGACGAGTCGAGCCCGTTCCAAGGTCGTGCTGGCATGGGCGGCGAGCGCCTCGAAGAGGCGGAGGTCATCGTCGTCGAAGGCGTCGAGCTGCTCCTGGCGATCGAGCGCCAGGAGGGCGCCGAAGACGCGGTCGCCGCTCGTGAGCGGCGCCACGAGCGCCTCGCGGAAGCGCCCGATGACCGGGTCGGCGATCTGCTCCGACTCACCCGGGCCGAGCGCTCGAACGTGCATGCTGGCTCGTCCTCGTGAAATCACCTGCGTGAGCGTCGACGAGCCGTCGAGCCGAATGTCGTTCGCGAAGGAACGCTCCTCGTCGCGCAACGAGACATGGCGACCGACCGGCCACTCTTCACACAGCAGGATCTCGGCCCCGTTGGCGCGCATGACCGACTGCACCCGCTCGAGTACCGCCCACACGGTCTGGGCGGGCTCGATCTGCGACCCGCCAAGCGACCGCCCGAAGTCGTAGAGCTGTTGAAGCGCTCCGAAGCGCTTGGTGAGCCGGAGGTAGCCGCGGTAGGCGAACACGATCATGCCGCCCACGACGAGGAGTGGGAGCAAGGCAAAGCGGCTCCCGACGCCGGCGGCGTCGAGAACGACGAAAGCCAGACCGATGCTCGCAAGGAGCAACAGGGCGAACGTCAGGAACTCAAAGCGGCTCGTGCGCGGCCGGCTCTGCCCGTGCATGCGCACGACGAGGGCGACGGCTGCTTGCCCGGCGAGGGCGGCGACGGCAAGCGCGGCTGCCCCGGCCGCCCACCCGAGTGGCCCGGAGGCAGAGGAAGACCCCTGGAGAATCCCGCGGTAGACCGTCTCGGCGACGACGGCGGTGAAGGCACCGTTGGCGAGATTGAACGTCAGCTTCAGGGGCGATTGACGGCGCACGACACCAAACCCGATCGCACCACCGACGACCCGCCCAAGGACGAGCACGAGCGGGGTGGCGAAGACGAGCCCGAGGAGCAAGGGGACTTCGCCGAGGCTGAACAGGTACGTGTGTCCGCGGTGGTGGAACGACACCGGCGCCAACACGGCAGCGGCCGAGAGCACGATCAGGAAGACGGCCGCCCACGGCTGCGCAATCGGGTTCGGAACCGGAACGAGCCCGACACGGCGGAGCGGGCCTAACAGCAGTGCCACTGACACCACGACGAGCAGACCGGAGAGGATCGCAACCCGCACGGAGGGGCTTGACTTCGCCGCGGCGCCGTCTTGTGGCACCTGAGCTGTCGCAGAAAGCGGCGGGGGCGCCAGGCCGGCCGAAATGCTCATTGAGCTGCGTGTTTCCGCTGGATACAACGGCAATCTCGCGGCGCGCTCACTGATTTCCGTCATGCCCAAGCGGGCGCGGTCGACCGTGTGGTCGTGCGGTGACACTGACTTTCTTATCGACGGCCGATCAGGGATTCTTGAGACGTTTCTCTCTTGTGCCGCCCATGAGGCACGAACGCTGTCAATAGTGCGTCGGAGCCAGGTGCGCGGCCGTTTGCCGTCGGGTCGCTCGTCTGTCGCCATTGCCGTGCCTAGAGGTTCGTCTCGTCGGGCGGGGGCAGCTCATCGGCCGGCGCTGTGAAGCCGACTTCTGTGCTGTCAGCCACTGCCTCATCCATCGCCCGCCACCTCGAACCGACGGTGTATGCCGTCATCGAAAGGGAGCCAAAGGCATAGCCGTCTACGAGCACGTCTGAGGTGTCGCCCGCCGCTGCTGCCAAGCCAGCTATGTAGGCGAGAGGCAGGAAGTGGTCGGGCGTCGGCACAGCCAGGCCGGCGTCGGGATGCTCGGCCAGCCGAGCGATGTCACCAGGTGCTTCGTTCATGATGCAGCGGGCTTCGTCGTCGAATCGTTGCGCCCAATCGAAGCCCGCATCGGGGATGCCCCGATCCATCCGTTGCAGATTGTGGACGACGTTGCCACTGCCGATGATGAGCACGCCGTCCTCGCGCAGTGGGGCAAGGCGCTGTCCGATTTCGAAGTGGTACTCGATCGGCTGCAGAGCATTGATCGACAGCTGCACGACGGGAATGTCGGCTTCCGGGAAGGCGTGGGCGAGAACCGACCAGGTGCCGTGATCGATGCCCCAGCTGTCCTCGTCGAGACCGACCCAGTGAGGCTTGACGATCTCGACGACTTTGGCTGCAATGTCGGGAGCGCCGGCCACCGGATAATCGAATGCAAACAGCTCCGGAGGGAAGCCATAGAAGTCGTGGATGACGCGGGGCCGCGCCATGGCGGTCACGGCGGTGGCGTGGATGAACCAGTGCGCCGAAATGGCGAGGATGGCGCGCGGTCGCGGTGCCGAGGCACCAAAGGCAGACCATGCGTGCGTGTAACGGTTGTTCTCAAGGGCGTTCATCGGGTTGCCATGGCCGAGAAAGGCTGCCGGCATCATCGTCGGCTCCGGATTCACCTCCGTCGTGACCGTCATCACACGATGCCTAATTGCCGCATGCGAGACTCTCGTTGTCGCGGCGCGCCGCCGGCAACGGGCAGGTCCGGGGCGGTCGTGGATGAGGTATGCAGCGACACGACGGCGATGTGAAGACGGCCGAGATCATTTCGACCGCGCCAAAGTCCGAAGCCCAGATCGTCGTCACCACGTCAGCTTACGCGAGCGGGCCAGCCTCCTCGTACCGAGCCCCCTTTCGGTCATGGCGGAGGCGGATGGGTTCGTGGAAGCAGGCTTCGATACATGCGTGGCTGTCTGCTGCGAAGCCGTCCTTTGGTGAATACTCGCGCCCATGGACGCTGCGACTGTCGCCGTGTACGAGCGCGTCGCTGTCACGTGGAAAGAGCGAAGAGGGGACACGACTGACGGGCTCGGCAGGCAGTTCCGCCAGCGCGTCGGAGCTGGGTTGGTGGCAGATCTGGGGTGCGGTGCCGGTCGCTATCTCGGTGAGCTCGACGGGCCCGTTCTCGGCGTCGACGCCACGGCGGCGATGCTGACCCTGGCGCGACCTCGCGGCTGCCCGCTCCTGCAGGGTGACCTGGAGGCGCTCCCGCTGGCTGACGGAACTGTCGCCGGCGCCTTTGCCCGGCATTCGTATCTGCATCTTCCGAAGGCGAGGCTCCCGGGCGCTCTCGGGGAGGCAAAGAGAGTCCTGCGCGCCGGCGGCTGGTTGATGGTCACCCTCATAGCGGGGAGCTACGAGGGTTACGAGCTTCCTGATGACGACTTCCCCGGGCGTTACTTCGCCTGCTGGACGAGCCCCGAGCTGTCTTCGGTTCTCGCGGCGGCCGGCTTCTCCGAAGTCCGTGTCACGACCGTCGATCGTCGACACGGAGCACAGGACTTGCTCGCAACGGCGAGGTGCTGAGGAACGAGGCGGCGCCGGCGCCCAAATCAGGGCTCGGACGAGAGCACCTCATCGGTCCATGAGAAGGCAGCGACCGCAGCCGGGAACCCCCGCGTTGTGATCGCCAGAGCGACGACGTGCAGGATCTCCTCCGGGGTGGCGCCAGCGGCGAGGGCCCGACGGGTGTTCGATCGAACGGCGCCCTCCGCCATCGCCCCGACGGCGATGCCGAGCTTCACGAGACGCTGAGTGCGCTCGTCGAGCGGTCCCGCCTGCTCGGTGGCCTCCCCGAGAGCATCGAGAGCGTCGGCGACGGCCGGCAGGCGCGACCGCAGGCGAAGGTAAACGTCAGGTAGGTAATCGCCGGTCACTGAACTTCCTCTTCTCTCGGTCGGACTGCTCGGGCGTCATGCTAAAGGGCACCTCAGACGTCACGTCAACGCTCGTAACTGATCGACGTGCTCGCGTACGTGGTCCGGGGCGAGAAGACTCGAGAAGGCCACGGGACGCTGGATGCGGATGCGGCCGCCGTCCTCGATGATCGTGGGTGTCGTCGTGGCGGCCTGGTCGGCTGAGAGCTGAGCTGCCAGCGTGAGGAGCTCGCGTCCGCAGCGCTCCACCGTGGCGAGGAGCTCGGCCCTGCCGGCGGCGCTGTTGACGATGGCGTCGAGGTAGGGGCGCGACTGGGTAGGCCGGTTGTCGACGACCGGGATTCGCCCCGACAACAGCTCGGCGCTGGCGGCGGCGAGCATCCGGCTGCTGGCGGCGACATGGGCGAGCACGCGGTCTGCGTCCCATTCCTTCTCCGAGGCGGCGCTGCGCCGGGGGGCGGCGGCCGCTTCCAACAAGGCGTGGTAAGCAGCTTCGAGCTCAGTGGTGTCCACGACGTCCTCCCCACGGGTCGGGGTCGGCCCCTCCTGGCAAGCGTCTCCCGAATCGCGGCGACGGTCAAGACCTTGCCGACAGGAGGCAGTCGCTGCAGCGGTTCTCGGCGAGCAGTCGGGCGGCGATCTCCGGGTGCGATGCGGCAATGCGCTGGGCGACGACGTCACCTGCGAGCCCAGCGGCGAGCGGCCCGCCACAGGAGGCGCAACGGTGGCCTCCATCCAACATCTGGGCAATGGGACGGCGATGAGGGGTCAGGTTGTCGGAGGCGACGAGTCGCCGCAGCGTCACGACGCCCTCCGGGCACGATGCGACGCAGGCGTCACAGGCCGAGCAGTCTGCGGCGTCGAAGGAGAGCACGTAGGCGGCCGCCTCCGATTGGGTTGCCTGCAGGGCGCCCGTCGGGCAGGCGAGGACACAGCACCCGCACGCAGAGCAGCCGGCAGCCTCGATGGCGATCTCGCCGAGGGGCGACGCCGGCGAGCCGACGCTCCAGGGCCGTCCTGTGCCGAGCGCCGGAGCCGACGAGATGATCGCCGAGAGGGCCTGCACGCTTGCTGCCGGTTCCCGCAACACGACCGCGATGGCACGGTCGGCCGGCGGCCGCCAGGGAGCATCGATCGCCGGCACACCGTCGCCGACCGGACCTGCCACGAGTCCGCCCAGCTGCGGGGCGGCCGCTTCGATGAGGCGGGTGCACAGATCCGTCAACTCGTCCTCCCGCCGGGCGCACGCCTCCTCGCCGCAGCCGACGTGGGTGACGGCAACGCCGGCGCTCAGTAGCTGCAGAGCCCACCCGGCCGACACCATCTCGAGGGACGGCACCTCGAGCGGCAGCCACCTCCCGCCGGGAGCCACGTCGGCCGTCGCTTCCCTGCACACGATGGCGACGCCGTCCACCACCCGTGTTCCCAACCGCAGAGCCGCCGTGGCGAGGGCGCTCGCGGCGGCCTCGAGCTGGCCGATCGACGTGCCGTTGAGCGAGATGGCGCCCGACGGGCAGGCGCTCAGGCACGCACCGCACCCCGTGCAGGCGGAGGGATCGACGGAAAGGCCACCCTCGACGAGGTGGAGGGCACCATGTGGACAGGCCGTCAGGCAGGCAGTGCAGCGGCTGTCACTCGGGCAGCGAGTCGCTCGCACGGCGGCGACGGGACGCCGCGCCATCTCGCCGGGGCGAAAGAGGCTGCGGCGCGAGACGTCCACCGATCGGGGCGCCAGGCGTTCGCGCACGGGCTCCTCGAGGTCGGCGGCGGCGAGGCGGGCCAGGGCGGCGTCCATGTGAGCGATCGACTGCTCGGTGACGACGGCCGCCTGCGACGTGGCGGCCGGCATCAGGTCGACGAGCTGGACGCCTGCGGGATGAAGGCCGGCACGGCGCAGATGGGCGATGATCTCGCCACGGCGCGTCCCGAGCTGGCGGCAGCCGACGGCGACGCGGCGACCGCCGAGACCTCGCAGCGCCAGGGCCAGGCGAGCGGGTTCCGAGCAGAGGTTCTTCACCACGAAGAGCCGGACGCCGCCATGACCGCGGGAGGACAGTCCCGTGGCGATGGCGCCTGCCGAGACCGGGCAGGGCTCGAGCTCGAAGAGATCTGAACAGAGAAGAACCACCGTGTCGCCGGCGGGCCCTGGCAGCGGCGACACCGCCACCGCTACGGCGTCCCGGGCTGCGCCTCGCCGAGGGAGGCGAAGTAGTCCTGGATGTAGGAGAGCCACTGCAGGCTGAGGCCGCTGAGCTCTCGGTAGAAGGAATGCTGCGCCTCGTGCGCGACGGCTCGGCAGAGCCGGGGCAGCCACTGCCTCAGGTGCTCGAGGAAAAGCGCATGAGCGACGGGCAGGGTTTCTTCGAACGAGAGGGCGTAGGCCAAGGCCTCGAGCTCGACGGCGACGTGATCGGGCAGCTCGCCGTTGGCGGGCGCCAGCTCGATCTCGAGCTCGCCGTAGAGGCGACGGAGATCGGCCGTGCAAGGCCCCATCAGGCTGCGCCGGATATCGACCGGCACGTCCTCTCTCCAAAACGACTCGTAGGGCGGGCAGGAGACGTGCCCCGGGCCGACGAAGAGGCGTTCGTACTCCTCGAGGAGGGCAGGCGCCTCGCCTCGGCTGACGGGCAGCCGGCCGACCCCGCCGCCGGTCGCAGGGGAGATGCGATCGCGTATGTCCGATTCGATCTCGGCCGCCTGTAGCCACGTGGCCACCTCGCCGGCGATCGGGCGGCTCCACCAGTGCGCCATGAGATCGAGGGCGACGATCACGGTGCTGCCGGCCTCCGGAACCTCGCCCTCACGTCGGGCTGGGGATCCGGCCCCCGCGATGGGGCGGCCGCCGTTCATCACGGGGGAGTCGAGAGCCATCAGGCACTCCTCACGGTGCCCGGCCCACCCGGAGTCGAGGCGTCCGTGCCGGCTGGTACCTCCGGCCCGGGTGCTGCAGGCAGGGGCCGCACGACCGCCTTGGGCTTCGCGGCGGACGGGCCGATCAAACGGTGGTAGCCGACCGTCATGATGGCGGCGAAGAGGGCGACGAGGCCGAGCACGATGCCGTACTCGACCCACGTCGGCGAGTAGCGACCGATCAGCTGGAACGACGTCGTTGTCGGGTTGTAGGTGCCGATGGCGTTACCGGGCGGGAACTGGGTGAGCGGGTTGATGAACCCGATCACGACGAGCTCGATGCGGAACGCAAGGACGCCGACGATAGCGAGGCTGGCGGCCAGTCCGAGGGAGCCCTGCACCTTGCGGAGCCGTGGGACGAGCAGCAACGACAGCGGGATGACGCCTCCCACGATCCATTCCGTCCAGAAGATCCATGACCAGGATCCGCCTGGGAGCACGAGGTTGAGGGCCGAGCGGTCGGCCGGCACGTTGCCCCAGAGCACGGTGATGTAGTCGCAGCCGACGAAGAACAAGTCGACGATGAGGGCGACGGTGATGAAGCCACGCAGCCACCGCCTTGTGTCGTCCGGCAGGTTGAGGCCACCCCAGCGCTCAGCGGCCAGGGCGAGCAGCGTCACGAGGGCGGTGCCGGACAGGATGGCGGACACGACGAAGAGAGGCGCCATCAGCGAGGTGTTCCACCAGGTGCGGGCGATCTGCAGCCCGAAGATCCAGGCCGTCACCGAGTGCAACAACACCGCCGTCGGGAGTCCCACGTAGGCGAGCACCCGAACGGTCCGGCGCAGCGTCGTGGGCTCCGACTCGTGCTGTTGCAGCACGGCGAAGTCGACGACCGAGAAGACGAAGTACACCGAGATGATGAGGATGTCCCAGATGAGTGGGGAGGTCCAGTTGGGATGGATGAAGATGTTGAGGATGCGATCGGGGCGCCCGAGGTCCGGGATGATCATGAGGGCGGCCACCGTCACGCAGGCGGCAGCCGAGAGAACACCCAGCCTCGAAAGGGGCTTCAAGGCCTTGATCCCGAACACCTCGGCACTCGAGGCCATGATGAGGCCGCCTGCCGAAAGGCCGATGAAGAAGGCGAACGTGAAGATGTACATCCCCCAGGAGACGACGTCGCGCATGCCGGTGGCGGCGAGGCCGTGCTCGAGCTCGTAGATCCAGGCGGCGACGCCGAAGGCGCCCACGAGGACGAGGACCCCGTACCAGAGGCGGAGCCCAAACTGCGAGCTGCGCTCACGTGGCGCCGAGATCGGAAGCGAAGCCGTGCTGGTGGCCATGACCTAACCCCCTCAGCTCTCTCGCGCCACGCGCTGGCGCACGGGCACGTAGTAGACGTTCGGATCCGTGCCGAGCTCGGGGTGGAGCTGAACGGCCCCGCCCTCGTTCACGAGCTGGCTGACCGTGCTGTCGGCGTCATTGAGGTCCCCGAAGATGCGGGCGCCGATGGGGCAGGCCTGCACGCAGTAGGGATCCTCGCCGACGTCGATGAGCTCGACGCAGAAGGTGCACTTCTCGACGACGCCCTTCGGTCGCTCCGGCGTGAACACGAGGCGGCCGTCGTAGCGGTACTCCTTGCCGTAGCCGACGATGCCGCCAGGCGCATACTCGGCGTCGCCCCAGTTGAAGATTCGCACGCCGTAGGGGCAAGCCGCCATGCAGTAGCGACAGCCGATGCAGCGCTCGTAGTCGACGAGCACCGTGCCGTCGTCCCGCCGGAACGTCGCCTGCACGGGACAGACCTTCACGCACGGTGCGTCGTTGCAGTGCTGGCAGGCGACGGGCAGGTAGGCGAGCTCGAGGTTCGGGAAGACGCCGTACGGCACGTCGATGTTGTCGCTGGCGGGCGCCTTGGCGGTCGTCGACTGGTTGGGTGCTGTCGTCAACACGCGGTTCCACCAGTAGCCGAGCGGCTCGTTGTTGATCTGCTTGCAGGCAACTGCACATGTCCAGCAACCGACGCAACGGTTCGTGTCGATCACCATGACGTGGTGCGGCGTTCCGGCTTTGCTCCCAGAGGCCATGACTGTCACCTTCCTACCGGCTCGACCTGAACGAGGCAGTCGTAGTACGCCGCATTCGAGGGGAAATTCGGGATGAGGGCCTGCGCCGGCTTGGCGATCTGGTGCGTGAGGTTGTTCGGGTGGCCCTCGATGTAGTGCTTGACCTGGATCGTGTCCCAACCGCCCTGGTAGCAGTTGACGACGCCGGGTTTGACGGACTCCGTGAGGCGAGCGCGCACCTTCATCTCGCCACGGTCGTTGAAGATCCGCACGACCATCTCGTCGGCGATCCCACGGGAGGCGGCGTCGACCGGGTTGATCTCGAGGAACCCCTGACCGCCGTTGTTGAGCTCCTTCAGCCACGGCAGGTTGACGTATTGAGAGTGTGTGCGGAACTTCGTATGGGTGGAGAGGAAGACGAGCGGGTACTTGTCATACAGGGCGTTGGTGGGGGACGCCTCGATGGGTTCCTGGTGTTCGCAGAGCTCCTGGCCGAAGGGCACCAGCATCTCGACGTAGAACTCGATCTTGCCGCTCTTGGTCGGGAATTGCTTGTTGTAGAACGGCACGTACGGCATCGGGTCGGTGTTGAGGTGCACTGCCTCGGTCGTGAGCTGCTCCCAGGTCAGGCCCTTCACCGTCGGGTCGGCGTTCGACTGTCCGATGTGCATGATCTGGCGCAGGTACTCGTCGGGCGGCTGGTCGAAGTACTTGCCGACCCCCATCTTGTCGGCCACCAGGGCGATGGCGTCGAGGTCAGACTTCGACTCGAAGAGCGGGTCGATGATCTTCGGCATGTACTGCAGGTAGAAGTTGTTCGACGACAACAGGTCGGTCTTCTCGAGGTACGTGCAGGCCGGCAGGACGAGGTCGGCGATGTCGGCCGTCGCCGAGAGCACGTAGTCGGACACGACGCAGAAGTCGAGTGCCATCATGGCCTTCACGACCTGGTTGCGGTCGGACATCTGCTGGGCGAAGTTGTCGATCATGAACCAGGCGGCCCGCACCGGATAGGGATCGTCCTTCAGCACGGCGTCGCAGAAGTTCATCGGCTCGAGCACCGGGTAGGGAGTGCCGGTCGGGTTCCACCAGTTGAAGAGGTCGAAGGCCGTCGTCGTCAGGCCGCCGGCGAACGTCGTGACGCCGCCGCCGTGGACACCGAGGTTGCCCGTGATGGCTTGCAGCGTGAGCAAGGCCTGCATGTGGAGATCGCCGTGGTACCAGTGGGATAGGCCGAAGCCCACGCGCACGGCGAAGGGCTTCAAGGTGCCCCATGTCTGGGCGAGGGAGACGATCTGCGCCGCCGGGAGGTCCGTGAGCGCCGAGGTGTACTCCGGCGTGTACTTGGAGGCCATGTCGGCGAGTGCCTGCAGGGCCGTCGATGCCTGCTGCTGGCCGGCGGCGTGCGTCCCGAAGAGGGCGGGGAGTTTGACGGACTTGTCGCTCGCAGCCTTCAACGTGCCGTCCGCCTCGTCGAAGACGACGTAGTCGTCGTCCTTGGCGCCTGCGATGACGTCCTTGGCCCGCAGCCACTTCTTCGTGCTCGGGTCCACGAGGTAGGGGCCGACGGTGTAGCTGCGGATGTAGTCGGCGTCGTAGAGCCCGTGCGACAGCACGTAGTTGATGATCCCGTCGATAAGGGCGGTGTCGGCTCCCGGCCGGATCGGCAGCCAGTCGTCGCAGGCGGCGGACGTGACGGTGAAGCGGGGGTCGACGGAGATGAGCTGGGTCCCGTTGGCGTCGCGGGCGTCGCACATCACGCGCCAGTCGGGGATGGACGTCTCGGCGACGTTGTTCGCCCAGAAGACGATCCCCTTGGCCGAGAGGAAGTCGACGGACTCGTGCCCGGTGAAGAAACCCCCGCCGTTGGCCGGGTTCGCCGGATCCACCAGCACGTAGTTCCAGCCGGCCGGAGTGGCGGAGTCTCCCTCGTTGTCACCCTCGGAGTCGCCGGCCGAGGCGCCGATGACACTGGCGAGACGGAAGCCGGCGCCTACGACGCCCTCGATGAGGGCGAGCGAGCCGGTGTAGGGGGCGATCCAGACGGACTTCTTGCCGTACTTCTCTTGTGCCGCCTGGAATTTCTCGGCGATCATGGAGGTCGCCTCGGCCCAGCTGATGCGCTTCCAGCGGCCCGAGCCGCGCCCGCCCACCGCCATGTAGGGGTACTTGATGCGGTCGGGGCTGTAGGTGTTCGAGATCTGCGAGAGGCCCCGCAGGCAGATACGCGGGTGGAACGTGGGAGCAGGGGCGCCCGAGACGGTCGTGGTTCCCCAGCTGGCCGGTCCGATCTCGGTCACGCGCCCGTCGACGACGTGGATGAGGTGACCGCAGGCGCCGTCGCAGTTGTTCGAGTGCCCGGTGCGGTACACCGTGGCGTTGCCGTTGACGACCGGCTCGGAAGCCTCGGCGTCCTGCCCGAGGAGTGGCTGGAAGAAGCGCAGATGGTCGGCCAGAACGACCCCACCTACGGTTGCCGCGCTCCCTCCGAGGAAGGCGCGTCTCGAGAAGGTCATCGTGACGACCCCTTTTCTTGTCGGCTTCGAGAGCGAAAGACGACACGGCGGCACCCACATGTGGTGGCTCCCGATCGGCTCTCGCATCTCCACTCAAGCGGTCTGACGCCGCGGTAACTAGGGCCGAACGACTCCAGAGTTCGGCTAAGAGTCCCGCCGAAATGCGCGAATTGGCTGCGTGGGGCTATTCCACGGGCGCCGGCGGCCTATTGCGAGATCGACTGCTCGCTCGTGGGGTCGAAGAAGTGGATGCGATCGGCATCGATCTCGAGGCGGAGGCGCCCTCCTGGCTTCACGGCCGCCGCGGCGTCCACGCTGGCGATGCCGTCTCCGGCCGTGCCCCCAAGGGACACGCTCTCGGCCGGCTCGGACTCATGGGTGCGAACGGGCGTCGCGTCGATGGCGAAGTGAACGAGGAGCTCGGAACCGAGCGGTTCGACGAGATCGACGTCTCCGACGAAGCCCGGTCGCCCGCTCTCGGCGGAGATCCGGAGGTGTTCGGGGCGGAAGCCGACCACGACGGGCGAGTCCCGGTAGCTCGCCAGCTCCGGTCGTCGCGCGAGCAGGGAGTCGGGAAGCTCGAGCCGCTGCGATCCGAGCTGCAGTGAACGGGCGTCGGCGCCCAGGCGAGCCTCGTAGAGGTTCATCGCCGGCGAGCCGATGAAGCCGCCCACGAACAGGTCGGTCGGGTGGTCGTAAATGCGCTGGGGGACGTCGCACTGCCGCACCTTGCCTTCGGCGAGCACGGCGACACGGTCGCCCATTGTCATGGCTTCGGTCTGGTCGTGGGTGACATAGAGCGTCGCCACACCGAGGCGCCGCTGCAGCCGGTTGATCTCCGCCCGCATCTGGACGCGCAGGCGGGCGTCGAGATTGGACAGCGGCTCGTCCATGAGGAAGGCAGCCGGCTCGCGCACGATCGCCCGACCCATGGCGACTCGCTGACGCTGCCCACCCGAGAGCCGCCCGGGGCGCTGGTCGAGGAGCTTCGTGAGGCCCATCAGCTCGGCCGCCTGGGCGACCTTGTCTCGGATCTCGTTGCGCGGCATCTTGCGAACCTTGAGCGGGAAGCCGATGTTCTGTGCCACGGTCATGTTCGGGTAGAGGGCGTAGTTCTGGAACACCATGGCGAGGTCGCGGTTCTTCGGTGCGACCTCGTTCATGATGGCCTCGCCGATGCGCAAGGTCCCCGAGGTGATCTGCTCGAGGCCGGCCACCATGCGCAACAGCGTTGTCTTGCCGCATCCGGACGGGCCGACGAGGACGACGAATTCGCCGTCCGACACGTCGAGGTCGACACCTCTGACGGCCTCGAAGCCGTTCGGGTAGGTCTTCGTGACGTTCTCGAGGCTCACCGTGGCCATGACTCAGCACCTGCCTCCGTCGAGTGCTCGAGCTCGGCGATGTCCACGAAGCGGGCGGGCGCCGATGCATCGTCGGGGACGAGCACGGTCTGCACCTCGTAGGGGGCCAGTTCTGCTGCCACCGCGCGTCCGAGCAGCCGACCGCTGAGCGCCACGGCCACGTGCGCCCCGGTGGCCTCGACGAGGCGAACGACGATGCCCTCGTCGTTCTCTGCCCGCTTCAGCGCTCGCACGACGGCGGCGCCGGGCGGCTCCACTCGCAAGAGGGCTCCCTTGGCGGGCAGGTCCCCGGAGTGGTAGGTGTCCGCCACCACGATGGGACGACGCAGGTGCTCGACAGCGCGGGCGACGAGCCCGGCCGCCTGCCAGTCCCCGCTGTGAGGGTGGATCCGCACGCTGGCTTGGTGACGACCGCTGTCGGTGTACGGGTAGTCGTCGCCGGGGCGGGCCGCCCATCCTCCGCCGTGATCTCCCGCCAGCGGGTTGCGCAGCACGGTGAGCCGGGTGGTGGCACCTGTGGCGTCATAACCGTGCAGGTAATCGGTCGTGCAACCGACGCCCCGGTCCGTCGTGGGGTCGTAGCAGTCGAGCCAGCCCTGCAGCGGCTCCTCGGCTCCGGAGGGGCGGCGCACAGCGTGCCCGTAGGCAGCGCCGGCGACGGTGACCACCTCCGGGCCGAGTCGCCACGGCATCACGAGCTTGAGTACGACGTGAGGCGTCGACCAGTCAGCGCGGAGGCGGATCTCGGCATACGAGGCGGCGCGGGCAAGACAGAGATCCATGGTGAGGAAGGAGGCGTCGGATCGGAACCGCAACTGCAGTCGCCAGCGAAGGGGCCCGCTCTCGATCGTCTCCCATCCGACGAATTCGCAGGGGACCTGCTCGCCCTCGTATCGGATGAGGCCGTGCGACCAGGTGTCGCTCCTGTCCGCCAGAACGACAGGGCGGATGCCGCCGTCGCCGATCAGCTCGGTCCCGCTCGCCAGATCGACCAGGCTCGAGATGCTGCCCGTGCTGACCTCGACGACGGCGCGTAGGACGTCGCTCTCGATGACCGGCTGCGTGGCGGGCGCCGGACCGTCGGGCAGGCGCGCCGTCCCCCCGCGGAGCCAGAAGACCTCGTAGCCGAGCGGGCCGAGCTCGGCGACGAACAACGAGTGCGAGCGAAACAGCGTGACCTCGCCGGAGGCCACCGCCTGGCTGGCGATCTCGTTCCCGTCGCTGTCGAGCACAGCCGCCGACGACCGCGGTGCCTCGATGACCTGGCGCACCGGCCAGCCGAGTGGGTTGTAGGCGAGGAAGGGAACGCCGGAGCCCTCGTTCCCGGTCCAGAACGACGAGTCGCGCTGCACCGGGCCGCCCAGTCCGAGGCTCGTGTCCACGCGGTGGGCGATCTCATAGACGGCGTTCGTCGTCACCTGGTCGGCCATCGTCTCGACGTAGCCGAAGCGGGCGCGCACGGTCCCGTACGCCGATTCGCTCGCCGTGCCGGCGAGGGTGTCGTGGAATTGGCAGAGGAGGAGCTCCTTCCAGGCGGCGGTGAGCTCCGCCGCCCGATAGCGGCGTCCTACCAGCCGGCTTGCCACCACCTCGGCCGACTCGGCGCCGAGAAGGGCCGCTTCACAGCGGTCGTTCTCGCGCTTGACCCATGCGCTCACCGAGTAGCAGCCGACGGCGTGGTGCTGCAGCTCGCCGTGCACGAGGGGCAGGGCCGGGCGGCGGCTCTCGAGCTCGGCGAAATAGCGGTCAGGGTCGCTGTAGGCGACACCGGCGTCATCTGCTGCAACGGTGTCGATCGCCTGCAGCATCGCTCGTGTCGGGCCGCCCCCGTGGTTGCCGATGCCGTAGAAGAGCATCATCGGGGTGTTCTCCGACTCGGCGCGCCGATCGAGCTCCTGCACTCGTTCCGGGATCTGCTCAGCCGAGTCGGTGGCGTAGTCGAAGGGAATCCGGTAGGCGAGCACCGTGCTCCCGTCGGCGTCCCCCCACCGGAAGGCCTGGCCCGGCAGCTCCCGCTCGTGCGCCGCTGGTCGCATCATGACGTAGGCGCCGAGGCCGCTGCGGGACAGCAGCTGCGGGAGGCCGGCAGCGTGGCCGAACGAGTCCACGTTGTAGCCGGTGCGGGCCACGCGACCGAAGGCTCGCTGGAAGAAGCGTTGCCCGACGAGGAGCTGGCGGCAGAAAGACTCACCGGAGGGGAGGTTGCAGTCCGGCTCCACCCACATGCCGCCGACCAGGCACCAACGACCGGCTGCGACGGCCGCCCTGATCTGCTCGAAGAGGGCCTCGTCGTGCTGCTCGATCCACTCGTGATGGGCGGCTGAGCTCGCCGTGAAAACGACGTCGGCGTGCTCGGCAAGGCGGTCGAGGGCCGCCCGGAAAGTCGCCCAGACCTCGCCGAAGCCTTCACGCCAGTCCCAGATCCAAACGGGGTCCATGTGGGCGTTCCCGATGAGGTGCACGGTGCGCGCCGAAGCTTCGACGACCTCACGCCCGGTTTCGGTCTCTGGCGGCATCGCTCAGCCTTTCACCGCTCCGCCGAGGGCGAAGCCCTGGCCGACCCAACGGGTGACGATGAGGTACAGCACGACGGGAGGTAGCGAGTACAGCAGGGCGAAGGCTGCCACGTCGCTGTAGTTGATGTTGTACTGGCCGAGGAAGCTGTACATCGTGACAGAGGCCGGGTTGTTGGCGCCCTGCAAGAGGATGTAGGGGATGTAGAAGTCGCTCCAGGCGTTCACGAAGGTGTACATCGCCACGACGCAGATGCCCGGCACGATCAAGGGGACCACGAGGCGCCAGAGCGACCCCCAGCGGTTCGTACCGTCGATCCAGGCCGCCTCCTCGACCTCTCGAGGCACGGCGTCGATGAAGCTGCGGGCGATCCAGGTGGCAAAGGGGAGCGCCGTCGCCGTCATGAACCACACCGTCCAGAACTTCGAGTTGATGAAGTTCAGCGTCACGAAGAAGTCGTAGGTGGGCACCATGAGGGCGATGATCGGCAGGCCGGTAAGGAACACGAGGACGTAGACGAACCACTCCTGGGCGCGCGACTGGAAGCGGGAGAGGGGATAGGCGGCGAGCACGCCGATGACCGTCGTGCACAGCGTCGTGCCGACGGCGAGGTAGAGCGAATTCTCGAACGACGACACGAACGAGCTCTCGTGCAGCACGTCCGAGAAGTGCGAGAGCGTGAAGCTGCCGCCGCCCTGCAGGTTGAAGGATCCGTGAGCTTGGAAAGCCACGATCACCATCCAGACGAACGGGATGAGGAAGAGGAGGCCCACGAGCACCATGGCGGCCGACGGCAGGTGCCGGAAGACCGCTCGCTGCTGGGAGGGCGGGGCGCTGATCATCGGCTCATGTTGAGGGCGCCTTGGCGGCGGAGCGCTCGGATGTAGAGGATCGAGAAGAGGCCGCCGATCACGAGCAGCACGACGGCGATGGCGGTTCCGTAGGCGAGCTGGAAGGTCACGAAGGCCTGCTGGTACATGAAGACCGACAGCACGCTCGAGCTGGTGCCGGGCCCACCGCCGGTCATGGCGAAGATGAGCGTGAAGTCGTTGAGGGTGCCGAGGGTGATCAGCACGAAGTCGACGAGGATCGTCGTGGCGAGGAGGGGGATGATGATGCTGCGTAGGCGTCGCCAGCCGCCGGCCCCGTCGACCTCGGCGGCGTCCATGAGCTCCTTCGGGACATCCGACAGGGCGGCGGAGAACAGCAGGAAGGAGAACGCCACCCCCCGCCACGAGTTGGCGAGGCTGACCGAGATCATCGGGTGCGAGATGAGCCATGTCTGATACGGGATTCCGACGGCGTGCAGGCCCTGTTGCAGCGTGCCGCCGTCGCTCAAGAGGGCGAACCACATCCAGGCGGCGATGATCTCGGGCACGAGCCAGCAGGAGATGATGATCGACCCGACGACCTTTCGGACAACGAGGCTGCACCGCATCATGAGGTAGGCAAGGACGAAGCCGAAGAGCGCCTGGCCGATGTAGGCCGAAGCCACGAGGTAGTAGAGCGTGAGGAAGAGCGACGAGACGAGCCCGCTGCCGGACGAGAAGAGCTTTGCGTAGTTCGAGAAGCCGATGAACTGGTAGTGGGTGGCGGTCGGACCCGTCACCGTCATGTTCGTGAGAGACAACACCAGCGTCCAGATGATCGGCCAACCGAGGAACGCCAGCACGACCACGACGAGGGGGAGCACCATGCCGACCCCGGTCAGCCGCTGACGTCCGCGGTTCCCGATGCGGAGGCGGCGTCCTGCTTCCGTGACGATGCCGTGGGCAGCGCTAGCCATGGAGCCAAGCCTCTCGCGACCGCCGGCGCCGTGGCGCCCCATCGCCGCGCCGGCGCCCGCCATCGCCGGCCGGCCGCCCCTGAACGGCGGCGACGCCGGGTCGGCCGAGGCCGACCCGGCGAGAGCGATCGGACGGGCCGCCCATCGGGGTCAACTCGTCATCGCCTCGACATTGCCGGCTCCGACGATCTGGGTCACCTTGGCGGCGTAGGCCTGCTCGGCTTGAGCCGCTGTCATCGATCCTGTGTCGATGTCGCCCGTGAGCGTGGCGATCTCGTTGGAGATCTGTGGGTAGGCGGGCAGGTTCGGCCGGAAGTTCGTGAACGCCAGCAGCTCCGAGGAGAAGGTCAGGATCGGGTCGAGCCTGTTCTCCTGCGCCCACTCCGGCTGGGTGAGGGCGTCGGTGCGCGGCGGGAGGTTCCCGTCCTTGGCGTCGAACTCGGCAATGTTCGGGGCGGTCGAGAGGTCCTCGATCAGCTCGACGGCGAGTGCCGGGTTGGCTGACTGCTCGCCGACCGACCAGGCGAAACCGCCGGACTGGTCCGTGTAGGGCGCCGCGAGGTTGTCCGTCGGTACTTTGGCGACGAGGTAGGTGGACAGGAAGTTCGGGATCGGCTTGGGGCCGCCCTTGACGTAGAACGTCGAGACCCAGCTGCCGTCGACCACCATCCCGACCTTCTGCTCGGGCATGAGGGTGATGTTCACCGTTGCGCTGGCGTTCGGGTTCGACCAGTCGGACTCGGGCTCGACGTAGGGCCGCATGGCGGCGAGAAAATTCCACGTGGCGGTGAATCCAGGTCCGGACACCTCCCACTTCTTCGTGCTGTTGTCGTAGATGCGGTCATTCGTGCCGTCAAGGAAGACCTCGAAGCCGCGGAACGAAGACGCTTCGCCGAGGGGGAGTCCCGCGTAGAGCCACGCCGGTGTGATGCCGGCGTCGTGCGCCTTCAAGGCTTGGGCGGCCGCCACGATGTCGTTGAAGTTGTGAGGCTGCCACGGCACGGCGATGCCGGCCTGCCGGAACAGATTGGCGTCGTAGTAGATCAACTGGACGTCGGTGCTGTTCATGACGCCGTAGATCTGGCCGTCGTAGGTGACGATGTTCTGCATCGCCGCCGGGAACTCGGACCACCCCGGCCACGTCTTCAGCTGCGGCAGCGGCCGGATGTAGCCGGCGCTGGCGTCCGAGCCGATGAGGAAGGAGTCCTCCATCACGACGTCGGGTGCCGTCGAGCGGCTCCTCTCGGCCAAGTCGATCTTCGCGTAGTACGTGGACTCGGAGTCGGTCGTGATCGGATCGAGCACGACCTTGTCGCCGGGGTGAGCCTTTGCCAGCTCCGAAGCGGCGGCCTTGATGAGATCAGGAGTGGCGTTCGTGCCGGGCGTGTCGAAGTTCGCCCAGTACGCAACGGTGAGGGTCTGCGGCGGACCGTTCGTGGATCCGGGGCCGGAGGGGCTGCTCGTGGTCGTGCTAGTGCTATTGCTGCTGCAGCCGGCGATCCACGCACCGGCCAGCGTCAGCGCGCCGCTCAAGAGCAGCACGCGTCGCAACTTGGTCATTGCCTTTCCTCCATCTTCGTCGGCGTTTCTTCGATATGCGGCACGGCAGCGGCGTGCGGGGCGAGCGGGCCCGGTGCCGGCGACGGCTGCTCGGGCACGCTGGTGGGGCTTCGGGTCGCCCCGCTGACACGACGACCGGCCGGCGTCGTCTCGTCTCCCAAGAGGGCGGCGGCGAGTCCCGACCAATCGCCGATGTGCTCGCCGAGGGCCGAGGGGACGACTCGGCAGGCGATGACCGACTGAGGTAAAGCCTCCCGCTCGAGCTCCTCGAGCAGGCTCGCCTGCAGACGGTCGCGCTGGCGGACGTAGATGCCTCCGAGCACGATGACGTCCGGGTTCAGCAGGTCGACGAGAAGGGCGATGCCGGATCCGAGGCGGCGGCCGACCTCGGCCCACAGACGAGTCGCCACTGGGTCGCCGCTCTCGGCGGCCTCGGCCGCCCGTTTCGCCGACAGGCCCTCGAGATCACGCCATCCGGGCGACAGGGCCGTCGGGCTGCCCTGCTGGAGGTACTGCAGCGCCAGCTCCTGTGCGGCGCGGGCAATGCCGGAGCCGGCGCAGAACCCCTCGAAGGAACCGGCTTTTCCGTAACCGACCGGGCCAGTCGTGGCAAGGCGCCAGTGCCCGACCTCGCCGGCCAGACCCGTCGACCCGCGAAAGAGCCGCCCGTTCAGGATGAGCCCGGCACCGAGGCCGGTACCGCAGGTGAGAAAGACGACGTTGTCGCAGCCTATGGCCGCTCCCCAGGTCCACTCCGCCAGTACGCCGGCGTTGGCGTCGTTCTGCAGGCAGGCGCGTTCGCCGAAGTGATCCTCGAAGGGCCGCACCACTTCGACGGCCTCCCAGCCGGGCAAGTTCGGCGGGCCAAGCACGAGGCCCTTGGATTCGTCGAGCGGCCCGCCGCACACGATTCCGATGCCGGCCAGCGGGGGCGCGCCGGTGGCAGCCAGCGCAGCGCCCAAGTGGCGGACGAGCGCGCCCAGCGTGCGCTCGGGCGAGGCGTCGGTCGGGAAGGTCCGCCGCTCGATGAAGGAGAACGTGTCGCCGGTCGGGCAGGCGACAGACACGGAGCACTTCGTGCCGCCGATCGCCACAGCGCCCCAGACGCGGCTCATGGCGCGTAGCTCTCCGCCTCGATGGCCAGGCAGAACGCGTGGTAGACGGGCAGGTGGGACTGCTGGATGCTGGACGTCGTCGCCCCCGGCAACTCGACGAGGGCGTCGCACAGGCCGGACACGAGCCGGCCCTGCGGCCCGGTGAAAGCCATCGTGTGCATGCCGCGAGCGCGCGCCGTGCGCAGTGCAAGGACGACGTTCGTCGAGGATCCCGAAGTCGTGAGCGCCCAGATCAGGTCGCCCGGCCGGCCGTAGGCGATGACCTGCTGAGCGAACACGAAGTCGGCGCCCTGGTCGTTGGCGATCGCCGTCAGGAGGGCGGCCTGGCTCGTGAGCGGCATCACCGGCCAGCCGCCTTGCAGGCCCTCGGCGAGATAGCCGTCGTCGCCTGCCTGGCGGAGGGCCTCGGTCAGCGGCGTCGGGAGGGGGCGCCGCCGCGCACACGGCTTGGCCAGCTCGGCCGCGATGTGCTCGCTGTCGGCGGCGCTCCCCCCGTTGCCGCACACCAGGACGGAGTGGCCGTCGTGCAGGACCGCCCGCAACAGCTCCCAGGCTTGCCCGATGGCCGGCGCGCAGGGGCCCAGAGCCGGGTAGCTCTCGTAGAGCTCCGACCAGATGGCGGCGGCCGCCGAAGGGTCAGGTTGCTCGCGCATGGCGCTCCGATCCCTGCATCCTCGCGGCGGGCACGAGCTCGGCACTCGAGGGCAACAGCTTGTCGAACACGACGCTGGCGGCGCCGATTGCCCCCGCCGCTTCACCGAGCGCCGAGATGCGCACCGTGACGGGCCGGACGCCGCGCCGGATCGCCAGATTCGGAACGGCGGCGACCACGGGCGGCATCAGCCACTCGGCAGCTTGCAGGAGGTGGTGGCCACCCAATACGACCATGTCGACGTCGAAGAGGTTCACCGCCCCCACGAGCGCTTGGGCGAGCAGCTGCCCGGCTCGACTCAGCAGCTGCGCAACGCCTGCATCGCGGGGTGCCCTCGCCACGAGCTCGCCGAATTCGGCATGGATGCCGGCCTCGGCAGCTTGCCGGCAGATGGCAGCCACCGAAGCCTCTGCCTCGAGGCACCCGCGTCCGCCGCAGCCGCAGGGCGCCCCGTCCGGCACGACCGGGACGTGGCCGAGCTCGACGGCGTTGCCGGTCGTGCCCCGATAGGTGTCGAGGTCGATGACGAGACCGCCGCCGATCCCGACGCCCCAGTGGCAGTAGAGGAAGTTGCTCGTGTCCGTCCTCGACTGCCAGGCCTCGCCGAGGGCCGCCGCCGTCGCCGAGTTCTCGCAGAAGACCGGCAGGCTCCATTCCGGGGAGAAGAGTGTGCGCGGATCGACGCCCTCCCAACGGGGAAAGTTGGGCGGGTTGACGAGGACGGCCGTCTCCGGGTCGATCGGTCCCGGAAGGCCGAGTCCGATTGCCGGGAGCCAGTTGTCGCAGGCAGCGAGTCCGATATCGGCCGCGAGCCTCGAGAAGAGCTCCTCGACGCGCCGAATTGTGCGATCCGGTGCTTCTCCCTGCGGATAGGCCACGGTCTCGGTCACGACGGCCGAGCCGCTCAAGTCGATCCAGGCGCCGGCGATCTGGTCGCGCTCGACGTTGCACCCGAACGCCAGGGCGCCCCGGGCGTGGATGCGCACCCCGATGGGATACCGCCCGAGCTGGGCCTGCGGCTCCGCCCCGGTTTCCTCCACGAGCCCCTGCTCGAGCAAGTGACGGACGATGATGCCGACCGATTGGCCGCTGAGCCCCGTGGCGCGCACGAGATCTGCGCGCGAGATGGGTCCCCGCTGCCGGAGGAGATGAAACACCCGTCGCTCGTTGGCTCGCCGGACGAGCTGTTGAGGGAGGGGATCGCGGTCCGCCCGGATCTCCCAGGACAGGCTCTGCCCGCCCCGGCGACCAGGTGTCGTCGTCACGCCGTGGCCCCCGTGATGGCCTCGCTCACGGACCCTCCGATCGGCAGCAGTCACGAATGCATCCGGTCGAGCTACTTCCTCAACTTGAGGAAGTTATTGTACGACGGCGAGGGACGGACTACAAGCGGCTTTCTCCTCGTTCCGACGAGGTGTGCCACCGGCCAGGCCCTTGCCGCTGGCTTCGCCGGACCGGCGCTTGCCGCCTCCTCGGTATGGAAACATCGCCCGAGCAGCTCACAGCGCTCCGTGCGGCGCACGCCTGCAGCGAACGAAGTGCACGAGGAGAACGGACAGCCCAGATGCGGACCAGAGTTGGGAGAGCGGACGTGGCGGCGGTGTCGCCGCGGTGGACCCTCCAGTGGGGGTTGCGATGAGGCCGCCAGCGAGCGGCCCGGCTGAAACCGTCAGAGCCGAGCTGCGCGACGACTTCTGGGCACCGAGGCAGGTGCAGCACGCCGAGCACACCCTCGCCGTGCTGCTCGATCGGCTCGAGTCACACGGTGTCGTCGACAACTTCCGCCGGCTCACCGGCCGTGCGCGGGCGAGCCACGCCGGTCTCTGGTTCACCGACTCCGACCTCTACAAATGGATGGAGGCGGCCGCTTGCGCCGGACGCTTCGACCTGCTGGACCCCGTGGTGGACGACGTCGTGGCGGCCCAGCACCCTGACGGCTACCTGCACTCGTTCTATGGCACCCGCACGGCGGTCGGACAGCAGCCGCGCTGGGGCGACCTCGCCGTCAGCCATGAGATGTACTGCGCCGGCCACTTCCTCGAAGCCGCTCTCGCACACGAGGGCGCCTCGGGCTCGAGCGTCATGCTGGAGGCGGCCGTACGGCTCGCCGAGCACCTGTGCGCCACGTTCGGTCCGGGCACCGGGCTCGACCACCGCGTCGACAACCATCCCGAGATCGAGCTCGCCATGGCACGCCTCGGCGCCCGGACGGGCGAGCGACGCTATCTCGACTTCGCCCGTTGGGCGGTGCTGGCTCAGCTGCACGGGGCGGGTTTGTCGATCGACACGGTCGACCTCTCCGGGCACGCCGTGCGCGCCCTCTATCTCGCCTCCGCCATCGCCGAGGTCGCCCTCGCCACCGGAGACCACGAGTGGGTCGATTCGGCCGCCCGCCTCTTCGACACGATGGTGATGCAGCGCTCCTACCCGACGGGGGCAGTCGGTGGACGGTGGCTCGGCGAGGCCGTCGGACAGCCCTACGAGCTGCCCGAAGCCATGGCCTACGCCGAGAGCTGTGCAGCCGTGGCCGCCACGCAGTTCAGTGACCGCATCTGGCGCCTCACGGCCGACACCCGCTCCCTCGAACAGATCGAAACCCTCCTCTACAACGCCGTGCCCTGCGGCGTCGGGGCAGGCGGCGACACCTGGTTCTACTCCCAGCCGCAGGCCGTCGGACCCGACGCCATCGAGACGAACCCATGGTTGGAGGCGTTCGACTTCGGTCAGCTGATGCTGCTCGACTGGTTCCCCCCGCGCCGTCACGGATGGTTCGACGTGACGTGCTGTCCACCCAACCTTGCTCGCTTGTTCGCCACCGTCGATCGCTACGTGGCCGAGGTCTCGTCCACTGGTGACCTGCTGATCCACCTGCCGGTGGCGGCTCGCCTCACGGGCGGCGGATGGGACGTGGAGGTCTCGTCGTCGTACCCTGACAGCGGCGCCGTGAAGATACGCGTGCTGAGCGGGCCGCTGGGGCGTGCGGTGCGGGTGCGCCGGCCGCGCTGGGCGACGAGGTCGCCTTCAGGCGGTACACCCGCCGGCGACGCCGACGCTGTTCACGTCGTTGTCGGCGACGGCGAGAGCCTCGACCTGAGCTTCGAGCCGGCGTGGTGGGAGACCGATCCCCGCGTGGAGGGTGCCGCCGGCACCGTCTTCCTGCGCTGCGGCCCCCGCCTCCACTGCGTGGAAGGCATCGACGCGCCCGGCATCGACTTGCGCTTGCTCACCGTCGATCCGATCCAGCCACTCGATTCGGCCTTCGCTCTCGTGGTCGTTCCGTCCGGCAGTGGATTGCACGGGCCGCTCGGCTCCTCGCCGGTCTTCGAGCCCGTGCACGTGGCCACGATCCCCTACCACGCCTGGGGAAACCGCGGAGCGACCAGCATGCGCATGCGCTTTCGCCGTCGCTAGCCGGCGTCGCCCCCGCCGGCGAGCCCCGTCGGCTCAGTTGCCGAAATCCCAGCCGACGCCGTGGCTGAACTGTCCGAGGACGTTCTTCGCGATGAGGATGCGGTGCACCTCGTCGGGACCGTCTGCGAGGCGTAGCGTGCGCGCTCCCTGGTACATGGCGTAGAGCGGCAGGTCTCCTGAGACGCCCGCCGCACCCCAGACCTGGATCGCCCGGTCGACGACCCGCCCGTAGGCCGACGGCACGAACACCTTGATCGCCGAGATGTCCGTGCGGGCATCCATGTCGTTCGCCATCTTCTCGGCACAGTGGATCGTCATCAAGCGGGCGGCCTGGATGTCGATGTACGAGTCGGCGATGAAGCCCTGGATGAACTGCTTGGTCTGCAGGAGCCCGCCGTGCACCTCGCGCACTCGCGAGCGTTCCACCATGAGGTCGAAGGCTCGCCACATGCCGCCGATCGAGTTCATGCAGTGGTAGACGCGGCCGGCGCCGAGGCGGTCCTGGGCGGCCTGGTGGCCGCTGCCGCGACTGCCGAGCTGGTTCTCGATCGGGACGCGTACGTCCTCGTAGGCGATCTCGCAGTGGTCGCTCTCGACGCCCCAGACGTTGATGTTGCGAAGAACGTGGACGCCAGGAGTGTGGCGGGGAACGATGATCTGGGTCATGCGGCCGTTGGTGTCGGCCGGACCGTCCGGATCCTCCGTGCGGCACATCACGATGAAGAAGTCGGCCCGCCTGCCATTCGAGGTGAACCACTTGTGCCCGTTGATCACCCACTCCTCGCCGTCGCGACGCGCCGTTGTGCGCAGGGACCGAGGATCGGAACCGGCCGCGTCGGGTTCCGTCATCGAGAAGCCGGACTCGAACTTGCCCTCGATCAAGGGGACGAGCCACTTCGCTTTCTGCTCCGGCGTGCCGTATTTGACGAGCAGGGTCTGGTTGCCTGAATTGGGAGCCACGACGCCGAAGAGAGCAGCCGCCCCGACGGCGTAGGCGAGCACCTCGTTCATGTAGGCGAGCTCGAGGAAGTCCAGGCCGGCACCCCCGTACTCGACCGGAAGATGAGGCGCCCAGAGCCCGGCCTGCCGGACCTTGGACTTGATCTCCTCGCGGAGCTCCTTGGCGCCGGCCCGGTCCTCCTTCGTCAGCCTCGGGTTCGTCCGGCTCGCCCACAGCAGGTTCTCGTTGGGGAGAATCTCCTTGTTCACGATCTCCGCCGTCAGTCCGCGGATCTCGTTGATCCGCTCCGACATCGTCGGGATCGGCTGCACGTTCATCGCCATGGGGGGCTCCTTCCGCTTGCGCGGGTATAGCCGAGCGGCCGGCCAGCTGCCACCCTCGCGCACAGGCTGGCTGGGTTTGCCGTCGCGTCGGCAGCGGTGGCCGTCCGGCGGCGGCGCCGGCCTCGTGCCCTACGGCACGTTCAGCTCCCCATCTTGGCGGCTCAACCGCCGGCGGGCGCCTATCGTGACGTCGATGGCCACCGTAGAGGACGTGCGCCGGATCGCACTCTCGCTTCCGGAGACGACCGAGCGGCCCTGGTACGGGACACCGGGGTTCCGGGTGAAGGAGAAGGGATTTCTCCGCATCCGCACGGAGGCCGAGGGGGGTCTGGTCGTGTTCGTCTCCGACCTCGGTGAGAAGGCGGCGCTCCTCGAATCCGAGCCGGAACTCTTCTTCACGACGCCGCACTACGACGGTCACCCGTCCGTGCTCGTCAAGCTTCCTGCCATCGGCCTCGATCGCTTGGCCGAGGTCATCACCGACTCCTGGATTCTGAAAGCGCCGGCGAGAGTCCTGAAACTGTTCGAGGCAACGGCGCGAAGCGAGACGTGACGGCCGGTCACGCCGGCAGGTGACAGACCGCCTCGACGTTGTTTCCGTCCGGGTCGCGCACGAAGGCGCCGAAGTAGTCCGGGTGGTATTCCGGCCAGAGGCGAGGGGCGTGCAGCACGCCCGCCCCGGCCGCCGTGGCGGCCTCGAAGAAGGCGAGGACACTGGCCCGGTCGGGCGCCACGAAGGCGATGTGCGACTCCCGGAATCCCTCGCCGGTGACGTGCGGACCGATCCAGAAATCGGGCTTGCCGGCCACGCCGAAGCCGATGACGCCGGCGAACTCCATGACTCGTCCTCCGCCGAGTGGAGCGAGGACGGCGTCATAGAACACCGTGCTGGCGGCGACATCGGCACACTGGATGGAGAGGTGGTCGATCATCGACGCAGCCTCCCACAGGTTGTCCGCGCTCGAACCGGCGCCGGCGGGATCAGGGGCGGCCGAGCGCCTCAGCGGCGACGTTGGCGAACGCCTGCTTCACGGCGGCCTCGACACCGGCGAGATCGTCGTCGGAGAGAACGGTCGAGGTGTTGAGGAAGCCGCGCGGCGCCGCGAAGATCCCGTCGTTGAGCAGGGCGAGATGGAGCAGGTCCATGAGGCGGGCATCGTGGCCACGAGCATCGCTCCCGCTGCGAACGGCAGCCACGGCCTCGCCGAGGTGCACGTTCAACATCGAGCCGTAGCCGGTCACGCAGCCGGGCAGCCCGCAGGACGAAAGGGCAGATCGCAGCGAGTCGGCGAGGGCCGCCCCGCCGGTGTTGAGCCGGGAAATCGCCTCCGGGCTCAGGAGCTCCATCGCCCGGATGCCGGCCGCCATCGAGACGAGATTGCCGTTGAAGGTGCCGGAGTGCTTCACGTGCCGCGGGGAGCTGTGCGAGAAGACATCGAGCAGGTGACGGGGGCCGGCGACGGCACCGATCGGGAAGCCGCCGCCGATCAGCTTGCCGAGGACGGTGAGATCGCCGGTTGTCCCGAGCACCGACTGCATGCCGCCGAAACCGAGCCGGAACGTCTGCACCTCGTCGACGACGAGCACGGCCCCGAGCTCGTCGGCGAGCCGCCGGGCGGCCGCCATGAACTCAGGCGTGGCGGGAACGGCACCGCCCGAGCCGAGCATGGGCTCGAGCACGATGGCGGCGAGATCGGATCCGGCCCGGCGGCAGACTCCCTCGAGATCGGACGTGTCGTTGAACTCGAAGACGCGCAGGCCCTCCAGTGCCGCCCCGGGGATTCCGGGCTCGGGCGCTTCGCCGGCCGCTTCGCCCCCACCGCCGACGTTGGGCGACAAGCCCTCCCAGCTCCCGTGGTATCCCCAGCGGGCCTTGGCGACGAGGTCCCTGCCGGTGGCGGCGCGGGCGGCTCGCACCGCCAGCATGGCAGCCTCCGTCCCGCTGTTGGTATAGCGGACGTTCTCGGCGCCGGAGAGGCGCTCGCAGACGAGGGCGGCGTGCCTCGCCTGCAGCGGATGGGGCGCCGGGAACACCGTCCCGCACGCCAGGACGGAGGAGGCGGCGGCGGAGAGCTCAGGGTGGGCGTTGCCGTGGACAAGCGCTGTGTAGTTGTTGAGCAGGTCGAAGTACTCGTTGCCGTCGGCGTCGGTGACCCGCGGGCCCTGCCCGGCGACGAGCACCAACGGGTGGGGCGGGAAGTTGGCGAGCGCCCGCGTGTTCCCGTCCACGAGCACGGGCTCGAAGCCTCGCCAGAGTGCGAGCGATCGCTCCGTCCGGTCCCGGTATCGCCGTTCGATGGCCACCTCGTGTCCCACGGTGCCGTCTCCCTCCCGTCGCCCAGCGCCCACGGTACGCTCCGCTACAGTGTCGATGCTCACCGAACCCTGGGTGTACGCCTGGCCGCAATCGGTCGCCGCCGGCGACACCGTAGGCCTGCGAGCTGCCGGGCCGCCGGCGACCGGTGAGCTCCGGGTTCACCGGGTCGGGCTCCACCGCGAGCTCGTCTGGTCGGGCGAGATCACCGTCGAGCCGCACGACCTTCCCGAGTCCGCCGCCGCAGCCGGCTGTCCGTGGCCCGACAGCGCCACGCTCACCGTGGATCCGTCGTGGCGGAGCGGCTACTACGAGGTGAGCCTCCGGACCCAGGCGGGGTTTCGCCACGAGGCGGTGGGTTTCTTCGTCGTGCGGTCGGTCGAGGTGGATCCGGCACGGCCCTTGCTCGTGCTCACGACGAACACCTGGAACGCCTACAACGACTTCGGCGGCCGCAACCTCTACTCCCGCGGCACTCGCGTCTCGTTCGCCCGTCCCTTGGCGCCGGGCTACCTGCGCAAGCCGGAGGGGCCGGGCAATCGCGTCGCCGTCGTCGTTGCGCCGGACCACATGATGGAGGCGCACCGCACCTACGTGCGCGCACACGGCTTCTCCGAGTGGGCCGGTTCGGCAGGGTGGCCGAACGCCGAGCTGCCGTTCGTGCGGTGGGCGGAGCGGTGCGGCTACGAGCTCGACTACGCCGTCAACGCCGACCTCGAGACGGTGCCCGGGCTGCTCGAGGGCCGGCGCCTCTACCTGTCCGTCGGCCACGACGAGTACTGGTCCTGGGAGATGCGTGACGCCGTCGAGTCCTTCGTGCGCGCCGGCGGCAATGCGGTCTTCCTGTCGGGCAACACGAGCTTCTGGCAGGTGCGCCTGGAGGACGGCGGTGCCGTCATGGTCGGCTACAAGGACCAGTTCAAGAAGGATCCCGTCTACGACACCGAGCGTCAGCACTTGCTGACCTCGATGTGGTCGGATCACCTCATCGGGCGGCCGGAGAACGAGATGACGGGCGTGTCGTTCTCCCGCGGCGGTTATCACCGCATCGGGCGGGCCGTCGCGGCCGGCGCCGGCGGGTACACCGTCTATCGCCCCGAGCACTGGGTCTTCGAGGGCACCGAGGTCGTCTACGGCGACGTCATCGGGGCGTCCTCGGTCACCGTCGGTTATGAATGCGACGGCTGCGAGCTGACGATGCGTGACGGCTTGCCCTACCCGACGTGCAACGACGGCACGCCGGCCGACTTCGAGATCCTCGGCTTGGTACCGGCCCGCCTCTTCGGCCGCGACAACTCGACGAGGGGCGTTCCGGAGGGTGCCCGCTCCGAATGCGAGTTCATCTCCTGGCGCGTGCTCGGGAGCGAGACGCCCGAAAACGTCGCTCGTTTCGAGCACGGGCACGCCGTCATGGGCGTGCACCGGCCGGGAGGCACCGTCTTCACGGCGGGCACGACGGAATGGGCCTGGGGCCTCGCCCACGGTGACCCCAGGATCGAGCGCATCACGCGCAACCTCATCGACCGGCTCTCCGCCTGAGCGGACAGCGCCAGTCTTCGTCGCGGCCGTAGGCGAGAGTCCCCCATGGTCGCCGTACCGGCCGTCGTACGGAACAAGGCCCTCGCGGCCGGCGCCGCCGCCTGGCTCGACGGCCTCCCGGGGCTGGTGGCCGCCCTCGAGCGGGAGTGGTCCATCCGCGTCGGCCGTTCGTACGACGGCAGCACGGAGGCCTTCGTCGCCGACGTCTCGTGTGCCGACGGCACGCCTGCGGTGTTGAAGCTGCCGGTGCCGCGTCCTGGAGATGACCTCAGGAACGAGATCACCGTCCTTCGCCTCACCGACGGCGGGGGTTGCGCGCGACTGCTGCGAGGCGACCCCGAGCGAGGCGCCCTCCTCCTCGAGCGCCTCGGGCGCTCCTTGTACGAACTGGGCCTCCCCATCCGGCCGCGTCTCGAGATCCTGTGCTCGGCGGCCGAGGGCGTGTGGCGCCCGGCGCCCGGGTGCGGCCTGCCGACGGGAGCCGACAAGAGTCGCTGGCTCGTCGAGTTCATCGTCACGACGTGGGACGAGCTCGATCACCCCTGCACGGAGCGTGCCATCGATCATGCCGTGTCCTGCGCGGGGCGCCGCCTCGCCGCTCACCGCGAGGAGCGGGCCGTCTTGGTGCACGGCGACGTCCACCAGTGGAACGCCCTCGAGGCGGGCGACGGCTTCAAGCTCGTCGACCCCGACGGCCTGCTCGCCGAGGCCGAGTACGACCTGGGCGTCCTCATGCGGGAGGACCCGCTCGAGCTGGAGGGCGACGGGTGGGAGCGAGCCCGCTGGCTGGCGGCCCGCATGGGGCTCGATGCCACGGCAATCTGGGAGTGGGGCGTCGTGGAGCGAGTTTCGACCGGCCTGCTCTGCACGAAGGTCGGCTTACAGCCGGTCGGAGGCGAGATGCTCGCCGTGGCGGAGCGCCTCTGTGGCTGACCGGCGGGATCATTCCGGAGCTGGCGAGGCTCCAGCCCGTCGGCTCAGGCGAATGCCCGCGACTCCACGGCTCGATTCCGCCACGTGACGGCGAGCCCGAGGACGAGGGCGTAGACGAGGAGGATCCCCACGTCGACCAACCCGGGCGCTCGGCCGGCGACGACGGACCATCCGAGAGCGGCTTCGTGGTAGGTCGGCAAGTACGTGGCGACATGGCGGAGAACGGTCGGCAGGCTGGAGACGGGGGTGAAGAGACCCCCGAAGAAGCTCAAGAGGAACATGAGAGCGGTGACGACCGGATAGGCCGTCTCGCTGGAAGCGACGAAGCCGACGAGCACGCCGAGGACGACGAAGGGGAGGGTGCTGGCCCACAGCACGGCGGTGAGGGTCACCCACGTCGCCACGCTGAGGCGCACGTCGCCGACGAGGAGGCCCGTCAGCTCGACGAGGCAGATCACGGGAAGAGCGATGACCATCGAAGCGGCGATCTTCGTCGCCACGTAGCTCCACGCCGGCAGCGGGGTGACCCGCAGCTGCCGTGTCCAACCGGAGGCCCGCTCTGAGGCAAGGCGCGTGCCGCCGGCGTTGAGGGCGGCGACCATGGCCCCGAAACTGGCCATCGAAACCATGAAGTAGGTGTGCCACGTCGTGCCGGCGATATGAGCAGCCGGCTCGAGGCTGTGCAGGAACAGGCTGTAGAAGATGACGGGAAACCCCACGGTGATGGCGACATAGCGCGGGTTGCGCAGCAGGCGCTGCACCTCGAACCTGAAGAACGCCGCCAGCCCCGTCACGCTGCCCGCTCCGGCTGCGTGGCGGCACGGCCGTCCGCCATGGCGTCATCGACCGTGTATGCCGTGCTGAGGTCGCACGTGAGGGCCATGAACGCTTGTTCGAGATCGGCGCCCGTGACTTCGATGTCGCTGAATGGGAGGCCGGATGCCACCAACGCCCGCACCGTGGCGTCGGCGTCGAGAGAGTCGAGGACGACCTCATGCCCGCGTACGCAGGCAGCGTTGACGCCGTCGAGCTCGCGCAGGCGTGCGGCGTTGGCTCTTGCTGAGACGAAGCGCACGCGGCGCGTGGGAACGGCCGCCTTGATGGTGGAGGCGGGGCCGTTCGCAACCACCCGTCCCGTGCGCATCACGACGATGCGGTCGGCGACGGCGTCGGCCTCCTCCAGGTGATGGGTGGCAAAGACGACGGTGCGCCCCTCGCCGGCGAAATCGCGCATCATCGCCCAGAAGGCGCGCCGACTCTCGACGTCCATGGCGGCCGTCGGCTCGTCCAGAAAGACGAGGTCGGGATCCCCTGCCACTGCCAAGGCGAAGCGCACCCGCTGGGCTTGCCCGCCGGAGAGCCGCTGTGTCTGGCGATCGATGAGGCTCGTGAGCCCGGCGCGGGCCAGTGTGCGCCCGACGGGTGCAGGGTGGCGGTAGAGACGAGCGGCCATCGCCACGAGCTGGCCGACCTTGACGCCGTGGGGGAGCCCGCTGCCAGCGCCCACCTGGAGCATGGCACCGACCTTGCCCGATGCCATGGCGGCGCGGGGGTCGGTGCCGAGGACCGAGACGTCGCCTTGCTGGGGGCGCTGCAAGCCGAGGAGAATGGAGATCGCCGTCGACTTGCCGGCGCCGTTCGGACCGAGAAGAGCGACCGTCTCGCCCCTCGCGACATCGAGGTCGAGATGGTCCAGCGCCACGAGTGACCGGTAGCGGTGCACGACGTTGCAGAAACGCACCGCCGGCTTCTCATCACTTGGGCGCGAGGAGGCGGTACGCGAATTCATGACGTCACAGTCATCGGCGTGCGGGGTATCGACCTTGAGGTGCATGCGCGCCAATTCCCACCGTCTGTCACCAGAGCACACCCCTCGATCCGAGGCGTCGTTCTGAGACAGACTGACGGCGTGGCGGACGTGCTCTGCTCGGTGGTCGTGGGGCGCCGGGATGAGCTGCACGCCCTGAGCACCGCGCTCGATCGGGCCGAGGCCGCCCGGGGCGGTGTCGTCGTGCTGACGGGCGAGGCTGGCATCGGCAAGTCGCGCCTCACCCGCGAGGCCATGGCGAAGGCCGAGCGCAACGGCATGCTGCTCGCCGTGGGACGCGCCATCCCCGCCGGGGACGGCACCCCCTTCGGCCCCATCACCGAAGCGTTGTTGCACGTCCTGCGGCACGGCGGCCTGCCGGACGACGCCGCTCTCGCGCCCTGGCTGCCCGTGTTGACGGCCATCGTCCCGGCGATGGGAGGGGTCGCGCAGGCCGACGCCGTCCCGGCGGCGCGCGGTGAAGCCGTGCTCCGCCTGCTCCGCGGCGTGGGCGCCGAGGCCGGCGTGGTCGTGGTGCTGGAGGATCTCCACTGGGCCGACCCCGACACATTGGGGATCGTCGAGTACCTGGCCGGGAACCTGCGTCGCGAGCGGATCCTCTGCGTGATCACCGTACGCAGCGAGACGCCGTCGGCCGGGCTCGAGCTCGTTCGCCGCCTGCGCGGTCGGGACGGCGTCGTCCATCTGCCGTTGACGAGACTGGATGACGACGAGGTCGCCGAGATGGTGCGCGCCTGCGCCCCAGGCGCCGGCGATGGTGTCTTCTCCCGCGTGCAGGACAGCGCCGAGGGGATTCCGCTCCTCGTCGAGGAGCTGTTGGCCTCGCCCGGTGTCCCGCGTTCGTTCACCGACACCGTGGAGGCTCGCCTCATCGAGTTCAGCCCGCAGGAGCGGTCGGTGCTGGAGGCTGCCGCCCTGCTCGGGCGCCGGTTCGACTGGCATCTGCTGCCGGCGGCGACGGGCCTTGCGCCCGAGCTGGTGACCCAGTCCCTCGAGCGGGCCGTCAGGTGCCTGCTCATCACTGTCGAGGGGGACACGTTTCGCTTCCGCCACGCCCTCACTCGGGACGCCGTCGTCGACGCCATGCTGCCGCCCCGGCGCAGCCGGCTGGCGGCACAGGTGCTCGAAGTGCTCGAGCCGGCCGGCACTGAGCCGGCCGACGGGTACCTCGAGTTGGCGGCCGATCTGGCTGTGAGGGCCGGTGACGGCGCCCGAGCCGGAGCACTGCTCGTGGCGTCGGGCCGCGCCTCGCTCGCCCGCGGCGCCCTCGCAACGGCAGTCGAGACCCTGCGGCGCTCGACGGCCGTGTCGGGCGGGCGAGGAGGGATCGTCACCGCAGCCGAGCGGATGCTCCTCGAGGCACTCTCCCTTGCCGGCAGGGTCGACGAGGCCATCTCCGTCGGCGCCGAGCTGATCGGGCAGCTGGAGAGCGACGGGGCGACTGTCGAGGCGGCAGAGGTCCACCTCCAGTTGGCGCACGCCGCCGTGTCCGCCACGCGCTGGAACGTGGCGGCGTCTCATCTCGCGGCCGCAAAGGCGATGCTGGCGAGCGAGGAGCGTTCCGATCTCGTCGCCCGCCTGCTTGTCGTGGAGGCCGAGGTCGCCCTCGCCGGCGATGACGTCGAGCGATCCCGACAGCTGGCGTCCGCCGCCCTCGCCGCCAGAGATGCCGGCGCCGAGGTCCGCTGCCAGGCCCTCGAGATCCTCGGGCGCTGCGAACGTCTCGCCGATCTCAGCTCGGCTCGCCGTCGCTTCGAGCAGGCACTCGCCATCGCCGAGACGGAGGGCCTGCCCTTTTGGCGTCTGCGCGCTCTTCACGAGCTGGGGACGATCGAGATGTTCGAGCGCGGCGGCATCGATCGCCTCGAGGAGGCGCGTCGCAGCGCCACGGAGCTGGGCGCGCTGAGCACACTGGCCGTCCTCGACCTGCAGCTGGCGGTGACGCGCAACGCCGAGTTCTCCCTCGACGCCAGCGCCGAGCACGCTCGCCAGGCACTGGAGCTGGCCGAGCGTCTCGGGCTCGATCAGGTGAAGGGCAAGGCGCTCTTCTTCCTGGCGGAGAACGGTTCTCACCGGCGAGAACGCGACGAGATGGAGCGCTACCTCGGCCTGGCGCTCGCCGCCTCCCCGCACGATCCGAGTGGCGAGGCGTGGGCATGGGGCGCTCGAGGCACGCTGTCGTTCCTCGAGGGCGACTGGGAAGGCGCTCTCCAGTCGCTCGCTCGGGCGGCTGAGATCTTCGCCGGGCTGCCTCATGCCGAGCCGGCTCAGTTCCGCGCCCTGTGGCCGCTGTTGTTGGCGTCCGTGGCGGACCCTCGTGCCGAGGCTGCGCTGATCGAAGCGAGTGGGGCCGGGATCGACCGCGCCTTCGCCAACGCCGGGGTGCTCGGCTACGCGGAGGCCGTCCTCCTCGGGCGTCGGGAGCCCGTCCGGGCTACCGAACGGGCGCGTGAGTCCGACGCCATCCTCGCCGTCTTCTCCGGTCCGTGGCCGCATTTCGCCAGGCTGTGCGCGTCAGGGCCGGCCCTCGAGAACCACTGGGGCGAACCAGATCGCTGGCTGCAAGCTGCCGAAGCGTGTTTCGCGGCGCTGGGGTTCGATCGTCTCGAGGAGCGCTGCCGCGTGCTCCGCCACCCTCCGGTGCGGGACCCGTGGCTGTTGTTCGGGGTCACGGCGCGGGAGTCCGACGTGTTGCGGCTCGTGGCAGAGGGACTCAACAACAAGGAGATTGCGGTGCGCCTGCACCTGTCGCCGCGCACGGTGGAGAAGCACCTCGAGAGCCTCATGCGCAAGACGGGGACGCGCTCTCGCACCCAGCTGGCCGTCACGGCGGCCCTTCGCGTCGAAGACGGCGGCGAGTCGGGCGGCACCGGTCGAGCTGGCCGCACGCTCTAGCTATTCCACCTGACCTCGCCGATCGTCAGGCGCCGTGCCCGACCTGTGTGAGACCCTGCGGTTTGAAGAACGCACGGGAGGTAGGTCGCCAGAGCAGCCATACCACCGCCAGGCCGACCAGCCACATCAGCACGGCGAAGACCACCGGGACGGCGCCCTTGTTGCCGAACAGGTGCAGCGTCGCCAGGCCGACCAGCACCGTGGACAGGAGGCGCGCCCAGTTCCGGCCCCGGCTGATCGCCCGCGCCATCCACAGCCACAGGGCGATCATGACCACGCCGCTCACGATCCCCACGGTGATGGCGAGCGGAAGCGGCTGGCTCCGGCCTGCCAGGCGGAGCGTGGCCCCGCTGCGGCCGACGTAAGGGAGCGAGACGATCGCGACGATCAGGCTGAGGGCGGTGACGACGGCGCCGGCGTACATGAGCCGGACGGCTGCCCGCACGGTGGGCGCCGACCGCGGCAGGCTGGGGCGCAGGCGCATCCACAAGCCGCTCCTGATCAGGTCCGCGGAGGCGGCCAGCCCGGGCCGACGGCGGCCCTCCTGGGCGCTGGCCATCAGCACGGCGAGGATCTCTTCGCCGTGCTCTCGCCGAAACGCCCGGGGATACGAGGCCAGCAACCGCCGGTACCCTCGCTCGAGGTTCGCATGATCGGTCATGTCGCCATCCCTCCGGCCAGGTTCAGCCGCGTCAATGCGGCAGTGGCATCAGCCTGTAGCCGAGCTGCCTCCGCGCTGAGCCGCTTGGTGCCGGCGGGTGTGAGCCGGTAGTACCGGCGAAGCCGTCCCTCCACGATCTCCTCACGGTCGACCCTGATCAGTTCATCGGCGCAGAGGCGGTCCAGGGCGGTGTACAGAGTGCCGGGTCGCAGGCGGACGCGGCCGTCGGAGATCTCCTGGACGTCGGTGATGATGCCGTAACCATGCTGGCTACCGCTTGCGAGGGCGGTGAGGATCATGAAAGTCGCTTCCTGCATGGCTCGTATACCCATACGGACTTTATATACCGTTGAACGAGCGATAGCAAGCTCTTCGGCCTTCACGTCCCGCTGATGACGATCTTCCCCACTGCAAGGCCCGTTTTCATGGGTGTCGATCCCGATCGGGCTCGTGCGGCGGCTTCCTCGTCGTTGTTCGGCTCACCCTTGCCGGTCGTGATGAGCCGCCGGAGACTGTTGTTGACGTAGAAGCTCCATGCGCTTGAGCACTGGTCGTAGCACTCGAAGGCCGGGACGAGCCCCAGATGGCTGAACCGCACCTCTGTCTGCTCGCCGTGCTGCGACACCTCGAAGGTGACCTCGGTACCCGTCCACTCGTTCGGATCTTCGGTGAAGTTGAGAGAGGCGTCGAGCACGCGCCAGACGACCTTGCTGTTCGGGACGAACTCGGTGATCCGCTGCTTGCTGTAGTGGACGTCCTGGTAGCGATAGGTGAACTCGGCGCCGAGTTCGTCTGTCGTCCCTTCGATCCGTCCGGACCACCAGCCCCTCACGTTGTTGATGGCGGCGAAGGCCTCCTCCGGCCCCTGATCGACCAGGAAGGCGGTGCTGAAGCTCTGACTCGTCATGTCTCCGGTCTCCGATCTGGTTGCGTCATGCAACTTCACGCAGGCTAACATAAGCGGTCTTATGATGCAACCAGAAGTGTTAGGATTGGTCCGTGCTCGGCAATAGCTATGACGGCCAGGTCTGTTCGGCGGCCCGATCGCTCGAAGTGGTGGGTGAGCGCTGGAGCCTGCTGATCATCAGGGACGCGCTCTTTGGCGGGGTGACCCGCTTCAGCGACTTCCTGCGGCGGCTCGGCTTAGCCCGGAACATCCTTGCGGCCCGGCTCGAGGGTTTCGTCGAGGCGGGGATCATGGAGCGTT
>JBKQSP010000026.1:0-67186 GCA_052143575.1 Acidimicrobiales bacterium
CGGTGGCGGCTGTTGCCGCCACCGTCGTCCCGCTGGCGGGTCGTGAGCAACGACCCGGTGCCGGGCGGCCGCGCGACCCTCGGGTGGACGCTGCCATCCTCACGGCCACTCGCGAGCTGCTCGTCACGCTCGGCTACCGCGGCCTCGCCGTCGATGCCGTGGCGCGGCGGGCGGGCGTGAGCCGCACGACGGTGCGGCTGCGTTGGAAGTCGAAGGCCGAACTCGTCTTCGACGCCGTCTCGCCGGACCCGCAGGTCCTCCGCGTACCCGACACGGGCTCCCTCGAAGGCGACCTGCGTGGCTGTGTCGACAACACGGTTCGCTTGTTCCGTTCCGCCCCCATGCGGGCGGCTTTCCAGGGCCTCCTCGACGACGCCCGCAACCACCCTGACGTGGGGACCGCGCTCTCCGAGCGGATCTACCGACCATCGATCGACGGCTTCTCCGAACTCGTGGCGAGAGCCGTCGCCCGCGGAGAGATCTGCCGCCCGGTCGACGGAGACGTCCTCTTCGACATCATCGCCGGATCATCCCTCTACCGCCTCACGGTCAGCGGCGAGGATCCCGCCCGGCTGGCCGACCAGCTCGTTGCGATCCTCACGGCCGGCCTCGCCGGCGCCGCCACGTCGACCACGACCAAGGAGTAGTGAGCCCATGGAGTTCGGAGTCTTCATCCAGACCTACGTGCCGAAGTGGCGGCAGGCAGCCGACCCCGACGCCGAGCACCATGCCCTCTTCGAGGATCTCGCCGTCGTGGAGGCGGCCGATCGCTTCGGCTTCAAGTACGCCTGGGCGACCGAGCACCACTTCCTCGATGAGTACTCCCACTTGTCGGCGAACGACGTCGTGCTCTCCTACCTGGCCGCCAAGACGGTGCGCATCCACCTCGGCTCGGGCATCTTCAACCCGCTCCCGACCGTCAACCACCCGGCGAAGGTGGCCGAGCGAGCGGCCATGCTCGACCACGTGAGCGGCGGGCGCTTCGAGTTCGGGACCGGGAGGGGGGCGGGAAGCCACGAGATCCTTGGATTTCTACCGGGGATGGAGGATCTGAACGGCACGAAGGAGATCTGGGAGGAGGTGATCGGCGAGTTCCCGAAGATGTGGACGCAGGACACTTACGAGGGTTTCGAGGGCAAGTTCTGGTCGCTGCCGCCCCGCAAGATCCTCCCGAAGCCCTATGCGAAACCGCATCCGGCCATGTGGTATGCCGCCGGCAACCCGAGCAGCTACGAGATGGCCGCTCGCAACGGCCTCGGCGTTCTCGGCTTCTCCGTCAGCTCGGTGACGGCGCTGGCACCGGTGCTCGAGGCCTACAAGCAAGCCATCGTCAACGCCGAGCCGATCGGGGCGTTCGTGAACGACAACGTCATGGTGACGACGGCGGCCTGGGTGGCGGAGGAGGCGGACGCCGCCTACCGCCTGGCGGCCGATGCCCGCATGAACTACCTGCAGTCGAACGTCTTCCGTTACCACGACACGTTCCCGCACCCCGCCTGGGTGCCGAAATGGCCGGAGCTCCTACCCGACCTGACACCGGAGGACGTCGCGAAGGCCGGCGCCGGCGGAGCCATGCTGGCGGGCAGCCCGGACGACGCCCTCGCCCAGTGCCAGCGCTGGGAGGCCGCCGGTGCCGACCAGCTCGTCATCGGCGTCGGGCCTGGATCGCACGAAGCCACGATCGAAACCCTCCGCCTCCTCGGCACACACGTCATCCCGAAGCTCGACCGCGACCCCGTGCACCGCACGACGCGGTTCCGGGAAGCTGCCGCCGCCGCTGTCGGCGGGTGAGCCGACAACGCCGATCGTCCGAGTGTCCATGACGAGGGTCCCATGACCAACCTCCGCTACGGCATGACCCTTCCCGTGCAGGCTCAGTCGCGCCTCATGGCCGAGACGTGGGAGGCGGCGGCCGGCCCGAGCGAGCTGCTGCGGGTGGCGCTTGCCTGCGAGGCGGCCGGCTTCGACAACGTGAGCGTCTGCGACCACGTTGCCGTTCCCCGCCATCTGGCCGGGCGGATGGGCACCGTGTGGTACGACCCGGTGGCGACGCTCGGCTGGCTCGCCGCCGCTACCAATCGCATACGCCTCCTCTCCCAGGTCTACGTCGTGCCCTATCGCAGCCCCCTGCAGACGGCCAAGTCCTTCGCCACTCTGGATGCCCTCTCGGGCGGGCGCGTCGTGCTCGGCGTCGGCACCGGGCACGTCGAAGCGGAGTTCGCGGCACTCGGCGTCTCCTTCGCCGACCGCGGCCGGCTCACCGACGAAGCGATCAGGGAGCTCCGACGCCTCTTCTCCGACGAGTGGGGCGGGGGTGCCGAAGAGCCGGACGATCTCGGCCAGCAACCGCGGCCGGTCCAGGTCGGCGGTCCACCCATCTGGGTGGGCGGGTCGACGGCCCCGGCGCGGCGGCGGGCGGCCCTCCTCGGCGACGGTTGGCTTCCGCAGGGCCCGCCGGCGATCGGCATGGCGGCGGCCGTGGCCGACATCCTCGCCCGTCGGGCGGAAGCGGGCCGCGAGGGTGAGCCCTTTGCCATGGGCGACATGTCGGCCCTCTACGTCGGCGACCCGGCATGGGACACCGGCCGCTACTGCGTGGCCGGTCCGGCCGAGCGCATCACCGAGCTCCTCGTCGGCCGAGCGGCCATCGGCGTCACCCACGTGCAGGTACGGCTGCGCTCGCGCCACGTGAGCGAGCTCGAGGACCAGATCGCCGCCTTCGCCGAGTCCGTCATCCCACTGGTGCTGAGATCATGAGCGGGGCCGAGGTGGACGTGTCCGTCGGCCCGCCCGTGCAGATCGGCCGCATGCTCTTCACGCTCGTCGACCCGAACCGTGGCCACGAGGTGGCGTACAACCGCTGGTACGAGCGCGACCACTTCTACGCCGGTTGCCTCGTGGGTCCCTGGTTGTTCGCCGGGAGGCGCTGGGTGGCGACGAGGCCGTTGAAGGACTTGCGGTTCCCGGCGACGAGCCCGTTCGCCGAGCCGGTCGATGCGGGCAGCTACCTGTCGCTTTATTGGGTCCTGGCCGGGCGGGAGGACGAGCACTTCGCATGGGCACGCCGGCAGGTGTTCTGGCTGTACGGCCAGGGGCGGGGTTTCTCCGAGCGAACACATGCCCACACCAAGCTCTACGACTTCGAGGACGCCGTCTCGCGGAATGCCGACGGCGTGCCCGTCGAGCTGGCGCTTGACCACCCCTACGGCGGGCTCGTCGTCGTGTGTTCGGAGCCGGCCGCCGGATCGAGCCACGAGGCCCTCGTAGAGGCGACGGCACCCCTCGTGTCCGAGCTCTTGCAGGCTCCCGGCATGGATCTCGTCTCCAACTGGCATTTCCACGTCGAAGAGGGTGACTTCGAGGCCCCCATGGAACTCGGGTCCGAGGGGGGCACCGTCGATCGCCTGCTGCAGCTGGGTTTCACGACCGGCTCGCCGGCTGACGTCTGGCCGGCCGTGCACCGCTACGCCGAGGCGCTCGAAGCCTCCGGCGCCGGCAGCGTGAGCTTCGCGGCGCCCTTCCTGCCGACCATCGTCGGAACCGACACCTACGCCAACGAGCTGTGGTGACGTCCGCCTGGCGCTGCATCATTGGCGGCGAGGCCGTCGATGGCGAGAACGGCAGCTACGAGATCGTCAACCCGGCGACCGAGAGCGTCGTGGGGCTGGCGCCGGAGGCATCGGCCGCAGACGCCCGCGCCGCGGCGGCGGCAGCGGCAGAGGCGTTTGGCGCGTGGTCGCGCACGGCGCCGGAGGAGCGGGCGCGACTGCTGAACGTTGCCGCCGATCTGCTCGAGAGCCGCTCGAAGGAGCTGTGCAGCCTCGTGCAAGGCGAAACCGGCTCGACCGTCATGATGACGCGCACCGCCCAGGTCGCCGGCGCCATCGCCCGGCTGCGCCGTTACGCCCGCGGTGCCCTCGAGCCGGTGACGATCCCGCTGCCGCCGGCGCCCAACTGGCCGGGTGGTCCGGACGGCATGGGAGGCGGCATCACGACGGCCATGGGGGTACGGCGCCCGGTCGGCGTCGTGGCGGCCATCACCTCTTACAACGTCCCGATGAACAACGTCGCCGGCAAGATCGGGCCTGCTCTCGCGATGGGTAACACCGTCGTGGTCAAGCCGGCGCCGCAGGACCCCCTCGGCGTGATCACCATGGTGGAGGCCATGAACGAGGCGGGTTTTCCGCCAGGCGTCGTGAACGTCGTCGTGGGATCGACACCCGAGGCGGGCGAGTCCCTCGTGTCTGCTCCCGAGGTCGACATGGTGAGTTTCACGGGCAGCACGGCCGTCGGCACGAAGATCGCCGAGACGTGTGCCACGGACCTGCGGCGCGTGCTGCTCGAGCTCGGCGGGAAAGGGGCGAGCCTCGTGTTCGCCGGCGCCGACCTGGAGCGGGCGGCGAAGGGTACGGCGAGCACGTTCACGTTTCACGCCGGGCAGATCTGCACGGCGCCCACACGCCTGCTCGTGCAACGCCCCGTGTACGACGAGATGGTCGAGCGCCTCAGCGCTCTCGCCACCGCCGCCACGGTGGGGGATCCGTGCGAGCGCGACACCGTCGTCGGACCGCTCATCTCCTCGGAACAGCGCCGGCGAGTCACGCACCACATCGATGGCGCCGTCGCAGCCGGGGCCGTCATGAGCGCAGGCGGGCCCGTTGCGATGGAGCGGGGTTTCTTCGTGGCGCCCACGATGCTGAGCGACTGCACGCCGGCCATGGCGGCCGTGCAGGAGGAGATCTTCGGCCCGGTCGTCGTGGCGCTCGTCTTCGACGACGAGGAGGAGGCCATCGCCCTTGCCAACGCGACGAGCTACGGGTTGTACGACTACCTCTGGACGGGGGACGCCAACCAAGGCCTGCGCCTCGCCGGCTTGCTGCGCAGCGGGAACGTCGGCATCAACACGGTGGCCCGCCACCCCGAGACCCCCTTCGGTGGCTTCAAACGCAGCGGCATCGGAAGAGACGGCGGGTCGTTTGCCTTGCATGCCTACTCGGAGATGCAAAGCGTGGTGTGGCCCGGATGAGCAAGGAGCCTGAGGACATGAGCCAAGAAGTCGACGGTACGACAGCGGAGGCCGGGTCGCGGGCGGCCGGCGCAGGGCAGGCTCCACGATCGCCGCAGCTCTCGACTCGCTTCGTGGAGCCGCCCGCCGAGCAGATACCCGACATCAGCCGGGCGCACGTGGCGGCACTCGAATCCGGCCTGGCGGAGGAGTTCTGGGTGGCCGCCGGCATGCACCACCTCATCCTGCGCACGATCGGCCGGCGGAGCGGCCACGAGCACAAGGTGGCGCTGCCCTACTGGTTCGACACCGACGGCGCCCGCGTCGTCGTGGGCTCGTTCGCCGGCGCTGCGCAGCATCCGGCGTGGTACCTCAACCTCACCGACCGTGAGCGCAACGGCGAGGTGCTGCTCCGCGTGCAGGACGGCTCCTACTGGGCCGAGCCGGAGCTGCTCGAAGGCTCCGAGTACGAGCGGGTCTGGGCGGCTCTCACGGCAGACCGCCCCTTCTACATCGGGTACACCTCGCGCACGTCCCGCAAGCTCCCTTTGGTGCGCTTCCGGGAGCTGCGCCCTGCCTGAGGCCCGTGCGACGGGTCGTCAGGCCGTCACGTCGCGGCGGGCGAAGAGGACGGCGGCGCCCCCGCTCAGCACGATGAGGTAGGCGACCGCTCGGATGACGGCCGTATGCAGGCTGACGTCGGTTGTGCCGCCAGCGGAAATGGCGCTCAGCAGCTGGCCGGGGAGCCATTTGTCGCTCCCGTTGACGGTGGCGCTGAGGATGAGCTCGAAGGGCAGTATGTAGACGAGGCCGACGGCGATGGCGGCACCCGGGTTGCGCAAGAGGCTGCCGATGATCATGCCGATCGTCGTGTAGCCGCACACCGCCAGCACGACCTCGCCGAAGGCCCTGGCGGAGTCGGTCAACCCGCTCGAGGACGTCCAGGCGGTCGTCGGGATGCCGCGGATGTGCGCCATGACAAAGGCGGTGACGACGCCGACGATGCAGGCCAGCAACACGGCGAGGGCCGAGAAACTCAAGACGGCGATGAACTTGCCCGCCAGCAGCACGAGCCGGCGCGGTTGGCGGATGATGAGGTTGCGCAAGGTGCCGACGCTGTACTCGCTCGCCGTCTGGGCGCCGGCCACGGCGAGGGCGATGATGCCGAGCAGGCCGGCGAACCCGGCGAAGGCCTTTGCGAGGGCGTCCGACTCGGCGAGCTGGGCGAGCGTGATCGGCGTGCGCCCGCCGCCACCGCCCCCACCACCGCCGCGTCCGAAATGGTGTCCGGCGAGGGCAAAGCTGAGGATGGTGATGAGCACGGAAATGCCGGCGATGGCGCCGTAGGTGGACAGCAACAGGCTCGGGCGGCGCAGCTTGATCCACTCGCTCCGGAACGCCGGGATCATCGGCCGCCTCCGTTCCTGCCGACACCGCTTGCGACGCCCTGGGCGATGTCGCCGCTCACCGTGCCCGTCATGGCGAGGAAGGCCTGCTCGAGGCTCTGGCGGCGAGTGCTCAGGTGCACGAGTGTGATGCCTTCCCGTACGGCCAGCCGGTAGAGATCGGCGGCGCAGTCCTCGTCGGCGACGACGCACACCCAGGGGCCGTCGAGTCGCGCCGTGCGACCGGAGGCGGTGAGGGCTCTTAGCAGACGAGGGGCGTCTGCGGGGGCTTCGGGTCGCGCCCAGACCTCGGTGTGCTGGGCGGCCACGAGCTGCTCCACCGTTCCCTGGTACATGAGCCGGCCCGACTGGATCATGACGACGTGGTCGCAGATCTGCTCGAGCTCGCCGAGGAGGTGGCTCGAGACAAAGACCGTGATGCCGTCGTCGCGAAGCGAGCGAAGCAGCGCCCGCACCTCGCCGATGCCGGCCGGGTCGAGCCCGTTCGTCGGCTCGTCGAGCACGAGCAGCTCCGGTCGTGGCAGCAAGGCGGCGGCGATCCCGAGGCGCTGCTTCATGCCGTGCGAGTAGGCCCGAAACGGGTCCCCGCCGCGGTCGGTGAGCCCGACGCGCTCGAGCCCTGCGTCCACGCGCTCGAGGGGCAGGCGGGCGAGCCGCGCCAGTGCGACGAGGTTGTCGCGGCCCGAGAGGGGTCCATAGAACGTCGGGCCCTCGATCATGGCACCGATGCGGCTCATGTAGCGCTCGGGCGCCGAGAGCGGCTCGCCCAGCACGGTGCCCGTGCCTTCGGTCGGGCGCACGAGTCCGAGCAGCATGCGCATCGTCGTCGTCTTGCCGGCTCCGTTCGGTCCGATGAAGCCGGAGACCGCCCCCGTGGGGATGTGCAGGCTGGCGTGGTCGACGGCAAGGCGGTCGCCAAATCGCTTCGTGAGGTTCTGCGTCTCGATGGCGCTCGTCATGGCAGCTCGAAGCGTCCCGTCATCGGTCGAACACTATGGCGCCGGTCTGTGAGTCTCCTGTGAGGCTGCCTCGGGCGCTGTCTCGGATGCAGGGCCGAGATAGCGAGGCGCCTCGCCTCCTCCGTGCACGACGATGTTGGCTCCACTCACGTAGCAGGCGAGTGGGGAGGCGACCCAGAGGCAGGCACCGGCGACGTCGGCCGGTTCACCGAGGCGCCCGAGCGGAACCGTGGCGGCCACGCGAGCAATGCCGGCCTCATCGCCGTAGAAGAGAGGCGCCTGCTCGGTCCGGATGTAGCCGGGCGTGACGGCGTTGACCCGCACCTTCGGCGCCCACTCGACCGCAAGTGTCTCGGTGAGGTTGATGAGCCCGGCCTTGGCAGCCCCGTAGGCGACCGTGTCCGGCGAGGGGCGCAGCCCGCTCACGCTGGCGATGTTGATGATGACGCCGCCGGAGTCCTGCGCCTGCATGACGGCGTTGGCGGCTTGGGCGAGCCAGAGCGGCGCCAGCAGGTTGAGCCGCACGATGGCCTCGGAGAAACGTGGCGACGCCGTCGCCGAGTCGGCCGGAGGCGAGCCGCCGGCGTTGTTCACGAGGACGTCGAGGCGCCCGAAACGCTCCTGCACGTGGGCGACGAGGCGTGCGATCTCGTCCGGCTGCCGGATGTCGGCGGCGAGGAAGTCGATGCCGCCGCGCAACGCCCCGCCGGGCGCCTCCTCCGGCACCGTGCGGGCACAGGTGACGACGGAGGCGCCGGCGGCGGCGAACGCCTCGACGATGCCCCGTCCGACGCCCTTTGTCCCGCCGGTGACGAGCACCACGGCGTCGGTGTAGTCGATGAGATCGCGCACGTTGCCTCGTTCACCTAGGGTCTTGTCGCCGGCTGGTGCCATGGTACGACGGCGCGGCCCGAGACGGCCCGAGCGGACCCTTCCGAGCGATACGCGGGGGAGAGCGACGATGACGATTACGACGAGGATCGACGAGGTGGGCATCGCGGAAGTCGTCATGGAGCACCCGCCCGTGAACGCCCTTCCCGTCGCCGCATGGTTCGAGATCGCAGACGCCCTCGGCGACCTCGGTCGCGACGAGGCCGTGCGGGTGGTCGTGCTGAGGGCGGAGGGGCGGGGTTTCAATGCCGGCATCGACCTGAAAGAGGTGCAGGAGGACAGCGGTCACTCGGTGCTCATCGCCGCCAACCGAGCCTGCGCCGCTGCCTTCGCGGCCGTCTACGAGTGCGCCGTGCCCGTCGTGGCGGCCGTGCACGGGTACTGCCTCGGCGGCGGCATCGGTCTCGTCGGTAACGCCGACGTCATCGTCTGCTCGCATGACGCCACTTTCGGCCTGCCGGAAGTCGACCGGGGTGCTCTCGGCGCCGCCACCCACCTCAGCCGACTCGTGCCACAGCAGAAGATGCGGGCGATGGTCTACACCTCGGCGCGGGCCAGTGCCGCCGAGTTGCATCACTTCGGCTCCGTGCACTCCGTCGTGCCTCGCGAGGACCTGCGCCGTGCCGCCCTCGACTTGGCGGCGGAGATGCCGCCAAGTCGCCGACGGTCATCCGGGCGGCCAAGGAGTCCCTCAACGGCATCGATCTCTGGGACGTCCGGAAGAGCTACCGGTTCGAGCAGGGCTTCACCTTCGAGCTCAACTTGAGCGGGGTGTCCGACGAGCGGAGGGCGGCCTTCCTGCACGGTTCCGCCGCCGGCGGTGCGGCCGAGCCGGCAGAGACCGGAGGTGGGGGCGCTTTCGTACCGCAGGGCGACACAAGCGCGCACACCTCGCCGCCTTCGCCGCCGACCCCGCCTTCGCCGCCTTCGCCGCCGACCCCGCCATGGCCGCCGAGCGGACCGACACCGACCGCGGCGGAGGGCGCCCCGGAGCGATGAGGGACAAGCGGTGCAGTGAGGACGACGTCGTCGCCGAGATCGCCTCCGGGATGACAATCGGCATCGGCGGCTGGGGATCGCGGCGCAAGCCCATGTCGCTCGTGCGGGCGCTCGCCCGCTCGTCGGTGAGCGGGCTCACGGTCGTGAGCTACGGCGGCCCCGACGTCGGCTTGCTCTGCGCCACCGGCAAGGTGCGAAGAGTCGTCTCTGCTTTCGTGTCGCTCGACTCCATTCCGCTCGAGCCCCACTACCGGGCGGCCCGCCAAGCCGGGCGGGTGGAGGAGGAGCCCTGGGACGAAGGCTTGCTCCTGCTCGGGCTGCAAGCGGCCGCGTGGCGCCTCCCGTTCCTTCCGTCGCGGGTCGGCCTCGGGTCGGACCTCCTCCGCCTGAACGCCCGCCTCTCGACGGTCCGCTCGCCCTTCGACGACGGCGAGGAGTTCGTGGCGGCACCCGCCCTCGAGCTCGACGTCGCCCTCTGCCATCTCAACGTGGGCGACGCCGGCGGCAATGCCGCCTTCCTCGGCCCTGACCTGTACTTCGACGACCTCTTCCTGCGAGCCGCCCGGCGCCGCTTCGTCTCGGTAGAGCGCGTCGTGCCGACGGCCGAGCTGCTCGCCGTCGCCGGGACCGAGCAACGGATGCGCATCAACCGGACGATGGTCGATGGCGTCGTCGAGCGGGCGGGCGGGGCGCACTTCACCTCGTGCGAGCCGGAGTACCGCCGCGACGAGGCCTTCCAGCAGCGTTATGCCGCCTCCGCACGCACGCCCGATGAGTGGGCTGCCTTTCGGGCGGACTGGGTGGACGTGAGCGAGCGCGACTATCAGGCGCGGCGGGCGGCCCTCTCATGAGCAGCGAGGGCAACGGGCGGGAGCGAGCGACTCGCGCCGAGGTCTGTGTCGTCGCCGTTGCCGAGTGCTTTCGCGGCGACGGCGAGATCCTGGCGAACCCGATCGGGACGATTCCCATGATCGGCGGCCGTCTCGCCCGGGCGACGTTCGAGCCAGACCTCGTCATGACCGACGGGGAGGCCGCACTCGTCCGCAACGACGAGGCCTTCGAGTTCCCCGACGGCAAGGTGCTCGAGGCCTACAACCCCTACCGGGCGATGTTCGACATGGTGTGGTCGGGCAAGCGGCACGTCATCATGAGCGGCAGCCAGCTCGACGCCTACGGCAACCACAACTTCGCTGCCATCGGGAGCGACTACGGGGCTCCCCGTGTGCAGCTCCTCGGGTTTCGGGGGGCGCCGGGCAACACGATCCAGAACACGACGTCCTACTGGATACCCAACCACTCGAGGCAGGTCTTCGTGGAGCATGTCGACGTCGTCACGGGCGTCGGTTGCGACCGGGCCGCCGAACTCGGAACGGCGGCCCGCTACTACGGGCTGCGGGGCGTCGTGACGAACCTGTGCGTGATGGACTTCGGCGGTCCGGCCCACCGCCTCCGGCTGGTCTCGCTGCATCCCGGTATCAGCCTCGAGGACGTCGTGGCGGCGACCGGCTTCGAGCTGGCTCTCGCCGAGCCGGTCGTGGCGTCCCGCTCGCCCGATGCCCACGAGCTGCGGCTCATCCGAGAGGTCATCGACCCCGGCGCCCTGCGGGAGCGGGAGGTCCCGGAGACCGCCACCCCTTGACTCAGTCGGCCGACTCCACATAGCGGGCGAGGAGGTCGTCGGTCTGGGTGCTCGGCAGGGAGCTGCCGCCGTCGACGACGATGTTGGCGCCCGTCACGTAGGAGGCGAGATCAGACGCAAGAAACGCCACCACGTTGGCTACCTCGGCCGCCCTGCCCACTCGCTTCAGTGGGATGCGGGCCTCGATGCGCCCTCGCAGGGCGGGGTCGCGCAGGAGCGGCCGCGTGAGCGGTGTCTCGATCACCGCCGGCGACACGCAGTTCACCCGGATGTCAGGGGCGTACTCGAGGGCGGCGTTCGCCGTGAGGGCGATCACGCCCGCCTTGGCGGCCGAATAAGGTCCCTCGCCTCGCGTGGGCCGGATGCCGCTCAGCGACGACACGTTGACGATGGCGCCGCCCCCACCGGCGCGCAGGCGTACGACCCCGGCACGGATGCCGTGGAAGACGCCGCTGAGGTTGACGGCGAGCAAGCGGCCCCACTCCTCGTCGCTGTAGCGATGCAGTGCCTTGACGGCGCCGGCGCCGGCGTTGTTGACGATGATGTCGAGACCGCCGAATTCGAAGGACGCCCGTTCGAAGGCCGCCTCGACGGCAGCGGAGTCGGCGACGTCGGCCTGAAGGGCGATGGCACCCGATCCGGCGAGCTCGCCGGCGGTCGCCTCGGCGGCGGCCATGTCGAGATCGAGAACGGCGACGCGTGCCCCGGCCGCAGCCAAGGTCTCGGCGATGGCGCGCCCGATGCCCGAGCCACCGCCGGTCACAATGGCGCGGCGAGCCTGCAGAAGGTTGGCGATCATGCGCCGAGCCGCTTCCGCAGCTCGATCTTGAGGACCTTGCCGCTGGCGTTGAGGGGGAGGGCGTCCACGACGTGGACGGCGCGGGGCGCCTTGTAGTTCGCCATGTGGGTACGCGCCCAGGCGACGATCTCGGACCCGTCGAGGATCTGCCCGGCCTTTGGGACGACGAAGGCGACGCCCACCTCGCCGAGCCGTTCGTCGGGCACGCCCACGACGGCGGCCTGGGAGATGTCCCCCCGCCCGAGCAGGAGGTTCTCGATCTCGGCCGGGTAGGCGTTGAAGCCACCGACGATGAACATGTCCTTCATCCGGTCGGTGATCCGCAGGTTGCCGTCCTCGTCGAGCACGCCGACGTCACCGGTGTGCAACCACCCGTCGGCGTCGATGGTGGCTGCCGTCTGCTCGTCGTCCTCGAAGTAGCCCTGCGTCACGTTGTAACCCCGGCACACCACCTCGCCGGCACGTCCCGCCGGAAGGGCGCTGCCGTCCGGTGCGACGACGGCCACCTCGACCCCCTCGATGGCGCGACCGGACGTCGTGGCGATCGTCTCGAGGTCGTCGTCGGGCGCCGTCGCCGTCACGAAGCCGGTGGCCTCTGTGAGCCCGTACGCCGTCAGCACGACGTCGAAGCCGAGGCTGTCCCGCATGCGCCGCACAAGGTCCACCGGGATGACGGCAGCGCCCGTGACGGCGAGTCGCAGGCTGGAGATGTCGGTGCCGGCGAGGCCGTCGTGGTCGAGCAGTGTCTGGTAGAGCGTCGGCGGGCCCGGGAGGACCGTGATCGCCTCCGTGGCGATCCGCTCCAGCACGACGGTCACGTCGAAGACGGGCAGCGTGACGATCGTGGCGCCCGTCAGAAGACAGGCGAGAATGCCTGCCTTGTACCCGAAGCTGTGGAACATCGGGTTGACGAGGAGGTAGCGGTCGCCTTCGAGGAGGCCGACGATCCTGCTCCACTCGGCGAAGGCCCGGATCGACTGGCCGTGCGTCGCCACGACGCCCTTCGGCGAGCCCGTCGTGCCCGAGGTGAAGATCACGTCCGAGACGTCATCGGGCCCGAGGCGCTCGAGGCGTCGGCGGACGACCTCGTCGTCGCCAGCAGCGCCCTCGCCGAAAAAGGCGTCCCAGGAGACGGTCTTGCTGGCGAGAGCGCTGCTGGCAAGAGCGTCGGCGGCGTACTCGGGCAAGCCGTCACGGCCCTGCGACGCCGGCCGGCCGCCGAGCAGGACGAGGCACTGCAGGTGGGGAAGATCCTCGGAGGCGAGGAGCGACGGGTAGTCAACGCCGAGGAAGCCGGCGACCGTCACGAGCACTTTCGCCCTGCTGCGGTTGAGGATGAAGGCGGCTTCGGAGCCTCGAAACCGCGTGTTGAGCGGGACGACAGCGGCGCCGGCCGACTGCAGGCCGACCAGCGCCACCACCCACTCATAGGAGTTCGGAGCCCAGATGGCGACGCGGTCGCCCGCCTGCACGCCGGCGTGGACGAAGGCCCGGGCGGCCGAAGCGGCGTCCGACCACAGCTCCTCGAAGCTGTGGCGGGCGCGGCCGTCGACGACGGCTTCCGCCGTGGCGAAGCGGCGGGCGGCCTCGCGGGCAACATCGGGAATGCTCCGTCGCAACGTTCGGTCCGACGAGTTTGCCGGCGGGCTCGACATCGGGTTCACGACGCCCCGTAGACCGGCAGGGGCGCGGGCGATCTCTCGAGGAGGGCGTGGACCGTGCCGGCCAGCTCGGCGACGTCATAGCGCCGGCCGACGTCGCGGCTGGCGGCGCGTTGCCAGCCGTCCATCACCGTGAGGCGCCCACCTTCGATCTCGAAGACCCGGCCCGTGACAGCCGAGGACTCCGCCGAGCACAGCCAGGCGACGAGCGGCGACACGTTCTCGGGAGCCATGGCGTCGAAGTCCTCCGGGTCCTCGGGTGCGCCCATCGACTCGGCGAAGACGGTCTCTGTCATACGAGTGCGGGCGGAGGGGGCGATGGCGTTCGCCGTCACGCCGTAGCGGGCGAGCTCGGCCGCTTGCACGAGAGTGAGGCCGACGATGGCCGCCTTGGCGGCCGCGTAGGCGCCCTGGCCGACCGAGCCGATCAAGCCGGCGCCGGAGGAGGTGTTGACGATGCGTCCCTGTGCGGGTGCGCCCGTCGTCTTGGAGACGTCGCGCCAGTGCTGTGCAGCATGCCGGGAGAGGCAGAAGTGGCCCTTCAGGTGGACGGCGATGACGGCATCCCATTCGAGTTCGGCCGTGTTGACGAACATGCGGTCGCGCACGATGCCGGCATTGTTGACGACGGCGTCCAGCCGCTCATAGCTGTCGAGAGCCACCTGCAGGATCCCCCGGGCGCCCTCGAAGTCGGTGACGTCGTGGTGACTGGGGACAGCCGTGCCACCGCCGGCGCGGATCTCCGCCACAACCTCGTTCGCCGGCGACGACGGGGAGCCTGCACCATCAGGCCGACCGTCGAGCGAGACGCCGAGGTCGTTCACGACGACGAGGGCGCCGTGGCGGGCGAGCTCGAGGGCGTGGGCGCGCCCGAGGCCGCGTCCGGCGCCCGTGACGATGACGGCTCTGCCGGCGAGCGACGACGTGCTGCCGGCGAGCGACGACGTGCTCTGCTCCGTTGGGTGACCCGTCACCCCCGGAGCGTGTCACGCCGCAGCGTGGCTCGCCACCTCCCCGGCGAGCATCTATCGTCCCGGCCAGCACGAGGGAGTGGAGGAACCGGAGCCCCATGAGCCAGTACCCGCCGCCGCACAATCTGCTGGAAGGAAAGACGGTGGTCGTCACGGCGGCCGCCGGCACGGGCATCGGGTACGCCACGGCGAAGCGCTGCGTGGAGGAAGGAGGGCGCGTGCTGTTGAGCGATGCCCACGAGCGGCGCCTCGGCGAGGCGGCCGAGCGCCTCGGCGTTCCCGGCGTCGTGTGCGACGTCACCGACCAGGCGAGCGTCGATGCCCTCTTCGAGCGTTGCGTGCAGGAGCTCGGTCGCATCGACGTGCTCGTGAACAACGCCGGCCTCGGCGGCACGGTCGAGCTCGTCGAGATGACCGATGAGCAGTGGCTGAAGGTGATCGACGTCACGCTGACGGGGACGTTTCGCTGCACGCGGGCAGCCCTGCGCCTCATGAGGGCCGCCGGCGGCGGCGTCATTGTCAACAACGCCTCCGTGCTCGGTTGGCGAGCGCAGGCCGGTCAGGCCCACTACTCGGCGGCGAAGGCGGGCGTGATGGCGCTCACACGGAGCGCCGCCCTCGAGGCGGCGCCCCACGGCATCCGCGTCAACGCCGTGGCGCCCTCGCTCGCCATGCACCCCTTCCTCTCGAAGGTCATCTCCGAGGACGTGCTGGCGGAGCTCGCTTCCCGCGAGGCGTTCGGGCGAGCAGCGGAGCCGTGGGAGGTGGCAAACGTCATCGTCTTCCTTGCGAGCGACTACTCCTCCTACCTGACCGGCGAGGTCGTGAGCGTCAGCAGCCAGCACCCCTAGGCATCTGTCTTGCCCGTGAGCGCCGGTCGCCGGCCGGGAGGCGACGCCGGCCGGGGCGCTCAGTGCACCTCTGCGGTGAGCTCGCGGAACAGCGACGGGCGCGCCAGCCGGATGGCGAGCAGGCTGAGGGCGAGGAGGGCGGCCGCACCGACCGTGGTATGGGGGAGCCCGAAACGGTCGGCGATCGGCCCCTGCGCCAGCGACCCGATGGGGTAGGCGACACCGAGGGCGACGAGGTAGATGCTGAGGACTCGCCCCCGGTACTGCGACGGTGCCCGCAGCTGCACCACGGTCGAGAGGCCCGAGAGGACACCGATGTACACGAGTCCGACGACGAACAGGGTGACGGCGGCCCACGACAGCGCCGGTGACACGTCGTAGCCGACGAGTGCCGGCGTCAGCAGGCAGAGGGCTCCGACGAGGACGCGACCGCGGCCGAAACGCTCCGCCAACGGTGCGATGAGAAGCGCCCCGACGACGGCGCCGACGCCCTGCGCCGTCGTGAGGACGGCCGTGGCGGAGGCGACGGATCTGGCGGCGCCGTGCGGGTGCCCGATGTCTGTGAGCCGGTGGGCGACCGCTGGCACGAGGGCGATGAACGGTGAGGCGAGCACGGCCACGACGCCGATGAGGACGATGGCGGCCCAACAGCCGGGCTCGGCGCGAGCCGCCCGGAAGCCGGCCTTGAGCGACGCCCCGAGGGACGTCCGGTCGTCGCGACCGGGCGGGGGTGCGAGACGCACGAAGACGAGAGCGCCGACGACAGCCAGAAACGAGACGGCGTTGGCGACAAAGGCCATCGGATAGCCGAAGGCGACAACCGTGGCGCCGGCAAGGGCCGGGCCGACGACCCGGCCGAGATTGAACTGCGCCGAGTTGAGCGAAGAGGCGGCGAGGAACTCGTTGCGGGGTACGAGGTCCGGCAAGATCGCCTGCTGGAACGGACCTATGACGGCACTGACGGATCCCTGCACGGTCACGAGGAGCGTGAGAACGAGCGGCCCGAAGTCGCGTTGTGCCACGAGGAGGGCGATCACGAGGGCGACAACCCCCGCCACGAGGTTGCCGGCGATGAGCACCGCCCGCCGGGGGAGCCGGTCGGCGAGCGCCCCGCCGATGGGGGAGAGGACGCCGATCGGCAGGAAGCCGCCGGCTGCCACGGCCACGACCCAGAGGGCGCTGCCCGTATGGGCGGCGATGAGGGCCCCGACGGCGACGGTCTGCATCCACGACCCGACGATCGAGATGAGGCCGCCCGACCACAAAAGGGCGTAATTGCGGTGCCGCAGCGGTCGTAAGGACGAGAAACCCCCTCGCCTCGCCGGCGTCGCGCCCGCCTCCGGTGGGAGGGCGGCATCGACGCCATCGACGGTCGGCATCGCCGAATCCGGCGGGGTAACCGCCTCGTCGCCGATGCCGACGGGAACGGCGGCGGCCAAGGTCGTCTCATGGCGCGCACGCTCCGCTCGAGCCCCCCGTGTCACCTCACGAGGCTACGGCCGCCGGCGCCATGGGCGACGCGCCCGCGGCGGCGATGGCACTCACGAGGCGGAGCTGTGCTGCGACCCGCCCTCAAGGGCCTCATAGGTGACCCCCGTCGCTTTGACGGAGGCTGCCCAGAGGCGGCGACCGACGCTGGGCCGCATGGCGCGGGCTTCGATGCGGTCGCGCTTCGGGTAGCCGCGCATGCCCCCGGCGGGGCCGTAGAGCTCACCGCTCTTGACCCCTGGCGCTGTGGCGGCATACAGCTGCGGCCAGGCGCCGGCGTAGGCGGGCTGGGCGAAGACGGTGTTGCCGATGGCGTAGGAAGCGTTCTGGAGAAAGCTCGTGCCCGTCTGGAGGTTCGTGGCGGCGTAGCCGGGATGAGCCGCCAGGGCGATCGTCTCGGCTCCGGCGGCGCTCAGGCGCCTGGAGAGTTCGACGGCGAAGACGAGATCCGCCAGCTTCGATTGGCCGTAGGCCGTCCAGCGCCCGTACCGGGCGCGGCCGTGCAGGTCGTCGAAGTCGAGCCGGCCGATACGGCGGACGATGCTCGTGACCGTCACGATGCGGCTGCCCGGCGCGGCGATCATGGCCGGCAGGAGCCGTCCGGCGAGGGCGAAGTGACCGAGGTAGTTCGTGGCGAACTGCATCTCGAAGCCGTCCACCGTCTCGGCTCTTGGAATCGCCATCACGCCGGCGTTGGCGACGAGAACGTCGACGGTGCCGTGGGCCGAGCGGATGCGGGCGGCCGCCTCGCCAACAGAGGCGAGGGAGGCAAGGTCGAGGAGGACCGGCTCGACATCGGCCTCGGGGTGCCGTCTTCGGACCTCGGCGATGGCGGCCCGCAGCCGATCGGTGTTGCGCGAGGCCATGACGACGGTGGCGCCATGGGCCGCCAGCGCGGCTGCCGTCTCGAGCCCGAGGCCGCTGTTGGCGCCCGTCACGACGGCGGTGCGACCTGACTGGTCAGGGATATCGTCGGCAGTCCAACGGGCCATCGAGGCAATGTTGCCCGACGGGGGGCGCCGGCGCACTCCCGGGCCGCCGTGCCGATGGCGAGACCCGTGGGTGTTTCATAGGCTGGCGCCATGATCAGCGACGCCGCCCAACAGTTCCATGCCGTTCTCGCCGCCCTGCCCGTGAGCGAGACGCCGCCGCCGATCGAGGACGCCAGGGTGGCGAGCGACGGTTGGGCCATCGCCACCGGCGAGCCCGCCGGCGTCACCTACGAAGCCGTCGACGCCGGCGGCGTCCCCGCCGAGTGGGCGATCCCGCTGGAAGCGGCCGCTGACGGCGTCCTTCTCTACCTCCACGGCGGCGGCTACTCGATCGGTTCGATCGCCTCGCATCGCAAGCTCGTCGGTCACCTCGCCATGGCGTCGGGCGTGCGGGGGCTCTCCCTCGAGTATCGCCTCGCTCCCGAGAACCCGTTCCCGGCGGCACTCGATGACGCCGTCACCGCCTACGGCTGGCTGTTGCGGGAGGGGCACGAGGCCGGCGGCATCGGCATCGGGGGTGACTCCGCCGGTGGGGGACTTGCCCTCGCCACGGCCATTGCCGTGCGGGAGCGAGGCCTGCCGGCGCCCGGCGGCCTCGTCCTGTTGTCGCCCTGGACCGATCTCGCCTCGACGGGTGAGTCGCTCACGAGCAACATCGGGCGGGATCTGCTCTTCCGCCAGCTGCGGGAGGAGGAGGATCCCGGCATCGGCTGGTACGCCGGCGACAACGACGTCAAGAACCCCCTCATCTCGCCGCTCTACGCCGACTTCACGGGTTTCCCGCCCTTCATCGTGCACGTCGGCGGCGACGAGCTGCTGCTCGACGACTCGAGGCGCCTCGCCGAGCGGGCCTCGGCGGCCGGCTGTGACGCCACGATCGAGGTCTGGCCGGAGATGCAGCACGTCTTTCAGATCGCCGCCGGCAACGTGCCCGAGTCGGACTCGTCGGTCGCCAAGCTCGGCTCCTGGCTCTCGGATCGCCTTCAGGCCAGAAGGACCTGATGCGCTGCCCGAACTGTGGGGTCGAGAACCTGCCGGGTGACAGGTTCTGCCTCGAATGCGGCAAATCGCTAGCGATCGCTTGCCCGAGCTGCGGAATGGCCCTTCCATCGCACGCCAAGTTCTGCAGCCAGTGCGGGGCGACGCTCTCGGCGGCAGGATCGCCGGCTGCTGGCGGCGTCGCGTCGAGCGCCCCGCTCGCCGCCGTCGTGGCCGCGAGCTCCACGACCGAGCTGCGCCATGTCTCGGTGCTGTTCTGCGACCTCGTGGGTTTCACGCCCTTCTCGGAGAAGCGTGACCCGGAGGAGGTGCGCGAGGTCCTCTCGGGCTACTTCGAGCTCGCCCGGTCGATCGTCGGTCGCTACGGCGGTGTCGTGCAGAAGTTCATCGGCGACGCCGTCATGGCCGTCTGGGGGGCGCCGGTGGCACAGGAGGACGATGCCGAGCGGGCCGTGCGGGCCGGGCTCGAGCTCGCCTCGGCTGTCGCCGCCTATGGATCTGCCCACGGCACCCAACTGCAGGCCCGCGTCGGCATCGTCACGGGGGAGGCCGCCACGACCGAGACGGCCGAAGAAGGCCTCGTCATCGGCGACCGCGTGAACACGGCCGCCCGCATCCAATCGGCCGCCCCGCCCGGCTGTTGCTACGTCGACGAGACGACCCGCTCGGCCACGGCGGCGGCGATCGCCTACGCCGATGCCGGTGAGCACGAGCTGAAGGGAAAGGCCGCCCCGGTCCACCTGTTCCAGGCGACGCGGGTCGTGGCCACCGTGGCCGGCTCACAGCGCTCCGGCGTCATCGAAGCGCCCTTCATCGGCCGGGACCGCGAGCTCCATCTCGTGAAGGAGCTTTTCCACGGCTCCGCGGAGCGCCAGTCGGCCCGCATGGTCCTCGTCTCCGGCGTCGCCGGCATCGGCAAGTCCCGCCTTGCCTGGGAGTTCTTCAAGTACATCGACGGCCTCGCGGGGGACGTCCTCTGGCATGCCGGCAGGTGCCTCTCCTATGGGGAGGGCGTCAGCTACTGGGCTCTCTCCGAGATGGTGAGGGCACGACTGCAGATCAGCGAGGAGGACCCGCAGGAGGTCGTAGCCGAGCGACTCAGGACGGGTCTCGAGCGCTGGATCGGCGACCCCGCCGACCGTGCGTTCATCTCGCCGCGGCTCGGCCAGCTCCTCGGTCTTCCCGCCCCGCAGGTGCTGGCGCGAGAGGAGCTGTTTGCCGGCTGGCGCCTCTTCTTCGAGCGTCTTGCCGAGTATCTCCCGGTCGTCATGGTCGTCGAGGACCTGCAGTGGGCAGACGCAGGCCTCGTCGAGTTCTTGGACCATCTGCTCGAATGGTCCGGAGACCACGCCCTCTACCTGCTTGTCCTGTCTCGTCCGGAGGGCACCGAGCGACGCGGCCTCGGGCTCTCGCGAAGGTCGGTCACCACTCTCGCCCTCGACCCCCTCTCCGATGAGCTGATCGGCCAACTGCTCGACGGCCTCGTGGTGGGGCTGCCAGAGGCCGCCCGGGCGCGCATTGTCGAGCGGGCCGAGGGCATCCCTCTCTACGCCATCGAAACGGTGCGCGGCCTGCTCGACAAGGGTGTCCTCGACAAGGGTGAGGATGACGCCCTCCATCTCGTCGGCGAGCTCGGCACGCTGGAGATTCCCCCTGGCCTCACGGCGCTCATCGCCTCTCGGCTCGATGCCCTCTCGCCCGACGAGCGACGCCTCGTGAAGGAATGCTCGGTGCTCGGAGGCGGCTTCCCCCGCCAAGCGATCGAGGCGCTGTCCGATATGGAGGCGCCGCTCGTCGACGAGCTCCTCAGTTCGCTCGTGCGCAAAGAGGTCCTCACGGTCCGGGCTGACAAGCTCTCGCCCGAGCGTGGCCAATATGGCTTCACGCAGTCTTTGATCCGCTCCGTCGCCTACGACACGCTGACTCGCGCAGAGCGCAAGGCCCGTCACCTGCGTACCGCAGAGCACTTGCAGGCGGCATTCCCCGATGAGGGCGCCGAGGTGGCCGAGGTCATCGGTGCTCACCTGTATGACGCCTATGTCGCGGCAGCCGATGACCCAGACGCCCAAGACTTGCGGGCGAGGGCCTGCAAGGCGTATTCGATCGCCGGCGAGCGGGCCGAGTCGGTCGGTGCGCCCGAGGGCGCCGAGGCTGCCTACTTGCGGGCCGCCGAGCTCAGCTCCGACGGTGAGGAGCAGGCGAGCCTGAATGAGCAGGCGGGGCGCATGGCTCATGCGTCCAGCTGGTACGAGCGAGCCATCGGACACTTCGAGCGGGCGATCGCCCAGAGCGTCGCTGTCGGAAATGTCGTCGGCGCCGCCCGCATCACCGCCTGGCTCGGGACATCCCTCGACCTCGCCGGCCGAGGTGAGCAGGCGATCACCAGAATCCGCCAGGCGCTCGCCTCCCTCGAGGGCAGGGCTGCCCCACCAGATGTGCTGGCGGAGCTGCAGTCGAGGCTCGGCGGCACCCTGCTCCTCTCCGGTCACTCGGAGGAGGCCGCCGCGGTGATCGAGGAGGCCCTCACCCTCGCCCAGCACTACGAGCTGCCCGACCAGCTCGCTCGCAGCCTGAATGTCCGAGGCATGTTCCTCGTCGTCTCCGGGCGTGCCGAGGAGGCTCGCCTCAACTACGAGGGCTTTCTCGCAGTCTCCCGGCGATACGGCAACACCCGGGGCGAGATGGGGGCGGAGAACAACCTCGCTGATCTCTGCATGATCCACGACCTTCCCGGCGCCGAGGAGCACGGCGAGGCGGCGCTCACGCTCGCTCGCCGGCGGGGAGACCGGGGTGCCGAAGACGGTTCCGCCAGCAATCTGATGTACATCCTGATGATGGCGGGGCGCCTCGACGAGGCGTTCCGTCTCGGGTCGGAGCTGTTGCACGCGGGCGGAGACGAACGTCCCGGGGCCGCGGAGACGAACTTCCGTCTCGCCTGTCTGCAAACGCTCCGCGGTGGGTCGGAGGAAGCGCGGGTACACCTCGCGGTGTGTCGGGGCTGGGCGGACAGTGATGACGTCCAGCACCGAGCCATGTACTCCGCCGCCGAAGCGGCCGTCTGCCTCGCCGGCGCCGACAGCCGAGGCGCCCTCGAGAGCGCTCGTCGCGCCATTGAAGGTGTGGGGGGCCGAGGGTGGCCCGTGGCTCACGAAGCGGTCCGTTTCGCCTTCCCAGTCGCCGTCGAGGCGGCGGTCGACCTCGGCGAGCTCGAGGAGGCCGATCGGCTCATCGAGCTTCTGGCGGTTCGTCCCAGGGGTGAGGTTCCACCGTACCTGCGGGCACAGATCACGCGTTCGAGGGCATTGGTGGCGAGTTCCCGAGGTGAGATGGAGGCCGTGGAGGAGGAGCTCTCAGCTGCCGAAACCGCCTTCGCCGAGCTCGGCTATCCGTATTGGGTCGCCCGCGCGCAGCTCGACCGGGCAGAGTGGCTCGCCCGCCAGGGCAGAGTCGACGAGTCGGCGTCGCTGGCTGCCAGGGCCACGACCACCTTTGAGACGATCGGGGCGCCGCCGATGCTCCTTCGCGCCAGCATCCTCGCCCAGCCGGACCTCAGCCGGTCGGGTCAAGGCAACCCATAACCCGCTCAGCTCGGCTGTCCGTAATGGACAGCCCGAACCGAGCTCGAGCGAACCAGGCCGCTGGCCGAGCCGCCCGTCGTTGACGGCGTTTGAGGGCGTCAGCGCTTGGGCTTGAGTACCCGGGAGGTGGCCCCCCGGCGCACGGCGAGGCCGGCGAGCACTTCGAGCACGCAGCGGTGCGCATTGTTGATGGTCGTCTCCGCCCAGTCATAGGCGGGGGCGACTTCGACGACGTCCATGGCGACGAGGGGGGTTTCGAGGGCGAGCTTGCGAACGGCACGCAGCAGGTCGGCCGGATTGAGCCCTCCTGGCTCGGGTGTGCCCGTGCCCGGCGCGAAACCCGGGTCGAGCACGTCGATGTCCAATGACAGGTAGATGCCGTCGGTGTCCTCGAGTGCCTCGGCGACGGCGTCCTCCATCACGGCCGGCAGCCCGCGCTCCCAGACCTCCTGCATGAGGTGCCAGCGCATGCCCTGTTGCTGCATCCACTCGAAGACGTCCTCGGGCGGCCAGTAGCCGCGCAGGCCGATCTGCACGAAATTGCGCCCCGGCACGGCGCCCGATTCGATGAGGCGGCGCATCGGCGTGCCGTGGCTGGCGAGGTTGCCGTCGATGATGTCGGCTGTGTCGGCGTGGGCGTCGAAATGCACGATGCCGATGCGCCCCCAGCCCTTCGCCTCCGCCACGGCGGTGGCCGCCGGCCAGGTGATCGAGTGGTCGCCTCCGAGGATGATCGGCACGATGCCGCGGCCGGCGATCTCACCGACACGCTGGCGGATGTTGGCGTGGGACGCTTCGGTCATGCCGTGCGGGCAGTGGGCGTCGCCGTAGTCGACGACCTCCAGGTTCTCGAAAATCTCGATCCCGAGGTCGAGGTGGTAGGTGCTCGGGCCATAGGCGAGCGCCCGCAGTGCCCGCGGGCCGAAGCGCGCCCCGGGGCGGTTCGTCGTCGAGTCGTCCCAGGGGGCGCCCACGACGGCAACGTCCGGCTGCCAGCGGTCGAGCTCCTCCGGCTCGGTGAGCAATGGGCGCTGGGCAAAGGTGGCGGGGCCGGCGTAGGAGGGGCCGCTCAGCTGTCGCTGCATGCCGGGCGGCAGGGTGCGGTCGGGCGGGGCAGGTGTCAGGTCGTCGCTCACCGTGGTCGTTGCTAGCACACCGAAGCCGGCCGTCGCCGCGTGCGCTGCCGCCGGCCCGTCGGGCCGGCGAGCCGGTGGGAGAGCGCCAGTGGGGTGCCGGTGGCAGCCCGACAGGACGTCCCGGATCCGGTGCGAGGTAGCCTACGCCCATGCCGGAGGCCTACATCGTCGAAGCGGTCCGCACTCCCGTCGGCAAGCGCGGGGGTGGGTTGTCCTCGGTTCACCCCGCCGATCTCGGGGCGCACGCCCTCTCGGCTCTTGTGGAGCGCAGCGGCATCGATCCGGCGGCCGTCGAGGACGTCGTGTTCGGCTGCCTCGACACCATCGGCGGCCAGGCGGGAGACATCGCCAGGACGTGCTGGCTGGCGGCCGGGCTGCCGCAGCACGTGCCGGGCACCACGGTCGACCGGCAGTGCGGTTCGTCGCAGCAGGCGGTGCACTTTGCCGCCCAGGCCGTCATGGCGGGCGTGCAGGACGTCGTTATCGCCGGCGGTGTGCAGCAGATGTCACAGATCCCGATTGGCTCTGCGATGGTCGTCGGCCAGCAGTTCGGGTACGAAGATCCCTTCACGGGCTCGACGGGCTGGCTGAAGCGGTACGGGGATCAGGAGATCAGCCAGTTTCGCAGTGCCGAGCTGATCGCCGAGCGGTGGGACATCTCCCGCGACGAGATGGAGGCCTTCGCCGTCGAGTCGCACACGCGAGCGCTCACGGCACAGGCCGAGGGCCGTTTCGACCGGGAGATCGTCGCCTACAACGGCTGCGCCACCGACGAGGGTCCGCGCGAGCCGAACTGGGAGAAGATGCGCTCCCTGCCGGCGCTGCGCGTCGACGGCCGCGTGACCGCCGCCATGGCCTCGCAGATCTCTGATGCCGCCGCCGCCATGTTGATCGTGAGCGAGTCAGCCCTCTCGAGCCACGGGCTCACGCCGCGGGCGCGCATCCATCACATGAGCGTGCGTGCCGACGACCCCGTCCTCATGCTGACGGCGCCCATCCCCGCCACGGCGCACGCCTTGCAGCGCACGGGCCTCACCCTCGACGACATCGACCTCGTCGAGATCAACGAGGCCTTCGCCCCCGTCGTGCTGGCCTGGCAGAAGGAGACGGGCGCCGACCTTGCCAAGGTCAACGTCAACGGCGGCGCCATCGCCCTCGGCCACCCGCTCGGTGCCACGGGCGTGCGGTTGATGACGACGCTGTTGAACGAGCTCGAGCGCACCGGCGGGCGCTACGGGCTGCAGACCATGTGCGAGGGCGGCGGTCAGGCGAACGTCACCATCATCGAGCGCCTCGGCTAGCCACGGTCGCCGGCCGGCGCCGGCGAGGTCCCAGGCTCGGCGACAGCGGCCCCGGCGACGGCCGCCCCGGCTGGTGGCTCAGGCGAGGTAGCGGGAGATGGACTCCACGACGCAGGCGGGCTTCTCGTTGCCCTCGACTTCGATCGTGACGAGCGTCGTCATCTGCACGCCGCCGGCGACGTCGTCGACCGACTGGATCTGCCCGTGGGCTCGCACACGCGAGCCGACGGGGACGGGGGCGGGGAATCGTACGCGGTTCGCCCCGTAGTTGATGCCCATCGAGATACCGCTCACGCGGATCACCTGCGGGAGCAGGTAGGAGACGAGCGAGAGCGTGAGAAACCCATGGGCGATCGTCGTGCCGAAAGGCCCTGCGCCCGCCCGCTCCGGGTCGACGTGGATCCACTGGTGGTCGCCGGTTGCCTCCGCGAACAAGTCGATCTGGCGCTGGGTGATCTCGTGCCACTCACTCGGACCGAGCGCCGTGCCCACGGCGCCGCGCAACTGGTCGAGCCCTTCGAAGACGGTCGGTTCCATGGCGTGATCGTAGGCGGGGCCGCCGGCCGCCCGCTGGGTACGCTGCGCCGTGCCCGCCGGTCGATCTGCCCCATCCGATCATCCCTCGCATGGCGCCCTGCGAACGCCGATCTGCGATCTGTTCGGCATTGAGGTGCCGATCGTGCAGACCGGCATGGGCTGGGTGGCCGGCCCACGTCTCGTCTCGGCGACGGCGGCGGCCGGCGCCCTCGGGATCCTGGCCTCCGCCACCATGAGCCTCGAGGGCCTGCGGGAGGCCATCGCCGAGGTGAAGCGTCGCACGGACCGTCCCTTCGGGGTCAACCTTCGATCCGATCATGACGAGATCGACCGGTTCGTGGATCTGCTCCTTGCCGAGAAGGTCGCCGTCGCCAGCTTTGCCCAGGCGCCCAACGAACGCCTCGTCAAGCGCCTGCGAGACGGCGGCGTGAAGACCATGCCGACGATCGCCGCCCTCCGCCACGCCGAGAAGGTCGTCGCCTGGGGCGTGGACGCCGTCATTGCCCAGGGCCATGAGGGCGGTGGTCATACCGGTGAGGTGCCCACCAGCCTGCTCCTCCCGCTCGTGACGGCGGCGGTCGGCGTCCCGGTGGTGGGGGCGGGGGGTTTCTTCGACGGGCGTGGCCTCGTGGCGGCGCTCGCCTTCGGTGCCGCCGGCGTGGCGATGGGGACGCGTTTCCTGCTGACGAAGGAAAGCACCGTGCCCGACGCCGTGAAGGCGCGTTACATCGAGGCCGGCCTGAGGGACACGGTCGTGACGCGAGCCGTCGACGGCTACCCGCAGCGGGTGCTGCGCACCGAGATGGTCGACCGGCTGGAGCGGTCGCTTCCCGGCGTCAGACTCGCCCGGGCGTCCGCCAATGCCGTGCGGCTCCGGCGGTTGACCTCGACTGGGCTGCCGGCGCTCGTGCGTGAGGGGCTCGCCATGAAGCGCCACAGCGAGCTCAGCTGGGCGCAGACGGCCATGGCGGCCAACGCCCCCCTGCTCACGAAGGCGGCACTCGTCGAGGGGCGCCTCGAGGCCGGCATCCTGCCAACGGGGCAGGTGGCCGGCTTGATCGACGAGCTCCCGAGCGTCGCCCAGCTCATCGAGCGGATCATGGCCGAAGCCGGTGAGACCCTGGACCGCCTCACGAGCTGAGACCAGTCACAGGAGTGCAGAGGGCTGGCAGTACACTGCGCGGCGTTTCCGGTCCCGACACGAGGATTCGGGGAGGGCTTTTTTGGTAACCCAACCCGTGGCGCCGGCACACAAGAGCGAGCGGGTCTCTCGGCGGGCCGGGTTTCGACCCGATATTCAGGGCCTGCGGGCCGTAGCCGTGCTGCTGGTGGCACTCTGCCACGCCGACGTTCCTCACCTGGCGGGCGGCTATGTCGGCGTCGACGTCTTCTTCGTCATCTCCGGCTTCCTCATCACCGGCTGGATCCTGCGCCACAGCGAGCGGTCGGGCAGGGTGCCCCTCTGGCAGTTCTACGCAGCACGGGCGCGGCGCATCCTCCCGGCGGCAGCTCTCACCTTGGTGGTGACGACGATCGCCTGCCGGTACCTCCTGAACTTCATCGAGGCGCAAGGGGCCTTCCACGACTCCGTGTGGGCGGCCTTCTTCGCCGCCAACATCCATTTCGCTCGGGAGGGAACGAACTACTTCTCGAGCACTTCGCCGCCCTCCCCCCTCCAGCACTACTGGTCGTTGGCGGTCGAGGAGCAGTTCTACGTGGTCTGGCCCGCCCTCGTGATGCTCGTGCTCTCGGGGCGGCGGCTTTTGCACCGCCCCGGCCGGCGGGCGCCCGAGGAGCCCTTTGTCACGGCGGCCGGCCTGCGGCGCCTGGGGGTCGTGCTCGGCGTCTGCGTCCTGGCATCGCTCATCTGGTCCATCGCCGACACGGCGAGCGACCCGGTGGCGGCGTATTTCTCGACGCTGGCTCGCGCCTTCGAGCTCGGCATCGGGGGACTCTTGAGCGTGACCGCCACGCAGCTCTCGCGTATCCCGCTGCGGCTCCGCCTCCTCATGACCTGGGGCGGGCTCGCCGGCATCGGTGTGGCCGCCACGGCCTTCTCGAGCGACACGGCCTTCCCGGGCTACGCCGCTCTCCTGCCGGTGCTGTCGGCGGCGCTCGTCATCATCGGCGGCCTCGGCGATACCACCCACCGCGGCGCCAGCTTGTGGCTCGGACGCCAGCCGCTCCGCTTTGTCGGCGACGCCAGCTACTCGTTCTACCTCTGGCACTGGCCCGTGCTCATCATCGCCGCCGAGTACGAGGGCCATGACTTGTCCGTCGGCACCAACCTGCTCCTTCTGGCGGCGGCCTTTGCCCTCAGCACCGTGACGTATTTGCTCTACGAGAACCCCATCCACCATGGCAAGGGGTTTGGCAGGCCGTGGGCGGCGCTGACGTTGTGGCCGGCCAGCGTCGGCGCCGTCCTGCTGACTGCGGCACTCGGCCTCAGCTCCATTCAGGCGGAGCTGGGCGCCGATAGGGGCGGAACCACGACGACGACAGCTCCCGGAACGACCGTCGCGGGAACCAAGCCGGTCGACCCGTACGTCGCCGCCGTCGCCGGCGCCGTGACGCCGGCGACGAGGCGTGCCGGCGTGCCACCGGTCGTGTTCACCGAGATGGAACGCTTCGGCACCCGTTCCTTCCAGTCGTGCGTCTCCGCCACGGGGAACTCGACGAGCAGCCCGGTGTGCCACCTCGGAACACCCCACGCGCCTCGTACGGTCGTGGTCTTCGGCGACTCCCACGCGCAGGCCCTGCTGGCGGCACTTGACTACTTCGGCCGGAGCGACGAGTGGCAGGTCGTCCCCCTCGTCAAACAGGGCTGTGTCGCCCTCGAGTGGTCGAGCGATCCGGACGTACCCGCACCGACCGACGTCCTCGGAGCCCCCAACCTGCGAGTTGGGCGGAACACCTCCTGCAACGCCTGGCAGATCTGGGCCGTGCGAGAGCTGAAGCTGCTGCGTCCCGATGCCATCGTCTATGCGACCGCCTATGCCTGGGGGGTAAATGCCGGCGGTGCCGACTTGCAATACGACGTCATGGGGCTCGAGAAGGAGGTCGACCTGCTCGAGCCGCTCTCCCCACGGCTCGTTCTCGTGCAGGACACGCCGTACTGGAACGACAGTCCCGTCCAGTGCCTCCTGCGGCGCCACGTCACGCTGGGGGACTGCACCTACTCGTTGCCGAGGGGGCTGCTGGCGCTCTATTCGCAGGTGGACGCGGCCGCCAGGAGGGCAGGCGCCAGCGTGCTCCCGATGCTGCAGTGGTTCTGCTCGGCGGGCACGTGCCCGCCGGTGATCGACGACAACGTCGTGTACCGCGACCGGGAGCACATCTCGATCAACTACTCGACCTACCTCGAAGCGCCGCTGGCGGCCGAGCTGGAGCAATACCTCCGCTAGATCGGCCGAGTCAGCCGGAGTCCGACGCCTCGAGCGCCGAGAAACGCTCGCGCAACTGGTACTTGAGAACCTTGCGGAGCGTCTCGTTGCGGGGAAGTGCCCCGAGCACTTCGAGCTGCTCCGGGATCTTCTGGCGCATGAGGCCGCAGGCTCCCAGGTAGTCGGCCAGCTCCTCGAGCGTGAGCGCCTCCGCCCCCGCAGCCAGCTCCACCACGGCGCAGACGCGCTCGCCTCGCTCGGCATCGGGCAGCCCGATGACGGCGACGTCCCCCACCTTCGGGTGGGCGAACACGAGCTCTTCGACCTCGCGGGCAGAGATGTTCTCACCCTTGCGGATGATGACGTCCTTGAGGCGGCCGGTGAGGACGAGATGGCCGTCGTCCCTCAAGTGCCCGAGGTCTCCGGTGCGGAACCAGCCGCCGTCGAAGGCCGCCGCCGTCAAGGCCGCATCGGTGTACCCCTTGCAGACCATGGGTCCCCGTACGTGCACCTCGCCGTCGGCACCGACGGCGGCGACCTCGCCCTCGGCGGTGACGATGCGGATCTCGGCGCCGGCGACGGGGGCACCTTCGGTGGCGATCAGCTGTTCGTCGGTATCGGTGGGGCATCCCATGGAGATCATCGGGATCTCGGTCATGCCGTAGCCGTGGATGATGCGGATGCCCATCTCGGCCCGCACGGCGTGGAAGACCTCGGCCGGCTTGGCGGCGCCGCCCCCGGAGAGCGCCCGCAGCGACGGGATGACCGGCGCCCCCGGCGCCTTTCGTTGCTCGGCGAGGAACGCCTGGTAGAACGCCGTCGACCCCCCCGCCATCGTGACACCGTGGTGGCGGAAGACCTCCACGGCCTCGGCGGGCACGAAGGCCTCGAGGACGACCGCCTGGAACCCGCACAACAGCATCGTCACGAGGTAGTCGGGCCCGGCGATGTGAGCGAAGGGAAAGGCGATCGAACCGACGTCTGCCTCGCTCAGCTGCAGTGCGCCGGCGAGACCCCGCCCGCCGGCGAGCAGAGTGCCGTCGGTGTGCATGACGCCTTTCGGCTCCGAGGTTGTGCCGGACGTGTAGTAGATCCAGCGCACGGTGTCACCGTCGTCGCTCGGAGGCGGCGGCAGCTCTGCGGGGTCGCCGATCGGCAGGTGGTCGATGTTGAGCACGATCGGGCGCTCGCCGTCCCCGTCCAGCTCGCCGCCGTCCCCGTCCCAACGGGCGGCGGGATAGCCGAGCCCCGCCAGCACCGTCTCGGTCATGGCGCCGTAGGCGACGCCGCGCCACTCCGGCTTGATGACGATGACCTTCGGCCGGGTACCACGCACAGCGGTCGTTACCTCGTGCTCGCGGTAGATGTGCAGTATCGGGTTCTGCAAGGCGCCGAGACGGGCGAGGGCGGCGGACAGGACGATGGTCTCGATTGTCGTCGGGACCTGCCAGGTCACCGGCGTGCCGGCGCCGACGCCGATGGAGTGCAGCCCGGCGGCGACCTGCTCGGCGGAGGCACGGAAGTCGCCGAAGGTGAGCATCCGGTCGGAGGCGTCCCGCAGCATCGGCCGATCGAAGGAGAGCTCGCAGCGGGCAAGGACGAGGTCCCACATTGTCCCGGCGTCGTACGGCGATCCCCCCACCGCCGGCGACGCTACCAGCCAGGTCGGCGTGCACAGTCAGGCGGCGTGCGCAGTCAGGCGGCGTGGCAAGATCGACCCATGGCCGAAGGCGACGTGCGAGCCGAGCTGCTCGCCGCCGGCGAAACCGCCTTTGCGACGCGGGGCTACGCCGCCACGACCGTCGACGACGTCATCCGGCTCTCGGGCACCTCGCGGGCCACCTTCTACCGGTACTTCGGCGGGAAGGAGCAGCTCTTCGAGGAGCTGAGCCGAGCGTGCTTCCGGGAGATGCGAGACGCCGTGCGCGCCTTTTCCGCCACAGCGCACGGTCCGGTCGGGCGACTTGAGATCATCGGCCTCCTCGAGCGCTACCAGGGCCTCAACGACCGCTTCGGCGGCGTCATCCGTGCCTGGACTGAGCTGACCGGGCCGGCCGACTCGCCGATGCACGACCGCGGCACGGTCGCCGTGCGGGCGATCTTTCACGAAACGGCCGCCCTGCTTGACCGCAACGCCGCCGCCGCAGGGACGCCGCAGCTTGTCGCCGAAGAGCTGACGACGCGCGCCGCCCTGCTCTTCCTGCTCGTCGAGCGGTCCGTCTTCTACGTCTCCAACCGCGTCTCGCGCCTCGACCCGCAGCGACTCGGGCCGACGCTTGCCACACTTGTCGAGCGCGCCTATCTCGGGACGAGCCCATGAGCGACATACCCCTCAGCGAGTTCGACCCGGACCGCCGGGCCATGATCGAGCCCTCCTCGCATTTCGGCCTCGGGCGGAGCGAGCAGCCGCCCATGCCGGCGGTCGGGGTCGCCTGCTTCTTCGGCGATGTCGTGGAGCGGGTGGCCGCAGAGCGGCAGGCGCGCCACGTCACCTATCTCTCGGCCGAGCACGGCAAGCACGACGTCTGGGAGCTCGAGCACGCCGGGAGGCCGCTGGCGTTCTTCCAGCCGGGCCTGGGGGCACCGTTGTCGGTGGCTTTTCTCGAGGAGGCCATCGAAGGCGGCTGCCGCACGATCGTCGCCTGCGGCGGGTGCGGTGCCCTTGCCGCTGATCTCGCCCTCGGCCACGTCGTCGTCGTCTCATCGGCGCTGCGGGACGAAGGGACGTCCTTCCACTACCTGGCGCCCTCGCGGACCGTCGAGGCGGATCCGGCGGTCGTGGCACGGCTCGAGGCGTTCCTCGAGGACCGCGGCGTCCCGCACGCCACCGGCATGACCTGGACGACGGACGCCTTCTACCGCGAGACGCGCGCCAAGGTGGCGCGTCGCCGGCAGGAAGGGTGCATCACGGTCGAGATGGAGGCGTCCGCCCTCATCGCCGTGGCTCGTTTCCGGGCGATCCGTTTCGGCCAGCTCCTCTACGCCGGCGACAGCCTGGCGGGCGAGGACTGGGACCACCGAGGTTGGGTGAAGGCGCACGACGTGCGCGAGCAGCTCTTCTGGCTGGCGGCCGACGCCGCCGTCGAGCTGGCGTCAGCCGATTGGGGGGACGGCGGGCCCGGCCTTGGGGTCGGGGCCGGCACGCTGTGACCGGCCGCCACCCTCTTTCGGATCCTCGGGGACGGGAGCACTGCGGGCGACTTTGGTCATGGTGCTGAGGACCGTCCCGCGCTCTCGCAGCGAGGCGCCCCGCTCGCTGCGCAGCGTCATGTAGCAGATGGCGCCGACCGGGATCGGCAGCCAGAAATTGAAGAAGCGCCACCCGATGACCGCCAGCAGAGCGGTCGACCCCGGCACGCCGAAGGACACCAACAAGCCGATGACGAAGAATTCGGTGACGCCGAGCCCACCCGGCGTCACGGGGATGGCCGCCAGCACGTTGCCGACGCCGTAGGCGACGATGAGGTCGACCGGGTTGATGGGCGATCCGAGCGCCCACAGGCAGACGTAGAGGCAGGCGGCGTCGAGGAGCCAGTTCGCCGCAGCCCAGGCGATGCCACGGCGGATGAGCTCGGGGTTCTTGGCGACGACCACGAGGCGCTCGGCGATGTGGGCAACGGTCCGCTCCAGCTTCTCCTTCGGTATGAAGGGGAAGCGGCCCGCCAGGCGGCGCAGCAGTCTGGCCGCCCAGGCGTCTCCGGAGGCGAAGCCGGCGACGATGAACGCAAAGAGACCCAGCACCAGCACCGAGACGATCGCCACGGTCACGTAGGCGGTCTTGAAGCCGTTGAACGGGATCGAGATGACGATCGCCAGCCAGAGCATCACGTTCAGCAGGACGGCCGAGCCGATGCCCTCCATGGCCGTGGCGAAGCCGACGTCGGCGACGCTCAAGCCCTCGGAGGTCATGAGGCGGATGCTCAGCGCCGTGCCGCCGGCCGTGCCGGCCGGTATGACGTGGCTCACGGTGAGCGAGGCGAGGTTGATCCGCCAGGCTTTGGAAAGGGAAAGAGAGTTCGGCGGCAGGACGACGACGGTCAACTTGGCGTAGGCGAAGAGGGAGACGACCTCGCAGGCGAAGGCCAAGAGGATGAGGAGGGCATTGACGTGTTCCAGCCGGTGGAGGCTGTTGTGCGAGAAGACGACCGTCAGCTTGGGGATGACGAGGTACTCGAGGACGAGGATGAGCACGATGACCGTGGCGCCGCGGCGGAGGAATTTCGGGATGGGCAAGCCCCAGTGCCAGTGCCAGCGCCGCGCCGGTCGCGCCGGTCCCTCCGAAGCCGGGCCGCCCGGCCGGGTCCGCCCACCTTCCGCCACCAGACTGTCGCCTTCCGCCAGGCTGGAGGCGTGCGCCCCGTCTCCGTCCGAGCGCGCTACGGGCAGGGCGGCTGCATCGCCGCCGGAACGCTCCGGGTCGGCGGCACCATCGGCGTCACTGTCGTTGCCGATCACCGTGCGAGGGGGATCCTCAGGTGGCCCATCTCCCCATGCTTGCAGGCTGAGGACTCATATGGTGACCACTTCTGGCTCTCGATGGAGTTGACTTGAGCCATGGCCAAGGAGTCCTCACCGCGACTGCTGGTGGAGGAAACCTCGCCAAGCCCGTCCGAGCAGGGCCCGACCCGGGCGGAACGGCGGGAATTCGACCGCCGCGTCGTGCGGGCGGCCGTCATCGTCAACATCGTCGTCGTCGTCACGCTCGTGTTGGCGCTGCTCGCATGGCGGCTGCGCGTCCTCGTGCTGCTCGTGATCGTGTCCCTGTTCACGGCGGCCGTCCTGCACCCCATCATCGGCATGGTGCAGCGCTTGGGCCTGCGACGGCGCTCATCGGCACCGTTGCCGCGAGGCCTCGCCACGACCGTGGTGTTCCTGCTCGTCTTCGTCCTGGTGGTCGGCGTCGGCGTCGTCCTGACCCACCCGGTCATCACCGAGGCCACGCACTTTGCCAACGCCCTCCCGCAGCTCGTCACACAGGCCCAGCACGGCAAGGGGCAAGTGGGCCACCTCGTGGCACGGTTCCACCTCCTCAACTTCGTGAAATCGCGACAGGCGAACCTCCAGAACGTCATCTCGAAGCTGTCGAAACCAGCCCTCGCCATCGGCAAGACGGTCGTCTCGGGTCTCGTCAGCCTTCTCACGATCCTGTTCCTGACGTTCTTCCTCCTCCTCGAGGCGCCCCGCCTCGTGCGGGCCGTCCTCGCCTGGATGCAGCCCGAGCGGTCCGGCCGCGTGCGCTCGATCCTCGACGACGTCGGCAAGGCGATCGTCGGCTACATGCTCGGGAACCTGCTCACGTCGGTCATCGCCGGCGTCGTCGTAGGGATCGCCCTCTACGTCATGGGTGTGCCGTATGTTGGAGTGCTGGCGCTCTGGGTGGCACTCGTCGACTTCCTGCCGATGATCGGCGGCCTGTTGGCGGGCGTGCCGACCGTGATCGTCGCCTCCTTGCACTCGCTCACGGCCGGCATCGTGCTCCTCATCGTCTTCCTCGTGTACCAGGAGATCGAGAACCACTTCCTCAATCCGCTCGTAATGAGCCGCACGGTCCGGTTGAACCCGCTCTGGGTGCTGCTCGCCGTCCTCGCCGGTGCGGAGCTGGGCGCCCTCGTCGGCTCCGTCTTCGGCGGTCTCGTGGGAGCCCTCATCGCCGTCCCGGCGGCGGGCGCCGTCCAGGTGCTTGCACGGGACCTCTGGCGCCACCGCACCGGAGCCAACCTGTTGGATCTCGCCCCGACGACGGCCGAGCTCCTGACAGCCCCGCTGTCGTCATCAGCGCCGCCGCCGCCACCGGGGGCGGATGCGGCGACGCCGGCCGAGTGATCCGACTGGCCGAGTGATCCGACTGGCCGAGTGATCCGACGGGCCGACCGATCCGACGAGAAGGCGTACGGATAGGCTTCGGCCGGTGCGCGTCCTCGTCGTCCTGCCCACTTACAACGAAGCCGCCAACATTGCCACCGTCCTCGAGCGCGTCCGCCAGGCCCTCCCAGAGGCTTCCGTCCTCGTCGTCGACGACAACAGCCCCGATGGCACCGGAGACATCGTCGAGAAGGTGGCGGCCACCTTCGACCAGATCTCGCTGCTGCGCCGTGCCCGGAAGGCGGGGTTGGGGAGCGCGTATCGCGATGGGTTCCGCTGGGGCTTGCAGCGGGGCTTCGACGTCCTCGTCGAGATGGACTCGGACCTCTCGCACGACCCGGACGCCCTCGGCTCGCTCGTGGCGCCGATCGACGAGGGCTTCGAGCTCTCCATCGGCTCGCGCTATGTCCCGGGCGGCTCGATTCCCAATTGGGCCCTCTCCCGCCGCCTCATCTCGCGAGGGGGCAACCTGTACGCCGACGTCCTGCTCGGTCTCGGCGTGCGCGACGCCACGGCCGGTTTCCGGGCGTACGCCGCCACGCTCTTGCGGCGGATCGACCTCGACGCCGTGCGGGCGAACAGCTACGGGTTCCAGATCGAGATGACCTATCGCGCCCTGCAGGCCGGTGCGAAGGTGACCGAGGTGCCCATCCGCTTTGTGGACAGGGCGCTCGGCACCTCGAAGATGTCCACCTACACCGTCGTGGAGGCGCTCTTCCTCGTTACGCGGTGGGGCCTGCGGCGACTATTGGCGGGAGCCAGTCGCTCCGCCAAGGCCTTGTTGGCTTCACGCGGCCGAGGCGGCGGCTCGTCGTCGCTCGGTGCAGGTGGGGCGGGTGTCTAGGGAAGCTCGGGTCGTGCGGGCAGTGCCAGCTCTCTGCCCGACGGGGCTCCTGCCCCGGGCGTGACCATCGCCATCGACGAGGGCACGGGGCCGGCCGTCCTCTTCGTTCACGGCCAACCCGGAAGCGGAGCCGATTTTGAGGTGCTCGCCGCTCTCCTGGCGAGGGACCACCGTGTCCTGGCGCCCGATCGGCCCGGCTGGGGTGGGGACGAGCGGGCGGCGATCGGGCTACACGGCAACGCCCTCGAGCTGGCCTTCGTCATCGAGTCGTGCGCATTGCAACCACCCGTCACGATCGTTGGGCACTCGCTCGGGGGAGGAATCGCCCTCGCACTGGCGCTGGAACGCCCCGATCTCGTGGGCGCTCTCGTGCTCGTCGGCTCCATCGGGATGACCGAGGCCCTCAGCCGCTTCGATCGCCTGCTGGCGGTACCCGCCGTCGGCCGTCCTGTGATCCGGGCGGGACTGGCGGCCACGCGCCGCGGGATCGCTACGGGACGGCGGCTCACGAAGTCACCGCCGACGAGCGCCGTGGCGGAACGCATGAACCGCTTCCCGACGGTGCGGGCTCTCGTCTGGCTGGAGGGTCAACCGATCGGGCGCAAGGAGCGGGAGAGCTTTCTCGTCGAGCAGCGCGCCCTTCTCGACGAGACGCCGGCCATCGAGCGAGCCCTCTCGAGGCTCGAGCTGCCGGTCGCCGTCGTGCACGGGACGGCTGATCACATCGTGCCGCTCAGCGCCGCCCGGCTCCTTGCCGAGAGAATCCCCGGCGCCGAGCTCATCTGGCTGCGGGGGGAGGGTCACCTCGTGCCGTTCGAGCGCCCCGAGCTGATCGCCCACATCGTGCGCCGCTACTCGGCCATGGGCGGCGCCTGAGGTAGGCGCCGAAGCAGGCGCCGGTGTCAGGCGCCGGCGTCGGTTGTGTCGCCGACGTCAGGGCCGCACTGCCGCCGCCAGAAACGCCTGCAGCTTGAGTTGCGTCTCGGCCAGCTCCGCTGCCGGGTCGGAGTCGGCCACGATGCCCACGCCGGCGAAGAGCCGAGCCGTGCGGTCCTCGACGATGGCGCAGCGGATGCCGAGGTGCCACTCACCGTCACCGTCGGCGTCGATCCAACCCACGGCGCCGGCGTAGCGGTCGCGGTCGAGCTCCTCCGCCTTCGCCAGGTAGTCGAGCGCCATGTCCACCGGCGTGCCGGCGACCGCCGGCGTCGGGTGAATGAGAGCGAGCAGCTCGAGGGCGTTCAAGAGCTCGCCGTCTGCCCCGGCGATGAGGGTGCCGGTGATGTGGGTGCCGAGGTGCGAGACGTTTCGCAGCTCCACGATGCTGGGGACGTCCGGCACCCTCAGCTCCGCCAGAACGGGCCGGAGGCCACCCGTGATGGCGTGAACGACGGCGCCGTGCTCTGCCCGTTCCTTGTCGGAGGCGAGCAGGGCCGCTTCGACGCGCCGGTCGACCTCGGGGTCACCACTGCGGGCTGCGGTGCCGGCAAGTGGATGCGACTCGACCTCGCGACCTGACCGACGGATGAGCAGCTCGGGAGTCGCCCCCACGAAACCGTGGACGGCGAATGTGGCGCACGACGGGTGCAGCGTCCGCAGTCGTTCGATGAGATCACCTTGGCGAAATGGCCGGTTCGCCTCGATGAGGACCTCGCGGGCCATCACGACCTTGTCGAGCCGGCCGCTGCGGACCTCGTCGACGGCGGCCGCCAGGCGCTGCAGGAAGTCCTCGTGGGGACGCCGCGACGCCAGGTGGAATGCATCGGGCGGGCGGTCGGCGGATCCCGCAGGTTCGGCGGCCGCCGCCTCGGCGAGGAGATCGGCGACGGCTGCCTCGGTGGGCGAGGTGCCGACGATGACGGCGATCGGGCTGGCGCCATCGAGACGGCGGACACAGACCGACGGGACGGTGAGCGCCACGCCGGCGTCCGGCAGGAAGTGGAAGGCGCCGAGAGCGACGGTGCACGAGCCGATCGTCGCCAGTGTCTTGGCCGCCCGCCGCAGAGCCTGCGGATCGCTCAGCCCGTTCGGGAGGGGCAGCGAGGTCGCCTCACCGAATCCCAACACGGACAGCCCGTCTCGCTCGACAACGAGGCCACGGGCGATGGCGAGGGCTCGCAGACGCGCGAACTCCTCCTCGCTGAGTGACCTGACGATCGAGTCGAGCGAGCCTGTGGCGACGGCTGGGGCACCGCCGCTCATGCGCTTCCCTCCACGAGGACGACCTGGCGGCGGGCAGACCGTGAGGTGCCCGATCGCGTGGCCGTGATGACCTGCACGAGCCCGCCCGACAACAGGTCGCGCCGCATCGCCGTGAAGCCGGCGTCCCCGAGCATGCTGGCGAGATCGCCGTAGCGAGGAAGGTAGGCGACCGAGCGAGGGAGGTAGCGGTAGGCGGCCTTGTCCGACAAGAGACTTCCGATGCGGGGCACGACGTGGTTGAACCAGATCGAGTGGCCGGCTTTCAGCAGTGGGATTTCGGGCTGGGAGACCTCGAGGAGGGCGATGCGCCCGCCGGGGCGAACGACACGGGCGAGCTCGACGATGACGGCCACCAGCTCGGCGAAGTTGCGCAAAGCGAAGCCACTGACGGCACCGTCGAGGGAGGCGTCCCCGAACGGCAACATGGCGGCGTCTGCGAGGCAAACCGGGGCGGCGACGGGCTGGCCTGCCTTCAGCATGCCGAGGGACATGTCGATGCCGACGGCGTCATAGCCGCGGGCCGTCAGGACGCGACTCAGGTCGCCGGTACCGCAGCCGACGTCGGCGACGAGCGCCGGCGTCTTCAGGTCGAGCAACTTGATGGTCCGCTGGCGCCAGTGCTTGTCGAGCCCGAAGGTCATCAACCGGTTGATGAGGTCGTAGCGAGGAGCGATGGCGTCGAACATCTCCCGCACGCGGGCTCGCTTCTCGGCGCCCGTCGGCAGGCTGTCCATTTCGGTACCCACCACGGGCAGGTTAGGCGGTGACGGAGGCGGTCCCAAGCCGGTTGAGGCTTGGAGGACGGCCCGGCGACGGCGGGAGGCTCTGCGACTCACGACCCCCTGAAGGTAGCGGCGCCGCTCCCGTGTGCCGTCCCAGCCGCTGTGGCCTCCAGCGCCCGGCCGTTGCGAGGCTGAGCGCAACGCTCAGGGAGCCGTCCGGCTTGTCTCGAGGAGCGCCGCCTCGAGCGCCTGCAAGAAGCGGGCGTTCTCCTCCGCCGTCCCGATCGTGACCCGCAGGCAACCCTCGAGACCCGGCCAGCCGGAGACGTCCCGCACGAGAACGGAGTGCTCGACGAGGCGCTGCCAGACCTCGGCGGAGTCTCGGTCGTGCACGCGGAAGAGGATGAAGTTGGCATCAGATGGCCACGATTCGAGGCCGAGGGCGACAAGGGCGGCTGCCACGTGGTTCCTCTGCTCGACCAGCCGGGCGACGCGCGCCCGCATCTCCTGGTCGTACTGCAACGCCAGCACGCCGGCGATCTGCTTGACGGCGTCGAGGTGATACGGGAGAACCACCTGCTCACAGGCCGCCACGACGTCAGGGTGGGCGACGAGATAGCCGAGGCGGAGAGCGGCCATCGCCCAGGTCTTCGAAAACGTCCGTGTCACCACGACGCTCGGGTACTCGGCCACGAGACCAAGGGCGCTGAAGGGTGCAAACTGCGCGTAGGCCTCATCGACCACGAGCAGCCCGGGGACGGCGCCGGCGAGCGCCTCCACCGTCTCGCCGACCTCGGCCCCGCCGGTCGGGTTGTTGGGCGAGCAGAGCATCGTGATCGACGGCTCGGCCTCGCCGTGGTCGTCGGCGACCCGTCCGAGGAGGTCGTAGGCCGTCGGGAGGTCCACACGGAAGCGCTCGTCGCGGGGGCCGACGATGACCTCTGTCGCCGTCAGGCGGGCGATGTGGCTGTGCAGGGCGTATGTGGGCTCGAAGACGAGGGCCGTCCGGCCGGCCCCACCGTAGGCCATGAACACGCACTGCAGGACCTCGTTGGATCCGTTGGCGCAGAAGACCTGTTCGGGCGTCACGCCGTGATGAGCGGCGATGGCTGTCCGCAGAGCAAGGGCGGCCCGATCCGGGTAGCGGTTGGCGTGCAGGTCCGTGACGGCTGCTGCGAGCTCCTCGAGAAAGCGCTGTGGCGGAGGCTCGGGCGCTTCGTTCGTGTTGAGCCGGGTTTCGACCTCGACCTGGGGCGAGTGGTACCCCGGCCGGAGGGCGACGGCGTTCGGGCGAGCTGCCGGCCGCCGGCGCTCCGGCTGAGCGGTCGCCGTCGGCTGCGATCGGGCTGTGCCCTCGTCGGTCATGTCGTGCCGGACGCCGTCGGCCTCCGGGACGGTACCGACACCGACTCGGCATGGGCGAAGAGGCCTTCGGCGGTGGCGATGGCGGCGACGTGGGGCGCGACGGCGGCGAGTCCCGCCCTGTCCGCACGGATGACGTGCACGCGCCGCACGAAGTCCTCGACGCCGAGGACGCTGGCGAAGCGGGCGGAGCGAAACGTCGGAAGGACGTGGGAAGGGCCGGCGATGTAGTCCCCGATCGAGGCCGGCGACCACGGGCCGAGAAACACCGCCCCGGCGTTGGCTACGAGCGGCACGAGGCGCTCCGGGGCAGCACAGCAGAGCTCGAGATGCTCGGGCGCCACCTCGTTGGCGACCGCCATGGCCTGTTCCGGTCCGTCGACGAGGACGGCGTAGCCTCCCGAGGCCAGCGTCGCCGAAATCTCGTTCTTGCGGGGGGCGTCATCGACGAAGCGCCCGATGGCCTCATTGATCGCCGTCAGCGCCGTTTCCGACCAGGTCACGAGCCAGGCCAAGCCGTCCGGGCCGTGCTCTGCCTGGACGATGACGTCGATGGCGGCGCAGTCGACCGGCGTCGTCTCGTCGGCCACGACGACGACCTCGGAGGGTCCGGCGAAGGAGGCGGGCACGCCTACGACGCCGAGGACTTCCTGCTTGGCCAGCGAGACGTAGCGGTTCCCGGCTCCCACGATGACGTCGACCGCGGCGATGGACTCGGTTCCGTAGGCCATGGCGGCGATCGCCTGGGCGCCGCCCACCCGGTAGAGCTCGTCGACGCCGGCGAGATGGGCGGCGGCCAGGATCTCGTCAGGCACGCTGCCGTCGCGGCGAGGAGGCGAGCAGACGACGACGGCGCCGACGCCGGCGATCTTTGGAGGGATGGCCGTCATCAACACGCTCGAGGGGTAACGGGCGCGACCACCGGGGACGTAGACGCCCGCCCGCGAGACGGGCAGCTCGAGGTGCTCGATTTGAATGCCGTTTCGCTCGTAGAAGCCGGTCTGCACGACCCGCCAGCGGTGGAATGCCTCGATGCTGTCGCGGGCGGCCTGCAGGGCCTGCAGGAGATCCGGGTCGAGGCGTCCTGCGGCGGCGGCAAGCTCGCCGTGGGGGACGCGCAGGTCGGAGAGCTCTGCGCCGTCGAAACGCTTCGTGTACCGGCGGACGGCGTCGTCCCCCTCGCTGCGGACGGCGGCGAGGATCGCCCGCACGTCGGCGACGGACGCCTCGGCGGCCAGGTCGGGCCGGGGAAGTCGGGAGCGGAGGTCGGTCGCGCCGCCACGAAGGTCGAGGACCTTGAGCATGGCCGCGAAGCGTAACCGACGCCCGGAGAGCCCCTTCCGAGCCGCGACCGGCGCCGGCGAGCGGGGTGCCGGACCGGCTCGCTGGCACATCCGGGCAGAATGGCGAGATGGCAACGAACCTCGCCGAGCTCTCGTCGATCACCTCATCGCTCGACCAGATCACGCGGCGGGTCGCCGCCATCGCCGAGCAAGCCAACGAGAGCGGGGACGAGACGGTGTCGGCGGAGCTGTTCAGCGTGGAGCGTGCACTGCAGGGCGCCACTCGTCGTTTGGGCCGTCTCGTCGGCGGCGCCTGACCAGGCGCCAAGGCGACGACGGTGCCGGCGCGGGCCGGGCCCGACAGCCCGACTACGTGCCCAAGGGCGCGAAACCCGAGCCCAGACGCGCCGACGGCGCCCCGGAGGGCGCCGTCGGGAGCGGGTCGGGCGGCGGATCCCGAACTCCGCTCAGATGGAACCAGGTGGCGGGAACCGGTTCCGAAAGACCACACTAGCGCGGCGCCGGCCTACCGTCGTTGCGAATTGTGAGTTTCTCTCTTTCGTAACAGTGGGGGTGACGGTTTGCGCGCAGCCACCGGCGGTGCGGACAGCTCGCCGAGCTGGGCAGACGGGCAGAGTTCTGCCAATACACAATCGCTGCAGCGGGGCCGCCGAGCGATGCAGATTTGTCGGCCGTGCAGGATGAGGCGCAAGCTGACGGCGCCCCACTCCTCCTCGGGGAACAGGGCGCACAAATCGCTCTCCACTTTCACGGGATCTGTCCGCGTCGTGAGCCCGAGCAGCTTGCTCAGCCGCAGGACGTGGGTGTCGACCGGCAGGCCGGGCAGCCCGAGTGCCACGGAACGAACGACGTTGGCCGTCTTGCGGCCCACTCCCGGCAACGCCGTCAGATCCTCCATCGACGTCGGGAAGTCGGCTGCCCGCGGCCCGAAGCGCTCCATGATCGCCGCCGACATGCCGAGGAGATGGGATGCCTTCGACCGGAAGAACCCCGTCGACCGGATGAGATCCTCGAGCTCGTGCCGCTCGGCGGCTGCCATCTGACGTGGCCCGGGGTAGCGGCCGAAGAGGGCCGGCGTCACGATGTTGACGCGCTCGTCGGTGCACTGGGCTGACAGGATGGTGGCGCAGAGCAGCTGGAAGGGGCCTTTGTGGCGGAGGGCGCAGAGCTGTTTGGCCGTGCCCGGGTAGGCCTCGGCCAACAGCGGCGAGATTCGGGCTGCTCGCTCGGCGAGGGCCTTCTTCGAGGTACGACGGGCGGGCGTTCTGGCCACTGTCGGGAGCGTACCGAGGCAGCCGGCTCGAGGCCGCAGGGTGGGCACGGCGGTTAGGGTGCGGTTCGTGCACGACGTCGAGGTCAAACGCCGCATGGGCGAAGCCGACATCGATGCGCTCACCCGTCTCCTCGAAGCGGCCTCGGCGGCGGACGGCCACCGCGCCCTCGGTGAGCACAAGTGGCTCGACCTCGTGCAAGGAGGCCGAGCCGGCTTCGCGGGCTTCATCGCCCGCGAGACGGCGCATCATCGCGTCATCGGGTACGCCCAGATCAGTCGAGGTGAGTCGAGCTGGGCGGTTGAGTACGTCGTTCACCCGTCGTGGCGCCAGCGCGACCGGGAGCTCCGCATGGATCTCGTGCGGGCGGCGCTCGACGAGATCTCCCTGCAGGGGGGAGGCCACGTCCATGTCTGGGTCCCGATGCCGACGGAGGCCGACGACGCCGTCGCCGCCGCCCTCGGCCTCGAGCGTGGGCGCGATCTCCACCAGATGCGGCGCCCACTGCCAGTCGAGGGTCTCCAGTCCAGCCTTCCGACACGGCCGTTCCGACCGGGCGAGGACGAGGCGAGCTGGCTGGCCGTGAACAACCGGGCGTTTCGCGGGCACCCCGAGCAGGGGTCCTGGACGCTCGAGACGATCCTCGACCGTGAGCGGCAGGAGTGGTTTGACCCCGCCGGTTTCCTGCTGCACGAGATCGGGGACGACCTCGCCGGCTTCTGCTGGACCAAGGTGCACGAGGAGGAGCAGCTCGGCGAGATCTACGTGATCGCCGTCAACCCGGACTACCAGGGCCGAGGCCTCGGCAAGGAGCTCGTTCTCGCCGGCCTCGAGCATCTCGAAGGGCGCGGGGTCCCGACGGCGATGCTCTACGTCGACCATGACAATGCGGAGGCGGTCGGGCTCTACAAGGCACTGGGTTTCTCCGTCGACCACGTCGACCGTGCCTACACCGGTGACATCGCCGCCGGTGAGCGCTCATGAGCCGCTACGACCTCGAACGTCACGATCTCGTCGGGCTGCTCGCTGGCGAGCCGCGTTACCGGGTCGAGCAGATCTGGGACGGGATGTACCGGCGGCTGTCTGAGCCCGCCGAGTTGAGCGAGCTGCCGCGTCCGCTGCGTGCCCGGTTGGCCTCCCTGCCCGAGTTGGCGCCGGCCTTCTCCCTCGCCGACGAGGTCGTGAGCGACCGTGGCCAGACTCTCAAGTGGCTGCTGGCCGCCGGCGACGGCACCCGCATCGAGACCGTCCTCATGGGGTACCGGGACCGCGTGACGGTGTGCGTGTCGAGTCAGGCGGGCTGTGCCATGGCCTGCGGGTTCTGTGCGACGGGGCAGGCGGGATTTGTGCGGCAACTCTCGAGCGGCGAGATCACCGAGCAGGTCGTGCGGGGGGCACGACATGCGGCCGACAACGGCTGGGGACGCCTCGGCAACGTCGTGCTCATGGGGATGGGCGAACCGTTTGCCAACTACGCCAATGTGCGGGCTGCCATCGCACGGTGGAACGAGGATCTCGGCATCGGGGCGCGTTCGATCACCGTCTCGACCGTCGGTGTCGTGCCCGGCATCCGCAAGCTGACGGCGGACCCCATCCAGGTGACCCTTGCGGTCTCGCTGCATGCGGCCAACGACGAGCTTCGCAGCGAGCTCGTGCCCATCAACCGCCGTTACCCCTTGGCGGCCCTCATGGAGGCCTGCGATGCCTATGTGAGGCGGACACGACGGCGCCTGTCGTTCGAATGGGCCTGCATCGCCGGCGTGAACGATCGCCCCTCGGATGCCCGCGAGCTCGCCGAGCTGGCGGTGCCGCTCGGCGCTCACGTCAACCTCATCCCGCTCAACCCGACGCCGGGTTACCTCGTCGCTGGCAGCGCCCCGCAAGCGGTGGCGGCCTTCCGTGACGAGATCGTCAGCTACGGCGTCAACGTGACGATCCGCCACACACGGGGCCGCGACGTGAACGGTGCCTGCGGACAGCTGGCCGGCTCCGCCTTGGCGATCTCGCGTCGCCGCGCATAGCGTCCGGCCATGGCAAGGACGTCGGAGCGCCGCCGCGAGACCGCCGAATCGGCCGTCGAGATCCGTCTCGACCTCGACTTGAGCGCTCCGCCGGAGGTCACGACGGGTCTGCCGTTCTTCGATCACATGCTCGCCCAACTCGGCAAGCACTCCGGCATCGCCCTCGAGGTGTCGGCGACCGGCGACCTGCACGTGGACGCCCATCACACCGTCGAGGACGTCGGCATCGTGTTCGGAGAGGCCCTCGGGGAGGCGCTCGGGGACAAGGCCGGCGTGCGCCGGTTCGCGGCGGCCAGCCTGCCGCTCGACGAGTCGCTCGTGAACGTCGCTCTCGACCTCTCCGGGCGCCCGTACCTTCGCTATGACGTCGATTTCGGGCCGGAGTCAGCCCCCCTTGGCACGCCACCGTTCGAGCCGCAGCTGGCCGAGGAGTTCTGGCGGGCCTTCGTCAACGGGGCCAAGCTCACCCTGCACGTCACGCTCGCCTACGGCCGAAACCCCCACCACATCCTCGAAGCATCCTTCAAAGGCGTCGCCCGTGCCCTGCGCGATGCCATCGGGGTCGAGGGCGCCGGCGTGCCCTCGACGAAAGGCACGCTCTGACGCTTGATGATCGCCGTCTTGGACTACGGGATCGGCAACTTGCGATCGGCGGAGAAGGCCCTCCAGCACGTCGGGGCTGACGCTCGCCTCGTGACCGATCCGGATGTGGTCGCCGACGCCACCGGTGTCGTCCTGCCCGGCGTGGGAGCTTTCGGTGCCTGCGCCGGCGCTCTGCGCCGCAGCGGTCTCGAGAGCGCCGCCCGCGACGCCGTCCGGCGCGGCGTGCCCTTTCTCGGGATCTGTGTCGGGTTCCAGCTGCTCTTCGAAGGGTCCGACGAGGACCCCGACGAGAAGGGGCTCGGGCTGCTGGCTGGCCGCAGCCGCCTCCTTCCCGTAACCGAACGGCTCCCCCAGATGCAGTGGAACATCGTCCGCCACCTGCAGGGTCGCTCCTCGCGGCTCCTCGGCGACGCCGACGCCGACGGCTCACCGCTGTGGTTCTACTTCGTCCACTCCTACGCACCGATGGTCTCCGGCGAGGCGGAGCCCAGTGTCGTCGGCGTCTGTGAGTACGGCGGCCCGGTCGTGGCGGCCGTCGAGCAGCAGTCGCTCTTCGGCACGCAATTCCACCCGGAGAAGTCGGGCAAGAGCGGGCTCGAGCTCCTGCGGCGCTTCGCCTCCCTCTGCGGTCCGAAGTGAGGTGGCGATGAATCTGTGGCCGGCGATCGACGTACGCGCCGGTCGGTGCGTCCGGCTCGTGCAAGGCGACTTCGACCGCGAGACGATCTACGGGGACCCGATCGAGGTCGCCCAGGCCTATGTGCTCGCCGGCGCCGAGCGCCTGCACGTGGTGGATCTCGACGCTGCAATGACAGGACTTCCCGTCAACCGGGAGGTCATCGGCGAGATCGCCGCACGTGCCGGCGTGCCCATCCAAGTTGGCGGCGGCGTGCGAGACGAGGAATCGGCGGAGGCCCTCTTCTCTCTCGGAGTCGCCCGCGTCGTGCTCGGCACTGCCGTCGTGAGGGAGCCGGCTCTCCTCGGTCGCTTGGCGGCGCGCTGGCCGGGTCAGGTGGTCGCCGGCCTCGACTACCGCCGCAACGGCGCCGGCGTGCCCGAGGTGTCCGTGCAGGGTTGGACGCAGGCGAGCGGGCGCACCCTGGCCGACGTGCTCGCCCGGTTCAAGGAGCTCGATCTTGCCGGTGTCGTCGTGACCGACATCGCCCGCGACGGTACGGGGGAGGGCCCGGACGTCTCCGGCGTCGTGTCGGTCCTCGGCTGGGCCGAGCAACCCGTGATTGCCTCCGGCGGCGTCGCCTCGGCGCGCGACTTGCAGCGTCTCGGCGGGCTCGACGTGGACGGCCGGCGGCTGGACGGTGTCATCGTCGGGCGGGCGCTGCTGTCGGGCGACTTGACGTTCGCTGATGCCCTCGCCGCCTGCCTGCCTCGGGAGCCGGGCAGCAGCTCGTGAAGTCCGTGCGAGTCATCCCCTGCCTCGACGTCGACGAGGGCAGGGTTGTGAAGGGCGTCGAGTTCGTCGAGCTGAGAGACGCCGGTGATCCCGTCGAGCTGGCGGCGCGCTACGACGCCGAAGGCGCCGACGAGCTCGTCATCCTCGACATCACGGCGTCGTCGGATGACCGCTCGATCATGATCGACATCGTGGAACGGGCAGCCGAGGAAGTCTTCATCCCCCTCACGATCGGGGGAGGCATCCGGTCCGTCGGCGATGCGCGGGCGCTCCTGCGGGCAGGTGCCGACAAGGTGGCGGTCAACTCCGCCGCCGTGGCGCGCCCCGGCCTCATCAGCGAGCTGGCCGCAGAGTTCGGCTCGCAGTGCGTCGTCGTCGCCATGGACGTGCGCAGGATCGCAGCCGATCGTCGGTCGCTCGAGGGCTCTCGTTCGGCTCACCTCGCCGCCGGCGGGGATGGGCGGCACACCGGCGGCGCCTTCGACGTCGTCACGCACGGCGGGCGCCGCCCGACCGGCTTGGACGCTGTCGAATGGGCAGGCACCTGCACCGCCCTCGGAGCCGGTGAGCTGCTCGTCACCTCGATGGATCGCGACGGGACCGAGCTCGGCTACGACCTCGAGCTCACGGCGGCCATCAGCGCGGCGGTGAGGGTGCCCATCATCGCCTCCGGTGGCGTGGGATCACTCGACGACCTCGTGGCCGGCGCCACCGCAGGGGGAGCGGACGGCTTGCTGGCGGCCTCCATCTTCCACTTCGGGCGCTTCTCGGTCGCCGAGGCAAAGACGTATCTCGCTGCCCATGGAGTCGGGGTGCGCCCGCCCGGCGTGTGAGGGCCGGGCCCGGGGGCAGTACCGTTGCGCCTCGTGCAGACCGATGAGAGCAACACCGCCGTGTCGAGTGTCTCGAGCGCCCCGGGCTCCCGCCGCAAGGCAGCCCCGACACCGACCTCCGGCAAGCAGCCCGTGACGATGTTGAACGACCGCGTGCTCGTGAACGTCCCGCCGTCGGAGGGCGAGCGCCGCTCGCGGGCAGGAATTCTCATCCCGGCCACGGCACAGGTGCAGCGGCGTCTCGCCTGGGCGGAGGTGGCTGCCGTCGGCCCACACGTACGGACGATCCGCGCCGGCGACACGGTGCTGTTCAACCCGGAGGAGTGTTTCGAGGTCGACGTGCAGGGTGAGGAGTACCTCATCCTGCGTGAGCGGGACGTGCACGCCATCGCATCGGAGCGGATGGACGGCGGCACGGGCCTCTACCTGTGAACGGCCCGGCTCCGGCCACGGGCGGCGGGGCCACGGGCGGCGGGATCACGGGCAGCGCGGCCACGGGCGAGGACGGCGGTCTCGCCGACATCCAGTTCAACGCCGACGGCCTCGTGCCTGCCATCGTGCAGGAAGCCGACACGCAGGAAGTTCTCATGTTCGCCTGGATGGACGCAGAAGCCCTGCGGCGGACGCTCGCCACCGGCCGCACCTGGCTGTGGAGCCGCAGCCGGCAGGAGTACTGGTGCAAGGGCGAAACCTCCGGCGACCGCCAGTACGTCCGCCAGGTTCGCTACGACTGCGACGGCGATGCCATCTTGCTTCTCGTCCGCCAGGAGGGCCGGGGGGCGTGCCACACGGGGGAGCGCTCGTGCTTCTACCGCGTCCTCGGGACCTGATGGCGGCTCAGGATCTGAAGGGTGCTCGGGAGGTGATGGCGCCCGAGCGCGACGCCTTCGTCGAGCTCGCCCGTCATCATCGGGTGGTCCCCGTCTGGCAGGAGCTCGTCTCCGACACCATCACGCCCGTGGGGGCGTTCAGGGCGATGGTGGGGGACGGGGAGGGTTTCTTGCTCGAGAGTGTCGAGCACGGCGAGCGGTGGAGCCGCTTCTCGTTCCTCGGGCGGGCGCCGGTCGCAACGCTGCTCGCCCGCGGCAACGAGATCGAGGTGGAAGGCGAACTGCCGGTAGCCGTCCCCCTCGACCGGGGGATCCTCGCCGCCATCGAAGAGCTCGTTGCCGAGCTGAAGTCGCCCGTGCTGGCGGATCTGCCCCCGCTGCACGGGGGTCTCGTCGGGTATCTCGGCTACGACGTCGTCCGCGAGGTGGAGCGCCTCGGGCCGGCTCCGGCCGACGACCTCGGCCTGCCGGATGCGGTCGTTTCGGTCATCGGCGAGCTGGCCGCCTTCGATCACTGGCGCCAGCGCGTGACGCTCGTCGACAACGTCGTGGTGCCGCGAAGCCCAGCGGGCGACGCGGACCTCCGCACCGCCCTCAGCCGGTACGAGCTGGCGGGCGACCGCCTCGACCGCTTGCGGGCGGATCTGGAGCGTCCGTTGTACGAGCCGCTGCTGCCGCCGCCGGCGCGCTCCGAGCGCTTGCCGGAATCCGACGTGCGGCGCCTCGTGTCCTCCGATGCCTTCGAGCTCGCCGTCGAGGTGGCCAAGGAGTACATCCGGGCGGGCGACGCTTTTCAGATCGTGCTGTCGCAGCGTTTCGACCTGGACCTCGGCTGCGACCCGTTCGACGTCTACCGGGTGCTGCGCCAGGTCAACCCAAGTCCCTACATGTTCTTCCTCCGCCAGGGTGGCGTCACCCTCGTCGGCGCCTCGCCGGAGCCGCTCGTGCAGTTGCTCGACGGGCGGGTGGTCTCCCGCCCGATCGCCGGCACTCGCCGACGCGGCGAGTCGGAAGAGGAGGACCGCCACCTCGAGGCCGAGCTCGTGGAGCACCCGAAGGAGGTGGCCGAGCACGTCATGCTCGTCGACCTGGCGCGCAACGACGTCGGTCGTGTCGTCCGCTTCAACACCGAGCAGGTCGACGAGCTCATGACCGTCGAGCGGTACAGCCACGTCATGCACCTCACCTCACAAGTGTCCGGCCAGCTCGTGGACGGCAAGGGTCCCATCGACGTGCTCCGGGCGACGCTCCCGGCGGGCACGGTCTCAGGCGCTCCGAAAGTGCGGGCGATGGAGATCATCGACGAGCTGGAGGCGACCAAGCGCGGCCCCTACGCCGGCGTTGTCGGCTACATCGACTTTTCCGGCAACCTCGACACGGCCATCACCATCCGCACCCTCGTCGCCACAGCCGACGGACGCGCCTCGGTGCAGGCGGGTGCCGGTATCGTCGCCGACAGCGACGCGCGGGCCGAGGACCTGGAATGCTCTCACAAGGCCGCCGGCGTCCTCGCAGCTGTTGCGGGGGCGCGGAAGCTGGCGGCCCGCCGCGCTGTTGCACCAGGGGATGGCTGAAGCAACGGAGACGACCTATGAGGCAATCCGGAGCGGGTCGGCACGTCGTGTCGTCGCCCGAGACGGCCTCGTCGTGTCCGGCCCCGGAGCGCTCGAGTGGCTGCAGGGCCAGGTCAGCCAAGATCTCGCTCACCTCGGGCAGGGAGCCGGCGCCGGCGACGTCAATGCCTCCGTCGAGACGCTCGTGCTGTCCCCGCAGGGCAAGATCGACTCGTTGTGCAGGGTTACGACCCTCGGTGCGGATCGGTACCTCCTGGACGTGCGCGCTGGTTTCGGCGAGGCGTTGCAGGAGCGGTTGCGGCGGTTCAAATTGCGCGTGAAGGCCGACCTCGAGCCGTTGGACGGCCTGTCGTTGATGCAGGTCCGAGGACCGCGTACACCGGCGCCGGCCGAGCTCTCCTCGTCGCTCGGGCCGACGGTCATGGCGGTCGTCGAAGTGGACTGGCCCGGATGGAGCGGTCGCGACGTGCTCTTCCGGCCGGCGTCGCAGCATGAGCAGCCCGAGCCGGCGCTCGACAGCTCCGGCGGGGACGACGAGGCGTTCGAGGCGGTGCGCATCGAGGCGGGGGTCCCCGAGCTCGGGCTCGAGCTGACGGAGCGCACCATCCCGCAGGAGGCAGGCGCCCTCGTCGCCCGGGCCGTCAGTTTCACGAAAGGCTGCTACACGGGTCAGGAGCTCGTCGCCCGCATCGACGCCCGCGGCGGCAACACGCCGCGACGGTTGTTCGGGCTGGTCATCGACGAGGTCTCCGAGGCGGGAGCGGGCTCGCCGGCGCCTGCGCCGGGCGACGAGATCCTCGTCGGCGGTGCCAAGGTCGGCGAGCTGACGAGCGTCGCCTGGTCTTCGGGCATGCGGGCGCACGTTGCCCTCGCCTACATCAAGCGAGGAACCGACACGAGCGGCGAGACCCACGTCACGACAGCTGCGGGTGCGGCCAAGGCCAGCATTCGCTCGCTTCCGCTGAGCGGCGGTTAGATCCTCAGTCATGGCCGTCGTCCTCGCCTTGGCTGCAGCGCTCTGCAATGCCCTCGCGACGATCTTCGAGCGAATCGGCGTCGAGACGGCTCCGGCCGACGCCACGATGCGCTGGAAGCTGATGGCGCACGTGCTGCGTCGCCCCGCCTGGTGGTTCGGGTTCCTCAGCATGGTCGGCGCCTTCGTCTTCCAGGTCACGGCGCTCGCCCAAGGCGGGCTGACGCTCGTGCAGCCGCTGCTCGTGACCGAGCTGATCTTCCTCGTGATCGTGCTGCGCATCTGGTTCGGGCGCCCGCTCGGCTGGCAGGAGGCCGCCGGCGTCATCTTGACCGTGGCCGGGCTGGCGACGTTCCTCGGGGTCTCGAACCAGGGCGGGGGCAACCTCGTCCCGAACGCCTCCGGCTGGATTCTCATGATGATCGCCACCGTCGGGGCCGTGGCGGTCTGCATCACGTTGGCGCGCTTCGGTTCGAGGCCGTGGCGTTCCGCCTGGTACGGGTCCGCCTCCGCCATCTCCTTTGCCGTCTGCGCGGCGTTCATGAAGGCAACGACGGTGCTGGTGAACGGGCGGGGCTTCTGGGCGTTGTTCGCTCATTTTGAGCCGTACGGGATCGCCGTGGCGGGTCTCGCCGGGCTCTTCTTCGCCCAGAACGCCTTCCACGCCGGCCCGATCACGGCCTCGCAGGCGGCGCTCGTGATCGTCGACCCGATCGCCAGCATCATCATCGGCGTCGGGCTGTTCGGCGACAACCTACGAGGTGGCATCGGCTTCCTGGCCGTCGATGCACTCGCCCTCGCCCTCATGTCGCTCGGCCTCGTCGTGCTGTGTCACTCCCCGCTCATCGTGAACACCTCCGCCGAGGACCGTCTCGTGCGCACGCGGCACCATGTGGGCGAACCGGCGGCGTCGGAGCTCTCGACGTCTTAGGGGCATGGTCTAAGTCCTCTAGACGTCGGGGCCGTCGATGCTCACGATCATGTAGTCACCCAGACACAGGTGCAGCAGGACCGACTCCCCCGTCGGAGCAGGAAGGGGGTTTACATGTGGACACAGCCACTTGTTGCATGCGTCGCCTTCGCAAGCGTGTCCCTCGGGCTGCCGCTCGCCGGAGCCCCTGCAGCTCATAGCGCCGTCGCGCACGCTGCGGTAGCAGGGCCGGTCACGAACTGCCCGGGGGCGCCCTACGGAATCAACTTCGAAGCTCCCAACGTCCGGGGCGCCTCAAAGACGGTCGCGCTGACCTTCGACGACGGTCCGGGAGCCAGCACGGCCCAGATTCTTTCGATTCTCGAGGCGTACGGGGTGCGGGCAACGTTTTTCAACATCGGGCAGCAGGAGACCCAGTGGCCCGATGACGTGAAGGCGGAGGCGGCCAATGGCTTCCTTGTCGCCAATCACACCTGGAGCCACCCGGACCTCGTCACGCTCTCGGCCGACGACCAAGCCGCCCAGATGGACATGGTCACTCGGGAGCAGGAGTCCCTCGTCGGCACGGCTCCGTGCGAGCTACGCCCGCCCTACGGCGACTACGACTCCACGACGTTGAGACTCGCCCAGGCGAGACACCTGTCGGTCTGGCTGTGGAACGTCGACACCGAAGACTGGCAAGCAGACGGCTCGGGCTCCGCCTACTGGGTGGACCGGATCGTGTCGCTCGCCGAGTCCGAGGGCGGGGCGCTCTCCCACCCGGTTGTCCTCATGCACAACCAGGGGATCCCGATGCCGGCAACGGTGGCGGCGTTGCCCACCATCATCCAGTTCTTCAAAGCGCAGGGTTACACCTTCGTCGACCTCCTCGGCCGGAGCGGCCCCCCAGCAGGTTGCGGGCCGTCGGCGCCGCCGGCGGCTGCGCCCGGCACCCCCGTGGCGGCGGGGACGACGCTGGTGAGCGGGTCGCACGTCGATTCCCCTGGCGGCCAGTACTCGCTCGTCATGCAAGGGGACGGCAACCTCGTCCTGTACACCGACACGCACCGCGCGCTGTGGACATCTCGCACGAACGGCTTCCCTGGAGCCTTCGCCCGCATGCTGGGCGACGGCAACTTCGTCATCTACTCGGGCCGGCGGGTGATTTGGACGACGGGCACCGGGGGACATCCGGGCGCCGAACTGTATGTTGAAACGGATGCCCATCTCGTCATCGCGCGTGGTCGCTCGAGGTGGTGGACATCGCACTCGGAGAACTTCCTCCTCGCCCCAGGCGAGCAACTGCGAAGCGGCTGGTACCTCACTTCGCCGGCGACGGCCTGTCATCTCCTCATGCGGCGCGACGGCGATCTCGTCCTCTACTCGTCCACCGGTCAGACGGTGTGGGCCTCCGGCACCCGGCGTCAGCCCGGTGACTACGCCGAGATGGAAACGAGCGGCGATGTTGTCATCTACAGCCGATCGGGCGCGGAGCTGTGGGCGACCCGCACGAGCGGGAACTCCGGAGCACGCCTCTTCGTCAGCAGCGACGCCTCGGTCTTCGTCGAGACGAGCTCCGGCAAGATGCCCTGGCTGGCGGGCTGACCAGCTCGCGTCGCACCTCGTGCCGCGAACACCTCGCGCCGCGAGCGCTGCGGGCACCTCGCACCGCGAGCAAAGGCCGGAGGAGCGGCCGGCTCAGACGGGCGGCCGGCGCCCCGACCAGGGCGCAGCCTCCTCGAGCTGTGCGGCCACCTGGATGAGGAGATCCTCCCGGCCGTAAGCGGCCACGAGCTGGACGCCGATCGGCAGGCCGTCCTCGTTCACGTGCAGCGGCAACGAGATGGCCGGTTGCCCGGTGACGTTGAAGTGCGTCGTGAACGGGACGAGGGAGGCAGTGTGCGCCTGAGTCGCAAACGGGTCATCCGGCGGCGGCTCGAGCTCGCCGATGAGCGGCGGCGGCTCACCCAGCGTCGGCGTGAGGAGGAGTTCGTGGTCCTGCCACCAGGCGGCCATCTGGCGCGTGAAGCGGGCGCTGGCGGCGATGGCCTGGGCGTAGTCGACCGCACGCATCTCGCTGGCGACCGACGCCATCGCCCACGTCAGCGGTTCGACGTCGTCGGGGCCGATGGCGCGACCGAGCGTTGCGCCGATCCCGAGAACGCTCAGGCGCGTGTTGACGGCCCACCTGGCGATGAAGCGGCGACCGCTCTCCGGGTCGATCGTCGGGTGCTCCTCGCTGACGTGGTGGCCAAGGCTGTCGAGGAGGGCTGCGACCGACCGCACGGCCGTCTCACAGTCGGGGTGCAGCGTGCCGGCCGGGTTCGAGGCCAGCATGCCGATACGCAGCCCTGCGGGCCGCACCGACAGCTCCTCGGTGTAGGGGCGTGCCGGCGCCGGGGCGATGACCATGTCGCCCGGCCCGGCCCCTTGCCCGACGTCGAGCAGGGCTGCCGTGTCTCGCACGGATCGGGTGACCACGTGTTGCACCGACAGCCCGCTCTCGTCCCGGTCCGGCCCCAGTGTGGAACGGCCCCTCGAGGGCTTCAGCCCGACGAGGCCGCACATGCTGGACGGGATGCGGATCGAGCCACCGCCGTCGCTGGCATGTGCCACGGCCACCATGCCGGCGGCGACGGCGGCGGCGCTGCCCCCGCTCGATCCGCCGGGCGAGTGGCTGCTCGCCCAGGGGTTCCGGCTGGCGCCGTAGGCGTGCGGCTCAGTCACCGGAACAAGGCCAAGTTCCGGGGTGTTCGTCCGCCCGAGGAAACTGAAGCCGGCCCGGCGGTAGCGGGCGACCAGCCAGCAGTCCTCCTTGGCTCGCCATCCGGCCTCCTTGAGGGCGCGGTTGCCGTGGTGGGCCGGGTCCCCGGCCGAGTCGGCGAAGAGATCCTTGATGAGAAACGGCACCCCCCTGAACGGCCCGTCGGGCAAGCCCGCCTCGATCTCATCGAGGGCGGCGTCGAAACGCCGATGGATGACGGCGTTGAGCTCACCGTCGACCGTCTCGATCCTCGAGATGGCAGCCCTGGCGAGCTCAGCGGCGGAGATGTCACCCGATCGCACGAGCTCGGCCTGCGCGGTCGCATCCAACCAGAGAACGTCGTCCATCTTCGAGACGTTACCGAGCGGCCCGCACGGCCGGCGGGCGCTCACTCCGCTGCCACCGCCCCGCCCATTAGGCTCACCGCCAATGTCGTCGTACCTCGACGGGATCCTGGCGTGGCATCGTGCCCGTGCTGCCCGGGACCGACGTGATCTCCCCGTCCTCGCCGAGCGAGCGCAGGCGACCCTTCACGAGGACGCCCCGAGACCGTTTGCCGCCGCCCTGCGCAGGGGTGACGCTCCCTCCATCATCGCCGAGGTCAAGCGGCGGTCGCCCTCGAAAGGCGACCTCGCTCCCGACCTCGACCCGGGCGCACTGGCCGGCGAGTACGCCGCCGGCGGGGCGGCCTGCCTCTCGGTGCTGACGGACGCCCCTCACTTTGGGGGTTCGCCGGCGGATCTCGCTGCCGCCCGGGCCGCCACGAGCCTGCCCGTCCTCCGCAAGGACTTCACGGTGTGCGAAGCCGACCTCTACGACGCCCGCCTCATGGGGGCCGACGCCGTCCTGCTCATCGTGGCTGCACTCAGCGACGACGAGTTGCAGCGCTACCTCGAGGTGGCCGCTCGGCTCGGTCTTGCGGCTCTCGTGGAAGTGCACGATCTCGACGAGGCGGCGCGGGCCGTCACCTCGGGTGCCCAGCTCATCGGCGTCAACCAGCGGGACCTGCGGACCTTCGAGGTGGACACGGCTCGGGCGGAGCGAGTGGCCGCCGGGCTGCCCGCCAGTATGGTCAAGGTCGCCGAGTCTGGGATCCGATCCCGCGACGATGTCGTCCGGCTCGGAGACGCCGGCTACGACGCCGTCCTGGTTGGAGAGTTGCTCGTGCGAAGCCCAGATCATGCAGAGGCCGTGCGGGCTCTTCGCTCGCCGGCCGGCCCGTCCTCCGCCCGCCGGGGCGCCCTGCCCGTCACCGACCTGCCCACGGCCGAAGGGGCTCGCGCCTGATGTGGGTGAAGATCTGCGGGATCACGAGTGAGCAGGACGCTCTCATCGCCGTGGCGATGGGAGCGGACGCCGTCGGCTTCGTGTTCGCGCCCTCGCCTCGCCAGATGAGCCCGAACGCCGTGCAGGCGATCGTGCGCCGGCTGCCGCCGGAGATCATCACGGTGGGGCTCTTCCGGGACGAGCGTCCCCAGCGCGTCGTCGAGATCATCAATCGGGTGGGCCTCAAGGCCGCCCAGCTGCACGGAAACGAGAGCCGGGAGGATTGCGGCTACGTCGCGGTCCGAGTCCCCGTCGTCATCAAGGCGTTCGCCGCCGGCGACCCGCGTCTTGCACGCGCTGGCGAGTACGGGGCACCCATCATCCTCCTCGACGCACCGTCGCCCGGGTCGGGCAAAGTCTTCGACTGGCGACTGGCCGAGGGGGCGCCGAAGGGACGCCGTCTCGTACTTGCCGGTGGTCTCGACGCCACCAACGTCGGAGAGGCGATCCGGACCGTCCACCCGTGGGGCGTCGACGTCTCAACCGGAGTGGAAGCCTCCCCGGGCAAGAAGGATCCGTCGAAGCTCCGTGCCTTCGTGCAGGCGGCGCGGGCGGCCGAGCCGGAGCCCTACGACCCCGCAGACCTCGAAGGACCCTACGACTGGCAGGAAGAGCTATGAACGCGATCGGGGAATTGATGCGAGAGCCGTCGCCGTCGGGGCGATACGGGGAGTACGGGGGGCGTTTCGTGCCCGAATCCCTCGTGCCGGCGTGCGAGCAGCTCGACAAGGCCTTCCACCACGCCTGGAGCGATCCGGCCTTCCGCAGCGAGCTGGACCGCCTCCTTCGTGAGTACGGCGGGCGCCCGACCCCGGTCTACGAGTGCCGGCGCTTGAGCGAGCGCATCGGCCTGCGCGTCCTGTTGAAGCGGGAGGATCTCAACCACACCGGCTCCCACAAGCTGAACAACGTGATCGGTCAAGCGCTCCTCGCCGAGCGGATGGGCAAGAAGCGTCTCGTCGCCGAGACGGGCGCCGGCCAGCACGGCGTCGCCACCGCAACGGCGGCCGCGCTCTTCGGCATGTCCTGCACGGTGTACATGGGGGCCGTCGACATCGAGCGGCAGGAGCTGAACGTCTTCCGCATGCGCCTGCTCGGGGCCGAGGTCCGTAGCGTCGAGAGCGGGAGCCGGACGCTGAAGGACGCCATCAACGAGGCGCTGCGCGATTGGGTCGCCACCGTCGGCTCCACCCACTACTGCATCGGGTCCGTGATGGGCCCCCATCCGTACCCCTTCATCGTGCGGGAGCTGCAGCGCATCGTCGGCGACGAGGCTCGCCGGCAGTGCCACGAGCTCCTCAACGCCGACCCCGACCTCGTCGTCGCCTGCGTGGGCGGCGGATCCAACGCCGCCGGCACCTTCGCCGGGTTCGTCGACTCGGGCGCCCGCCTCGTCGGTGTCGAAGCCGAAGGTGGAGCCGCCATGAGCCATGGCATCCCGGGGATCGTGCACGGCATGCGCTCGCGTTTCCTGCAAGACGAGGATGGTCAGATCCTGGAGGCGCACTCGATCTCCGCCGGCCTCGACTATCCCGGCATCGGCCCGGAGCACGCCTTCCTCGGCGACCTCGGGCGAGCCGAGTACACGAAGGCCTCCGACAACGAGGTGCTGGCGGCCTTCCAGTTGCTGGCCGAGACGGAGGGCATCATTCCGGCGCTCGAGCCGGCCCACGCCGTCGCCTGGGTCGTGCGCGAGGCGGGTCGTTCCATCCCGGCCGACTCCACGGTGCTCATCACGATGTCCGGTCGGGGCGACAAGGACGTCGCTCTCGTCATGGAGCGGCTGGCGGGGCGATGAGCTCGCCGATGCGGACCAGTCATGAAGCCGGACCAGCCATGAGTGTGTGCCTGACGAGAGAGGTGGCCGAGTGACACAGCGTGCAGAGTTGGAGGCGACCCTGCGCCAGCATCGCGACGACGGGCGCAAGCTCCTTGTTCCCTATGTGACCGGCGGGCTCGGCACCGACTGGGTGGCGACGCTCGAAGCGGTGTCGGCCGCCGGGGCGGACGCTATCGAGGTCGGCCTCCCCTTCAGCGACCCCATGATGGACGGTCTGGTCATCCAAAAGGCGTCCGTCGACGCCCTGGCGCAGGGCGCCACGGCGCACGGGATCATCGCCGAGATCGCCGCAGCCGACGTCGCCATCCCCGTGGCCGTCATGACCTACTACAACATCGTGGCCCGCATGGGCCACCGCCGCATGGCACAGCTGCTGAACGAGGCCGGCGTCACGGGAGCCATCGTGCCGGATCTGCCGGTGGAGGAGCTGGACGGCTGGGCGGTCGAGGCCGAACACGCCGGCGTCGCCACGGTCCTGCTCGCCGCCCCCACGACACCCCCGGAGCGGTTGAAGATGATCGCCGAGCGGGCGAGAGGTTTCTTGTACGCCGTCGGCTTGATGGGCGTGACGGGCGAGCGGGTCGATCTCGCCTCGAGCGCAGCGGAGATCGCCGGTCGCTGCAAGGCCGTGACCGATCTGCCCGTGCTCGTCGGTGTCGGCATCTCGACGCCCGCCCAGGCGGCAGAGGTGAGCAAGGTGGCGGACGGTGTCGTCATCGGCTCGGCTCTCGTGCACCGCATCCTCGACGGGTGTGGCCCCGACGGTGCGGCGCAGCTCGTGAAGGAGTTCCGGGCGGCGCTCGACGGCTGAGAGCGGCAGGCGAGCGCGGCCCGCCGGAACGCCGAAAGGCCGGACCGCCGCGTCGCCCGCATCGCCGCATCGGCGTCGTTTGCATAATTATGCATGAGCCTGAATAATGATGCCATGAAGTGTGGTGTCGTCGGGGCGACCGGCTACCTCGGTGCTGAGCTGCTCCGGCTCCTGGCGGATCATCCCTTTCTCGACGTCGCCGTCACCCAGGCGGACTCGACGGCCGGATCGGCCATCGGGGAGATCTACCCGGCGCTCGGACGCGCCTACCCAGATCTCGTCATCGGCGGCCTCGACCCCGGTGCCCTCGAGCAGCTCGACGCCGTCTTCGTGGCGCTCCCATCCGGTACGTCGCAGAAGGTCGTGGCCGCTCTCGCCGGGCGCGTGCGTCTCGTCGTCGATCTCGGGGCCGACTTCCGCCTGCAGGACACCACGGCCTACCCGAAGTGGTACGGCTGGGAGCACTCGGTTCCCGAGCTGCTGCCATCGGTCGTGTACGGCCTGCCCGAGCTGTACCGGCAGCAGCTCGTCGGTGCCGGCCTCGTGGCTGCGCCCGGTTGCTACGTGACGGCGGCCGCCATCGGACTGCGCCCACTCGTGGCCGGCGGCTTCCTCGAGACCGAGGGCATCATCGTCGACGGCGTCAGCGGGACCTCGGGGGCGGGCAAGTCGCCGTCGCCCAACCTGCATCACGCCCTCGCCAACGAGCGAGTCGTGGCCTACGGCGTCCTCGACCATCGCCACACGCCCGAGATGGAGCAGGTGATCGGCGCAAGCGTGCTCTTCACGCCGCATCTCGCCCCCATGACGAGAGGCGTCCTGGCGACGTGCTACGCCCGCCCGGCGCGTCCGGTCACGACGGAGTCTGTGCTGGCGGCCCTCGCCGAGGCCTACAGGGGCGAGCCGTTCGTCAACGTCACGGCCGGCCTGCCTTCGACGGCTGACGCCTACGGCTCGAACGTCGTCCACGTGACGGCGCGAGCCGACGATCGCACCGGATGGGTGATCGTTCTGTCGGCGATCGACAACCTCGTGAAGGGCGGCTCCGGCCAGGCGATCCAGGCGGCCAACGTCGCCCTCGGCCTTGAAGAAACCTCCGGCCTGCCTCGCGCCGGCCTCTCACCGTGACCACGACGGGGGCGGACCCCGAAGGCGCGGCGTCAGCGGCCGCCGGCCTCTCCGTCGCAACGAAGGCCGCCGTGCTGTGCGACGCCCTCCCGTACATCCGGCGTTTTGCCGGCAGGGTGGTTGTCGTCAAGTACGGCGGCAGCGCCATCGGTGACGAGCAGCTGACGCTGCGGCGTTTCGCCGAGGACATCGTCTTGCTGCGCTCGATCGGGATGCTCCCCGTCGTCGTGCATGGGGGCGGGCCGCAGATCGGAGCCCTCATGGAGCGGCTCGGCAAGGTGCCGGAGTTCCGAGACGGCCTGCGCGTCACCGACGCCGAGACGCTCGACATCGCCCGCATGGTGCTCGTCGGGAAAGTGAACCGGGACATCGTCGGGGCGATCAACGTGCACGGGCCGCTCGCCGTCGGACTCTCGGGTGAGGACGCCGGGCTCATCGTGGCCTCGCAGCGGGATCCCTCCCTCGGCTACGTCGGCGACGTCGACTCCGTCGACTCGTCCATCCTGCGCCGCCTCGTGGCCGAGGGACTCGTGCCCGTCGTGGCGACGATCGGCTCCGATCTCACCGGCCAGGCCTACAACATCAATGCCGACACGGTCGCCGGTGCCGTCGCCGAGTCGCTCGAGGCGGAGAAGCTCATCTTCCTGACCGACGTCGACGGCATCCGCCAGGAGCCGGCAAACGCCGCGACGCTCATCTCGAGGCTGGCGGCCGACGACGTCGACGGCCTCATCGCGGCGGGCGTCATCGCCGGCGGCATGATCCCGAAGGCGCAGGCGTGCGCCTGGGCCGTCCGCCACGGTGTCGCCAGCGCCCACGTCCTCGACGGCCGCGTCGAGCACGCCCTCATCCTCGAGCTGCTCACACCGGAAGGAGTCGGCACCATGGTGGTCCCGAAGTGACACCCAAACCGGTACAAACGCCCATCCTCATGGAGACCTACCCGCCGCCGCCCGTCACCTTCGTGAGCGGCAGCGGCACGGTCCTCGTCGACTCAGACGGCAAGCATTACCTCGACTTCCTGTCCGGCCTGGCGGTCACCTCGCTCGGGCATGCTCATCCGCACGTCGCCGTGGCGGTCGAGCACCAGGCGAACCGGCTCGTGCACGTGTCCAACCTCTTCGGCAACGAGCTCGGGCCGCGCCTCGCCCGCACGATCGACCGCCTCGTCGGAGACGGCCAGCCGGCTGGAGGTCGCGTGTTCTTCGGCAATTCCGGCGCGGAGGCGAACGAATGCGCCATCAAACTGGCGCGCCGCTACTTCAGCCGCGCGGTGCCCGCCGGGCAGGCTGCCCGCTACGTCGTCGTCTCCGCCCACGGGTCGTTCCATGGTCGGACGCTGGCGACGTTGCACGCCACGGGCCAGTCCTCCAAGCACGTGGGGTTCGCGCCGATGCCGGAGGGTTTCGAGCATGCGGACTTCGGCGATGTGGCGGCACTGGAGGAGGCGACGAGCGGAGCGACGGTGGCCGCCGTCCTCCTCGAAGCCATCCAAGGGGAAGGCGGTGTGGTGCCGTCACCGCCCGGGTACCTGAAGGCCGTGCGGGATCTCTGCGACGAGCGCGGCATCCTCCTCATCGTCGACGAAATCCAGACGGGCCTCGGCCGAACAGGGCGCTGGTTCGCCTTTCAGGGAGCCGACATCGCGCCCGACATCGTGACGATGGCAAAGGCGCTCGGCAACGGCTTCCCGATCGGCGCCTGCTGGGCGCGCGGCGACGTGGCGGCCGCTTTCCAGCCCGGCGACCACGGCAGCACGTTCGGCGGGCAACCGCTCGCCTGTGCGGCTGCGATCGCCACGCTCGAGGTCATGGAGGAGATGGACGCCCCTGCGGCGGCGACGGCCGCCGGCAAGCACCTCACCGAAGGGCTGCTCACCATCGCGGGCGTGTCCGACGTGCGCGGGGCCGGTCTGCTCCTCGGGGTCCTGCTGGAGCCTGGGATCGACGCCACGGCCGCCGTCCGGACATCCCTCGAGCGCGGCCTCGTCGTGAACGCCCCTGTGCCGGGCGTCATCCGCCTCGCCCCGCCGCTCAACGTCTCGGCGGCCGAGATCGATGAGGCCGTCGCCATCCTGCGAAGCGTCATGGAGGAGCTCGTATGACACGTCACCTGCTCACGATGTCCGATCTGCGTCCGGCCGAGCTGGCCGACGTGCTGAATCGCTCAGACGCCCCACCGTCCGCACGCGTGCTCGACGGCCGTGGTGTCGCCCTGCTCTTCGAGCATCCCTCTGCCCGGACCCGAAACGCCTGCGAGATGGCGGTCGTGCAGCTGGGGGGCCATCCCGTGACGATTCGGGGCGAGGAGGTGGGCATCGACCGGCGTGAGACGGCCGAGGACGTCGCCCGCACGCTGGCGTGCTACCACGCCGTCATCGCCGCCCGCGTCGAGCGGCATGGCACGCTCGAGCGCATGGCAGCCGCCCTCGACGCCGCCGACGAGAGTGTCCCGGTCGTCAACCTGCTCTCCGACCGTGAGCACCCGCTGCAGGCGATCGCCGATGTGCTCACGATCCGCCAGCACTTCGGCGATCTCGACGGCCGTGTCATCGCCTTCATCGGCGACGCCAACAACGTCTGCCGCTCGCTCATCGGGGCGGCCTCGAAGATGGGGACGCACGTGCGAGTCGCCTCGCCGGCCGGCTACGGGGTCGAGGACGGCCCGGCGATGCCCGAGGACTGGCTCGTCGAGAGCTTCCACTCCCCGCAGGAAGCCGCCGACGGGGCCGACGTCCTCTACACCGACGTTTGGACCTCGATGGGCCAGGAGGAGGAGAAGGTGGCCCGGCGCCAGGTCTTCGCCGGCTACACCGTCGACGAGGCCCTCGTCGCGCAGGCGTCGCCGCACGCCATCGTGCTGCACTGCCTGCCCGCCCACCGCGGTGAGGAGATCACCGACGGCGTCCTCGGCGGGCCACAGAGCCGCGTGTGGCAGCAGGCGACGAACCGCATGCACGCCACACGAGGATTGCTCGAGTTCCTCACGCTGGAGGCGGAGGCGAGCGGCCATCACGAGCACGGCCTGGAGGTGCCGGCATGAGCGAGGCAGGCATGACGGCCGCCGCTGAGGAGGTTGACGACCTCAGCGGGAGCATGGCCGACGAAACCATCAGGAAGGTCTCCAAGGCGCGACGACGACACGTGATCGCCCAGCTCCTGACGGATCACACCGTCACGAGTCAGGAGCAGCTCGCCGATCTGCTCGCCGTCGAGGGCATCTACGCCACGCAGGCCACGGTCTCGCGCGACCTCGAGGAGATCGGCGCCCTCAAGGTGCGAGTCCACGGCATGGAGCGAACGGTGTACGCCCTCGCCGAGCTGCCGAAGGATCAGGTCGTGCCCACCGAGCACCTCCGCCGGGTCCTCGGGGAGTGGGTCGTCGATGTGGCCTCCTCGGGCAACCTCGTCGTCTTGCGAACGCCGCCGGGCTCCGCTCACGTCGTGGCTTCGGCTCTCGACCGGACGAGTGTCGCCGGTGTCATCGGGACGGTCGCCGGCGACGACACCGTCCTCGTGGTGGCCGCCGAGGACGGCGGGGCTGCCCTGGCGGATCGCCTGACCGAGATCGCCGGCTTGTAGGGCTCGGTCGGTCACGGGGCGTCGGTCGTCGGCGTCCGGTCGTCGAGGCCCTGGTCGATGAAGCCCCCGTCGTCGAGGTCCGGTCGCAGCGCTTGTCGAAGGTCCGGTCGGCCGCTCCGGTGCGGTCGCCGGCGAGATTGCATGCAGTCAGAGAATCAGTACGCTCGGCGCCGAGCCGAGGGAGACGGCGCCAGGCGCCGAGGAGGAAGGTCGATTCACATGGGACCCCGCGTGGTGCTCGCATACTCAGGAGGCCTCGACACATCGGTGGCCGTCCACTGGCTCGGAGCCGAGCTCGGCTACGAGGTCATCGCTGTCGCCGTCGACGTCGGCCAAGGCGGTGACGTCGGTCCCCTCCCCGAGCGGGCGCGAGCCGCCGGCGCGATCGAAGCCGTCGTCATCGACGCCAAGGAGGAGTTCGCCCGCGAGATCCTCCTGCCCTCACTCGCCGCCAATGCCCGCTACGAAGGTCGCTACCCGCTCGTCTCGGCTCTCTCGCGACCGATCATCGTGAAGCACCTCGTCGCAACGGCCCGCCAGTTCGGGGCCGTCGCCGTCGCCCACGGCTGCACCGGCAAGGGCAACGACCAGGTCCGTTTCGACGTGGCGACACGGGCGCTCGCCCCCGACCTCGACATCGTCGCCCCCGTCCGCACCTGGGGCATGACGCGTGAGCAGACGATCGGCTATGCGGAGAAGCACGACCTCCCGATTACGATCTCTCGTGAGCGCATCTACTCGATCGACGAGAACCTCTGGGGTCGCTCCATCGAGTGCGGCATCCTCGAGGACCCCTGGGAGGCGCCCCCTGCGGACGTGTTCACCCGCACGGTGCCGACGGCGACCGAGACCTTCGAGGTCGTGGTGGGCTTCGAGGGCGGGGTGCCCGTCAGCCTCGACGGCGAGCGACTCGGGCTCGTGGAGCTCATCGGCCGCATCGACGCCGCCGCCGGCTCGATCGGTTTCGGCCGCGTCGACATGGTGGAGGGCCGCCGCGTCGGTATCAAGAGCCGCGAGGTCTACGAGTGCCCAGGGGCACTCGCCCTCATCGCGGCTCACCTCGATCTCGAGGGCATGACGCTCGAGCGTGACGTGGCACATGAGAAGGCGCGTCTCGAGCCCCGATTCGCCGAGCTCGCCTACGACGGCCACTGGTACTCGCCGCTTCGCGAGGCCGTCTCGGCCTTCATGGCAAGCACACAGCGCTTCGTCACCGGTGAGGTGCGCTTGCGCCTCACGCCAGGCGGAGGCCTCGAGGTCGTCGGCCGGCGCAGCCCGGTCGGCCTCTACGTCCACGACCTTGCCACCTACGACGCCGCCGACACGTTCCGTCACGACGACGCCGAAGGCTTCGTGCGACTGTTCGGCCTCGGGATCGAGACCTGGGCCGCCCGCCAGGGTGCACTCGGGGAGACGCCCGGCTCATGACGTTGTGGGCCCCCCGTATGGGCGTCCCTCCCGCCGAGGACATGATGGCCTTCACGGCCAGCCTCTCGTTCGACCGTCGCCTGGCGCCGAGCGACATCCAAGGTTCGATGGCCCATGTGCGGGGCCTCGGCCGAGTTGGCATCTTGGTTGCCGCCGAGACGACGGCTCTGCTCGAGGCGCTGCAGCGCACCGGTGACGAGCTCGCGAGGGGCGTGTTCGAGTTCGAGCCCGGAGACGAGGACATCCACACCGCCATTGAACGACGCGTGCGGCAGCTTGCGGGCGACGTCGGCGCCAAGTTGCACACCGGCCGCAGCCGGAACGACCAGGTGGCGACGGCTCTGCGCCTCTACGTCCGCGACGAGCTGGCGCGCATCGCCGACCTGGTCCTCGAGCTGCAGCGCACCCTGCTGCGCCGTGCCAACGAGGCCGGCCAGACCTACCTGCCCGGCTACACCCACCTGCAGCGAGCGCAGCCGATCTTGCTCGCCCATCAGATCCTCGCCCATGGGTGGGCCTTCAGCCGTGACCTCGACCGCCTGCTGGCGACGCTCGCCCGTATGGACGTCTCGCCTCTCGGTGCGGCCGCCCTGGCGGGCAGCTCCCTGCCCCTCGACGCCGACGGCGTGGCGGCCGACCTGGGTTTCTCGGCGCGGTTCGAGAACTCGCTCGATGCCGTCAGCGACCGGGACTTCCTCGCCGAGGCGCTCTTCGACATCGCCCTCATCGGCGTCCACCTCTCACGCATCGGTGAGGAAGTCGTGATCTTCTCCACCGAGGAGTTCGGCTTCCTCCGCCTCGACGATGCCTGGGCGACGGGCAGCTCGATGCTCCCCCAGAAGAAGAACCCGGACGTCGCCGAGCTGGCGCGCGGCAAAGCTGGGCGGCTCATCGGCCACCTCGTCGGCTTCCTGACGACGCTGAAGGGACTCCCGCTCGCCTACAACCGGGACCTGCAGGAGGACAAGGAGCCGTTCTTCGATGCGTCCGACCAGATCAGCCTCGCCCTCGTGGCGGTCGAAGGGCTGCTGTCGACGATGAAGTACAACACCGAGCGCATGCAAGCCGCCGCCGACGGTGCCGCCATGGCGGCCGTCGAGCTCGCCGAGTGGCTCGTGGCCGGCGGCATGGGCTTCCGAGACGCCTACGACCTGGTGGGGGCGCTCGTACGCGAGTCGATCGAGCGGGGCGTCCCCATGGCCGAGCTGATCGAATCGCACCCCGCCTTCGGAACCGACGCCCTCAGCCTGCTCGAGCCGGTGGCGGCATTGCGCCGGCGCCGAACAGCCGGCAGCTCCGGCCCCGACGCCGTCGCCGTGCAACTCGAGCGCTTCGCCGCCCGCTTGAAGGAGGACACCGAGCGGGTGGCGCCCTGGCACCCCTGAGCCCGCCGGATGGGTCGGAGCCGGGGCACTCCGCCAGCCGGCCGCCCACAGAGCCTCCACCACGCCGCCGCCAACATCGCGCAGGTGAGCTCCGCCGCCTGCTCGCTGCCGATCCCGTCGACGTCGCCCCTCGGCTGCTCAACAAAGTGCTGGCCTGCGGCTCGGTCTCCGGCCGCATCGTGGAGGTGGAGGCCTACCGGGGAGGCGACGACCCTGCGTCGCACGCCTTCCGCGGCCCGACTGAGCGCAACGCCGTCATGTTCGGCCCCCCTGGGCATCTCTACGTCTACTTCACCTACGGCATGCACCACTGCTGCAACGTCGTGTGCCAGCCGGCCGGCGTGGCCGGGGCCGTTCTCATCCGGGCGCTCGCACCCCTCACGGGCCTCGAGGCCATGGGCCGGCGGCGCCCAGGTGCCCGTCGGGAGCAGGATCTCTGTTCCGGCCCGGGCAAGCTCTGCCAGGCCATGGGGCTCGATCGCGCTGCCGACGGAGTGGATCTGCTCTCGAGGTCGAGCTCTGTACGGTTGCTGGATGACGGCATGGCTGAACCTGGGGCGGACGAGCTCGGCCACGGCCCCCGCATCGGCATCTGTGACCGGCTCAGCACGGCCGCTGCACCCTGGCGCTTCTGGGTGCTGAAGGAGCCGAACGTGTCGCGGTGAGGTTTCTCGGCGAAACCGCACGACCCGTCGCCGCGGCCGGATACTGTGGCAACGTCACGTCGGTGTTGTACCTGCTCACCGGTGTCGCCAGCTGCCCTTTCCAGGCCGCCACGACGCTGCGCTGACCAGGGAGTGCATTTGACAGGATATGCGGCTCTGCTATTATCAAGAGCCGCTCAGAGCGGGAATCTGCTCTGAACCGGCCCCCCTAGGCAGGCACTTCGCCTGCGGACGGGGGCCTCAAGGTGGGCACCTCCCTTCAGGGAAGCCTCGCCCGCCGAGCGCGGTGGCACCTCCTTCCGCAAGGAAGCGTGTCCCGCCGTCGCTCTTTGACAACGGAGAAGGAACAGCCAAAAATCAGTGCGGGCAACCGACTGTGCCCTTCGGGGTGCACGCGGTTGCTAGAAGTCAATGCATTGGAAAACGGACAACAAATTTCCGTTTCTGATGCCAGTCGGCAAAGGGGGACCGTTTCCCCGATGCCGGCTCTCCAGATCGAAGCACCGGGAAGGCAACTTCTTGGTGCGAGATCTCGATGGAGAGTTTGATCCTGGCTCAGGACGAACGCTGGCGGCGTGCCTAACACATGCAAGTCGAACGGAGTCCATCCGGTGGCAACACCGGTGAAGATTCAGTGGCGAACGGGTGCGGAACACGTGAGCAACCTGCCCCGAAGATCGGGATAACGGCGGGAAACTGCCGCTAATACCGGATACCCCCACGAGCTCGCATGGGCTTGTGAGGAAAGGATTACCGCTTCGGGAGGGGCTCGCGGCCTATCAGCTTGTTGGTGGGGTAATGGCCTACCAAGGCAACGACGGGTAGCTGGTCTGAGAGGACGATCAGCCACACTGGGACTGAGACACGGCCCAGACTCCTACGGGAGGCAGCAGTGGGGAATCTTGCGCAATGGGCGAAAGCCTGACGCAGCAACGCCGCGT
>JBKQSP010000027.1:0-3263 GCA_052143575.1 Acidimicrobiales bacterium
ACAAGATGTCGCGGGTCACTGAGATGCTCATGTCCTGGGCGATGAGCAATCCCGCGTTCCAGTCTCAACTGTTCCGGCTCGTCGACGTCTTGCCGGCGATGAGCGACGACGCCGACACGGGCCGGCATCTCGAGGAGTACTTCGAGCGCGGCGTCGCACCGCTGCCGGTGGCGGCGTCGGCCAAGCTCGCCAACCGCGTCGGCATCGGCAGGGGCCTGGCGGCAGGTCTGACACGGCGGGAGGTCAGCAAGATGGCTGCCCAGTTCATCGTCGGCTCGGATCCGGCACAGGTGGGGACGGCGCTGGGAGAGATGTGGCGGGGTGGCACGGCGGCGACCATCGATCTGCTGGGCGAGCACACGTACTCCCATCGCGAGGCTGATACTTATGCGGGCCGGCTGGCGGAGCTTGTCTCGGCCCTGCTCGACCAAGCCGAGCTGTGGCCCTCCCGCCCCATCCTCGAGAGCGACGACCTCGGTGAGCTCCCGCGGGTGGCAGTGTCGATCAAGCCGAGCGCCCTCGCGCCCGACTTTCATCCCCTCACCGCCAGCGCCGGTATCGAGAGCGCTCGCCGAAGGCTGCTGCCGATCCTCGAGCTCGCAGCGGCACGCGGCGCCCAAGTCTGGTTCGACATGGAGCGGTACGAGGCGAAGTCCCTCACGATCCGGCTGTTCCACGAGCTGATGGCCAAGCCGTCGCTGTCGGGGTTGCACGCAGGCATCGTCGTGCAGGCGTACTTGCGCGACTCCGCCGACGACCTTGCAGATCTGGCGAGCTGGGCGGCCGAGCGGGCGAAATCCGGTGGGCCTTCAGTGGTGCCTGTCTCGGTGAGGCTAGTGAAGGGGGCCTACTGGGACACTGAAACGATCGTCGCGCAAGCGGCCGGGTGGCCGGCTCCGGTGTTCGATCAAAAGGCCGAGACCGACCTCAACTACGAGCGTTGCGTCCGCATCCTCCACGGCCATCACGGACTTCTCCGGGCGGCCTTCGGCTCGCACAACCTCCGGTCGCTCGCGTATGCCATGGCCACCGCGGAGTCGGCGGGCATCCCGCCGAACGGCTACGAGCTCCAGCTCTTGTATGGGATGGCGGAGCCCGTTCATCAGGCCGTCCGCGAGATGGGCCGCCGGCTGCGGGTCTACGCCCCGATGGGGGAGCTCGTGCCGGGGATGGCGTATCTCGTGCGGCGCCTGCTCGAGAACACGTCGAACGAGAGCTTCGTGCGGCATCGTTTTGCCGAGGGCAAGAGCCTCGAGGGCTTGCTCGTCCGGCCGAAGGTCCGCAAGACCGCGTCAGCGGGGGCTGGTGCCGCTCAGCCTCAGCCTCAGGGTGGGGCGTTGGTCGCTCACCCCGGGCTCTCCTTGCGCCCGGTGACAGACGCCGGCGCACCGAGCCCGTACGAGCCCGAGCCGCTGGCGGAGTGGTTCGTGCCTCCGGTCCGTGACGCGATGGCCGAGTCAGTCGAGTCGCGCGGGCGAAGTCTCGGCCTCTACGTGCCGGCTCGGATCGGCGGCGCGGACGTCGAGACCGAGCGAAGGCTCGTGTCGGTCGACCCGGCAGATCCCGCCGCCGTAGTTGCGACCTCGGCCTGCTGCGGCCCTGCCGAGCTGTCGCGGGCGATCGAGTCGGCTTCGAAGGCGTACCGCGACTGGTCCCGGCGCCCGGCCGCGGCGCGGGCACAGGTCCTGTTCGATGCGGCGAGGTGGCTGAGGGAGCGCCGTTTCGATGCTGCGGCGCTACAGGTGTTCGAGGCGGGTAAGGGTTGGTCCGAGGCCGACGGCGACGTCTGCGAGGCGATCGACTACCTCGAGTACTACGGAAGGCAGGCCGTCGAGATGGGCCGCGGCGGCAAGGTGCAGTCGCCGCCGGGTGAGATCAACCGGCTCACCTATCGCGGGAGAGGGGTGGCCGCCGTCATCTCGCCGTGGAACTTCCCGCTCGCCATCCCGACCGGTATGACGGCGGCGGCCCTCGTCGCCGGGAACGCCGTGGTCCTGAAACCCGCTGAGCAAACGCCGGCGACGGCACAGCTGCTCGTGCAGGCGCTCGCTGAGGGCGGCCTGCCCGACGGTGTGCTGGCGTTCTTGCCCGGGATAGGCGAGGAGATCGGCGAGCCCCTCGCGACGCACCCAGAAGTCGCCACCATCGCCTTCACGGGATCGAAGGCAGTCGGGCTTCGCCTGAACGAGCTCGGGGCCAGTGTCGCGCCGGGCCAGCGGGAGGTCCGCCGTGTGTTCGCAGAGATGGGCGGAAAGAACGCCCTCGTGGTCGATTCGGACGCCGACCTCGACGTGGCTGTTCCGGCTGCGGTCGCGTCGGCGTTCGGCTTTGCGGGGCAACGCTGCTCCGCCGCGTCGCGGGTTGTCGTCGTCGACGCGGTGCACGACCTGTTCCTCGAGCGCTTCGTCGAGGCGGCGAAGGCCCTGCGCATCGGGCCGCCGCGGGAGATGGGCACCGAGATGGGCCCGGTGATCGACGAGGATGCCGTGAAGCGCATCCGCAGCTGGCAGGAACGGGCCGGTTCTTTCGGTGACGTCGTGTTGCTGCGGGACGACTTGCCGGAGCGGGGCTACTTCGTCGGGCCGACGATCGTCGCGGGCGTGAGCCCAAAGTCCGATATCGGCCAGACCGAGATCTTCGGCCCAGTTGTTGCAGTCTTGCGCGCGAGAGGGTTCGAGGAGGCGATCGAGATCGCCAACGCCACGCCGTACGCCCTGACTGCCGGGATCATCTCCCGCTCGCCGGCGCACATCCGCTATGCCTCCGACGAGCTGCGCGCCGGCAACGTCTACATCAACCGGACCATCACAGGTGCAGTCGTTGGCCGCCAGCCCTTCGGCGGGCACGGGCTGTCGGGATTCGGCCAGAAGGCGGGAGGGCCGGACTACCTGTTCCAGTTCGTCGAACCCCGCGTCGTGACCGAGAACACGATGCGGCAGGGCTTCGCGCCCGAGACGGCGGGGAGCTGAAGGGGCTGACGCGGAGGGCGCTTCGGCCGGGGCCGCTGCCCGGGCCTCGGCCTCAGTAAGCGGCGAGCTCCCGTGCGGCCGCCTCGATGTCTTCGACCTGCGGCAGGATCGCCGTCTCGAGCGTCGGCTCGTAGGCAACGAACGTGTCTGTCGCAGCCACTCGCCTCACCGGCGCGTCCAGGCTCCCGAAGCACTCATCAGCCGCGAACGCCGCCACCTCCCCGCCGAAGCCGCCCGTGAGCACGTCCTCGTGCACGACGAGGAGCCGGGAGGTCTTGGCGATCGAGGCAGCCA
>JBKQSP010000028.1:0-42803 GCA_052143575.1 Acidimicrobiales bacterium
CCAGGCCTTGGAGCTCCGCCGTCGGGTGTTGCGCCAGCCACACGAGCCGGCGGTAGTTGCCGAAGTAGTCGGCCCACAGCTCGGGGTGACGGTCGAGCCCGAGCTCGCGCACGACGCTGCGGTTGAAGCTGCGCACGAGGAAGTCGGTGAGGAGATAGGTGCCCGCCTCCTCCTCGAAGAGCCGGGCGATGCGGCCCGGGCCGGCGAAGACGTCGTAGCAGTGCAGGCCGCCGAGCCGTCGCAGGCCAAGGGCGCCGCAGACCTCGTCGAGGCCGCCGTAGGTGCCGCAGTCGGCGTAGGCGACGACGACGGTGCGACCGGACTCCTGCAGCCGGCGCGCCAGCCGGGCCACTTCGCCGGCGATGAGCTGCGGGCGGTTGTGGAGCAGGGGGGGGAGGGTGTGGACCTCGACGTCGCCGCCGCCGTGAGCGCTCCGCTCGGCGGCCGCCCGCACCTGCGCGGCGATGGCACCGCAGGCGATGACGGCGAGCCGCTTGCTCCCCTCGAGCGGCCCGCTCACCGGCGACGGCCCGCTCCCCCGCGACGCCACCGCTCCTGCCGGCGCCGGCGCTGCGGTCTCCTCAGGCGGGGAACTGCAGCAGCTCGACGAAACGGTCGTTGAAGTCGGCACGATCGGACAGCTCGACATAGTTCACCTCCTCGAGCAGGGCCATGGCGCCGGCGCGCTCGCGGACGCTGAGCAAGGCCATCTTCGCCCCCTCGCCGGCCACGTTGCCGGCGCTCACGACCCGCAGCACGGGCAGCGGCGGCACGAGGCCGAGCCGCACGGCGCTCGCCGGCGACAGGTAGCTGCCGAAGGAGCCGGCGAGGAGCACCTGCTGCACATCGCTCGCCACGAGGCCGGCGTCCTCGAGGAGCAGGTGCCATCCCGTCGCGATGGCGGCCTTGGCGAACTGCAGCTCGCGGACGTCGCGCTGCGAGAGGTAGATGGAGGCCTCCGCCTCGTCCCGCCACGACAGCACGAAGACGCGCTCGGCCCCCACCATCGTGAGCCTCGGCGCCACGCCGGGGGCGATGCGAGCAGCCTCCTCGTCCGCCACGAAACGCCCCGAGCGGTCGAGCAGACCGAGCGACACGAGCTCGGCGACGGCGTCGACGAGCCCGGAGCCGCACAGGCCGATCGGCTCGACGTCGCCGATGACGCGCAGCTCGATGTCGCTCTGCGAGATGCGGACACCCTCGATCGCCCCGGCGGAAGCCCGCATGCCGCAGCGGATGGCGGCGCCTTCGAAGGCCGGCCCGGCGGGGGCCGCCGTGGCGAGCAGCCGCTCGTTGCTGCCGAGGACGATCTCGCAGTTCGTGCCGATGTCGATGAACAGGCGGGTGCGCGGATCGCGGTCCATGCCGGAGGCGAGAAGGCCGGCGATGATGTCGCCGCCCACGTAGGCCCCGAGGGCGGGGAAGACGACGGCGCGTGCGCGGGCGTGCACGTGCACGCCGAGCTCGCTCGCCAGCATCTCGGGCCATTGGCGGGCCGTCATGACGAACGGCGCCATACCGAGCGGCTCCGGGTCGACGCCGAGCACGATGTGGGTCATCGTGGCGTTGCCGGCGACGGCGATCTCGTAGACCTCGGACGGCTGCACGCCGCCTTCGCTGCAGACGTCGTGCGCCAGCTCGTCGAGGACGCCGTGGGCGAGGCCGGTGAGGCGCTCGAGCGCCCGCTCGTCCATCATGATCGTGCTGATCCGCGTGATGACGTCGGCGCCGAAGCTCTGCTGCGGGTTGAGCTTGGAGGCGACGGCCACCGGCGTGCCCGTGGCGAGGTCGAGGAGGGTGGCGACGACCGTCGTCGTGCCGAGGTCGAAGGCGATGCCGAAGAGCCGGTCGCTCGTGTCGCCCGCCTCGATGTCGACGAGGACGTCGTCGACGATGACGGCGGTCACACCGCCGTCGGGCCCGCTCGTGTTGTGGTCGAGGCGCATGAGCTTGCCGAGGCGCCGCAAGGCGTGCAGGTCGATCCGCAGCTCGAGGTCGTCCATGGCGGCCAGCAGCCGCTCGACGTCGCTCGTCTGGTCCGAGAGGGAGGGGACGGAGAGGAGGAGGTGGCGCTTCTGAACCGCTGGGCGGAGGATGACCTTGCGCCCGACGCCGACGGTGGCGGCTTTCGGCCGCGTCTCGAGCGGGGGGACCTCCACCTCGAGGTCGGAGCCGACCTCGACCCGGCAGGCGAGGCGCCAGCCCTTTCGCAGCTCGTCGGGGAGGAAGGCCCGCGTGTCGAGCGGCGTGATGGCGGCGTCGCCGCCGAGGACCTGCACCTTGCACTTCTTGCACGTGCCGTGGCCGCCGCAGGTCGAGTCGATGGCGATGCCGTTCCAACTGGCGGCGTCGAAGAGCGTGACCCCGACCGGGACTCGGACCTGGCGGCCGCTCGGCCGGAAGGAGAGGTCGACCCGACCGATGCCGTCGTGCACGGCCGTCACGGCCTCTCCGCGCTCAACCCGCTCCGATCGGAGCCACCGGGATGTCCGCCGGTGCGGCGGCGTCGCTCTTGGCCTGCGCCTGCTCGGCGCGGTGACGGGCGATCCAGGAAGCGCCCCAGGGATCGCGGTCGAGCAGGAGGTCGGCGGCCTTGACGGCGCGCACGAGCTGGGCCGAGCGGGCGTCCATGATGGCGCTCGTCAAGCCGACCATCATCGCCATGGGCACGAAGGCGGCCCCGATGGCGGCGCGATTCGGCATGCCGAATGACACATTCGAGGCGCCGAGCGTCGTGTTGAGCCCGAACTCCTCTGTGATGAGCCCGATCGTCTCGAGCGTGCGGCGCACGAGCACCGTGTCGGCCCCAATGGGCATCGCCAGCGGGTCGATGACGAGATCCTCGAGGGCGATGCCGTACTGGCCGTGGGCGACCTCGACGATCTTGCGCACGAGCTCGAGGCGTCGCTCTGGCTGCTCGGGGATCTCCTCCTCGTCGTTGGGCAGGCAGATGACGGCGGCGCCATGGCGCTTCACGAGGGGAAGGATGGCCTGCAGGCGCTCGTCCTCGGCCGTCACGGAGTTCACGAGGGCCTTGCCCTCGTAGGTCTCGAGGCCCGCCTCGAGCACCTCGACGATCGACGAGTCGATGACGAGGGGCAGATCCGTCAGGCGCTGGATGAGGTGAACGGCCGTCACCATGAGCTCGGCCTCGTCGGCGAGCGGCACGCCCATGTTGACGTCGAGCACCATGGCGCCGGCGGCAACCTGCTCGGCGACGTCGATCTCGACGCGTGAGAGGTCGCCCGCCCGCAGCTGCTCCTGGAAGAGCCGGCGCCCGGTCGGGTTGAGCCGCTCCCCGATGACGCAGAACGGCTGGTCGTCGCCGATGACGACCTCTCTCGAGGAGGAGCGCAAAACGGTGTGCACGTGCGACCAATCTTTCCTGTTGCTCGAGGGGGCGCCGGCCGCAGCTCAGGCCGGCTGCACGCTGCGGCGCTGCTTCATGAACTCCTTGGCGCGGCTGACGGCCGTGGAGGCGTCGGCCGCGTAGCCGTCGGCGCCGACGGCGTCGGCGTACTCCTGGGTGACGGGGGCGCCCCCCACCATCACGATGACCTTGTCGCGCAGGCCGGCTTTCTCGAGGGCGTTGATGTTGGCCTTGAACATCGGCATCGTCGTGGTGAGGAAGGCGGAGAAACCCACGATGTCCGGCTGGTGCTCCTCCACGGCCGCCACGAACTTCTCCGGCGACACCTGCACGCCGAGGTCGATGACGTGGAAGCCCGCCCCCTCCAGCATGATGTTGCAGAGGTTCTTGCCGATGTCGTGGACGTCGCCCTTCACCGTTCCCATCACGAAGGTGCCGACGGACTCCACGCCCGTCTCGGCCAGGAGCGGGCGCAGGCGCTCGAGGGCGCCCGCCATGGCACGGCCGGCGATGAGCATCTCGGGCACGAAGAAGTCCCCGCGCTCGAAGCGCGCCCCGACCTCCTCGAGCGACGGGATGAGGGCGTCGAACAGGAGCGACTCCGGCGTGATGCCCATCTCGAGGCCGGCGTTGGTGAGCTGGAGCACCTCGGGCGCGTTGCCGACGAGGGTGAAGTCGTACAGCTGCGCGAGCAGCTCCTGTTCGTTCATGCCGCTCCCTCCCTTCGTGGACGATGACCGAGCAGGCGTGACAGGGCGTTGCCCTCCGACACGCAGGCGGCGGCGACGTCGCCGATGCGCCCGGGCGCCAGGCGGGCAATCGGGCCCGAGACGGAGAGGGCCGCCACGACGGCGCCACCTTCGCGCTGCACGGGCGCCGCGATGGCGACGAGGCCGGGCTCGAGCTCCTCGGCCGTCACGGCGAAGCCGCGGCGGCGCACGTCGTCGAGCTGGGCCGTCAGGGCGGCGCGGCTCGTGATCGTGTACGGCGTCAAGCGCTCCAGCCTGCCGGCAGGAAGCTCGGCGGCGCCGTGGGCGAGCAGGATCTTGCCTTGCGCCGTGCAGTGGAGGGGAACGGCCCGCCCGACCCAGTTCGTGCCGCCGAGGACGTAGCGGCTGTCCACCTGGGCGATCTGCTCCACGAGCCCCCGGTTCGTGACCCCGAGGTTGACGGTCTCCCCCGTCCGCTCCCCGAGGCGCTCGAGGAACGGGTGCGCCACGTCGACGAGATCCGCCTCCCGCCCGGCCTTCCAGGCGTAGCGGATGAAGACGGCGCCCGGCCGGTAGCCGTTGTTCGCCTCGCGGCGCACGAGGCCGTGCCGCTCGAGGGCGAAGAGGAGGCGCGACGTCGTGCTCTTGGCGAGACCCGTGACGGCGGCCAGCTCCGAGAAGGTCACCGCCTCGCGGGAGTCGACGATCTCGGTCAGCAGGCGGGCGGCCCGGTCTACGGCCTGGGTGCCGGTCGGGTTTGCGGAGCTCGTCGCGTCGGTCATGGGATCCCGGGAGATCGTGCGGGTTGGGTCGGCTTCTCGGGCGCAGCGCCCGTCGAGTTCCATGTTGCGGAACACTGTTCTACTATGTGATAGGCAAGTTACCATACGAGATCGGACGAGGTGACCGTGTTCCGGAACCGCATGCCCCGCTACGAGATCCTCTCTGAAGACGCCATCGGCGTCCTCGACAAGGGCTGGCGGCGCATCGTCTCGGAGATCGGCGTGCAGTTCGCCAAGCCGGAGGCGGTCGAGCTCTTCGCCGCCGCCGGGCAGCGGACCGACGGCGAGGTCGTCTACCTCGATCCCGAGTTCGTGCTGGCGCAGGTGGCGCTCGCCCCCGCCGAGTTCGACGTGCAGGCCCGCAACCCGGCGAAGTCCGTCCACATCGGCGGCGACCACATGGTCTTCTCCGGCGTCTACGGGCCGCCCTTCGTGCGCGAGGGGGCCGTACGGCGCGATGCCACGATGGAGGACTTCCGCCGTTTCAGCATGCTCTCGCAGAGCTTCGCCGAGATCGACTCGGCCGGCGGCGTCATCTGCGAGCCCAACGACGCCCCCCTCGACTCCCGCCACCTCGACATGATCTTCGCCCTGCAGACCGTCACCGACAAGATCTACATGGGCAACGTCGTCTCCGGCCCGAACGCCGCCGACACGATCGCCATGACCGAGATCCTCTTCGGCGGCGCCGAGACCATCCGGCAGACGCCCGCCACGATCTCGCTCATCAACTGCAACTCCCCGCTGCGCTGGGACGATCGCATGCTGGACGCCCAGTTCGAGTACAACCGGGCGCGCCAGCCGGTCGTTCTCACCCCTTTCTTGCTGATGGGCGCCATGTCCCCGGTCACGATCCCCGCCGCCCTCGTGCAACAGCTGGCAGAAGCCCTTTCAGGGATCGCCCTCTCACAGCTCATCGCTCCCGGCTGCCCGGTGATCTTCGGCTCGTTCCTCTCCAACATCGACATGCAGTCCGGCTCGCCCACCTTCGGCACGCCCGAGTCGGGCATCGGCCTTTTGTGCACCGGGCAGCTCGCCCGCCACTTCGGCTTGCCCTTCCGCACCGGCGGATGCCTGACCTCGAGCCAGACGGCGGACGCCCAGGCCGGCTACGAGGCCCTCATGACGCTGCTGCCGACGTTCCTCGCCGGCACGAATTTCGTCATGCACGCCGCCGGCTGGCTCGAGGGCGGGCTCGTCAGCTGCTACGAGAAGTACATCATGGACATCGAGCTCGTGAAGATGATGCAGGTCGAGTTCACCCCGCTCGAGATCGACGAGGCCTCCCTCGCCTTCGGCGCCCACGAGGAGGTCGGCCACGGCGGCCACTTCCTCGGAGCCGCCCACACGATGGAACGCTTCCGTGACTGCTTCTACCGGCCGATGCTCTCCTCCTCGAAGAACTTCGAGCGGTGGCAGCGCGACGGGGCGCTCGACGCCGCCGCCCGGGCGGGGCAGCTGTGCGCCAAGACGCTGGAGGCCTACGAGCAGCCGCCCCTCGACGACGCCATCCGGGCCGAGCTCGAGGAGTACGTCAGGCGCCGCCGCCGCGAGCTCGGCGACTGAACAGCGGGCCCTCAGCGCCCGCGGGGAGCGATCTCGTCGATCTCGGCGAGCTGCTCGGGCGTCGGCACGAAGTCGGAAGCCGCCGCGTTCGCCTGCACCTGCTCGGCCGAGGTGGCGCCGGCGATGACCGATGCCACGGCCGGTTGCGCGGCGAGGGCGCCGATCGCCACCGACACCAAGGGGACGCCGGCGGCCTCGGCAAAGGAGCGCAGCCTCTCCACGATCTCGAAACCGGCGGCGTTCGAGCTCGCCATGGCCCTCCCCCACGGCTCGGCGAGGCGGCTGCCCGCAGGCGGCTCCTCACCCTTGCGCCACTTGCCCGTTAGCAGACCGCTCGCCAAGGGGAAGTAGGGGATGACCGAGACGGAGTGTGCGAGACAGCACGGCACGAGCTCGCCCTCGATGCCACGCGAGAGCAGCGAGTAGTGGTTCTGCGCCGAGATGAAGCGGCTGATGCCGAGCTCACGCGAGGTCCACTCGGCGTCTGCGACCTGCCAGGCGGCCAGGTTGGACGAGCCGATGTAGCGGACCTTGCCGGCGACGACGAGATCGTGCAGGGCCGAGAGCGTCTCGGCGAGCGGCGTCAGTCCGTCGGGGCGGTGCAGCTGGTAGAGGTCGATGTGGTCGGTCTGCAAGCGCCGCAGGGAGGCTTCCACGGCAGCCATGACGTAGCGGCGGCTCGCCCGTGCACCCCAGTCGGGTCCGTTCGATCCGGCCATGTCGGAGCCGAACTTCGTGGCGATGACGACCTCGTCCCGACGCCCGTTGGCGGCCAGCACCGAGCCGATGATCGTCTCGGAGCCGCCCTGTGACCCGTAGGAATCGGACGTGTCGATGAGCGTGATGCCGGCATCGAGAGCGCTCTCGATGACCGGCCGGGAGGCAGCGAGGTCGAGGCGGCCGCCGAAGTTGTTCGCCCCGAGACCTACGACCGACACCATGAGGCCCGACTGGCCGAGCTGTTGGTAGCGCATGACGGCAACCTAGCGGCACCACGACAGGGGTGACGGTGCCCGACGACGCGGTGCCACCCACACGACGGAGCCGGACGGGAAGGCATGACCGTTCTCTGGCGCCGCGCGACCCGCTCATCCTCGTCAACACCGGTCACGTCCTCCCGGCCGAGGGTTCAAAACGCCCAATCGCTGTAACGCTCGCATCCGTACATCAGACTGAGTGAAGAGGGCCGACAACACGAGCGGCCCGGCAGCGACAAGACTGACGCCACAGATGACACCTGAACGCCCGCAGGGGGCACGATGAGCCCGGACGACGATACGAAGAACCAGCCTGAGCACACGACGCATGTCGGCCGCCGCGCCGTCCTCGGTGTCGCCACGCTCGGAGCCGCCGGCATCGTCCTCGGGTCCCGTGTCGAGAACCGGCTGGGCGGTGCCCTCACCCGCATCAGCAACGACCTCGGCGGCCTCGGCGCCCTCGTTCCGGGAGCCGACGAGTTCCGCATCTACACCGTCACGGGCTCGATCCCGACGATCGCCCCGGCGACCTACCGCCTGCGCGTCGACGGCATGGTGGAGCACCCCCTCGATCTCTCGCTCGGCGACTTGCGGGCGATGAAACGCACCCAGCTCGTCCACTACTTCCAGTGCGTGACGGGCTGGCGCGTGCCGGACGTCCACTGGGGAGGCGTCCGCCTCTCCGAGGTGCTCGCTCACGCCGGCGTCAAGCCGGGTGCAACGGCGCTGCGCTTCTTCTCCGGCGACGGCGTCTACACCGAGTCCCTCACGATGAGCCAGGCACAGCTGCCCGACGTCCTCGTGGCGGACGAGATGATCGGAGACGACGTCACGCCCGAGCACGGCGGGCCGGTCCGCCTCTACGTCGCCCCCATGTACGGCTACAAGTCCATCAAGTGGCTCGACCGCATCCAGGTCCTCAACGAGGTCATCCCGGGCTTCTGGGAGGACAACGGCTACGCCGTGAACGCCTGGATCGGCGGCAACTCGTGAGCCTGCGCTCGGACGCCTCGCCCGCCGCCCCGGCGGCCAACCGCCGCCCGCCCAAGACGATCGAGCGGTTCGACGTCGTCGAGCGCGCCGTGCACTGGACGACAGCCGTCTTGATGCTGGAGCTGCTCGCCACGGGCGCCATCCTCTACATCCCGTCCATCGCCTTGGTCGTCGGCCACCGCGCCATCGTGGAGAACATCCACGTCTACAGCGGTCTCGGCCTCCTCGTGCCCCTCCTCGTCGGGGTGCTCGGCCCGTGGCGGGAGCGTCTCGTGCGGGATCTGCGGCGTTTCGACCGCTGGTCGGTGGCCGACTGGGACTGGTTCCACCGCAAGGCACGGCGTTCCGGGGCGCCGAAGGGAAAGTTCAACGGCGGCCAGAAAGCCGAGGCCGCCTTCGTGGGCAGTGGCATGCTCGTCATGCTCGCCACCGGCGTCCTCATGCGTTTCGCACCCGTCAGTTGGATCAACTGGCAGCAAGGCGCCACGCTCGTGCACGACGTCGGCTTCATCGCCATCGCCGTCGGCGTCCTCGGCCACATTTACTACGCCCTCAACCGCCCCGAGCAGCTGCGATCCATGATCACGGGGCGCATCTCCCGTGCCTGGGCGACGAAGAACACGCCGGCCTGGGTGGAGGAAGCCGACGAAGGCAAGCCCTAGGAAGCGGCGTGGTTGACGGGACATCGCCCAGCACGAGTGAGCTGCGGGCGATGCAGGAGCTCGCTCGAGCGGTGTGGTCTCTCGATCCCGGGGCCGTCAACACCGACGCGAGCCTCGGCGAGCTGGCCTGGACGTGGGGCTCGGGTCAGAACCGACGCGCCGCCGAGTGGCGACACCGGCTGTGGCTCGACGGTGGTCGCACGGTCGCCTGGGGTTGGGTGACGCTCCCCGAGATGATCCGAATCGCCGAGGGCCGGGATGAGCTCGGCGACACGAGGCTCGTCTGGCAGGTCCACCCTGACCACCGGGAACTCCTCGACGAAGTGCTTCAGTGGTTCGATGCGGTGGCAGGCGGTGCCCGGCGGTGCACCTCGACGCGGGTGGCAAACGAGGACGCCGTCGAGCGGCTCGGGCGCCACGGATACCGCCGGGATCAAAGCGCCCCGTGGTCGCAGCTGAATCACAGACCCCTCGGGGAGCTCGAGGAACCGGTGCTGCCGCCGGGATTCCGGCTGAGGACGGCGGCCGATGTCGACCCGGTAGACATCGTGGCCGTGCACCAGGCGGCATGGCACCCGTCAGCGTTCTCGTTGGACAGCCTGCGCGGGGTCCGCTCCTCGTGGCCCTACCGCGACGATCTCGCGGTGTTCGCCGCGTCCCCAGACGGCTCGCTCGCCGCCTACGCCTTCGTTTGGTACGACGAGATCAACCGGACCGCGCAGCTGGAGCCGGTCGGGACCCGCCCTGACTACCGACGACGCGGCCTTGCCCGCGCCGTGAGCCTGTTCGGGATGCAACAGGCGCGAGCGGTCGGCGCCACCCGGGCCGTCGTCAGCTGCCGGGGCGACGATGACTACCCGATCCCGCGGCGCCTGTACCGCTCGATCGGCTTCGACGAACTCACGCGGGACCTCGTCTTCGCGAAATAGCCAACCCGCTGGCGAGACGCGCCGCAGGCCGTCGGCAGCGTGCAGATGCCGCATTGTGGCGCAGTCGTGACGTTCCCCACGTGCGAGGTCGGGCGGACAGGGAACGCCGTTCGGCCCCATCGTCGCGGCACTCCCTGTGGAACGGCGGCAAGCACGTCATGACCTGGTGGGTCGCCGGCTGGGGATGCCGCTGGAGGGGACCGTGACCATCCGAACGACCAGCCACATCGGGCGCGGAATCAGGTCGTCACTCCGCGCCGCGGAGCTTCGCCGTCGCCGACCGACTCGGAGGCCGTGTGGCTTCGGACGGTGGTTGCTCGAGAGTGAGCTGAAGGCGTGAGAGCGCCGGCTCGAAGACGACCGGGGCGTCGAAAGCGGCGCGCCGGGCGGCGCGCCGGAGGGTCGCCAGCACCGGCCGGCCGACCACGAGGATGCAGACGACCGTGGTGATGGCCCGGCCCGTGTCCCAGCCGAGCGAAGTCGTGGTATCGAAAGCCAAGTAGCGGACGAGATTCGTGCTCAACGCCGCTCCCGGCACGTAGGCAATGGTGCTCTGGGGGTCGACGGCGAAGGGCCAGGACGACAAGTTCACGGCAAGCCCGTAGGCGTAGGCCGCAATCGCCCCGTACGTCGCCAGAAGGAGCACCTCGCGCCGGCCCGTAGCCCGTGGCAGGAGGCCGGCGCCCATTCCCACCCAAGCCGTCGCGAACATCTGGTACGGCATCCACGGTCCCACCCCGCCGGTGATCAGCGCCGAGGCGAAGATTGTCGTGCCCCCAAGGGCGAAGCCGAAGCCCGGACCGTAGACGCGCCCGGCCAGCACGAGCATGAAGAAGACGGTCTCGATGCCGGCCGTTCCCGCCCCGAGGGGACGAAGAGCGGCGCCGACAGCTGACAGCACGCCGATGAGGGCCACAGCCTTGGGGTCAATGCCGCCGTCCGCCAGCTCGGCCATGACCACCGCCAGGACCAGTACGAGGAGCAGGCCGAACATCAAAGGCGGCACAAGGCCCCCGCCGACCCGGCCGGGCGCCACAACGAAAGGCCAGCCGACCGAGACAAGGCCGAGCAGCGAGGCGACGGCGATCACGACTCGGGAGCGGGGCCCGACCGGGACGGCGTCCGCGCTCACGACGCCGCTCCGACCGCGAGGCCACAGGCAACTTGATCGACGGTGAGGTAAGGCAGTGGCGCGAGGATCTTCGCCGTCTGAGGCGCGAAGGCCGGTGAGGAGGTGACCACCTCTGCGGTCGGCCCGTCGGCGACGACCTCTCCAGCCGCGAGCACCACGACGCGGTCGGCGGCCGCGGCGGCGAACTCGACGTCGTGGGTGGCCACGAGCACGCTCCGACCATCCGCGGCGAGGCTGCGCACGACCTCGACGAGGGCCGCCTTGGCCGGGTAGTCGAGGCCTCGCGTCGGCTCGTCGAGCAGCACGACGCGTGGTTCTGGGGCTAGCTGCACGGCGAGTGCGAGAGCGAGGCGTTGGCCTTCGGAAAGGTCATGGGGGTGCGCTTCATCGGGCACTCCGGGGGCGAAACGGTCGAGCAAGCGGCGCGTCGTACCGGTTGGGAGCGGCGAGCCCGATGCCTTGCGCCGTCGTCTTGTGACCGCCTCCAGGGCGTCGCTGTCGCCCTGCGCGCACTCGGCGGCCACGGTCTCGAGGTAGAGCAGGTCGCTCGGGTCCTGAGGGACGAGGCCGACGAGGCGACGCGCTTGCGAGGGCGCCAGGCGGGCGGGGTCTTGGCCCGCCACCCGTACGATGCCCCCCTGTCGTGGGCCTTGGCCCTGCATTGCCCACAAGAGGGAAGACTTGCCGGCACCGTTGCGGCCCATGATGGCCGCAACCTCGCCCGCACGAAGATCCAGAGTCACCCCGCGCACGGCCACGACCGCACCGTGGCGGACCACGATGCGCTGGGCTGACAGCAGCGGGATGCCCTGACCGACCTTGGCCCGGTCCGCACGGCTCGCAGCGCTCCTGCTGCCGTCGGGAGGCACCTCCGGGAGGCGGCGTCGCAGTGGTTCGGCCATTCGGCGGGCGTCGCGGACCGAGAGCGGCAGCGGTGTCCAGCCGGCGAGCCGGCCGAGGGAAACGACCGGTGGCGCCACGGCCGCGTCGGCCATCAAGTCCACTGGTGAGCCGTCCCGCACGGAGCCGTCGGGAAGGACCTCGACCAAGCGATCGGCGTACTGGACGACGCGCTCGAGGCGGTGCTCAGCCAGCAGGACGGTGGTGCCGAGGTCGTGCACCAGCCGCGTGATGTTGGCCAGGACCTCCTCGGCCGCCGTCGGGTCGAGGGCCGACGTCGGCTCGTCGAGCACCAGGACAGCCGGGTGGGCGGCGAGGACTGCGCCGATCGCGACCCGCTGCTGCTGGCCGCCGGAAAGAGTCCGAAGCGGCCTGTCGCGCAGGTCGGCGATGCCGAGCAGGTCCAGAGTCTCCTCGACGCGCCTTCGCATCACGTCGGCCGGCACTCCAAGCTGTTCCATGCCGTAGGCCAACTCCTCCTCCACGAAGTCAGTGACGAAGCCGGCGAGCGGGTCCTGGCCGACCATACCGACGACGTCTGCGAGCTCGCGAGGGGGATGAGTCCTCGTGTCGCGGCCTGCGACGGACACCCGCCCGCGAAGCCTGCCTCCGGTGAAGTGCGGGACGGAGCCGTTCACGGCACCGAGGAGCGTCGACTTACCAGCGCCCGTCCGCCCCACGACCAGCACCAGCTCGCCTTCGGGGAGGCTCAAGTCCACGTGTCTCAGCACCGGCTCCGAAGCGCCCGGATAGGTGACGGTCACCCCTTCGAACTCGATCACGGTGAGACCTTTACCGGCGACTCGACGACCGGCTGCTGCTCGACGGGCGGCGAGACCGCCGGGGAGGCGAGGGGTCGCGCCGGCGGGGGGGCCAGGACGGCGGCCGCCGCCGCGGCGAGGATCGCCAGCGCCGGCCAAAGCGGCAGCGTCGGCCACACGAGCGGGACGGTGGACGGGTTGAGCCCGGCTGACGAGCCGAACATCAGGACGGCTGCCGGCACGAGTCCACAGCCTGTCACGCCCCATTCGGGCCAGCGCCAGGGGTCCGGCCGGTAGGTACTTCGCCGGACCCGTCGTCCCCCCACGACCATTCCGGTGGCGCATGCCAGGGTTCCTACCCCGAAAGCGATGAGCTCGACCCAGCGAGGCCCCGCCGTCGCCAGGAGTCCGTAGGCTCCCAGGCACAGCCCGGAGGCGCCACAGAGCAGGCATGAGGCGGTCACTCGGCGGGCGAGCGGTGAGGCATCGGCCCGCCTCCCGTAACCGCGTGCGTCCATGGCGGCGGCGAGCATCAGCGAACGGTCGAGGGCGTCCTCGAGGACGGGCACGGCCACGACCCGCAGTGCTCGGAAACCGGTGGCGTCGTTGCCCCGCAACCGTTGCGCCCGTCTGGCCCGCTGGACACTCTCGACGAGCTGAGGGGCGATGCTGATGGCGACTACCACGGCGGCGCCGAGCTCGTAGAGGGCGCGGGGCAGGATGCGCAACGCCCTCTTGGGGTTGGCGAGGACGTTGGCGGCGCCGACGCAGCACAGCAGCGTGGCGAGAAGCATGCCGTCGTAGAGGGCCGACAAGAGCTCCTCGGCCGTCACCGGCCCGCCGATCTGCACACCGGCAGCCCAATGCGGAAGAGGCACATGGGGAAGCCGCAACAGCGTGTGCTCTCCCACGGTGGTGACGTCGCCGCCGAAGACGACCCGGAACACGACCCTGATGGCAACCACGACCAGAGCGAGCAGCAGGTAGTACCGCCAAGCTCTCGCCCACGGCGCGTCACCCCGCCGGCTCACGACCACGAGGCCCAGAACGCTCACGACCAGCAACAGCAGAAGCGGGTTCGTCGTGCGCGTGACGGCAGCCGCCAGCCCGAGCGCCCAGATCCACCAGGCGATCGGGTGGAGCGTTCGAGGAAGCCGCCGCCCGGTCATCCGGCCCGCCACCTCCGCCAAGCGACGGCTCCGCCGGACGCCGCCAAGATGGTGAGAAGCGCCACGGTGATGAGAGCCCCCGTCGGTGTGCCCGCAGACCCACCCGGCGACGTGCCGGCGCCGGAGCCCACGGCGACGATGTGCGTGAGGCGAGTCGTGGTCGACGTCGTGTCCGGGGATGTGGTCGTCGGCGCCGAGGGCTCGTGCCCCTTGGAGCCGCCGACCGTCGTCGGCGGGGCGATGGATGGGAGTGTCGTCCCGCCCGCAATCGTGGTCGGCGTCGTCGTATCCGGCACGGTCGTCGGTGCGCTGGAGGTCGATGGCACACTCGTGGTCGGCGGTGGGGCAGCCTCGGCTCGCAGCTGTGCCGGGGTCACGCTCGGCGCGCCGCCGGACCCGAAGCCCCAACCCTCGATGCTGCCGGGTGCGGGTTGGTAGGAGTCCGCGCCCGACTGGCTGTAGCTCCAGGCGCCCTGGCCGGCGTCGGCGATCCAGAACGCCCAGTAGGCCGAGGCCGACGGCGTGCTGACGCATGGATCCTCGGCCGGCGTCGGCCGTTCGCTCCCGTCTCCCTTGGAAGCGACGCCAATGCGGCAAACGAAAGCGTCGCCGGCGGCCTCGTCGCCTGCGGTGAGGAAGCCGGCGTCATGCATGGCGTCAAGACCATCGGCCTGCCGCCCGGAAGCACAGCCCAGGTCGACTGGCCCACCCCAGTGCGAGAAGTCGACCGCGACGAGCACCCCGGCAGTGGCGGTGCAGGCCGAGAGCCCGGCCGGGCTGGCGCCCGCCGCGAGCGAATCGCCGAGCAGAGCGCCATCTGTCAGCACAGAAGCCAGCACGGCGACGAGCGCCGCCACAAGCCGAAGGTTGCGTCGGTGCACGCGTTCTCCCGAGAGGGTCATTTGCAGGACATGACCGGCAAGGAACGAGAGGCCGATCCCGGCGCTATCGGGTAGGCCTCTCGCATCACGGCGGGGATGGCCTGGATCGTGGCGTACAGGTTGGGACCGGAGGCGCCGGGGTACCGGTAGGCGCCCCGCTGCGAGACAGGCGAGCTGCACCCGAGCTGGAAGGTGGCGAGACCAGCTTCTGCGCCTCGACCGCGGCGGGTCACGGCAGACAGCTTCCCGAGAGCTACAAGCGCCTGGGCGACCATGGCGGTGGAGTCAGGATCCGGCGCCTGGGAGCTGGCGTCACCGCCGTAGTAGGCGAACCCGCCGCCTGGGTACTGCGAGGACTTGATGAACGAGAGCGGGCTCACCTTGGGCGAAACCTTGCTGGCGACGAGGCCCTCGACAGCGAGGGCGGTGTCGTTGGTGTCGGGCCCGGTGTATGTCGTCGGGTTCGGAGGCGGGCAGGGCTTCGAGACCGACCGGTAGGACTCCCAGCCGCCGTCGTGGCATTGCTGGGCGACGAGCCACGCCGCCCCCGAGTCGTTGACCTGTCTGACGGCGGCGAGAGCCGTCAGCACGAGGCCTTGCGTAAACGCCGTCGAGTCGGTCGGCGCTTCCGGGGAGCCGAAGAGGCCTTTGTCGGTGCCCGATCTGGCCTGGGTGGCGAGCAAGCGGGCCACCAGGTTGTTGACCGGCTTGGTCCCTCCGAAGGCTCGTGGGTTCGCCTTGGCCACCACGGCAGCCAGGATCACCTCAGCGAGCCGCCCGGGGTCGGCGACCGACTTGGACTTGGACACTGGCACCTCTACGAACGACGCGAAGTTGCGCTCGAGGTAGGCGATTGCCTCGCTGATCTGGTGGCTCCCGACCTTGGCGGAGGCGAGAGCGACGACGGCGAGCGGGACGTAGTTCACGCCCGTCTCCCCCTCTGTCTCGGGCAGGTCGCCGTTCCTCTCGAACTGGCGACCGAGCCAGCCGGCAGCCGCAGCGCCAGCGCTCGGGGCGGTCATCGGTCGGGCGGCAAGGTCGCCTCGGGGGGCGGCTTGGGCGACGGTCGCCGACGAGGCGACCGGTCCGCCGGCGATGGCGAGGCCTGCCGTCAGTGCTGTTACGAGCACGACGGCTCGCATGCTGCCGTGGACGGTTTGCATGTGAACCCTCTCTGGAATCGAGATCCGAGAGAGCACACCGTGACCACGCGGATCCCAGTTCCCGTGTTCCTCGACGGTGTACAGGGCGACATCACCCGTGAGATTCCCGGCTCGTGAACTGCTCTCGGGAGAGCGGTTCACCTACGGTTGCGGGCCAGCGCCGGACTTTGACCGGACTTCCCTCAAGTGGGTGGCGGGCGCCTCCTGAGAAGCGCCATGGTCAGGGTATCAGAGCGTCCTCAGCTGTGAGGCTGGCGGCTCGAGCGACGCCTCCGGGGGCGGCAAGGTCAGCCGAGACGGCCGTCGTCATGCCGACGATGGATGACCACCTCTGGCGGATCAGCGCCGTCGCTTCACCTTTGCTTCCTCGTGGGCCGCCTCGGCGAGCCCTTTGATGACGTCGAGACGCCGGTCCCATTGCGCGGCGAGTCCCGCCATCGCCCGGGTGGCCTGGTCAAGGCGGTCGGCTTCTACCTGGTAAAGAACCTCCCGACCCTGCTTGCGCCGGCTGACCAACCGGGCCTCTTCGAGCACGACGAGGTGCTTGGAGACCGCTTGGCGGGAGAAGGGCACCCGCCCGGCCAGCCAGCTGGCGCTGACCTCGCCGTTGCTGACGAGGAGGTCGAGGACGCGGCGGCGAGAGGGGTCGCCGATGGCCGACCACAGCTCGTCATCGGCCTGCGCCGTCATCTCGATGGCTGTGCGAGCACGCCGGCGAGGCGCTGCAGGAACTCGGCCCAGCCGTCTCGGTGCTCGTCGGCATAACGCTGTTTCTCCTCGTCGGGCCAGTCGCGCAGCTCGTGGCCGCTTTCGACGACTCGCAGGCGCGTCCGCTCGTCGCCCTCGGGCGTGAGCGTGAACTCGACGAGCATCGAGTTGCCGGCCGCCGGCTCCTCCTGGCGGGGATGGTTCCAGCGAAATGAGAAGCGGGTGGGTGGATCGACGCTCTCCACGACGACGGGGCCGCCCTGGTCGCCGAACTGCATGTAGCCGTGGGCGCCGGGAGCGACGACAAGGTCCACCCGGTCGGCGAACCACCGGCTCATCTGGTCGGGCTCGGTGATGGTGCGCCATACCACCTCTGCCGGCGCCTCGATCAGAACCTCCCGCTCGATCACGAGGCCTGCCATCGTTTTCGCTCCCTTCCGAGGCACGCCGGCGGCTGCCAGGGCATCGCTCGCCGCATTCTCCAACTGCAACCCATAGTAGCACGTCAGGGACAGACATGCAACTACTTGTTGCACATGGGGTCCATACGTGCTACCGTTGGTTGCACAACGAGAGAAAGGCAGGGAGGTGGCCGCACGCACCGAGGAGACGACGACCTTTACCTACACGACCTACATCAACGCGGCGCCCGAGCGGGTCTGGCAGGGCCTCACCGACCCCGCCGACACCAAGCGCTACTGGCGGCACCAGAAGGCCGGAGCGAAAACGTTCCGTTCGGACTGGGAGGAGGGCTCCACCTGGGACTTGGTGCACGAGGAAGTCGGGCTCGTCGTGAGCGACCCCGAACAGGTGATCCTCGAGTCCGATCCCTCTCGCCGGCTGGCCTACACCTGGCACACGTTCTCGCCCGAGTGGGCCGGTGAGGTCGGGATGGACGAGTCCACCGCTGACGCCTGGCGAGCTGAGCCCCGCTCCAAGGTCGCCTTCGACATCGAGGACGCCGGGCCCGCTGTGGTCAAGCTCACGGTCGTCCACGACGGCTTCGAGCCCGGCAGCCAGGTGCTGCTGAGCATCTCTGATGGCTGGCCTGCGGTTCTTGCCAGTCTGAAGACGTTGCTCGAGACGGGGACGGCCTTGCCTCGGTCGTGAGACGGCACGGCCGCCGCCGTCTGGGCGGTCCGCCGCCGGGCGGGCTGACGGTCGATGCCCGCCGTCGCACGCAGCCACCACTAAGCGGGCGGGGCACTCTCCCGCCCGTAGCGCACGGCGCGCAGCGACTGCGAGCTGACCGTGCCCGCCTTGGTGTCGTAGGCGAGGAGCCCGACCCAGCGGTCGGTGCCGCCCACGACGGGCGAGACGCGGTGCAAGGAGTAGCGGCCGGCGAAGATCAAGAGCGTGCCCGGCGTCATCTCGAGCGTCACGACGCGGGAGCGGTCGCCCGCCAGCACGGCGGCGACGTCCGGGTAGTGCTCGTCGCCGGCTGAGCGGATGCGGGGCACCATCTCGAAGTCGCCGCCGGACTCGGCAGTGCGGATGGCGAGCGACACGACGAAGTCCGTCATGTCGTAGTGCCACTGCAGCTCGTCGCCCTCGGTCATGACGGCCAGGTTGAGCGCCCCGCAGGGGTCGGCGTAGCGGTAGAGCGACCCGACGTCGAGGACGGCTTCGACGAAGTCCTTCAGGGCGTCCCACTCGTAGAGCCGTCGCAGGGGTGACGAGGCCGGGAAGAGGTCGTAGGCGACGGCCCCCGTCGAGTAGGGGCCCACCCAGCGCCGGGGGTGGCCGTCGGGCACCTCGTCAGGCGGGGGCGCCAGATAGGCCGTGCCGACTCCACCTGAGCGCCACGCCAGCGGCGCCAGCTGCTGCGAATCGGCCAACAAGTAGCCGAGGGCGTCCTCCCGCACGAAACCCGGCAGCTCGGCTGCCCCCAGCTCCGCCAGGCCGGCACGCGCCACCGCCACGACGTCTCGTGCGCTGTCTCGCCCGAGGATCGGGTACCGCTCGACATCGACGAGATCGGCCGGCTCGACCATGGCTGACATCATGCCAAGCCGAGCTCCGCTTCGACAGCGGCCGTGTGCTCGCCGAGGGCGGGCGGGGCGAGCCGATAGGAGGGGGGCGTGCGGGAGAAGCCCATCGGGTTGCGCACCTGGGAGGCGCCCGACGGCACGCCTGCCGGCGCCGCGTGGGCCTTACCGGAGCGCTCGAGGTGCACGACGGGATCGAGGCCGAGGGACTCCGCCAGCTCGAAGGCCTGCGCGATGTCGTTGACGACGCCGCAGGGGACGCCGGCGCCCTGGATGACCGGCACCCAGTCGGCCGCCGGCCGCTCGTGCAACTCGGCCTGCACGATGGCGAGCATCACCTCGCGGTGGGCGACGCGGCCGGCGTTGCGGGCGAAACGCTCGTCGTCGGCCATCCAGCCGAGGCCGATGGCTCGGGCGAAGGCGGCGAATTGCCCGTCGTTGGCGATGGCGACGACAAGGAGGCGGTCAGAGGCGTGCAGCGTCTCGTAGGGGGCGATGCTGGGGTGGCGGTTGCCCATGGCGCGTGGCACGGTGCCGGTCGTGACGTACGTGGAGGCTTGGTTGATGAGGGCGGAGAGCAGGCAGGAGAGGAGATCCACCTCGACGCGTTGCCCGAGCCCGGAACGCTCCCGCTCGTAGAGCGCCGCCACGATGGCGTTGGCGGCGAACTGTGCGGTGAGCACGTCCACGACGGCGACACCGACTTTGCGGGGCTCGCCGCCGGCGTCGCCGGTGATCGACATGAGACCGCCGACGCCCTGCAGGAGGAAGTCGTAGCCGGGTAGCTCGGCGCCCTTGCCCGTCGTGCCGAAGCCCGACACCGAGCAGTAGACGACCCGCGGGTTCACCGCCGAGATGTCCTCGTAGGCGAGCCCGAAACGGGCGGCTGTGCCCGGCCGGAAGTTCTCCACGACGACGTCGGCGCGCTCGGCCAGCCGCCGCGCCTTGCGCCGCCCCTCCTCCGAGCCGAGATCCCAGGCGACCCCGCGCTTGTTGCGGTTGATGGCGAGGTAGTAGGAGCTGTCGCCGTCCACGAAGGGCGGCCCGAAACCCCGCGTGTCGTCGCCGCTGTCCGGCCGCTCCACCTTGATGACGTCGGCCCCGAGGTCGCCGAGCAGCATGGTGGCGTACGGGCCGGCGACGACGCGGGAGAGGTCGGCGACGAGGATGCCCTCGAGCGGGCCGGTGCCGCCCGTCACCGGTCGTCGAAGGCCAGCTGCTCGGCGAGCATGCCGGCGACGGTCCCGGGGGTGATGTCGTCGCCGACGAGCTCGGCGCCTGCCTCGGCCATCTCCCGCAGCGCCCGCTCGGTCGTGTCCGGCGACACGCCGGCCGTGAGATCCACGAGCACGCGCACCTGGAAACCGAGCTGGCGGGCGTCGAGCACCGTGGCTCGCACGCAGTAGTCGGTGGCGATGCCGCAGATGTCGAGCCGGTCGATGCCGTTGTCGAGGAGCCAGGTGGCAAGGGCGATGCCGGACCCCTGCCGGCCCTCGAAGGCCGAGAGGGCGGCTTCGTCGCGTCCCTTGTCGAAGACCGCATCCCAGTCCACGCCGGCGAGGGCTGGGTGGATCTCGGCACCCTCGCTCCCGGCCACGCAGTGGACCGGCCAGGACGTCTCGAAGTCCGGCAGCGTGCCGGGCTGGGCGAAGTGCGTCCCCGGGTTGACGTGACGGTCTCGTGAGGCGATAACGGCGGCGTAGCGCCCCGCCTCGTTGGCGATGAGGCCAGAGGCCGCGCTGGCGACGAGCGTGCCGCCGGCGACGGCGAGGGAACCGCCCTCGCAGAAGTCCTGCTGCACGTCGACGACGAGGAGGGCAGCCGAGGAGGCGGCGGCATTCGGCCAGAGGCTGTTGGCCGAGCGGCGGAGGCGACCGCGCCCGAGATCGGGCGGCCGCTCGCCGTCCCGGTCCTCGGCATCGCTCACCGGGCGCCCCGCACCGGGCCGTATCTCGCTCACGGTCGCCAGCGGGCGCTCACCGGGGGCCGCCCGGCGGGGATCGCCGGGGGCGCGGCCGTAGCGCGTCGGGATGACGGGCGAGCCCGGATGCAGGTCGAAGGCTTCGGCGCCGAGCTCGCGCAGCGCCCACCGGTGGTGCTCGCGCGAGTCGGCGAGACTCGGGAGGTCGGTGACGGGCTCGCCTTCGGCTATCCAGCGGCGTTGCAGCTCACGTGCCTCCCAGCCGTCGGGGAGCTCGTCGGGGACGTCGTCGGGGACGCCCGAGAGGTTGCGGCCGGAGACCGTCCTGGCCATGGCCGCCGTCTCGCCCCCGCTGCCCGTGCCCGTGGCGGCCCCTGCGGACTCGGCATCGTCCGGCACGGGCCGCACGAACTCCACCCGCGCCCGGCCCTCCTCGTCGATCCAGCGGGAGGCATGTTTGCGTGCTCCGAGGCTGTGCTTGGCCGGGGATCGCTTCTCGACGGGGTGGAGCTGGGCAAGGCGACCGTTCTCGGACGCCACGGCGACGAGCTTGTAGACGAAGCCCGACGTCGGCGCCCCCGACCCCGTGACGAGCCGCGTGCCGACGCCGTAGCCGTCCACCGGGGCGCGGGCGAGGGCGGCGATCGAGTACTCGTCGAGGTCGGACGTGATGATGATCCCCGTCGCGGTGGCTCCCAGCTCGTCGAGGAGGCGGCGTGCCCGTGTCGCCTGGTCCAGTAGGTCACCGGAGTCGAGGCGGATGGCACCGGGGCCGTCGGCCCCCCGCTCGCGGGCCAGCTCGACGGCGGTGCGGATCGCCTTCTCGACGTCGTAGGTGTCCACGAGGATCGTCGTGCTCGTGCCCATGGCGTCGAGCTGGGCGGCGAAGGCAGCCCGCTCGTCGGGGTGAGCCAGCACGAAGGCGTGGGCCGCCGTGCCCGCCGTCGGCACGCCGTAGAGGCGGCCGGCCTCGAGATTGGACGAGGAGGCGCAACCGGCGACGTAGGCAGCCCGGGCGGCTGCAACAGCGGCCTGCTCGTGGGTGCGCCGAGATCCCATCTCGATGACGGGGCGGCCCTCGGCGGCTCCGACGACACGGGAGGCGGCCGCTGCCACGGCGGAGTCGAAATTGAGGATCGAGAGCACGACGGTCTCGAGCAGTACGGCCTCGCCGAAGCTCGACTCGATCGTGAGGACTGGGCTGCCCGGGAAGTAGCACTCCCCCTCGGCGTAGGCGTCGAGATCGCCCGAGAAGCGGAACGAGCGCAGCCACTCGCCCGTCTCCTCCGAGACGATCCCCTCCCCCACGAGCCAGGCGATCTCGTCGCCACCGAAGCGGAACTGGTCCAATGCGTCCACGACGCGCCCGACGCCGGCGACGACGCCGTAGCGCCGGCCGGGGGGGAGCGCCCGGGCGAACACCTCGAAAACCGCCCGCCGGCCCGCCACGCCGGACTCGATGGCGGCATCGAGCATGGTGAGCTCGTACCGGTCTGTCAGCAGCGCCGTTGACGGTGTCCGGTCGATCACGGACTTCACGCTACTGGCGCCCCCGCCACCGGCTGTGCAAAGGCGTCGGTGACGGCGCCGTGGCGGTGGCGGCGCTCAGGCGAAGCCGCCGCCGGCAGCCGAGTAACGGGCGAGCTGGCGGGACTCCGCCACGAGGACGCCGTCGGCCGACCAGAGCTCGCCGTTCTCGTCGATGTAACCGCCCGACAGCTGGCGGCAGTGGAAACGGGCGTTCAGCCAGCCGCTCGGGACCCGGTTGCGCCAGTGCACGGTGAGCTCGAGCGTCGGCGCCCCAACCTCGTCGGGCCGCATCGTGCGGGAGAAGACCGCCGGCGGCCAGCAGTCGAGGAACAGCGGCACACAGAGCACGTCGGTGGGGCGCCCGTCGGCGAGTCGCGTCCAGCCGCCCGTGCGCGCCTCGCCCGGTTCGCTGCGCAAGAAGAAGATGTCCTCGGCGCGGGCGATGCGGGTGTCCAGGCGGCCCCAGAGCGCCAGCGGCTCCGCCGACGCCGCCACGCGGTGCACGGCGCTCGACTCCTCGGGCCCCGGACCCTGCGGCGGGTCAGGGGCAAAGTCGTACGGCCCCGGCTCGCGCAAGCGTCCGGTGAGCACGAGCCCGCTCGCACGCGCCTCGCCGTCCTGCACGAGCTCGAAGCGGTAGGTGGCGTGCCCGCGGCCGACACGCATGGCCGTCACGTGCACCTCGGCTCGACCGGGCAGCGGTCGGGAGAGGTAGTGGATCGTCATCGAGAGCGGGTCCGGCAGCTCGCTCTCCGCCAGCACGGCCCGTAGGCAGAAGGCGGCGAGGTACCCCCCGTTCATGCCGATCCCGACGTTCCAGCGCTCGACGAGCTCGCCCTCGTAGCGCCCGGCGGGACCGCCGTCGAGGAGGGGAGACACCGCCGTGTCCGTGTCGAGCTCGAAGGACGACACCGCGCTCACGTCACCACCTCTGCCATCGATCGGCTAGCCGCATTCGATCCAGGTCACGATGGCCCCGCCGGGGGCGCCTCCGGAGGGTTTCGTGTTGACGACGGCCGCTGCCACGACGACGGGGCTCACGGAGCGGGCTTGCCCTTGTTTCATGGAGAACCTCACGATCGTCCCAGGTCAGGCTGACGGGCACACACTCGCAGACGGTTTGCCCACTTGTCGAGGGCACCGACCGCCGCTGGCGGCGGCCCGGACTGGTCGCGGCGGGCAGGGCAGGCCAGACTGCGGCGATGCTGATCGGGGCCCTCGCCACCGCCGTCACGGCGATCCGCCTGACCGTGCACGTCCTCGCCGCCGCCGTCTGGGTGGGAGGACAGGTCGTCCTGGCGGGCCTCTTGCCCGAGGTCCGATCGCTCGGCCCCGATGCCCCCAAGCGGATCGCCCGAGCCTTCGGGCGCATCCAGTGGCCGGCGTTTGCCGTCCTGCTCCTCACGGGCATCTGGAACGTGACGGCCACCGCCAAGGGCCAACCGCATGCCTGGAAGGTCGTCCTCGCCGTCAAGCTCGGGGTCGTCGTGCTCGCCGGGCTCGGAGCCTTCCTGCACCAACGGGCGAAATCGCGCGCCGGCCTCGCCATCTGGGGCTCCCTGGCCGGTCTGGCGTCGCTGGCCGCCCTCGTGCTCGGCGTCCTCCTCGCCGGCTGAGCGCCGGCCCGAGCTACCTAGAGACGGCTGCCTCGACACGAGCGGCGACGGTGCACAGGAGGGACTCGCTTCCCGGCCGCCCGACGAGCTGCAGCCCGCACGGCGGGCGGTCCGCCGAGGCGACGGGGACCGGCAGCGAGATCGCCGGGAAGCCGGCGTAGTTGACCGGTGCCGTCAGCACGTTGAAGCCCGACCCGACCTCGTCGAGGAGGGGGGGCCTCACCGACAGCGTCGGCAGCGCCAGGACGCCGTGGCGTCCCACCGCCTCGCCCAGGGTGGCACGCCAGCTGACCTCGAAGGCACGGGCGGCTTGGAGGGCCGCCTCGCTGACTTCGCTGCCCGCCTGCAGGCGGGCCCGGATCTCGTCGCTCACCCCGGCGCCGCCGTCGATTTCGAGGAGGTGGTGATCACAGCCGAAGGCCTCGTGCACGAGGAGGCGCTGCTGGGCTCGGTAGGCCTCCACCCAGTCCTCGAGCCGGACCTCCTCGCTCAGCAGGCCAGCCGCCCGCAGCGCAGCGTCGACGGCGGCGTCGATGACCGGGTCGACGTCGCAGGCTGCACTCAGCCGGGCGCGCCCGACGAGGTCAGGGGAGCCTTCAGCCACCATGGCGACACCGAGCAGCTCCATCCCGAGCACGACACGGGACACGTCGGCTGCCAGCACACCGACGGTGTCATAGCTGGGGGCGAGCGGCCAGACACCTTCGAGGGAGATGAGGCCGTGCGTCGTCTTCAGGCCGACGACCCCGCAGCAGGCCGCCGGGATGCGCACGGATCCGCCCGTGTCGGATCCGAGGGCGAGGTCGGCCTCGCCGAGGGCAACGGCGGCGGCCGAGCCCGAGGAGGAGCCGCCCGGCACGCGTCCGGGATCGGCCGGGTTCGGCGGCGTCCCGAACCACCGGTTGATCCCGCTCGTGCCGAAGGCGAGCTCGTGGAGGTTCGTCTTTCCGACGAGACGCCCGCCGGCGGCCCGAATGGCGCTGATGCAGGCGGCGTCGGAGGCGGCCGGCACGGCGAGATCGGCCAGCGTCCTGCACCCCGCCGTCGTGACCGAGCCCTCCACGGCGATCAAGTCCTTCACCGCCACCGTGGGTCCCGTGCCCTCGCCGGCGGGCCAGCGCTCCAGCCATGTCGTCACGCACGCAACACTAGAGCGCTGACCAGGCACGTAATATCTCCACATCAACGACCTCTTGATGCGCCTGCGAGACCGGGACTGGCGGCTCACGCCGCAGCGCCGCGTCGTCGCCGAAGTGCTCGACGGTGAGAACGTCCACGTCACGGCCGAGACCGTGCACAGCCGCGCCCAGGAGCGCCTGCCGGAGATCAGCCTCGCAACCGTCTACAACACGCTGAACGAGCTCGTCGGAATGGGCGAGGTGGTCGAGGTCCCCGCAGCCGGCGGCGCCCGCCGGTACGACCCGAACGTTCACGTCCCCCACCACCATCTCGCCTGCACGAGCTGCGGCGAGCTCTGGGACGTCCCGCGCCGGCCCGGTGAGTCGATCACGTTGCAGGACACGGAGCGCCAGGGCTTCCGGTTGACCGGCGTCGAGATCGTCTTTCGCGGCATCTGCTCCGACTGTCAGGGACGCCCGCTCCCGCCCGCCACCGCCGAGCCGGCCACGGCGGCGCCCGCCAGCACCGAGCCCACCGAGGCGGCGGCCATCCGGCCCGTCGCACCACGGCGGCCGGGCTGACGAGCAGCGACCTGCGCCTCCTCCTCAGTCCACCGCATCGGGCGGGCACGCCCGCCGCGGGCCCTTTGCCCCCAGCACGGCCCTCATGGCCGCAAAGACGGTCGCAGGGCGCACGACGACGAGCGCCACGGGCGGGTCGGTCCAGGGCAGTGGGACGGTTTCGCCCGCTTTGAAGAGGTGCTCGTCGTCCACCCAGACCGTTCCGAGGCCGGGCAGGACGGCCAGGCGGGCGCCCCGTGCCACCCAGCGCAGCTTCGGCTGCCGGCGTTGGTTCTGGCGGGACGAGCGCTCCATGCGCCTGGGGGCCGTCCTCGACTTCGGCAGGTAGGTCTCGAGCGGCGTCGGCTTTGCCACGCACACGAAGACGGCACCGTCGCCCAGCTCCCGGTGCACGGCGCCGAGGTCGGCTTCGCTGACGTCGCCGCTGCCCACCCGCTGGAAGCGTCCCGCCGAGACGAGGTACCAGTCGAGGTTGCCACCGAGTTGCCAGGCCCGCGGCCTGCGCTGTTGGTCGAGCAGCCCGCCCGGCGGGGTCGTGAGGTCCGGCACCGCCAACATCATGTCGCAGGGCGCCGCTATGGTTCCCCCTTCGCCGCCGAGGCGGCGCCTGTGCCCGGAGCCGAACGACGTCCTGCCCCGGGGGGATCCCCCACCCGGCGCGACCAGTCCGGTACGGTCCACGCCAGGCGATTGACCCAACAGGATGCAACGAAGATGAACCTCAGACGTCAAGGAAGTCGCAGCTAATGCCCAATTCATCTGCTCATTCGCGCCAAGGTGGGCTTCGCCGGTTCCGTTCCAAGCTGGCCCTGACGTGGCGACGCGCCAGCACGCGGGGCCGCGTTGTCCTGTCGGTCGCCGTCGTGCTCGTGCTGGCACTCGTCTCGACCGGGATCGGGTTCCTCGTCAGCTCGGGGGCGACCCACAAGGCCTCCGCCGGCACAACCACGACGACCAAGAGCAGCTCCACCACCTCCACGACGAGAGCAAAGGCACACGTCGTGACGCATTTCTGCCCCCTCACGGGCACTCCGGCGCCGCGTGGCAAGGTGCCGCAGCGGCCGGCGCTCGGCGTGAAGGTCGGCAACGACCCCGCCTCGCGGCCTCAGTCCGGCCTGCCGGACGCCGACATCGTCTACGAGGAGATGGCAGAGGGCGGGATCACGCGATACCTCGCCATCTTCCAATGCCACGTGCCGGCTGCCATCGGGCCCATACGGTCGGTCCGCTGGGACGACTGGCACCTGCTTGCCTCCTACGGCCACCCCATCCTCTCGTTCTCGGGCGGCATCGACCAGTGGGACGCCGAGGTGGCCAGCCAAACATGGCTCTTCGACGCCAACGGCTCCGAGGGCGCCACCGTGAGCGCCTACTACCGCACGTCGAACCGCGTGCCGCCCTGGAACTACTACAGCTCCGGCAAGGCCCTCTGGGGTCTCGACTCGTATCACAAGCCGCCCCCGCCGCAGTTCGCCTACTCGAAGGCCCCTGCCGCCGGGGCCCTCAAGGCAAAGGGCGCAACCGTGAGCGGCTTCGCCTCCGGCTCGACCGTGCAATGGGTCTGGAGCTCGCGGCTGCACGCCTGGTTGCGCTACGTCGGTGGCGTCCCGGACGTCGACGTGAGCGGCTCGCAGCTGCAGGCGACGAACGTCATCATCGAGACGGTGCCAACGCAGCCGGGACCGTATCCCGAGAGCGGCACGACCCCGGACGTGGAGAGCCTCACGCAGGGAAGCGGCCCCGCCTGGGTGTTGCGCAACGGGATGGTCGAGGAAGGCACCTGGAACTGCCCGGCCTACGGCGACATCACGACCTATCGCTTCCCCGACGGCCGGACCATGACGCTTGCTCCGGGCAACACCTGGATCGAGCTCGTCCCCAACCAGGATTACCCCGTCGCCATCCAGCATTGAGCGGCCCGTCGGGCGGCGCCGGCAGCCCTCTCATGGCAGACTCGGCCGATCAGCTCGATCGGGGGGAGTGATGGCATGAAAGTCCTGCTCGTCGGTGCAGGCGGTGTCGGTGAGGCGGCGGCCGTGATGGCCGGCTCGAGAGGCTTCCTCGAGGAGCTCGTCGTCGGCGACATCGACGCCGACCGTGCCGCCGCCGTGGCTGGGCGGGCGACCGCCGCCGGCAAGGGCACGCCTGCCAGCGGCGTCCGGCTCGACGCCGGCAATGCCGCCGACGTCGCCGAGCTGGCGAGGTCCGCCGGCGTGGACGTCATCTTCAACGCCTGCGACCCGCGGTTCGTGCCGAGCATCTTCCAGGCGGCTCTCGATGCCCGCACGGACTACCTCGACATGGCGATGTCACTCTCGCTGCCACATCCCGAGATCCCCTACGAGCAGGTCGGCACGATCCTCGGGGAGCAGCAGTTCGCCGCCCACGACACCTTCGTCGAGCACGGCCGGCTCGCTCTCGTCGGTTGCGGGGTGGAGCCCGGCCTCTCGGATGCCTTCGCCCGCTACGCCTCCGACCACCTCTTCGACTCGATGGACGACGTCGGTGTGCGGGACGGCGCCAACCTCGTCGTCGCAGGTTTCGACTTCGCTCCGACGTTCAACATCTGGACGACGATCGAGGAGTGCCTCAACCCACCGGTCGTCTTCGAACGTGACCGCGGCTGGTTCACGACGGCACCGTTCTCCGAGCCGGAGGTGTTCGACTTCCCGGAGGACATCGGCGAGATCACCTGCGTCAACGTCGAGCACGAGGAGGTGCTCCTCATCCCCCGCTGGCTGGAGGCCGGGCGGGTGACGTTCAAATACGGCCTCGGCGACGAGTTCATCGGCGTCCTACAGACCCTGCACATGCTCGGGCTCGACTCCACGCGGCCCGTCGAGGTCCGCGGCCAGCAGGTCTCGCCCCGCGACGTCGTGGCAGCCTGCCTGCCGGATCCGGCCACCCTCGGGGACAAGATGAGCGGTCGTACCTGCGCCGGCACCCACATCCGCGGTACGAGCAAGGACGGCAACTACCGCCAGATCTACCTCTACCACGTCGCCGACAACGCCGAGACGATGGGGCGCCACGGCTGCCAGGCGGTCGTCTGGCAGACGGCCATCGCCCCGGTGGCGGCCCTCGAGCTGCGAGCCAACGGCGAGTGGCAGGGCGCCGGCGTCCTCGGGTGTGAGGCCTTCGACGCCGTCCCGCTCCTCGACATGTTCACGGACTACGGCGAGCCCTGGCACCTGCGCGACGAGACACCCGCCTGAGGGCGGCGGCACACCCGCCTGAGGACCGCCATCAGGAGCCGGACGGCTTCACCTGTTGCCAGTTGGAGAGCGACGGGATGATGCTGCCGGCGGGACCCTGGCCGAAGAGCCAGAAGAGGTTGCCGGTGATCTTCTGCACGGCGCCGGCCGAGCAGACCGTGACGTGGCGGCCGCACGGCGTCATCGAGTAGATCCAGTTGTTGTCGCCCGTGTCGAGCACGCCCGCCTTGCTCGTCGGAGACGAGTAGTACGTCATGTCAGAGTAGGTGTAGCCGCTCCACGTGCCCTCGTCGGTCTGGGCGTCGGCGGCGAGCACGGGCGAGTGACCGAGCACCTCGACGTTGGAGGGCATCGGCCAGCTGGGCGTGACGTGATCGAAGTCTGCCTGGATGACGCCGGGAAGGGCCGAGCCGTCGTGCAGGCCGGTGTCCTTGAAGATCCAGGCGCCGGCGTCGTGCACGACGAAGGCGGCCGAGGGCGTCCCCGGCTCGAGGAACCCGGCGTACATCTCCCCCACGAACCCGCTCTCGGGCCAGTCGGCGGGCGGCGAGTACCAGGCGTTGCCAGTCACCTCGAGCGGGTTCCCCTTGCCGTTCAAGGGGTCCTCGCTCGAGTCCCGGTAGTCGACGATCTCACGGTCCGCCCCGAGCGGCGAGGACTGCAGGCGGACGTGGCGCAGCACGGCGCTGGCGCCGAAGAAGACCATGTTGACACCGTGGTTCATGGCGTTCTCGGCCGCCCGGCGCTCCGTGAGCGACCAGCACTCGTCGTGGCCGAGCGACAGCAGCGCCCGGTGCTGCAACAAGAAGGCGGGATGCTGCTCGAGTGTGAGATCGTCGGCATAGGTGACGTCGAGCCCGTTCTCCTCCGCCCAGCGCACGAGCGGGTACTCGTTTGCGAAGAAGTCGTTGGCCCCGTTGCCGTCCATCGGCCGGTCGAGCGAGACGACGCGGGCGCGGCTGCACGGCGGGTAGGTGGCGGCGCACGTCCCGAGGCCCTGGTAGAAGTCGTAGCCGCCGTAGGTGTTCCAGGCCTCCTCGGTGTAGAGGTCGTTCTTGACCACGTAGGCGGCGTGACTGGAGGGATCCCAGATGACGAGCAGGATGTAGCTCTGCTCGTTGCCGCTTCCGACGAGCTTGAGCAGGTAGTCGCCCGGCACGAAGGCGGCCGTCACGGCGAAGGAGAGCGACGCCTTCCAGTTGTCGCAGGACACCATGTTGATGCCGGGCGTCAGCGGGCAGGCCGGCTGCACCCGTCCTGCCACCTCGGGCGAGCGCCACACGAGGTGGCCACCGAGGCCCCCGTAGTAGCCCATGCGGTACGCCATGACGCGGAAACGAGGGGCCGTCGTGTCCACGTAGAGCACGACGCGGTTGCCGACGGCGGCGTACGGCCGGCTGGCAAAGCCGTCGATGGAGCCCGTCTTCGGCTGGCGGCTGATCTCCCAGCCCTTCGTGCCGGGGAGCTTGTTCTCGGCGATCACCCAGGAGGCCTCCAGCCCGTTCGGGCCGAGGAACGTCCGGCTGTCCGCCGGGTTCGGCGACGTCGTCGTTGTCACCTGCTTCTTCGTCGTGGTCGAGGTCGTGGCGGCGGCGCCCGGGTGCGAGCCGGGGTGCTGCGTCGCCGCGATGCTGAGGGCCACGGCCAGTACGACGACGAGGAGGACGCTGAGGGCGATAAGGGGCCGCCGCCGCCGGGGCGACCCGCCGGGCGTCGGGGCGGCGGCCGCCGGGCGAGCAGCGGGGCGGCGAAGGTGCTGGGGGCCCTCGTCTCCTTCGGCTCCGCTCACTGCGGAGACCGCTTCGCTTTTGCGCGTTCGTCCCGGGGCACGGCCGGATCATACAAATGCGCCGGCACGCGGTGGCTTCAGTCGATGGCGCTCATGACGTGCTTGATCCGCGTGTAGTCCTCGAAGCCGTACATGGAGAGGTCCTTGCCGTAGCCCGAGTGCTTGAAGCCGCCGTGCGGCATCTCGGCCACGAGCGGGATGTGGGTGTTGATCCAGACGCAGCCGAAGTCGAGCCGCTTCGCCATCCGCATCGCCCGCCCGTGGTCCTTGGTCCAGACGCTGGAGGCGAGCCCGAACTTGACGCCGTTCGCCCACGCCACCGCCTCGTCCTCGTCGGAGAACTGCTGCACGGTGATGACGGGCCCGAACACCTCGTCCTGGATCAACTCGTCGTCCTGGTGAAGGCCGGACACCACGGTCGGCTCGAAGAAGTAGCCACGCTCGCCGATGTGGTGACCTCCGTTGCGCACCTCGGCGTGCCCTGGCACGCGGGCGAGGAAACCGCTCACGCGCTCCAGATGGTCCGCGTTGTTGAGGGGCCCGAAGAGGGCGTCCTCGACCTCAGGCGGACCGGTGACCGTGGCGGCCGCCTGGGCGCTCAGCGCGGCGACGAAGTCGTCATGGATGCCGGGCCCCGCCAGCACCCGGGTGGCGGCCGTGCAGTCCTGGCCGGCGTTGAAGTAGCCGGCGATGGCGATCGCCTCCGCCGTCTTCTCGAGGTCGGCGTCGTCGAAGACGACGACGGGCGCCTTGCCGCCGAGTTCGAGGTGGACCCGCTTCACGTCGCGGGCGGCATCGACGGCCACCTCGATGCCGGCACGTACCGAGCCGGTGATCGACACCATGGCCGGCGTCGGGTGGGCGACGAGCGCACGCCCGGTGTCACGGTCGCCGCACACGACGTTGAAGACGCCGGGCGGGAGGAACTCCGCCATGATCTCGGCCATGAGGATCGTCGAGGCGGGCGTCCAGTGTGCCGGCTTGAGCACGCTCGTGTTCCCCGCCGCGATGGCCGGTGCCCACTTCCACACCGCCATCATCATGGGGTAATTCCACGGCGTCACCTGGGCGCAGACGCCGACCGGCTCCCGCCGGATCATGGACGTGTGGCCTGCCATGTACTCGCCGGCGGCCCGCCCCTCGAGCACGCGGGCGGCTCCGGCGAAGAATCGGATCTGGTCGATCATGGGAGGGATCTCCTCCGACATCGTCAAGGCGAGCGGTTTCCCGGTGTTCTCGCTCTCGACCTTGACGAGCTCCTCGGCGCGCTCCTCCATGGCGTCGGCGATCTTCAGCAGCGCCCGGCTTCGCTCCGACGGCGTCGTGTCGCGCCACGACTCGAAGGCCGTCGCCGCTGCCGCGAAGGCGGTATCGACGTCCTCGGGGCCGGCGAGCGGGGTCGTGGCGTACGCCTCACCCGTGCTCGGGTTGATGACATCGATCGTGCGCCCCGACTTCGCATCCACGAGCTCGCCGTTCACGAAGTTCTGCAGCCGACGCAGTCCGTTTCCGTTCTCGTTTGACATGGACCGATCCTGGCAGACCGATGACGGCTCGACAAGCGGCTTTGCAGGGTCCTTTCCACGAATTCCGTTGCCCGGGCGAGCAGAAGCGGAGGATTCCGAAGCGACGGCTGGGGCCACCGGCATTCGGATGGATATCGGAGATTTCCCCCAACCTGGCCACAGACCGCCCGCCTAGACCACCTCAGTGCCGGCACTCGGTGTGCCTGCAGGAAGAGAGATCACAATGCGAAGACATGCAATCGGGGCCGCCGTCGCCGGCCTCGCCCTCGTGGGCACGAGCGTCGGCATCGGTGCCGCCGTCGCCGGTGCGCAGCCCAGCCGGGCGACGCACACCTCGACCCACGCCGCAACGAAGACGGTGGCCGCCACCAAGACCATGAAGGCCACGAGCCATGCGGCCACCGCCAGCCGGCCGGTGACGGCCGCCGCGAGCTCGAGCCCACTGGCGGCCACGAAGGCTCCGTCGTCCTCGACGACGCACAAGTGCCCGAACATGGGCTCGAGCTCGAGCTCCGGCTCGTCCTCGACCACGTCGGGCAGCACCGCGACAGCTGGGTACTCGCTGTCCTGACCGGAGCATGACAGCAGAGGGCCGGCCGCCCGACCTCACCCCGCGGGCGGCCGGCCCCGAGCCGCCGATCGCCGAAACCGTTGCTCAAGCGGCCATTTCCTGCGGATTCCGCCGTGGAAGGCCCGGTAGCCTGCGAGGGTGACGGCAGATTCCTCTCCTCCGACCGACCAGCGCTGGCGCCGGCTCTCCTACTGGTTCGACTCCCTGCCCGGCGCCGTCGTCCCGCGGCCAGCATTGGCGGGGGACCTCGACGTGGACGTCGCCATCGTGGGCGCCGGGTACACCGGTCTCTGGACGGCCTACTACCTCGCCGGTCTGGACGCGAGCCTCCGAATTGCCGTGCTCGAGAAGGAGGTGGCTGGCTTCGGCGCCTCCGGGAGGAACGGCGGGTGGTGCTCGGCCTTCTTCGCCGTCTCCAACGGCAAGCTCGTCGAGCAGGTCGGCCGTGACGGCATGCACGCAATGCGCCGCGCCATGGAGAAGGCCGTCGACGAGGTCGGCGCCGTGGCGGCCGCCGAGGGGATCGACTGCGACTACCGCAAGGGCGGCACGATCAGCCTGGCCCGCTCGAGCACCCAGGTCGCCGCCGGGCGGGCCGAGGTGGAGGACGCCCGCTCCGTCGGGATCGGCGCCGAGGACCTCGCCTGGTACGACGCTGCGGACGCATCAGCGCTCGTCGGTGCCACCGGCGTCCTCGGAGGAGTCTTCTCGCCCCATTGCGCCGCCATTCACCCCGCCCGCCTCGTACGGGGGCTGGCGGAGGTCGTCGAGCGCCGAGGGGTGACGATCTACGAGGGCACTCCCGTCCTCGGCGTCTCACGCTCCGGCTCCGGCCCCGCCCCGGGCGGGACACGCAACCGACTTCGGACGCCGGGCGGACGGGTGTGGGCCGACGTCGTCGTGCGGGCGACGGAGGGCTACACGGCCGCCTTGCCGGGGGGCCGCCGCCAGGTCGTGCCGCTCTACTCGCTCATGGTGGCGACCGAACCGCTTCCCGAGGCAACCCTCGAGTCCATCGGGCTGCGTGGTGGGCTCACGTTCGCCGACGGCCGCCACCTCATCATCTACGGGCAGCGGACCGGTGACGGGCGGCTCGCCTTCGGCGGCCGCGGCGCCCCGTACCATTTCGCCTCCGGCATCGAGGAGTCCTTCGACCGCGTGCCCGCCGTCCACGAGGCGCTCGGCGACACCTTGCGGGAGCTGTTCCCCGAGCTGGACGGCGTCTCGGTCACCCATGCCTGGGGAGGCCCCCTCGGCGTCCATCGCGACTGGTACCCCTCGGTGAGCTTCGACCGCTCCAGCGGCGTCGCATCGGCCGGCGGCTACGTGGGCGACGGCGTCTCGACGACGAACCTCGCCGGCCGCACCCTGGCCGATCTCATCACCGGGCGCCACAGCGACGAGACACGCCTGTGCTGGGTGGGGCACCGGTCCCCGCACTGGGAGCCGGAGCCGCTGCGCTGGCTCGGCGTCAACGCCGGCCTCGTCGCCATGCAGTGGGCGGACCGCACGGAGGCCCGCAGCGGGCGGCCCTCTCGTCTCGCCGGCGCCGTCGACCGCCTGACAGGGCACTGAGCGGTCGGTCGGCTCGGTCGGCCGGCCGGAAGCTCAGCCGGGGCTCTGCCCGCTCGCGCTCGCCGTGGCGGAGAAGGTGGACGACGTCACGGCGCTCCCCGACGCCGAGACACACAGGGGTGCGTACCCCGTCCAACCGGTGGGTTCCGACACGCCGGACAGGCCCGTGAGCCCGCCGCTCGAGCCGGCGGCGCCGACGGGCGTGGCGCATCCGAGCAGCCCGGTCTCGAGCCCGATGACGTTGAGCTCGGGGATGAGGCCGAGGCAGAAGCCACCGCCGTTGTCGGACGACTCGGCCGATGCACAGTCGCAGACGCTCGTGCCGGCACCGGTGGACGGTGGCACGGCCGAGCCGCCGGGGCAGAGACCGAAGCCGCTCTCGAGGGACGTGACGATCGAGGGCGTGATCATGTCGGCCCCCGCCGGCGCCGTCACGGCGACGCTGGGGTGCGAGATGGCCATGTCGAGCGAGTCGCCCTTGTACGTGATGTCGAGCTGGCTGAGCGCCCCGTTCGTGACCCACATCGTCATGGGGATCGTGAGACTGGCGGGTATCGCCTTGACGAGGAGGGAGCTCGAGCCGAGGTCGCGAGCCAGGCTGGGCACGTCCTTGGCGAGAGCGCTCGCCAGGTGCTGGGTGAAGCTGGCGACGAAGCTCCGCACCGGCATCTCGAGCGAGTACTCGGTCGAGCCACCGCTCGAGGAGACCTCGTGGATGGTCGCCCAGGTGTCCCATGACTGGGCGAAGGACATGGCGGCGGCGTTGCGGTAGGTGTCGATACCCGGGCCGCTCGACTTCAGCTTCACCCCGAGCCCTGCGACCGTCGAGGCGATGGTGCTGTCGTCGACGCCCACCCACTCATCGCCGATGGAGGCTTGCGCGAAAGCGTTCGCCGGCCCCGGCACGAGGTCGTTGTCGATCGACTGCGTGGCACGCTGGAACGCACTCGGGCTGATCGCCTGCAGGTTGAGGCGTCCGTAGACCGCCCCGTCGGCCACGAGGAGGTCGCCGAGGTCGGTGCCGGACCGGAAGACGGAGATCTCGAAGTTGTCGAGGCCGTCGGAGCCCGAGAGCGGCTGGCTGCCGTTCTCGCTCGTCACCGTGAGGGCGACCGAGTACTGCGCCAGCGTCGCCTGCTCCTGCACATCGGCCGTCTCGGCCGAGAACACGACCTTCAGCGTGGGCGATCCCAGCAAGCTCGAGAAGGCCGTGTGCACCGTGGCCGCCCGCGAGAAGGCCCCGGCCGCTACGGCACCGAAGGCCGCCGCCACCGACACGACGACGCCGAGGACGATGAGGCGGTTGCGGAGGCGTCGCTTCGGCGGCGCCGGCGGCTCCTCACTGCTCAGCCAGAGCTGCGGCGTCGGCGCCGGCGGCTCCTCTCGAGGCATTTCCGACCAACCGGTACCGTCTGCCATGGTGACACCAGTCTCTCACGCCGAAGACTTGACCTCCGAGTCCGGCACGCTCAGAGCGAACGCAGCGCCTTCTCGAAGATCTCGAGCCCCTCGTGCAGCAGATCCTCCCCGATGACGAGGGGAGGCAGGATGCGCACGACGTTGTCGAAGGTGCCCGCTTTCAGCATGATGACGCCTTCGCCGTGGCAGCGAGCGAGCACCTTGGCGGCCGATGCCGCATCGGGCGTCTTGCGGTCGCGGTCCGAGACGAGCTCGACCGCCGCCATCGCCCCGATCACGCGCACGTCACCGACGGCGGCGACGTCCTCGACGAGCGGCCGCAACCGCTGCTCGAAGATCTCGCCGATCCGCTGGGCGCGCCCGATGAGCCCGCCTCGCTCCACCTCGGCGATGGCGCCGAGGGCAGCGGCACAGCAGACGGGGTTGCCGCCGAAGGTGGTGCCGAGCCCTCCGGGGTGCACCTGGTCGACGAGGTCCGCCCGCGCCGTCACGCCGCCGATGGGGAGGCCACCCCCGAGGCCCTTTGCCGTCGTGATGATGTCCGGCACGATGCCCGAGTGCTCCGAGGAGAACCAGCGGCCCGTCCGGGCGAAGCCGGCCTGCACCTCGTCGGCCACGAACACGATCCCGTTGGCGGCGCAGTAGTCCGCCAGCGCCGGCAGGAAGCCCTCCCCCGGGATGACGACGCCGCCTTCGCCGAGCACCGGCTCGATGACGAGGGCAGCGATCCGGTTGGCTCCGATCTGACGGTCCATCGCCGTGATGGCGGCTTCGGCGCAGGCCACCCCGCACTCGTCGGCAGGAGCCCCGACGGCACAGCGGTACGGGTAGCTGTAGGGAAGGCGGTAGATCTCCGGTGCCAGGGGGCCGAAACCCGACTTGTAGGGCATGGCCTTGGCCGTCAGGCTCATGGTGAGCAGGGTGCGCCCGTGAAAGGCGTGGTCGAAGGCGACGACGGCCTGGCGCCCCGTCACCGAGCGGGCGATCTTCACGGCGTTCTCGAGGGCCTCGGCGCCCGAGTTGACGAAGAACGTGCGCCGCTCGAGGTCGCCCGGCACGAGGGCGTTGAGGCGCTCTGCCAACTCGACGTAGCTCTCGTACGGCGTCACCTGGAAACAGGTGTGCGTGAAGCGGGCCGCCTGCTCGGCGATGGCGGCCGACACGAGCTCGGCGCTCGAGCCGACGTTCAGCACGGCGATGCCGGCCCCGAGGTCGATGAAGCTGTTGCCGTCGACGTCGACGACGACCCCCCCGCCGGCGCGTGCGGCGAAGACCGGCATGGTCCCGCCGACGCCTTTCGGGACGGCGGCCACCCGCCTCGCCATGAGGGCGCGAGAACGCGGTCCCGGGATTTCGGTGACGAGCTCACGCCGTTGGGCGATTCCGGAGTGGTCCACGATCGCGCTCCCTTTAGAGACTTGCTGAATCGGTTGTAGGGCAGCATAACGGCAACGGATTCCATTGACAATCAGCCCTTTCAATGTGAATATGGGCAGCCATGGCGAGGGTGAGCGGCACGTCGACCCTGGCCACGGCGGCGCTCGACGAAGTCTCAAAGCACCTCGTCGAGGAGCTGCAACGGGACGGCCGGCGCTCCTATGCAGACCTCGCCAAAGCGGTCGGCCTCTCGGAGGCGGCCGTTCGGCAACGGGTGCGCCGCCTCCTCGACGAGGGCGTCATGCAGATCGTGGCGGTGACGGATCCGGCGACGGTGGGCTTCTCCCGCCAGGCCATGGTGGGCATCAAGGCCGAGGGGGATCTGCGCGGCATCGCCAAGCGCCTGAGCGCCCTGCCGGAGCTCGAGTACGTCGTTTTGTGCGCCGGATCCTTCGACATCCTCGTCGAGCTCGTCTGCGAGGACGACGAGCGCCTCCTCAGCCTCCTCGACGAATCCATACGCTCGATCGAGGGCGTTCGCGAGACAGAGACCTTCATCTACCTCCGGCTGGTGAAACAGACCTATGCGTGGGGTACGCGATGAGCCATTTCATGACCCCGAGACGAGAGAAGAGATGAGCGCACACGAGCACGCCCCGTCAGAGCAACAGGCGCAGCAGAACAACGCCCGCGACCACCTGTGGCTGCACTTCACGCGCATGGGCGCTTACAGCGACGATCACCACATCCCCGTCATCGTGCGGGGCGAGGGCCCCTACGTCTACGACAACCACGGCAAGCGCTACTTGGACGGCCTCTCCGGGTTGTTCGTCGTGCAGCTCGGGCACGGCCGCCACGACCTCGCCGAGGCGGCCCGCAAGCAGGCCGAGACGCTCGCCTACTTCCCCCTCTGGTCCTACGCCCACCCCGCCAGCATCGAGCTGGCCGATCGTCTCGCCGACTACGCCCCCGGCGACCTCAACCGCATCTTCTTCACGACCGGAGGCAGCGAGGCCGTCGAGGCGGCTTGGAAGGTCTCGCGGCAGTACTTCCAGGCGATCGGCCAGCCGAGCCGCTACAAGGTCATCAGCCGCAACATCGCCTACCACGGCACGTCGCTGGGCGCCCTCTCGATCACCGGCATCCCGGGGGCCCGCATCCCCTTCGAGCCGCTCGTCCCGGGCGCCCGCAAGGCCATGAACACGAACCGCTACCGCTGCGGCGACTGCTCGCACCTCGACCACTGCACGATGCGTTGTGCGGGCTCCATCGAGCAGATCATCGAGTTCGAGGGTCCCGAGACCGTGGCGGCCGTCTTCATCGAGCCGGTGCAGAACTCCGGGGGGTGCTTCCCCCCGCCGGAGGGCTACCTGCAGCGCGTGCGAGAGATCTGCGATCGCTACGGGGTGCTCATGGTGTCCGACGAGGTCATCTGCGCCTTCGGGCGCATCGGCGAGATGTTCGCCTGCGACCGCTACGGCTACCTTCCCGACATGGTCACCTGCGCCAAGGGCATGACGAGCGGGTACTCCCCCATCGGGGCAATGATCGCCCGCGACCACGTCATGGAGCCGTTCTTGCAGCACGGGGCGAGCTTTGCGCACGGCATCACCTTCGGCGGGCACCCCGTCTCCTCCGCCGTCGCCCTCGCCAACCTCGACGCCTTCGAGCGTGAAGGCATCATCCAGCACGTGCGCAAGCACGAGGCGGACTTCCGGGCCTCGCTCGAGAGCTTGAGCGACCTTCCCATCGTCGGTGACATCCGCGGCGCCGGCTACTTCTACGGCATCGAGCTCGTGAAGGACAAGAAGACGAAGGAGACGTTCTCGCACGCCGAGGCGGAGTTCCTCCTGCGCGGCTTCCTGTCGCCGGCACTGTTCGAGCGCGGCCTCATCTGCCGCGCCGACGACCGCGGCGACCCGGTCATCCAACTCTCGCCCCCCCTCATCTGCGAGCAGGAGCACTTCGACGAGATCGCCGGCATCCTGCGCAGCGTGCTCGAGGAGGCCTGGTCGCGCCTGTAGAGGGCCGTGCCGGCACCTTGCCGGCCAGCTTCGCCCGCCAGTGGTCGGCGCGACCGCAGGCCGCCGCCCTCATCGACGCCGCCGACGGCCGCCTCGTCACGGCCGCCGAGCTGGAGTCCCTCAGCAGGCAGCGGGCGCACGAGCTCCTCGCACGAGGGTTGGCGGCCGGCGACCGTCTCCTCGTCAGCCCGGGGGCTCCGCTCGAATCCGCCGTGGTCGTCGTTGCTGCGCTTCGTGCCGGCCTCGTCCTCGTGCCCGTCAACCCGCAGTCGACCGCAGCCGAGCTCCGCCACATCATGGCGGAGACGAAGCCGGCAGCCTGCGCGCCGGGCAGCGCCGCCCTCGGCGGCGCCGTGGCCGAGATCGACCCCTCCGTGCAACGTGTCGGCGACGGCGCCGTCGTGACCCGGCCGCCGGCCGCCTCGCGAAGTGGCGGCACCGTGGCGGGCGCCCTCGACGCCAGCGGCCCGGGAGACGCCGCCCTCATCCTGTTCACTTCGGGCACGACGGGCCGGCCGAAGGGGGCCGTCCACAGCCACGGCAGCCTGTGGGCGAACGCCGAGGCCTTGCGGGAAGCCTGGCGCTGGTCGCCCGACGACCGTCTCGTGCACGCCCTGCCCATGTTCCACGCCCACGGCCTCTGCGTCGGGCTCCTCGGCACGCTGCACGCCGGCGCCGCCGCCGTGCTCCTCCCCCGCTTCAGCGTCCCCGAGGTGCTGGGGGCCTGCGCCCGCTTCCGGGCGACGCTTTTCTTCGGCGTGCCCACGATGTACCACCGTCTGCACGCCTCCGGACGGGCAGGCGAGCTCGGCTCCCTCCGCCTCGCCGTCTCCGGTTCGGCCGCCCTGCCGGCCGCCCTCCACGTAGCCATCGCCGCCGCCAGCGGGATGGCCATCCTCGAGCGCTACGGCACGACCGAGACGCTCATGAGCCTCTCGAACCCCTATGACGGGGAGCGTCGAGCCGGCACTGTCGGGTTCCCCCTGCCCGGCGTCGAGATCCGCCTGCTGGCGACGGCGTCGCCGGCGGCGAGCCCGGCGGCTGCAGGCGGCGCACTGCACGACGAGCTGCTCGTGCGCGGGCCGGCACTGTTCACCGGATACCTCGGCCGTCCCGCCGAGACGGCGGAGGCGTTCGACGACGGCTGGTACCGCACGGGGGACATCGCGAGAGTGGACGAGGACGGCTACGTGCGAATCCTCGGCAGGACGAAGGAGCTCGTGATCTCGGGGGGCTTCAACGTCTACCCGGCCGAGGTGGAGGACGTGCTCGCCGAGCACCCCGGCGTCGCCCAGGTCGCCGTCACCGGGACGCCGTCGGCGGAGTGGGGGGAGGTCGTCACGGCCTGGATCGTGCCGTCCGGAGACAGCGACGGGCTCGTGGCCGCCATCACGGCCTTCGCGGCGCAGCGTCTCGCCCCCTACAAATGCCCCCGCATCGTCCACCTCGTGGCTAGCTTGCCGCGAAACGCCCTCGGCAAGGTCGTCAAGCACGAGCTCGACAGCGGCGCCTGAGGTCCCCCCGCCACAGACCGTAGGCTGCCGCCGTGCTCGTGGTCCTGCGCAGCTCCATCGGCGCCTCCCGCCTCAACACGGCGATGCTCCACCACGCCGTGCAACCGCTCGCCGCCGGGACAGGCATGCTGCTCGCCGCCTCCGGGCATGCCCCCTTTGCCGGCGCCCACTACGGCGCCGCCGTCGACCACGGCACCATCTCCTACCTGCAGGCGATCATCCTCGGCCTCATCCAGGGCGTCACCGAGCTCTTCCCGGTCTCCAGCCTCGGCCACACCGTCATCCTCCCGCAGCTGTTCGGCTGGCATCGCCTCGTCATCGCCGAGAGCCAGCCGGAGTCGTTCTGGCTCCCCTTCGTGGTGGGCCTGCACGTCGGGACGGCGGTTGGCCTCCTCATCTTCTATTGGAGGACGTGGGTCGACATCGTCCGCGGGCTCGTCGGCTCCATCCTCACGCGCCGGGTCGAGAACAGCACGCAACGCCTCGGGTGGCTCCTCGTCATCGCCACCGTCCCGGCCGGCCTCTTCGGCCTCCTGCTCGAGCACCCGCTGCGCGTCCTGTTCACCAAGCCCCTCGCCGCCTCCATCTTCCTCACCGTCAACGGCGTCATCCTCTTCTTCGGCGAGGGCGTCCGCCGCGGCGCCGCCAACCGGGACAAGCGGGGCATCAAACCGAAGCGGGAGCTGGACACGCTGAACTGGAAGGAGGCCGTCATCGTCGGCATCGCCCAGATCGGGGCCCTCTTCGCCGGCATCTCCCGCTCCGGCATCACGATGGTGGCGGGCCTCGTGAGGGGACTCGACCACGACGACAGCGCCCGGTTCGCCTTCCTGCTGGCGACGCCCATCATCTTCGGCGCCGGCGTGGTCAAGCTGCCGGACCTCACCGGGTCGCTCGGCAACGGCATCCGCGGCCAGACGGTCGTGGGAGCCGCCTTCGCCTGCGTCGCCGCCTTCATCTCGGTCCGCTTCCTGTCGAAGTACTTCCACACGAAGACCCTCATCCCCTTCGCCGTCTACTGCCTGCTGGCCGGCGCGGCCTTCACGATCTACTTCCACTGACCTCGGCTCCTTGCCTGACCGCAGGCGACGGGGCGACCTCTGCCTGCCGGCCACGGCCGGCGGGGAAGGTTCTAGGGTGGGCGCATGGCCCTCTACGACCACCCCATCAGCTCCCTCGACGGCAGCCCGCTCGACCTCCACGACCTTGCCGACAAGACCGTCCTCGTTGTGAACGTGGCCTCCCGCTGCGGACTGACACCGCAGTACGCGGGCCTCGAGCACTTGCAGGAGCGGTACGCCGAGCGGGGCTTCACCGTCCTCGGTGTCCCCTGCAACCAGTTCGGTGAGCAGGAGCCGGGATCGCCCGAGGAGATCAAGACGTTCTGCTCGACCACCTACGGCGTGACCTTCCCGATGACCGAGAAGATCGAAGTCAACGGGGAAGGGCGTCACCCCCTCTACGGCGACCTCACCGCCGTGGCGGACGGCGAGGGCGCCGCCGGCGACATCCAGTGGAACTTCGAGAAGTTCCTCGTCTCCCCCGGTGGAGCCGTCCGGCGCTTCCGTCCCCTCGTCGAGCCGGAGTCCGAGGAGCTCACGAGCGCCATCGAGGCAGCCCTGCCCGCCTAGACGCGGCGGCCCGCCGCTGCGGCACCGCCGAGGTGCCCCGCGGTGGCTCGCAGGGGCCAGCACAGTGGAGGTCGACGACGTGGCAGAGCGAGAACCCGGGCAACCGGCAGCGGGCAGCAGGGGGGCGAGCGGGTTGCGAATCCCCGGCGGCCCCCTCATTCCCGAAGGCGAGCTGCGATGGCGCTACTCGGCCAGCGGCGGTCCAGGCGGCCAGCACGTCAACACGTCCAACACCCGCGCCGAGGTCGTCTTCGACGTCGAGGCCTCCACCGCCCTCGACGAGGAGCAGCGCCGGCTCATCGTGGAGCGGCTCGGGCGCCACGTCCGCGTCGTGGCGTCCGACGAGCGCTCGCAGTGGCGCAACCGCCGCCTCGCCGCCGAGCGGCTCGGAGACCGGCTGGCGGACGCCCTCGAGATCCCGGCCGAGCGTCGCCCGACACGCCCGAGCCGCCGCGAGCAGGCTCGGCGGCGGACCGCCCGCCTCCACGAGCAGGCAAAGCGCACCGCACGGCGCTGGACCTACGACGAGGACGCCTAGATCCCCTGACGTTCGGCGACGGCGGCGACGAGCACCACCCAGAGGATTCGCGCACTGACCTCGCCGGCCTTTTGCGAGCTGTAGGTCGCCATGGCGTTGGTGGCGAAAGCGGAGAGTTGAAGCATGAAGGCGTCGATGACCCAGTCCGGCGGTGTCCCCGTTCCAC
>JBKQSP010000029.1:0-229440 GCA_052143575.1 Acidimicrobiales bacterium
ACCCGGCGCAAAATATTACCTGGGCGACGCCCGAAGGCGGCGGCGGGCCGAATTATCCCAATATGTGAGCATCGTCCGGCCTCCTCCGCCCGGGAATCTTCTCCGTAGTCGCCACTCGTCGCGATTACGGAGACCAGTTGGTATAAGACGAGCATTCCGATAGCAGATGACCGCTTCGACGAGCACCAAGCGGGGATCGACGAGCGGCGAAGAGTCAAGAGTGGCCCGGGAACGACGAGGCGAGCCGTGAAAGGCAAGAGACGATGAGCATGAAGAGCTGGGAAGAGAAGGTCCTCCAAGCACCCGGCGCACCCGAGCGGGTCGGCGCGATCGAAGATGAGCTGCGCCTCGCGGCGGGCCTCACGGCCCTACGTGAGCAGGCGGGTCTCTCGCAGCGAGAGCTTGCCAGGCTTATCGGAGTGTCTCAACCGCGCATCGCTGCCATCGAGCGGTCTCGCAACGTGACGATCGACGTCCTCGAACAGTACGCGAAGGCCGTTGGCGGCAGGCTCGAGGTTGCCGTCGTTACGGGACAGCGGAAGGTGTCTCTGTTGTCCGGCGCTTCGCGAAAAGCACCGAAAACTCGCCGGTCGCGCATTGACGCGGATGCAGACGCCCCATCTCAAGCGGCATCACGACAGCGAGTGAGCGCCAAGTCCAGCCATGGCGCATCTGTCGTAGTCGCACAGGAGCCCGGACTCTGAGATCTCCCGGTCGCGCCCCGATGGGCCTGCGCGTCAATGGGGGAGACCGGGTGACGGCTGCTACGGCGTCAGCCCCATTTTGGCTTTCGGGCCGGCGTTGCGGCGCAGGCCGTCGAGGTCGTAGTCGAGCACCTGGACTCGGTTGATGACCGTCTCGATCGGCCGTCGGTAGTCGACATGTCCAGGCCGGTTCGATGTCCTATTCGTTGACGTATCGGTCGGTCGTCTGGCTGGGGCGGACTCTTGCCAACATTTTGCCAACCGACTTTGGGCTGCAGGAGCCCGCAGACACCGCAAAACCAGCCCTGAGAATCGCGAAAGTCCTCGTTAGCGGCTTGTGGCGACGATCCAGGCACATTGCCAAGGTGAGGGTCGCGGGTTCGAGTCCCGTCGTCCGCTCCAGAAAGGCCTGGTAGAGAGCTTGCAAAGCGGGCGTCGCGGACAGCGCTGAAAGCTTGCCAACAGTTCTGCCGGACACGAACTCGTCAGAGTGGTCGGGGCCGCTGGAGGTGACGAGAGGCCGAGGGGTTCGGTCTGGTCACGCAGTCGACCGTGAGCTGGCACCCTTCTGGTAATTGATCGTATTCAGCGACCTCTTGACGCCGACCACAAATCGCTCGGGTTCGAGAGAGTTCGATCAGCTCTATTTGTCGAGGGAAGCGCCAGCAGCTCAACGGGGGAAACGTCGACCTCGGTGCCGAGATGCGGCACGGCACGATCGAGCCAAGACGGCATCCACCAGTTGATCCGGCCCAGCAGCTCCCTGACCGAAGGGACAAGGACCATCCTCACGAGGGTGGCGTCGATGAGCGCGGAGGCGGCCAGCCCGAGGCCCAAGACCTTGAGGCCGTGGACTTCGTCGCCAATCACGGACGAACCGAAGACGCAGATCATGATGGCCTCCGCCGTGATCACGCGAGCCGTCTTGGCCAAACCGTTGCGACGGCGCATCGCTACCGCGATGTCGCTTGACGAGTTACGCGCAAGGGGTATCTAGACGACTCTGCTACCAGGCCTCGGCGGGAGGGAGGGGGAGTTTGGAGAGGCGTTTGGCTTCGTTCGGGCGGACACCGAGCAGACGCAACGTCGCTTCTGCGAGTTGATCCACGGATGTCTCGTCGAGTCCATCGGGTTGGCGTTCGCTCTTGCGAAGCAAGCCGAGCAACCCGCCTGCCACCGCGCTGAGGGCGATCTCCGCGTCCGGGACGGTGAATCGGCCAGAGGCCTGACCGGCCCGGATGTCACGCAAGGCCCGCGGGGCCAGGCCACCAGGCGCGGACACGATGTCCAAGCCGGCGCCTGTGAGGAACCGGGCAATCTCGGGGTGCGTCCAGCCGAGCCGGCCGGACATCCTGAGCGAGACGGCGAACACTTCGGCGGGGTCGGCGATTCCGGCTCTAGCCCGGTCGATCATCTGCCCCCAGCGTTCGAGCACCTCTTCGGACGCGGTCTCGAACAACTGCTCCTTACTATCGAAATGGTTGTAGAAGGAGCCGAAGCCGATGTCGGCGGTCTCGGTGATCTCCTGGATACTCGCCCGGTCCCCGCGGCCTTCGGCGATCAGCTGGACGGCAGCATCGAGCAGAGCCTGTCTCGTCCGGGCCTTACGTCGGTCCAGTCTATTGGACCCCTTCGCGCCGCTTTCCGGCTCCACGCCTACGCTCATTGTCCCGGCCCTTCCTCCTGGCAACGTCGCCTGCTCCTCGGTGTGGGCGGCCACCCTGCACTCTGGAGCGGGTGTTCTCCTTGGTTTATCACGATTGATCGCTTCCTCAGAAGTGACGATGTTCTCCTCACCTTGGCCGAGGCGGATGATGTGCGCCGCCGCTGCGAGGTCCGGGCCTTCCAAGTCACCGGGATTGATCCTCGGTTACTTGCTCGCTCGGCCAGACGGACGCGCCCTGTCTTGCCACCGACCGACTTCGAGCTAACGAGCAACACCGGTCGGCGAGCTCGCGACTCCGCAGAGGCCGTCATGGCACTCGCCTGCTCACGCCTCCCTCGGGTGCCTGAAGAAGGAGTGCAGGGTCTTGCCCGTGTGACGCAACTCGGCGCCCAGCATGAGCATCCAGAACCCGTAGATCAGGTTGAACAGGCCGAAGATCACCGCCAGGGTGACGGCGCCCATGTCGGGGCGGGCCACAAGCACGACGCCGAAGACGATCACCACCAGACCGCCAAGGACGGACATGGCGCGCGTGCCGGTGGCCTCACCTGCGCGGAAGGAAGAGAGGAATTCCACCGAGCCACTGATGATGGCCCAGAGACCGACGATGAGCACGAGCACCAGCGCCGTCGGCAGCGGCCAGACGAGTGCGAGCAACCCTGCGGCCAGGTCGACGAGCCCGAGCAGGAGATGCAGGACGACCGGTCCTGCGGTTCGGCTCCTGAAGGCCCGAGTCGCCTCCAGGACGCTGGCGACGAGGGCGTAGACGGCAAACAAGACGACCAGCGCGAACACGGTGACCCCGGGCCAGGCGAGGGCGAGGACCCCGACGGTCACCGCGAGCAGGCCGCGGAGGATAAGGGAGGTGCTGAGGGACTTGAACATGACCGCTCCTTTCGTGTTGAGAATTCAGTATTGATAAGCTGTCACAGAACTGATTATAATGTCAACAACGACGATTGACAAGGAGCTGATCGTGATGAGTCCCACAACTGATGCCGAGCGATCTGAAGTCGAGGAATCGGGCCAGACGCTGGAGCAAGGCGTCGCACCCACTGACCTGGCCGCAGCAGAACGTTCGGTCGGCACCTCTCCCGGCGAGGGCCGCCAACGCTGGCGTGACCGCAAGGCGCCAGTGCCCCCGCCCTGGCGGGTAGAGGGACTGCAGGGCAAAGACAAGGATGGCCACGAAGGTCAGAGCTGGTGGCGGTTCCTCGGGATCCTGCTGGCCCTGCTAGCCGTCAATTGGATCCTGTCGGCGTTGCTGGTCGGGCCTGCGGCCGTCACCCGAGTCCCGTATACGTACTTCCTAACCGAGCTGAACTCGAGGAACGTACAGTCCATCACCTCGACCGGCGACACCATCCAGGGTGTCTTGAGGCACGCCGTCGTCTACCCGCCAGGGACGGCGGGCGCCCAGACGGTGCGGCAGTTCACTACTCAGCGGCCCACCTTCGCCGATGACAACCTCTTGCAGCGGCTCGAGGCCACCGGCGTCACCGTGAATGCCAACGCGCCGTCTCAGGGCACCCCGCTCTGGGAGGAGCTGCTGCTCTGGTTTGGCCCCGCTCTGCTGTTCGGCGGGCTGCTCGCTGGCTTGTCACGTACCGGTGGAACGAGCGGAGTGAGCCGCTTGACCGGCATCGGGCAGTCTCGGGCCCATCAGTACGACCCAAGTTCGGACCGGCGGACCACTTTCGCCGACGTCGCCGGCATCGAGGAAGTGCAGAACGAGGTCACAGAGATCGTCGGCTTCCTGCGAGACCCCAGCCGGTACCGCAGGATGGGCGCACAGATCCCCCATGGCGTGCTCCTGTCAGGTGCGCCGGGCACCGGCAAGACGCTCCTGGCACGAGCCGTCGCAGGCGAGGCGGACGTCCCGTTCTTCTCCATCTCGGCTTCGGAGTTCGTCGAGATGATCGTCGGCGTAGGTGCGAGTCGGGTGCGTGACCTGTTCCAGCAAGCCAAACAGGTCGCCCCGTCCATCATCTTCATCGACGAGCTCGACGCCATCGGCCGGAGCCGCGGTAACTCCGCGTCCGTCGGTGGCCATGACGAGCAGGAGCAGACCCTCAACCAGATCCTGACCGAGATGGACGGTTTCAGCGGTAGCGAGGGTGTGGTCGTCATGGCGGCCACCAACCGCCCCGAGATCCTTGACCCAGCGCTGCTGCGCCCGGGCCGCTTCGACCGCAGAGTCACGGTCTCCGCACCGGATCAGCACGGGCGTGCACAGATCCTCAAGGTCCACACGAAAAATGTCCCGCTCGCTCCCGACGTCGACCTCGACGCCGTGGCCGCCTCGACCCCGGGCATGGTCGGCGCCGACCTGAAGAACCTCGTCAATGAAGCTGCCCTGCTTGCAGTCCGTCGCGATCACGATCGGGTGACGATGGCTGATGTCGCCGACTCTCTCGAGAAGATCGTCCTCGGCACCCGGAGGGGCATCGTGCTCTCTCCGGAAGAACGGGAGCGGACCGCCTTCCACGAATCCGGCCACGCGCTCCTCGGCATGCTGACCCCTGGGGCGGACCCCGTCCGCAAGATCTCGATCATCCCGAGGGGACAGGCCCTCGGTGTTACCTTCCAGGCGCCTGAGACCGACCGTTACGGTTATTCCGCTCAGTACCTGCGTGGCCGGATCACCGGCGCTCTCGGCGGGCGCGCTGCGGAGGAGATCGTGTACGGCGACGTGACCACCGGCGCCGAGAGCGACATGGAGCACGCCAGCAGCATCGCTCGGCAGATGGCGGGCCGCTGGGGAATGTCGCCCGCCATCGGGCCCGTTTCGGTGCTTCCGCCGCCGGACCGGGAATCGCCCTTCGGCCTGGAAGGCGTCGCCCCGGCCACCAAGGATCTGGTCGACACCGAAGCCCGCAGAATCATCGAAGAGTGCTACGAGCAAGCTCTCGACGTCCTGCGGGACAGCCGGGATCAGCTGGAGCGGTTGGCTCGCGCCCTTCTCGACCGCGAGACGCTCAACGAGGACGAGGCCTACGCAGCTGCCGGTCTTTCCCGCGACACCACCCGCGTTGCCTGATGACCTGCGCGAGGGTGATCTTCGAGACTCGGCGAGTGCATACGGCCACCCACGTGGCTCGCGGCACCTGCGCTATTGCCGCATCCGACGGCCACCGGTCACGCGCGTCCCGGGCCAGGTCCCGATCCCTAACCAATTCCAAGTGACGCACTCTGCGATTTAGGAGGACTCATGTTTCTCACGCTCTCTCTCCTCTTCACGGCCGCCTGCTTGCTCCCGGCTACGGGCAAGCTGTTCGGCCACCCGATGATGCGGCAGGCCGCCGGCCACTTCCGGATCCCGTGGTCAAGATACCGATTCATCGGAGCTGCCGAGCTAGCTGCCGCCGCGGGGGTCCTCGTCGGGCTGTGGTGGCACCCCATCGGCCTCGTTGCCGCAATTGGCATGGCCCTACTGCTCTTCGGTGCCCTCATCACGCACCGGCGGGCGAACGATGGAGTGAAGGAGATGATGCCAGCGCTGCTCGCGCTCGCCATCAACGTTGCCTATTTGGCCGTCGCCTTCACCAGCTGACGCCGCCTCGGCAGCGTGCCGCTGTCGTCGATCAACGCGGCGACGATCGCCATGGAGACCGGTAGTTCCGCTTCCACCCGTGCGAGAGCGGCGAGGAGCCGGCCCGTGGCTCCGGGGATGACTGCTTCGACCGGCCGCGGGTAGTCCATGTATCCAGCATGAGGAACACGGATGTCTCAGTCGTTGATGTATCCGCCAGCCGGCTGGTACGGACTCTTGCCAACATTCTGCCCAACCGACTTTGGGCTGCAGGAGCTTGCACACACCACAAGGCCGGCCCTGAGAATCGCGAAAGTCCTCGTTAGCGGCTTGTGGCGGTGATCCAGGCACCTTGCCAAGGTGAGGGTCGCGGGTTCGAGTCCCGTCGTCCGCTCCAGAAAATTCCCTGCTAGCGGCGTTGCAGGTGGGTCCGGAGGGGCGATGACTGATGGGGTGGAACGCCGGGCTTCAACTCGTCTCACCCACGACCAGATCGCTCATGGCCGCGAACAGGGCACCCACGCCCGGCTCGACTGGCTCGCCAACTACCTCGCGGACTGAACCGCCAGCGACATCGCCTAGGCCTGAGCAGCGAGTAGCAGCGTGGCAAGCGGTTCGAGGGTCGCGATCAGCTCAACGAGCTCGCCCGGCTCGAGGCTCTCATATGGCCTCGCGGCGAGGTCGTCGGTGAGCGACTCAACCCGCTGCTTGACGGCGCGACCCTGTTCGCTCAGCCAACCGTCGTCTCCGATCAGGCCGCGATCGCGCATCCCGTCGATCACGGCGGCGAGCTGCGCAGCCGGAAGGTGGTGGATGCGTCCGAACTTCTCCGCTGGCATGTCCATGTCGAGGGCGACGAGCACATGCGCCTCGAGGCCGCCGACACCCTCGATCATCAGGGCCGCGATGTGCCCGTCGCCACGGTGCTCGCGCAGCAAGGAGGCTCCATGGAAGAGGCGAGCCACTACCTCGTCGGGGACCGGGATGGCGCGCAGCGCGGCGTACATGGGTCGGCCCTCGAACGGGGCGCTGGTTGCCGCCTTGATCAATAGTTCGGCGGCGCGGGCGAAGGCGGGAGAATGGACCCGATCGCCGAGGATCCGCCGCAGAGCCTTGACGCAGCCCATCTGACGAGCGGCGATCGCCAATTCGGGTGTGGTGGTGCGCCACACCCTCGGGATGTGGCGAGCCACCTCGCCGGGAGCGAAGTTGTAGAAGAGCGCGTCCACCACCTCCGCCGGGACGAGGCCCAGAGGCGCCGCCCGTCCGGCGAAGTAGAGGTCCCAGTAGTTGGTGAACCCCAGGGCGAACATCGCCTCGTTGGGTTCATCGGCGGAGTAAGGGATGACACCGATCGGCTCGACGAGCTCGAACATCCGGCGGGCCATCGAATTCATCGTCTTGACACCAACTAACGCCTCGGCTCGCACAGCCAAAAGCGCGCCCCAGCGGGGTCGGCGACCCGGGCGACCCGACCGAGCCCGCCGTCCTTAGCGGCGGCGAGCACGGTTCCCCCGAGAGCGAGCACCTTTTCAACCGAGGCGTCGACGTCGTCGCTCTGCCAGAAGACCCACCAGCTCGGCCTTTCGCCTTGCGCCAGGTTCTCAACCTCGTCGCCGATGCCGGCGAGGGGGCGGTCCGTCTCCGGGTCCATATAGCCGGCGTAGTGGTGCCCGTCCTCGGTCGCCTCCTCGAGCGGGTTCCAGCCGAATACCTGCCGGTAAAAGTCGACTGCGCCGTCGTAGTCATCGGTGTCGAACGCGAAGAAGATTGGAGCGCCGTGCTCGTTGATCACCGTGAAGCCGGGGAAGCTGCCGGGTTGCCAGACGCCGATGACCAGTCCCTGCGGGTCAGTGATGACTGCTTGGACACCGAGGTCGTCGACCGCCATCGCGGGGGCCTGCACCGTCGCGCCTTGCTCGGTGGCGAGCCTCAACGTCGCCTCGATGTCGTCCGAGGCGAGGTACGGCTTCCAGGTGTTGTCGGCGCGCATCTCGCCCATGTCGCCCATCCCACCTGCGATCGGCACGCCTTCCCTGGTGAACATGAAATAGCCGCCGTGCTCGGGTTCCGGCTGCTCCGCCACCCAGCCGAAGAGCTCGGCGTAGAACCGGCGGCTGCCCTCGACGTCAGAAGTCCACAGATCGACCCAACACGGTGCCCCGATCGGGGCGGACTCTCGTCTCGTCATCGCTACTCCTCGTCAGTCGGAAGCTCGTCGTCGTGAAGACGAGGGGCGCCAGCGGATCTCATCGGTCACCGCCGCAGCGGTCGAGCCAGCGCGACGATCTCACGTTCCCAGGCGTGATCACTATCCCGGCAGCGGCGCCCGAGGATCGAGTAGGGATGGAGCCGGCGTTATGTCACTGCTCGTACCTGTTCAAGCCACCGACGGCGACGTGGCACCCTTCAGATGCGAACCCTCGACAAGGAGGGTCCCACCCCCACCAGGGTCCACCGTTGAGAAGCAGAAGAGGTTGAGCAGTGCCTGTTCGGGTGACGAGACGTGGTGGCGGAACATCCCCGGATGCTTTCGGGTCCGAGGGACGCGGGCGGCGTGCACTTCCAAGCGCTGCTGGTGATCGTCTTCTTCATGATCGCCATCGCCCGCGCGTGGCAGATGATCGGAGCGCGCAATACCCGCGTGGCGACGATCGTCGGGGAACCCCTGCTGGAACGGAGCGCCTCGGCCGTCGTTCCCGACGCTGTCGAAAACGACGCCGGCGCGAGCAGGGCCTCCTCGATGCCCATCGCGCCAGTTGCCGTCGGTGACTCGGGATGTTGCAACGACCTAATCGACGGTGACGTAGATGTCGCCGTCGCGGACGGTCGCTGACAGCGTGTCGAGGCCGCGTGGCCTGCGGCCCAACCCGATCAACGACCGCGACCAACTCGGCACCCGCCGCCCGGCGAAGCCGGTGACCCAGTCGAGGTTCTCCCCGGTGCAAACGTTGAACCGCGAGTTGTGCCATGGGCACTGCACGACGTCATCCTCGTACCTCAACCCACCGGGACCGCGGGTGAGCGAGAAGCCCAAATGCGGGCATCGGTTGCGGGCTACGTGGACCTCGTTGGCCTTGCGCGCGACGATCAGCCGGTGCCCGTCGGCTTCAACCCCGGTCAGTCCGCCATCGGGGAAGTCGGAGAGCGATCCGACCCGGACCTCAGTAGCCAAAATTTGCCCTCTCCTGGATCATTGCCCCGTGCCGACGAAGCAGACGTCTGACGTGGCGAAGGTGAGCTTGCCGGCGTCGCGCTTCACTGCGGTGCAGCCGAGACCCCACACCGTCGCCTGATTGCTTACCACCGCAAGCATGCCTGAATATCGCATCTGCAGGCCACCTACTCCGCTCAGAGTGACGGGTCCCGCTGCGCGATCCACTCGCGGTGAGCAAGATGTCCACGCGAGACAATTTAGCTCTCGCGCTCGCGAGGAGTTTGAGCCATACGTGTCAGTGATGCGACCGCGGCTGAGATGGCGCTGGACTTGAGACCGACGGCGGCAGGCCTACGTGAGTTCAGTGGCTTCGCGCGCCCAGCTAGGAGCGGGCAAACAAGCAGTTGGGCACGAGGCGAGGCCTCTGGCGGTTCGGCAGTGAGCGCCATTACCGGCGGCGGCCGATGACCCACGCCGTCGCAGTCCACGCGGCCACCGTCCAGCCAGCCAGGATCGCATAACAGATGCTGAGGTTGTGCACGAGCCCATTCGTGATGCTGGCCCGCATGACCTGTGCCAGGGGGTAGATGGGCAGGACGCGATGCACCGCGGCCAGCCAGTGGGGAAAGTGGTCGATCGGGAACATCACAGGGGAGAACAGGAACACCACAAAAATGAGGGCGTTGATGGCTACGTTCGTCACGAGGGGGTTCCGAATGACCTGCGCCATGCCGAAGCCGACGGAGGTAGCCATCAGCGAACACAGCAGGAACGCCGGGATCACCATGGGCGTCGGGTGCAGGGACAGGCCGTACCGCCACGACGCGAGTGCCATCGTCACCACGATCCCAGGGATGGTGAGACCTGTGTACACCGTGAAGATCGAGGCCACCGAGGCCGAACGCGGCACGGGCAACGACCAGATGAAGTCCCATGTCCCGGCTGTCTGGCGGTCGGTGACCATCGACGGTACGGCCACGATCCCGACAGCGATAACCGCCAGGGCCGGCGCGCCGCTCACGATGAACAGGGCCGCCTCAGGGGACAGTTGCCCGACGTAGAACCCGTAGATGATCGCCGTCCCCACTCCGAACAAGATCTGCATGATCAAGAAGACAGGCAGGGGCGTTCGCTGGGACGCGATGTCGAAGCGGAGCATGGACAGGTAGCTCTCGAGCCAGTACCCCTGGCCCCGACGCACGCAGGACACGAGATCGGGAGTCGCGGGACGGCCCGGCTGTTTGGTCACGGTTGCGCCCATCGCTACCTCCGATGCCCCACGACCCTGGCCGTCACCAGGCCCGACACCAGGGCCCAGGCGCCAAGCACAAGGTAGGCGTGGCCCGCTCCGGTGACCATCCCCTCCACGAGGGCGTCGCGGATGATGGTTGCCATTGACTCGAAGGGCAGCCAGAGGTTCACGTCGGCCAGCCAGTGGGGCAGCTGGGTCGCCGGGAACATGACCGGACTGAACCCGAAGAGTACGAAGACGAGCATCCCGCTCAGCTGACGCGTGGTCATGGGGTTGGTGATCCCGTGGGCGAGTGCGTAGCCCATGAGCATCCCCGTGAAGCTCGTGGCGAGGACTGCGGGCACGACCGACGGCGTGATGTCGAGATGGAAGTGATAGCGGGCCATCCCCACCAACAGGGCGATCACCATGGCAGGGAGGGCCGGGATCAGCGAGACCGTGTACCAGGCCATCGTCATCATGCTCCGGGGGACCGGTAAGGAGCGCACGAACTCGTAGCTCCCCTCCGCCCGCTGGTCGGCGACGATCTGCGGTTCGAAGATCAGGCCCACCGTGAGCAGGCTCAGCACCGGGACGCCGGTCACGAGATAGATCGCGGCCGACTCGGGGATGTGTCGGAAGAACAGCCCGATCCCCAGCACCAGCCCGGCGCCCTGCAGGCTCAGGATCGATCCGAGGATCGGCAGGTACCGACGAAGGTTCACGAGGTCCCATACGAACATCTGCCAGTACCCGTGCAGCCAGTAGCGGGGACCAGCCCGCGCCACGGCGAGGCTTGGCACCGACGGGCTGGTAGGAGGAGCTATGGCGACGGCCATCAGTCCGCACCACCTTCATCGTCCCGTGAGCCGTGACCGGTGAGCCGGACGTAGGCGTCCTCGAGCGACGTGGCTCCGAGCGCGTACTCCTCCGCCACCCCGGCCCCCATCAGCTCCTCGGCCCACCGGATGGCGTGACCGGCGTCCCCTTCGTCGATGACCGTGACGAGGTTGTGCCCGACCCTCGTCGATCCCTTCACGAGCGGTGGCAGTGCTGGCGTGCCCATGCCGGGTGCCAGCATGAGCTGGAGCCGCAGGTGGCCTCGGTCCTCCGCCTTCATCGAGGACGGCGTGCCCTCCGCCAAGAGCCGGCCATCGGCGATCACCGCCATTCGGTCCACCGCCTTCTCCGCCTCCAACACGTTGTGGGTCACGAGAAACACCGCCACCCCGAGGTTCCCGAGCTCCCGGATCTGTTGCCACAAGAACCGGCGCCGGAGGGGGTCGACGTCGTTGGTGGGCTCATCGAGGATCACCGCCCGGCCCGGGCACACCGTCACCATGGCGAATCCCACCAAGCGCTTCACCCCGCCGGAGAGTGCAATGCCTCGCTTGTTGCGCCACTCCCCGAGGTCGAGTACCTCGATCAGCTCGTCCGCCCGCCGCTCGACGGCCACCGGATCACCGCCTCGGATGCGCCCGCACAACACGATCGCCTCTCGGGCTCGGAACGAGTCGATGGGGAGCTGCGCCTGGGGGAGGTACGAGCACAGCTGGCGGGCGGCGCCGGGATCGGCGACAAGATCGTGCGGCCCGAACGTGATGCTCCCCGACGTGGGCTTCAGCAGGCCGATGACCTGCTTGACGAGCGTGGTCTTGCCAGCTCCGTTCGGTCCGAGCAGACCGTAGACCTCCCCCGGCTCGACGTGGAGCGAGATCTCGTCGTTGGCCCGGACACCGTTCGGGTAGACCTTGGTGACCCTCTCGGCCCGGAACGTCCAGCGATCCGCCTCGGCGGTCGCTGAACGCACGGCGCGACGTGTCGGGCTCGAGGTCATCATGGGTTCACCCCTTTCCCCTCCGTGGCCAACAACTGGCTGTGCAGCTCGCAGCGACGAAAGGGGTCGTGGCATAGCGACCCCAGGCCCACGGCGGCACTTCCAACGAGGACCGCAGCGACAGCTAGCGCCGTGGCTGCCGTCAGGGCGTTTCCGGCAAGCGCCAGGGCGAGACCGACCGGCACGACCAACAGGAGGGCGCCCGCCACCAAGTGCCCGGGCGTCCGGAGCCTCGCTCGAAGCCACAGCAAGAGGATCCCGATGGTGACCGACACCGTCCCGACGACGAGGTCGGGGCGGCCGAGGGCGATGACGACAAAGGGAAAGCCGAAGCTCGCCCCGAGCTGGAGGACCGTGGCGACCGTGACTGCCCGCTCCAGCTGCCGGGCGGCCGGGTCCGAAGGCCTCGGCGCCAGACCCCGGGTCCTTGCCTCGCCCCACACGCCGAGAGCGACCGCCCCGGCAACCAAGCCGAGCCCGAGAGGTAGTCGCCCTGTCCATCCGGTGGCGAGGATCCCCCGACCGAGCCACAGCGCGGCGAAGCCAAGCTGAATCAGTGACCCGATCCTGCAGACGCGTCGCCTCCACGCCAGCTTGGCGTCGGGCGAACCGGGCAAGAGAACCGGGCTTGGCGCTCCAGTGGGAGCTGTTCCAGTAAGGGTGTTCATCGTCGGTGCTCCTTTCAGGCCGCGGCGCGACTCTGCTTTTCACCACGCCACCGTGGCGACGAGTGCCTCCTCCATGGGGGTCGGGCGGACGGCGAAGGTGGCCTCGTAGGCCGGAGAGTTCAGAATCGAGGTGGCAAGCGGAGGCCAGTCCGTCACCCAGCGGCCGTAAGCCGGGCTCGCGCAGCTGTAGAGCGCCCCGGCTCCCCTGACGAGCGGCACAAGGCGTTGGACGTCGCGGGCGTCGCACGCGATGCACTCCACCCCGTCCATCGCGGGACCGCGCCCGGCGCGGGTGACGACCCGGCCGCGCTGTCCCCACTTTGCCCGGCGACTTGCCGTCGCAGACCCCACTGGCCCTGATCCCACGATCACGTGGAGTGCCATCGCTCCTCCTGAGATCTCCGCTTTCGATCGACCTTTCTCACCCCCGCTGTGCAACGTCCTCGAGTGCACGACGTCCCTTGGTCGTGAGGTAGGGGGTAAGCGCGACGAGCACCAGGTCCGTTCCCCTCGCCACCTGACGGGGATCCCGAGGATCGGCGGTCACGTCCAGGAACGGGAGCCAGCCCTGACCGATCAGCCAGATTGCGACCGCCAAGTCATGAATCGTCCCCGGCGGGGCGGGCGCGCGCAACAGCCCTTGGGCCTCCAGTTGCTCGCCGAATGCGACGTACTGCCCCACCCGGCGCGCGTATGTCTCGCGGTACGAGTCACGAAGCGCCGGATCTACGCGCACCAGCGCGAGGACCTCACGCTCGAAGAACCGGTACGCCCAGGCGAGCTCCGACCAGGCAGCGAGGTTCTCGCGCAGTGTCGCCAGGTTCTCCCCGGCATCGGCGCTCGGCGCCCACCGATCCTCGTACGCCGTCGTGTACTCCGCCAGCAGCGCCCGAATGATGTCCTTCTTGTTCTCGAAGTGGTAGTAGAGATTCCCTGGGCTGATGCCCGCCCCGGCGGCGATGTGGTTGGTGCTCACCGCAGAGGTGCCATGGTCGTTGAACAGGCCGCGGGCCACATCGAGGATCCACTTCCTCGTCAGCTCCGACTTTCTCCCGGCGGTTCCAGTCCTAGAGTTCATGCTCTAATTAGAGCAAATCCCCTAAAATCGCACTAGGGTCGAAAGTCCCTACCTGCTCGGGACGACGGCGTCGCCCGACACCGGCCGGATACTGGGCGGCCCTCCGTGCCCGGAGCGTGACATGTTGGATCTTCCTCAGCCTGTGCTCCCCGGAGCGCTCCTCAGCGCCGATCTCCCGGTAGTCAAGTGAAGACGCCCGAAGCGGCTTCCTATCCGGTGTCGTTCGCGCACGGCGCCGTCCCGCGTCCTGTGCCATCGGATGGCACAGCCCCGTCACGCCTTCAGCATAGGAAGCAACTACACCGAGAGAGGGTGGTCCTGTGCGTGGAGTCTCGGAGCTGCGGGGCGGCGGATATCGGCGAGGTCGCTCGGCGGTCATGTCTCAGAGGCTGGCAGTTGGAGCGCTCTGTCTTGTCCTTTCTACCGGGGTGTCGCTGATCACCGGCGCCGCGACGGCAGGCGCGTCGACCCCGACCTACTTCGGTGCCAAGCTCACCGTCAACAGCCAGCCGTCGAACGCTGAAGACGGATACGCCTGCCATGAGAGCGGCGGAATCCCGAAGGGAGCCGACTGCACCTGGGTTGCCCTCACGGCCTTCGAGAACGGCAGCAACTACACAGCACCCGTCACCGGGACGATCAAGCACGTCAAGCTGATCTCGTGCATCGCGGGCAGCTTCAGGCTCGAACTCGCCCGTGCCGTACCGAGCAAGAGCGAAGCAAGAATCGTCAGCAAGGGTCCGGTCATCAAGTACACCGGGCAGACCACCTGCGACAACACCTTCAAGATCCAGAGCTTCGCAGTAAAGGTGCATGTCGAGGCCGGCGAGTACATCGCCATCGACGCGAAGTCGACCGGCACGCTTTCGTGTTCGGGAGGAAATGGTGTGCTCTTGTATTCTCCGCCTCTCAAGGTGGGCGGGAAGCTGACGAAGGCGAGGACCGGCGCCAGCTGCGACATGCTCATTCAGCTGAGCTACAAGTAGCGGCAACTGCGACAGTACGTCGTGTAGAGATCCGGAGGGGCCTGGGGTTGGGGTGAGTGTAGGGCTTCAAATTCGTTCGGGGTGAGGTAGCCCGGGATGGGCGGGCTCACCCGCCCATCCCGGGGCGCTGATCAAGGGATCAGCCTTCCGACCACGCCGCGCCCTTCCAATGAAGCGCCTCGTTCAGCGTGTCGGAAGACGATGCGTACCTGCCCACGGCCCAGCAGCTGTTGGCGGACGCGCAGGCGACGTCGACCAGAGCGCTTCTGTCGCTGCTGCTCGAGATCCCGCTCGGGTTGGGAGTCGACGCCAGCGACCAGCTGCTCCCGTTCCACTGAAGCGCCTCGTTCACGGTGGCGTCGTCGATGTCCTCATACTCGCCAACGGCCCAGCAGCTCCTCTGCGACGTGCATTGCAGGCTCTCGAGGACCGAGCCGAACTCCGATTGGGTGATCCCTGGGGTCAGCACCTTGATCTGCGACCAGGTCTTTCCGTTCCACTGCGCCACCTGGTTGAAGGGCTACTCGCCGAGGATCCAGCCGCTCTCGCTCGCCAAAGCTCGAGCCTCCAATGGGCCCCATGACCCTCGGGGGTAGATGATCGGGTCGGGCTTGCGCTCGAGCAAGGCGGCCGCCACCTCCCAAACATGGCGCAGACCATCGGGCCGGGTGAACAGGGAGCGGTCCCCGAGCAGCACGTCGTGAATGAGCCGGGCGTAGGCCGGCAGTCCCGAGGAGTTGAAGGCGGTACCGAGAGGCAGGGTGGCAGAGCCGGTGGCCAGTGCCATGGTCGGGCCAGGCTTCTTGGTGACCAGGGACAGGGCGATCTCGCCGTCCCCCGAGAGTTCGAAGCTCAGGGTGTTACCGCCGCAAGGCAGGTTGGGCATGGTCTCGGCCGGCTTCTTGAAGCGGATGCTGACCCGTTGGTGGCTTTCGGCCATGCACTTGCCCGTCCGCAGCAGGAACGGCACGTCTTGCCAGCGGTCGTTGTCCACCCAGAGCCGGGCGGCAACGAAGGTCTCGGTGCGCGAGTCGTCGGGTACCCCCTCCATGCCGCGGTAGCCCTCGTACTGACCTACGACCACGTCTTCGTAGGTGAGAGGGCGAAAGCAGCCGATGACCTCCTCGCGCGCCGCGGCGATGTGGTCAGCGTCAAGCGATCTCGGAGTCCGCATGGCGATCTCGCCGGCCAGCTGGAAGAGGTGGGTGACCAGCATGTCGAGGACTGCACCGCCGATCGACTCGTAGAAGTTGGCCCGCATCCCCACGTCGAGCGTCTCGGGGACGTCGATCTGAACACTCTCGATGTGACGGCGATTCCAGGCCCCGGAGAACAGCCCGTTGCCGAAGCGAGTCACGTGGATCGACTGGGTGGCCTCCTTACCCAGGAAATGGTCGATGCGGTAGATCTGCGGTTCTTTGAAGACGGCGTGAGCGATCTTGTCAAGCTGCTCGAAGGTCTCCATCGAGTCCCCGAACGGCTTCTCGTAGACGACCCGGGAACGCTCCGCCAGGCCGTGCTCGCCGATGCCTTCGGTGAGCTTCGCGAACGCCGAAGGTGGTACGGCGAGATAGTGCACCCGCTGGGCAGCGTCGCCAAGCTGTTTCTCCTCCTCCCCGAGGACTTCGAGAAGGCTGCCCGGGTCGGATGCCTCGAAGCCGCCACCGGCGAAGCGGAGGCGCGATCTGAACTCCTCCCATGGTCCCTCGGACGGCTTCGGCCCGAACTCCTCCAGGCTGTTGCGGACTCGCTCCTGGAAGTCCTCGTGGGAGGCGTCACCACGGCCGTTACCGACGAGGCGCCAATCCTCGGGGAGCAGCCCGGCCTGCGCCAAGCGGAAGAAGGCGGGCAGTACCAATCGGTGAGCCAGGTCCCCGGTGGCGCCGAAGAGTACGAACGCTGTCGGCTTGGGCACCAGGCGGTCGTCGGACATAAGGTCCCCCTGACTCATGAAGGTGAGCGTGTTGCCCCGGGTTTCATTGTTTTACCCGTAGCAGAGCAGCCGTCCCGCGCAGCCGGACGACAGGGTTTCCATCGCACAAGTCGGCACGAAAGCGCTCGCGTCCGTTGTACCGCTTTCGGCGGCTCAATCGCGTCAGCCGTCGACAGGGCCCGGCGGTCAGAGTCGGACGGGCTCGATCGCCGCCAGCGCCTCCATCGCCGGCCCGAACGTCGACTCCAGCCCGCCAGCCGGATCGTCGCCCACCGGCCCGGTGACCAGCGACGAGACGCCGACCTGAGCGAGCGCCTCGGCTCCACGCACCACATCGTCGACGCTGGCGCCTGGTGGCAGGTCGCGGTACATGGCCGTCACCTCGATCTCGTTGGGGTCGCGCCCGAGCGCCTCGCAATGGCGGCGCAGCACGTCGATCTTGCTGGCGATCTCCTCGGCACCACCGAAGATGTTGCATGCGTCGGCGTACTGCGCCACGAGGCGCAGCGTCTTCCGCTCGCCGCTCCCACCGATGAGGATCCGCGGTCGGGGGCTGCTGACCGGCTGCGGCCGGCAGAGCGTCTCCGCCAGGCGGTAGTGCTTCCCGTCGTACGGGCCGTCGTCGTCGCTCCACATCTGGAGGCAGATCTGTATCGCCTCCTCGAGCCGCTCGAAGCGCTCGGCGAGTGGCGGGAACGGGACGCCGAGGCCGAGATGCTCCCGCTCGTACCAGGCGGCTCCGATCCCTAGTTCGGCGCGGCCGCCGGAGAGCACGTCGAGCGTCGTGACCGTCTTCGCCAGCACGCCAGGGTGGCGGTATGTGACGCCGGTGACGAGCAGGCGCAGCCGCAGGCGCGCGGTCATGCCGGCGACGAAGCCGAGCGCGGTGTAACCCTCCAGCATCGGGTGCTCGGCGGGGGCCATTCGGTCCATCTGGAAGTAGTGGTCCATGAACGACAGCGCCCGCACGCCGATGCCCTCGGCCCGCTCGGCCAGGTCGGCGACACCTGGACCGATACCGGCCGGTCCCCCGGCCCAGTCGAAACGGAAGACGTGGAGGTCGAGGTTCATGGGCTCCGGTCTAGCCGCGTCGCATGGTAAATGTTGCCGGCTGGCGATGACTGACCGACGGTCGTGCCGTCTCATCTCACGACATCGCCATCACGAGAGGAGGCACCATGACGACAAGGACCTCACCACCAGACGGAGTGACCTGTTGGACCGACCTCCGACCGTCCGACGTCCAAAGCAGCGGTCGCTTCTGCGGGGCCGAGTTCAAGCTGGGGTCGAACAATGGCTGAACCGTCGATCTCACTGTCGCGTGACATCCCGGCGCCGGCTGGGCGAATCTTCTCCGTCCTGGCCCACCCTGCCGCGCATCCCGAGCTGGACGGATCCGGGATGGTGCGGACGGCGGTGGAGGACGTGGTCATCACGAAGGTTGGCGACGTCTTCGCCATGAAGATGTTCAACGACGAGATGGGCGACTACGTCATGGAGAACCGCGTGGTCGAGTTTGAGCCGGACCGGCGCATCGTGTGGGAGCCGGTCATGCGTTCGATCGACAAACCCGAGTTCCAGTCCGGTGTCGGTGAACGGGCATATCACCAGTGGGGATGGCGGCTCGAGCCGTTGGACGTCGGCCGCACGCGGGTCACGGAGTTCTTCGACTGCAGCCGCTCACCCGATTGGCTGCAACAGGCGGTCAAAGGCGGCCAGCGGTGGCGGCCCGGGATCGAAGCCAGCCTGGAGAACCTCGAGAGACTGGTCGCCGAGTCCTGACCGGCCCGCGATGAGTTTGACGGGGGAGCGGAGTCTGCAGTGTTAAAGGATGAGACGTCGCCGCAGCTCCCGCGGGACGGTCGAGCTCGATCAAGGAGTGAAGATGGTTGCGATGCCGAGGATCGTGTCAGCAGAGGAGTGGCAGCAGGAGCGGAACGACTTGCTGAAGGCCGAGAAGAATGCCACGCGGGAGCTTGACGCCCTCGCAGCACGGCGTCGTCGGCTTCCGATGGTGAAGTTCGACAACTACGTCTTCGAGGGCCCGAGTGGTCCCCGAACGCTTCTCGAGCTGTTCGACGGACGAGACCAGCTCGCCGTCTATCAGTTCATGGACAACGGTCCTGACGACTTCTGCCCAGGCTGCACCCACTTCACGAACAACGTGGCGAATCTGGCAGGGCTTGCCGAGTGCGGCGTCAGCTGGGCAACGGTCTCGAACATGCCGATTGCCCAGATCGAGGCTTACAAGGCCCGCATGGGATGGACCATGCCATTCCTGTCATCGCGTGACACGACCTTCAGCCGCGATGCCGGTGCCGACTACTTCATGCTCAACGCGTTCCTGCGCGACGGCGACGACATCTACCGCACCTACAACACGACGGCCCGCGGCGTCGATCGGGTTCTGTTCGTCAACAACATCCTCGATCTCATGCCCTACGGGCGACAGGAGGACTGGGAGGACTCGCCCGAGGGCTGGCCTCAGCACCCGACGTACGGATAGCGCTTCACGCCACGAACCAGCGAGGCGGCATTCTCAACCACCACCCCGAGGGGTGCCACCGTGCTTCTCCCGCCGCCGCTTCCGCTTCAAGCCATCGATCACAAGATCCAGCCCGAACTCGAACTCGTTCTGTTCAACCCCGTCACCGAGCCCACCAAAGTGCTGCGCGGCGTGCTCGGTCAGGTAGGGAAACGCCCCTCGCCCGAGCAAGTTCATGTACTGCTGAACGAGCTCGTCTGTCAGCAGTGTCCCGGAGGTTGAGTGCCCGATTTCCCACAGAGTGAAGCCGAGCACATGGCTGTCGATCGAGTGGTAGGCGTGATAGCTGAGTGCCGGGGAGAAGCCGCCTTCTCGAAAGCACCTGAGCAGCGCTTCGATATACGCCAGCCTCCCCTCCACGACCGGGCTCACGGCCGGACTGCTGACCGGCCCCATGACGAGACCGCAGGCCCAAGGGTGTCGCATGAACGCCGCGTGAGCTGACAGAGCGCAGTGCCGGACGGCAGGTTCCCACTTCTCACCTTGCCGGGGCAGATCGATCTCAGCGACAACGAGATCGGCGATGGACTGGAGGAGCGTTTCCTTATTGGCGACATGGTTGTAGAGCGACATCGCCTCGACCCCGAGCGAATCGCCGAGGGCCCGCATCGTCAGGGCGGCGAGTCCGGCGCCATCGGCTAGCTCCATCGCGGCGCGCAGCACGTGGTTCCTGCTCAGCGGCACTCGTGGCGCCGAACTCGCCCGCTGTGACCGCGAAGCTTGCGTCCGCACTCTTGACAGCTTACTACGTAAATGGCAGACTTACGATGTAAGCTCACCGGGGGGAGACAGCGAACGATGGGACAGCGATGAAAGCGATCGTAGGAATTGACTACGGCAGCCCTGACGGTTTGCGGCTCGAGGATGTGCCTCTCCCGTCGCCGGGGCCGAAACAGGTTTTGGTGCGCGTGGTGGCGGCGTCTCTCAATCCGTACGACTGGCACCTCATGCGGGGCAAGCCGTACCTCGTTCGGCTTAGCTCGGGCTTCCGGCGACCGAAGCGCCCATCCTGCGGCGTGGACGCGGCGGGCGTGGTCGAGGCCGTGGGAGCTGACGTGACCGACTTCAAGCCGGGTGACCACGTGTTCGGCATGTGCGCTGGCTCCTTGGCCGAGTACGGCGTCTCCGAGGAGCGGAACGAGCTGGTTGCCAAGCCGGAGGGTCTCAGCTACGAGCGAGCGGCCGCTCTCCCTATGGCGGGGTTCACAGCCCTTCAGGCGGTTCGCCGGGCCAACCTCGAGGCTGGCCAGACGCTCCTGGTGAACGGAGCTGCCGGCGGAGTCGGGACCTTCGCCGTGCAGATCGCGGCGGCGATGGGAGCGGTTGTCACCGGTGTGTGTAGCAAGGCGAACCTCGAGACGGTGAGGTCCTTAGGTGCGACGACCGTCGTCGACTACGCCTCGGAGGACTTCACAGCTACCGGCCATCGCTACGACGTCGTCCTCGATACCGTAGGAAATCGCTCCCTCAAGGACCTGCGCGGCTGCATCCGTTCAAGGGGAGCAGTCGTCCTCATCGCACCGCATCCGGGTAATTGGATCGGCCCTCTGGTTCTGCCTCTCGGCGCCATTGTCACGAGCAAGATCAGGAAGGAGCGCCTGTTGCCGATGATGGCCAAGGTGAACCGCGACGATCTCACGACCCTGGCGAATCTCACCGTCGAGGGGAAGATCTCACCGGTCGTCTCTCGCACGTACTCGCTCGGCGACGCCGCCGAGGCGATGCGGCACCTCGAGACGGGTCACGCCGTCGGCAAGCTGGTGGTGACCATCTGAGACAGGCGACGAGATCTCTGACGGCTCACACAGAGACCGCCGGTAGGACGAACTTCTCGACCGCCTTGGCAAAACCCTCGTCGTCGTTCGTGTCCGTGACTCGCCGAGCTGCCCGCTTGACCTGCGGGTCGGCGTTGCCCATGGCGATGCTCAGCCCGGAGTGGGCGAACATGAGCACGTCGTTGGGCATGTCGCCGATGGTGGCGATCTCGTCGGTCGAGATGCCGAACCGGTCGGCGAGGTACTTGGCGACAGCGCCCTTGTTGGCGTCGGGGTGCGTCACATCGAGGTAGTAGGGCTGGGAGGGAGCAGCCGTGACGTGGTTGCCGAGTTCCTTCTGGGCCTCCACCGCAGCCGCTGACACCGCCTGGTGGTCGTCGCTCACGCCGACGATCTTCACGATGCCGTCGGTGAAGCCGTTGAGGCTCTTCCAGACCTTGGGGTCGAACTTGACCGTCCAAGCCTCGCGGGCGACGTGGGGGCCGTTTGTGTCGGGGACGTACCAGTCGGCGCCCCGGTAGAGCCAGACGATCAGCCCGAACGAGCCCATGAGCTCAGTGATGGGCCCGACGAGGTCGGCCGGAACGAGCCGCTGCTCGATCACCGTCATGTCGGCGTCGACGAGAAGTCCGCCGTTGAAGGCGGCGATCGGTGTCTCGAGGTCGAGCGGCTCGACGAGCATGGCCATGCCCCGGGGAGGGCGACCGCTCGTGATCGCAAAGGAGATGCCGGCGTCCCGCAGCCGATGCACTGCTGCAACGGCGCCTCGGGTGAGGAGCTTCTCCGACGTGACGAGCGTGCCGTCGACGTCGGCGAGCATCAGCCGAATCAGTGGTCGCCCTGGAGTGAGTGAGGCTTCCACGCCTGGCAAGGTAGCGCAGCAGAGCCCGTTTCGACAGGCCTCGGATCGAAGGGGAGCTCAGGCCGGCACCCAGGTGTCGCGGCAGCCCGATCAGCCGGAGCTGTCAACGCCATTCGGGATTGCGCCCTCCTCACCTAGAGTCGTGGGACGCCCACGCTCACTTTTCTCTTCACCGACATCGAGAATTCGACGGTGCTCCTCCGGCGCATCGGCGACGCGCTGTATGCCGAGCTGCTTGCCGAACACCACGGCATCATTCGCTCGAGCCTGCGGGCTCATGACGGGAAGGAGGTCGGGACGCAGGGAGACGGTTTTTTCGCAACCTTTCCCTCACCCGTCGCTTGCGTCGAAGCCGCCATCGAGGCGCAGCGGCTTCTGGCGACGAAGCGATGGCCCGCCGGTGAGACGGTGCGGGTTCGCATGGGTATCCACTCCGGCGAGGCCGCCGAGACCGCTGCCGGCCCTGTGGGCTACGACGTCCACAGGGCGGCCCGCGTCGCTGCCATCGCCCACGGTGGCCAGGTGGTGCTCTCGGCCGCAGCGGGGGCGCTCGTGCGCGACGCTTTGCCGCCCGGCGTCGTTTTGAAGGACCTCGGGTCCCACCGCTTGAAGGACCTTGGCCGGCCCGAGCAGATCTTCCAGCTCGCAGCCGAGGGCCTCGAGAGTGAGTTCCCGCCGCTCCGTTCGCTCGACAACCCTGAGCTGCCCAACAACCTCCCGTTCTATCTGAGCAGCTTCGTGGGTCGGGAGCCCGAGCTGGCAGAGGTCGGCGCCCTCGTCGGCTCCCTCAGGCTCGTCACCGTCGCCGGCGCCGGCGGGTCCGGGAAGACGCGTCTCGCCCTCGAGGTCGCCGCTCAGCTCGTCGACGAGATGGGCGAGGGCGTCTGGTTTGTCGACCTTTCGACGGTGAGCGACCCCGAGCAGGTGCCCGTTGCCATCCTTCGCACCCTCGGTGCACGAGAAGAGGCCGGCGCGCCACCGCTCGAGCGGCTACTCGATCTTCTGCGAGACCAGCGCGTCCTTGTTGTGCTCGACAACTGTGAGCAGGTGATCGACGCCTGCGCCAAGGTCGTCGAGCTGATCGACCGCAACTGTCCTCGCGTCCGCGTGCTGACGACCTCCCGCGAACCGCTCGGCATCGACGGCGAACGCGTCTACCGCCTTCGGCCGCTCTCGCTCCCTGACGAAGGAACCAGCGCCCTGGCGGAGATCGAGCACTCCGATGCCGTCGAGCTGTTCATCGAGCGGGTGAGAGCGCGCGACGACAGCTTCGTGCTGAGCGAGGAGGTGGCTCCCCTCGTCGCCTCGATCTGCCGGCGGCTGGACGGAGTGCCCTTCGCTATCGAGCTGGCGGCGGCGCGCCTCGGCACGATGTCGCTCTCCGACCTGAGCGACAGGCTCGACCAGCGCTTCCGCCTCCTCACCGGCGGCAGCCGTAACGCCCTCGCCCGCCAGCGGACGCTGCAGGCCATGGTCGACTGGTCCTACGACCTGTTGAACGAGACGGAACGTCACGTGCTCATGAAGCTCTCCGTCTTCACCGGGAGCTTCGACCTCGAGGCGGCGGAGGCGGTCTGCAAGACCGGCACGTCTGGTGTCTTCGAGACCGACGACGTCCTCGGATCCCTCGTGAACAAGAGCCTTGTCACGACCGAGCGGTCCTCCGCCTCGCTTCGTTACAAACTCCTCGAAACCATCCGACAGTACGCCTGCGACCAGCTCGTCGCCACGGCCGGGGACGCCGGACTGCAGCAGGCGCGGCTCGAACATGCGAGTCACTACCTCTCCCTCGCCGAGGCGGCCGGTCCGGAGCTCATCGGGAGCCGGCAAGCGGTCTTCCTCCGGCGCCTCGACGCCGAGTACGACAACATCCGCACGGCCTTCTCATACTTCTCCTCCGAGCCGGGGCGTGCCGGCGACGTGCTCCGGATGGGCACGGCACTTGCGAGCTTCCTCTGGAGCCGGCACCACATCGAGCCGGTCGCCGAGTTCCGCGCCGCCCTCGGCGCCTGCGGCGAACAGCCGGACGACGTGCTCGCCGAGGCTCTCTTGGCTGCCGGTTACATGGTCGGCCTGCTGCTCGGGCCGGTCGACCGGCGAGACCTCCTCGCAGGCGCCGCCTACGCCGAGCGCGCTGTGGAGCTCGGCCGCAAGATCGGCGACGAGGCGATCGTCTCCGAGTCGCTCTCCGTGCTCGCCAACTGTGAGTACCTGGAGGGGCGTATCGATCAGTCCACCGCCATCGGCTTGGAGGCCCTGTCAGTCGCCCGCCACCTCGCCGAACCGCGGCTCGTCGGTCTGGCGCTGCACGCCCTCGCGCCGACCTCGTCCGTACCGGCCGAACTGCACCTCGAGGCCCTCAGCTGCCTGCGGCAGGCTGGCGACTATATGTTCGTCTACGCGCAGCTCTATTCGCTGGCGTCCGACTGTCTCGCGAGCGAGGACATCGCCGCCGGGCGTGCGTACTCCGAGGAGGCGCTCAGGCTCGCCGAGGAGCTGGAATCCGGCTGGTTCACCGTCGTGTCGACGGGGCAGCGGGCCCTGTACTACATCCTCGAAGGAGATGCAGACGCCGCAGTTCCCCTCTGCCGGCAGGCGCTCCGAGTGACGCGTCGCATCGGACTGCCCCTCAGCGTCGCCAACATGATCTTCCTGCTGGCCTGCTGCGCGACGAAAAGGGGCGATGCCGAGCTCGGAGCGCGCCTTTGGGGGGCGCAGGAGGGGTGGTTCGCCGAAGGGTTGGCGAGGGCGCCGGCGCGCACCTGGACTTGGACGCGACCCGAGGCGAGGCTGCGGGACGAGAGTCGCTCGCGGCTCGAAGCCTCCTTGGGCGAAGACTTCGAGCGCCTCTACGCCCTCGGCCGTTCGATGAGCCTCGATGAGGCGTGCGATCTCGCTCTCGGGAGGGCGCTGGCGAGCGGCCCCCATGTCCTGCCGGCAGCGAACACGAAGTCTTGACGGAGCCCTCCCTCGCGAGTCCCCTGCTGGTCGTGCACCGAGCCGCCTCGCCGATGGAGGCGGGACACCAACGTGCACGTGAGTGGAGTTTGTCCGTTCCACGACACAGGTTGGCCGCCGGCTGTCTTGGACCCATCGGTGCCCGCTTCTACAGTGGCCGGGTGAACGAGAATCACTCGAGGCTCCAGCCCCGTCCCCACGGGGCAGGGCACGTCGCCGTACCTCGCCGGTTGCCAAACCTGTCCGTCCAGCAGGCCTGACATGCTCGAAACGAAAGCCGAGCTCCAAGGGCTTCAGCAACTTCTCGACTCCTCCCATGCCGGCGCGAGCGAGCATCTGCGCGGCATCATCAACGAGGGCCGCACGCTGTCGGCTGCCTCCGTCGTCGGCCTCCTCTCGGGCATGAAGGTGGTCTCGCTTGCCACCGTGACGGCTGGCGGGCAACCCCGCATCAGCGCCGTCGACGGCCACTTCCTGCACGGGACGTGGACGTGGAGCACGAGCGCCACGTCGGTGAAGGCCCACCACCTGGAAGTACGCCCCGCTGTCAGCGTCGCGCATGTGGACAACGAGGAGCTCGCCGTGTTCGCCCATGGGCAGTCGGAGCGGCTGGGGCCCTCGGATCCCCTCTGGGGGGAGACGCTTGCGCACTGGACCACCCACTACGGCGGCTCCCCCCTCGACTGGGGCGACGTACGCCTGTACCGGCTCGTTCCGTCGTGGATGGTCGGATACGCCTTCGAACGTGAGCGGCTCTTGAACGACAGAGGGCTTGCCCGAGCCCTCCAGTGATCCGACCTAAGCCTCGACCCTGTCAACGGGGCCCGGGCCCAGCCTGGTGCGGAAGTACGTCGCCGGAGTAACACCGGCTTCCCGGCGGAACGCCGAGACGAAGGCGCTGGTCGACTCGTAGCCAACGAGCGAGGCGACGTTGGCCACTCGCTCGCCGCCGGCGAGGGCGACGGTGGCGGCGCGGAGCCTCAGCAGGGAACGCCAACGCCCGAAGGGGAGTCCCGTGTCAGCCAGGAACGTGCGAGCCAACGTCCGGCTGCTGGCGCCGACGTCTCGACCCCACTCGGCCAACGTGCGGTTGTCGGCAGGGTGGCGAGCGAGGGCATCAGCCACCCTCCGGGCACGATCGTCGGTGGGCATTCGGACGTCGAAGCTGGCGGTCGGGACGGGCTCGAGGAGATCGACGAGGAGGGCTTCGGCGTGGTTTCGCTTGTCGGGCTCGAGGTCAGGATCCTCGAGGTAGCCGATGACCTCGGCAAGCAACGGGCTCGCCGTGACGGGCGTGCAGTCCATCCACGTGATCGGGCAGGAGTCCGGCTTAACGTAACCCGTCCTCATCGTCGCTGTGCCCTCCGAGAGCGTCTCGTGTCGGACCCCTGCCGGAATCCAGAGGGCGCGAGTGGGGGGCAGCACCCAGGCCGAGTCCTTCGTACGGACCGTCAGCACGCCGGCCGCAGCCCAAGCCAGCTGGTGGTCCGGATGCGTGTGCCAGTCGAACACGTGCCCGGCTGGCATCGGGAAGGTGACGACGACGATGTTCGTCTCAGGGAAGCAGCTGTCCGTGTCGCAGGCGACATCGCCCGGCGTCGGATTACCCGCGCTGTGTCCGTTCAACGACACGAGATGGCAGCTTACGGTCTTGGATCGGGGGCGTCGCTTCCGTAGCGTGAGCAGGGTGAATGCAAACCATCAGCAACTTTGCCCGAGTCCCGAGTGGGCTGCCTACATCCAGGACGAGGTGCTGCCGTGGCTCGTCGATCAGACAGAGCTCGGACACGAACTGCTCGAGATCGGCCCTGGACCCGGGGCGGCGACGGAGTGGCTCCGCCACCGGGTGAAGCGGCTCGTCGCCTTCGAGATCGACGAGGAGGCTGCTCATCGGCTGGCGGAGAAGTATGCCGACTCCACTGTGGAGGTCGCGGTGGGAAGTGGTGCCGAATTGCCGTACGACGCCGAGAGCTTCGATTCCGTCGGTACGTTCACGATGCTGCACCACGTGCCGACGCTCGCCCTCCAGCGATCGATCCTGGCGGAGACGCTGCGGGTCCTCCGCCCCGGCGGTGTGCTCATCGGCTCGGACAGCCTCGCAAGCACGGAGCTTCACGAGTTCCACGCCGGCGACACATACAACCCGATCGATCCCGCCGTACTGCTTGCGTTGTTGCAGGCGTTGGGTTTCGACCGGATCACCGTGAGGGTCGACGGAACCCTCAGCTTCGTTGCACACAGGCCAGACGGGACCGAGCGGTGCCAATAGCCGTGCCGCGTTACGAGTTACGGAAAGGATGAGAAACGTGAAGTTGCCCTACAAGGAACCACTGGTCGTCCTCGATCCCGAGGAGCCGGTCATCCCGGAGCCTCCTCGCCGCGGCGAGCCGGGTGGCGATCCGTGCGGTATCTGCACCGGGATGGTCACGGCACCGGTGTGGTCCGACGAGCACTGGACGCTGCATCCTCCCGTCGGGGGAAGTTTGCCCGGCGCCGTGTGGTTGGCGTCCAAGGAGCACGTCGACTCCTTCTGCGACCTTCCGCGTGGCGCGGCGGCGACCTTTGGTCTCGTCGCCGGCAGAGTGGAGCGGGCCATCCTCTCCCTTGGCGGGGTCGGTCGGGTCCACCTCTACCGCTGGGGAGACGGCGGCTCCCACTTCCACGTGTGGTTCATCCCCCGTCCACTTGGGATGCTCGAAGCGCAGGGGATGATGCTCCCGCTCTGGGAGGACGTACTGCCGAACCGTCCGGACGAGGAGTTGCGAGAGGCGTCGGAGCGGATCGCTGCTGCGATGGGTTGATCATCGCGATCTCGCCGGCGACGAGCTCGATCGATGGCCCCAGAAGGCGCCTGACGAGCACCGTTCACGCCGCTGGCTCGCGGCCCGAATCCGCCCGGTCGTCTCCTCGCACCGGCTGGGCGACGATCGCCGGGCCGAGCGTGCGGACCTCGGGCGCCGCCCGCTGCGCCCGACCGACGACTGCGACGACGAGCCCGAGCGCTGCGAGGGCGAACAGAGTGGCGACCTCGAAGACGTCATGGAGCCCACCCACGATCACGACCTCGGCTGTCCGGGCGGCGGCAACGCTGGCGCCTGCAGTGATCCGGACATGGTGGGTGAGCGTGCCGAAGATGTTCACGAGCACGGCAAGGCCGACGGCGGCTCCCATCTGCTGGCTCACGTTGATCAACCCGGAGGCGGCGCCGGCGTCGGCTGGTGCGACGCCGGTCAAAGACACGGTCGTGAGGCTGACAAACGACACGCCCGAGCCTGCTCCGACGAAGATGAGCGAAACCGCGATCTCGCCGTAAGAGATGCCGGTGTGGATCTGGGTGGCCATGAGCAGCCCGAGCACCGAGAGCGAGATGGCGCCTGTGATCACCTGACGCTGGGTGTACCGCTGGAGAAGGACTCGGCTCGCCAGCTGCGAGGCGAGGAAGACCGACAGGGGCATGGGCAGGAAGGAGAGGCCGGCTCGAAGGGGCGAGTACCCCTCCACTTCCTGAAGGAACTGGGAGAGGTAGAAGAACAGTCCGTACATGCCGGCATACACGAGGGCCCGAGCGAGGTTGGCGGCGTTGCGTGTCGCATGAGTGAGGAGCCCCAGCGGCAGGATCGGCTCAGCCGCCCGCCGCTCGGTGAAGACAAACGAGGTGAGGAGGACGACGCCGAGGGCGAGCGGCCCGACGGCACTGGTGTCGGTCCAGCCGTGGTTGCCGGCTTCGACCAGCCCGAGCACGACGCCCGACATCCCGAGGGTGGAGGTGACTGCGCCGGTGAGGTCGAAGCGCCCGTGGCGCCTGCTCGTCTCTGCGAGCACTCGGGTGCCGAGCGCGATGACGGCGAGACCGATCGGGACGTTCACGAACATGACCCACCGCCACGAGACGAGCTCGGTGAGAAGGCCACCGGCCACGAGGCCTGTGGCACCGCCTGCGGCGGACACGGTCGTGAAGAGACCGATCGCCCTGGTGCGCTCCGGTCCTTCGGCGAACACCGTGGTGAGCAACGAGAGGGCAGAAGGTGCCGCCAGTGCGGCGCCGATCCCCTGGGCGGCCCTGGCGGCGAGCAGCATCCACCCGGTGGCGGCAACTCCGCCCACGAAGGAGCTCACGGAGAACAGAGCGATGCCGGCGAGGAAGACCCGCCGTCGGCCGAGGAGGTCGCCGGCACGGGCGCCGAGCAGCAGCAAGCCTCCGAAGGTGAGGATGTAGGCGTTCAAAACCCATGACAGCGCGCTCGGCGACAGGTGCAGCCCGCTTGCGATGTGCGGGAGCGCCACGTTCACGATCGTGGTGTCGAGGACGACCATGAGCTGGGCGGCGAGGATCACAAAGAGGAACACGGCCCGGCTGGCGATGAGTCGTGCGAAGACGCCGGCCGGGCCAGCTGGGGCGAGTGGCGCGCCAAGGGGGCGCGACAAGATAGAGGTACTGACAGGCATTGACTTCGACCTTTCCGCTGGTATCCTGTAAGCGGAAGCTTCCTCCGGTTACTATACGGAGGTGGCCTCCGTTTAGCAACCCCCAATCTGACCGAGGCAGCGAAACCGTGGCCAAGCAGCGCACCACCAGCGGGACGACGTCGACGGAGGCCGCTGGAGTACCAGGCGCCGCCGGCGGGCGACCGATGCGCGCGGACGCCCGGAGGAACTACGACCTGCTCGTCGCGGGGGCCCGCGCCGTCTTTGCCCGCGAGGGCGGGAGCGCCTCGATGGAGGCAATCGCGAAAGAGGCGGGTGTCGGCGTCGGCACGCTCTACCGGCACTTCCCGAAGCGAATCGACATCGTCGAGGCCGTCTACCGTGAAGACGTCGAGGCGCTGTGCCTGGCAGCGGAGAAGGCCGTCGCCAACCTCGAGCCCTGGGACGCCCTCGTGGCGTTCATGGAGGCGTTCGTGCGGTATGCCCAGGGCAAGCGCACGTTCGTCAACGAGCTGCGGGAGGCGTTCGAGAAGAACCCGGATCTCCGCTCCGATATGCGCGAGCAGATCGACGCGGCAATGGACGTCGTAGTGACGAAGGCCCAGCATGCCGGCGTCATTCGGCTCGGCGTGAGCGGCGCGGACGTCATGGCCCTGATCGGCCCCATGTGCACGGCGTCCACGGTCTCGCGGGCGCAAAGCGAGCGGCTGGTGACCATGGTCCTCGACGGCCTCCGGGCGGGGGCGCCACAGTCCTGAGCGGGCCTGGACCGCCAGGAACTCTCACGTCCTTGTCCACTGACCTCCCGACTCGACGAGCCTCACGCGGCTGAATCCCAGTTCCGTGAGCGTCAAGCCGACGGCGACGGCTCTCGCCTTGCTCACGGCGTCGACGGCGTCCAGCGTCACGATTCCGTTGGCGGCGGATGGTTCCGAAGCCGTCCAGGTTGCGCCGTTCCACTGCAGGATGATCCCGTTCTGCGGCGACGGCGGTGTCGTCGTGACCGGACCTACGGCAAGGCAGAACGAGTTGGCGGAGCACGATACGGCTGCCAGGCCATCAGACGGTTCCGGTGACGGCGTGGTTTGCGCTTTCCACCTCGAGCCGTTCCACGTCAGGGCGAGGTCCCTCAGCGTGCTTGAATCGGTCCACAGAGCGCCGACCGCCACGCAATGATGGGCGCTCGGGCAGCTGACCCCTGTGAGCTCCCGAACGACGTTGCCGGTGCTCGGAAGGGGCTGCAGCGTCCATTTCGATCCGTTCCAGTGCGCGGCGAAGGCAGTCGCCGATCCGGCGCCATCGCCGACCGCCTCACAGTTGGTCGCCGAGGTGCACGCCACGGAGCTGGGAGACGCCTCTTCGGTCACCTGGGGCATGTCGTACGCCTTCCATCTTCCGTTCGACTCGGCATAGGAAAACGCAAACCCATATCCCTGGCCGACGGCGACGCAGCTTGACGGTGACCAGCAGGAGACGGCATTCAGTCCCTCGTAGGGAGCATCGCCAAAGAGTTCGGTCACCGTCCACTGCTTCCCGTTCCAGACGGCGACCAGGCCGTAACCGCCGTCAAGTGCCTGAGAAGGAGGTTCCCGACTGGTCACGTCCCGCTCGAGGAGCCCGAAGCCCGCACTGCCGACTGCCACGCAGTGACTCGGGCTCGTGCAGGCCACGCCTTCGAGGGCCGTGAAGACGCCGTGGAGGTCGGGCAGCGATATCGTCCGCCATCCGTGCCCGTTCCACCACTGCGACACCGCCGAGGAAGATTCTCCATTGAGGTAGTAGCCGACTTCCATGCAAGCGGTGGCACTGGCACACGAGATTCCTTGTGGCTCGAACTCGAGCGCCGTCTCGCCGGGCACTTTCTCCAACGCCGCAGACGCTGGCGTCAGGTGCTCAGCGGTGGCGACCGACACTTCGACACTCCCGCTCCACCCTGCAACCTGACAGAACGACGCTGTTGGGCACGAGACGCCCTCGAGCACCTGGAATTCGGCTGGAGAGACGCTCCGCCTCAGAGACCACTTCCCACCATCGAGAGACATCGCCAAGCTCTGGGAGGAGAAGAACGGAGACCCTGAAGACAGCCCGACAGCCTCACAGTCAGGAGTCGACCCCGACTGACAGCTGACGGAAAGCAACTCGTCGTAGACGCTTGCCGGCTGGGGTGTCGGGAGAGAGGTCCAGGACGAGCCGTTCCAGGAGTAGCTCGTCGCCCGGTAGGCGTCGGAGTTGGAGTAGTTGGTGTAGCCCACAGCAACACATGAGCTGAAATTTCCACATGAGACGCTGGCAGCGACGGTGCTGGCTCCGAAGGGTCCGGCTGGGACGCTGTCTATCTGCCAGACGCCAAGGACGTCTTCTTCCGAGAACGGCTCGGAGAGAGTCTGGCCCATCGGAACGTAACTTCCGACTGCCATGCAGGCGGCGCTGTTCTGGCAGAACACCCCCGAGAACGCCGTTTCGCCGACGGGGGACGTCAACTGCGGCGTCAATTGCGTCCAGCTGCTGCCCTGAGTCCAGACGAGAGCGAGAGCCTGGTCGCCGTATTCGCCGTCATACTGGCCTACGGCCACGCACTCGGTGCTGATGGGACATGACACGGCTGCCAGGGTTGGATAGCTCTCTACCGAAACCGGGAGGTAGCTCCAACTCGTACCGTTCCACTCGGCGGTGATCGCTTGGCCGTTCTCGTCGCCAACAGCCATGCAGAAGTTCGTCGTCGCGCACGACACACCGTCGAGTTTGTCCGAGCTGAAGCGTGCCAGTCCCGGGGGGAGTAGCACGCTCATCTTCGTCCAGTGCGTGCCGTTCCATCTGTCGATGAGGGGTACCCGAGTCCCCGCGTCGAAGTAGCTGCCCACGGCAACGCAGAACGTCTTCGAGGCGCACGACTCGGAGAGGAGGTCGCTCGAGCTCTGCTCGGGAGAGGGCAGTCCTTCAGCAGCCGGCGACCGGAGGTTCGCCAGCAGCTGGCCGGTGCCAGAGCTGACCGAGACCGGCGCAGAGTTGACGGCCACCGTGGCGGCCGCCGGTGGTACCAACGATGCGACCGACGACGTCGCCACACCGCAGAGCACAGCGGCGAGGAGTGAAGCTGCTCGAATTGTCTCCCCGGCCGTCCCCATGGTGTCCTCCCCGTCGTCGTGCTGCACCGGCGGAAGAAGCATGTATGTGCCGGCATGCACGACTGCATCTCCCGCGACAATTGCGTGACAGGCGTGTGCCGTCCCATGGCACAGCTCAGTGAACAGAGCAACGGCGACCGGACGGTCGCTCGGACGGGTGGATGTCCGAGCACGCGGGATCAGGTGTCGAACGACAGAGCCGTAGTGACTCGTTGCACGCGTTCGGGATCCGCGACGGCGTCGATCTCGACGATCCTGCCGTTCTTGACCGTGAAGCCCATCACGTTGACCGGCGTTCCATCCATGGTGACGATGACACCCGCTGCCCCGTTCACGACGGCGCGATGCAACTGCGTGCCCGAGCGTGACAGCCATGTCTGGATGCCGCGAAGGGCCTGGCGGGCGACAGCTTCAGACCCCTCCAGCACCATGGAGAGGACGCGGCGTTCGGCACCGGCGTCGATTCGCAGGACGACATCCGGGTCGAGCACGGCGACGAGGGCATCGAAGTCGCCAGCTCGAGCGGCCGAGAGGAAGGCGTCGGCCGCTTCTTGCTGACGAGCGAGGTCGCGATCAGGCGGGGCAACCTCGGCACCCTTCACGCGTCGCCTCGCTCTGCTCGCGAGCTGTCGTGCTGCGGCAGGGTTGCGCCCCACCATCGGGGCGATCTCCTCGAACGGCAGGTCGAACATGTCGTGGAGGACGAAGGCAAGACGCTCGGCGGGGGTGAGGGAGTCGAGCACGACGAGAAGCGCCAGCCCGACGGAGTCAGCGAGCGAGGCTTCCTCTTCTGGTGGGAGCGTACCGATTGTGCTGACCACGGGGTCGGGGACGTGCACAGCGAGCGGCACCTCACGTCGCACGTTGCGCGAGCGCAGCATGTTCAGACAGACGCGGGCGACGACGGTCGTCAGCCACCCACCGAGGTTCTCGATCTCGTCTGCGTTCGAGCGGGCGAGACGAAGCCAGGCATCCTGGACGGCGTCGTCGGCTTCGGCGACCGAGCCGAGCATCCGGTAAGCGACAGAGCGGAGGTGGCTCCGGTGCTCTTCGAAGCGCTCTGCAAGCCATTGGCTCTCATTCATCGTCCACATCCTTGCGCCGGTTTCTCCCTCATGACCCCGGAGCAGCAGCCGATGTGACAAAGGACGAGGTCGTCGGCATCGAACGATGCTCGTCGCGTTGCTGTCACAAGTGGGCGACTTCACGGGTGAAAGCAGTGAACCGCAAGGTTCGTGAGCCCATAACCACAGAGGAGGCGATCCCATGGCCACGTACCTACCTCCGATCGAGCGCCCGAAGGGCCTGATCATAAAGTTGGTGTTCTTCTTCACGCGCCGACAGTTCGGCAAGGTGCTGACACCGTTGACCGTGTTCTCGGCGCGGATGCCGATCTCGTTCGGGTCCTTCTACGGCAAGGTCTCGCGGCTGGACAAGAAGCTCCAGTTGCCGGAGAGGACCGCCGCGATGATCCGCGAGCGAGTTGCGAGCCTCAACGTGTGCCTCTTCTGCATGGATGCGGCGCGCTTCTACGCAACGAGACGGTCACCGGAGAACGCGGAGCGTTTCGACGCCCTCGAGGCGTACCGGACGAGCCCGCTGTTCACGGAAGCAGAGCGCGCCGCTCTCGACTATGCCACGGAGCTGACAAGCAACAAGGAAGTGAAGCCTGACACCTTCGGGCGGCTTGCGCGCCACTACAGCCAGCGAGAGATCTGCGACATCGTGTGGCTCGTGGCCAGCGAACACCTCTACAACATGAGCAACATCGGTCTCAACATCGGTTCCGATGGGCTCTGTCAGTTGCAACCGAGGGCAGCTCAGATTCGCTAGTGCGGGCTTGGGAGCTGCGGAGGCGAGATGGCTGAGACCGAACCGCTTCTTGGTCACTCCCGGCTGCGGCTGGGACGACGAGTAGCCTCGTTGCACCAGACGAGGAGGTGCGAGCTTGGAGAAAGCGTCGTTGCGTGATCTCGCGGGCCGGGTCAGGGAAGCACTGGAGTCCGCCGACCTCGAGGCGTATCGCGAGCTGCTCGACCCCAAGGCCACGTGGGGCCCGCCCGACGACTCGGCGTCCGGCTGCCACAGCCGCGACGAAGTCCTTTCCTGGTACCGGCGCGCTCGAGCTGCCGGTGCGCAGGCGCGAGTGACCGAAGTGGTCGTTGGCGAGGACAAGCTGCTCGTCGGACTGCGAGTGTCACGGACTGAGGAAGCCGCCCGGAGCGGCGGCGAGGTCGAACGCTGGCAGGTGCTTACGGTTCGGGACGGCCACGTCGCGGACATCAGGGGGTTCGACGACCGCGCGGTGGCGGCGGCACGGGCCGGCGTGACAGCACGTGCGGATTGAGTCCGACCGCCCCAGCCGCGTCTTCCTCTGGTAGCTCGACCGATGGCGTCTGGGACCCCGTGAGTGCACCGGTGAATCTGCCTACATCGTTCCGCCTCGACGGGCGAGTCGCCGTTGTCATCGGCGGGACCGGCGCGCTCGGGAGCCGGATCGCTGAAGCGCTCGCCGACGCCGGGGCAGCAACGGTGATCGTCGGACGAGACGCGGCGCACGGCGACGCAGCGCTCGGTCGATTGCGCGACGGCGCAAGGGAGGTGACGTTCGAAGCCTGCGACGCCTCCGTGCGAAGCGCACTGCGCAGCCTGCTCGAGCGCATCCTCGCGGCGCACGGGCATGTAGACGTCCTCGTGAACGGGGCAGGGACGAACTCGGCGACTCCGTTTCTCGAGATCGCCGATGACGAGATGGAGCGGATCGTCAGCATCAACCAGCTCGCCGTGATGCGCGCATGCCAGGAGTTCGGGCGCTACTTCGTCGGCCGAGCCGCCTCCTCCGGCCAAGGGGCCAGCATCGTCAACATCGGCAGCGCTTCGGCGCTTACGCCCTTGTCACAGGTCTTCACATACTCGATGACGAAGGCTGCGGTCCACAACCTCACGAAGAGCCTGGCGCGAGAGTGGGGACCACTCGGCATCCGTTGCAATGTGCTCGTCCCCGGATTCTTCCCCGCCGAGCAGAACCGGACGATCCTCACCCGCGAGCGCACGGCGGCAATCATGCGGCAGACCCCGATGGGCCGATTCGGTGAGGTCGGCGAGCTTGCGGGTGCGGCACTTCTCCTCGCGAGCGATGCCGGGCGTTTCATCACCGGAGCCGAGCTCGTCGTCGACGGCGGCTTCAGCGCCATGACGATCTGAGAGTCATGGGCGTGCGGAACTTCGGGCGGACGTCGTGGGCGCCATGAGCCCGACGTGGCGGGTCGTGCTGATGGGTGTCTCCGGCTCGGGCAAGTCGACAATCGGTCCGGTGCTGGCAGGGCGCCATGGTGCGCGGTTTCTCGAAGGCGACGCCTTTCATCCCGAGGCCAATATCGCCAAGATGGCGGCGGGCCGGCCGCTCACCGACGAGGACCGGTGGCCGTGGCTTGCCGCTATCCGCCAGGCGATGCGAGGCGAGGAACGGGTCGTCGTGGCGTGCTCGGCGCTGAAGCGCGCCTACCGAGACGCCCTCCGCGCGGCGGGAGATGTCAGGTTCGTGGAGCTCGTACTCGATCCGGACGAGGCGCGGCGACGACTCGCTGCCCGGCCCGGCCACTTCATGGGCCCCACCATGGTCCGCAGCCAATTCGAGGCGCTCGAGCGTCCTGCTTGGCACGAGACCGACGTGGTAGCCGTCGAGGAGCGGGGCGCCATCGCATCGGTCGTGGACGAGATCGAAGCCGCCTTGGTCGGCGTGCGTGCCGGAACGGCCATGGCACCGTTGCGGAGCGAGGGCGACGGCCGTCGGGCGATCTCGCTCGAGGAGCTACGCGACATCATCGACGAGGTGGCGACGACCGAGCTACTCGGCGCCGGGGTGCGACGGGTGCTCGTCGTGCCGCCCGACCTTTCTCGGCTCCGGTCGCGGGCGGGCGAGATCACGGGCTTCCTGTACGAAGTGCTGACTGCTGCCGGCGTGGAGGTCGCCGTCTTGCCAGCGCTCGGAACCCATCGCCCGTTGACCAGAGGCGAAGCGGGGCTGCTCTTCGGCACCCGCGTTCCGTACGAGCGGATCCTTCGGCATCAGTGGAGGGGGGGCGTCAGGCGCCTCGGGGAGATCGGCGTGGTCGAGGTCTCGGCCCTCTCCGGCGGTCGCGTCGTCGATCCAGTTCCCGTCGAGGTCGACGACAACTTGCTGTCAGGATGGGACGCCGTGGTGTCGGTTGGCCAGGTCGTCCCCCATGAGGTGACCGGCATGGCGAACTTCAGCAAGAACCTCGTCATTGGTCTCGGCGGGAGCTTGACCATCAATCGCAGCCACTTCCTCGGTGCGCTCTGCGGGATGGAAGAGATCATGGGTCGCGCGAACAGCCCAGTGCGTGACGTGGTCGATGCGGCATTCGACCGATTCCTGGCGCCGCGTCTCGCGGTGCTATGGGTGCTCACCGTCGTTGAGGACGCCCCGGAAGGAGTCGTTCATCGAGGGCTCTTCATCGGCCGCGGGCGCTCAGGAGAGTCCGGCGGTGCCGCCTACCGAGCGGCAGCCGAGCTTGCCGCCCGTTGCAACATCGAGCTGTTTCCCGATCCACTCGGCCGCGTCGTGTGCTGGCTCGATCCCACGGAGTTCAAGACGACGTGGCTCGCCAACAAGGCCATCTACCGGACACGCATGGCGATGGAGGACGGCGGAGAGCTCGTCGTGCTGGCGCCCGGGGTCTCCGCCTTCGGCGAGGACGAGACCATTGATGGCCTCATCCGCCGCCACGGCTACCGAGGGACGCCTGCCACGCTGGAAGCGGTCCGGCGTGACCCCGAGCTGGGGGACAATCTTGGCGCCGCCGCGCACCTGATACACGGCAGCAGCGAGGGACGCTTCCGCATCGTCTACTGCACGGACCCGACCTCCGGCGGGCTCACCCGCGAGGAGGTCGAAGGCGTCGGATACGAGTGGCGCCTACTTCCAGGCGAGCTCGCACGCCTCGACATTGAGGCGGGGTCTTCCTCCGGACGACGCACCGATCGAGACGGCGAAGCCTTTCAATACATCGCCAATCCGGCTCTCGGTTTGTGGGCGACGTCTGCAGCGTTCCCCTAAGGTCGACCTCGAGCGACGCCCGCCTCGAGCTCGCGCGCAACGGCGTCAGCCCGTGGGCCACAGCTCGGCAACTCCGCGTCACATTTACGGGGCCGGCGGTGCTGTGTGAGGTGATGAGGATGGAAGCGAGAGCCGTGAGCGCCGAAAGGGGAAACGACCTTCGCGAACCGGTCCCCTTCGAGTCGTTCTTCCGGGCTCACTACCCGACAGTCGTTCGCATCGCCCACGGGGTCGTAGGAGACGTTCATGCAGCTCAGGACGTTGCCCAAGACGTCTTTATCGCGGCGGAGCGCCGCTTTTCCGAGTCGGGTCTCCCTGCGCACGCCGCTGTTTGGGTACGGGTGGCGGCGGTCCACACCGCCCTCAACTCCGTACGTGGCCAGCGCCGGCGGCACCTTCGCCAACTGCGGGCGGGAGCCGCAGCCGCTCCGGCCAGTCCCGAGGAGCTCGTCGTGGAACGCGAGTCACGGCGAGAGGTTCGAGAGGCTCTCGGACGCCTGCCGAGGCGGAGCGCCACCGTGCTCGTACTGCGCCACAGCGGGCTGAGCTATGCAGAGGTTGCCGAGGCGATGGACGTGAGCGCCGGCCAGGTCGGCACGATGCTGCGCCGCGCCGAAGCGGCGCTACGTAAGGAGGTCGAGCATGCGACACGTTCCTGACGGGCAGTTGAGGCGGCTCGTGGACGAGCCGTTCGCTGTCTCCGACACGGACACCGGTCACGTCGCCAGCTGCGATCGCTGCCGGAGGCGGCACCACGAGATCAAGCGGAACGCCGCCGAGGCGGCGGTCATGCTGTCCCGGCCGCACTCAGTTCCCGACCTCGAGGCAGCATGGCGCAACTTCTCCCCGACGGTACCGGCGCCCGACCGGCCGGTGCACACGACCGTGCGGGCGCACCGGCGGGTTGTCACCGTGACGCTGCCCTCGCCGAGGGTGATGGTTGCGGCTGCCGTGCTCGTCGCAGCCGCAGCCACGGCGGGCACACTCGCCGCCGTGCAGTCGCCGTCGTCGCCTCCGCCCCAAAAGGCGTCGGCGGCCGACTTCCAGGCGATCGAAGACCTCGCCGGACTCAGCGGAGGCCACGGAACCCTCGGAGGCTCCGGGATCCTGGGCGGCTTCGACACGGCCTCCGGTGAGCGCAAGTTGCCGTTCGGCGTGCTCCGCTGGTCCTCGTCAGGGGCCGCCCATTCGGTGCTGTCGCTGGCCGCCGCGACGGCGGCCACCGGCCTCGAGCTTCGACCACCGGCACGTTTGCCCGCCGGCGTCGGCGCCATCTCGAGCATCCTCGTGCAACCGCGGGTGACGGTGACGATCCGCTTCGGGGCGGCCGCCGGCGCCCTCGCAGGCAACTCGCTCACGGTGTCGGCCGGTCCGGCCGTGGTCGTCGAATACGGGGCCGAGACCGGCGAGCTTGCTGTGCCGACCCTCGCTACCTTCACGATGGAGCGCCCCACGGTGCCATCGAGAACGGCTACGGCGACTCAGTTGGAGGCGTACGTGCTCGCCGCACCTGGAGTTCCAAGCGGGCTCGATCAGGAGTTACGGCTGCTCGGCGACATGGGTACCGTCCTTCCGTTCCAGGCGCCTCCCGGGACGAATGCCAGCCAGGTGGACGTCGACGGTGCCGCCGGCATTCTCGTCACCGCCCCGACGATTGGAGGTTCTGGCGTGATCTGGGTGCGCGACGATCTCGTGCACGTCGCCGTCGGACTGCTCGACGGCAACGGCGTCCTCAATGTTGCCCGCCAGATCGGCTGACGGGCCGGCGCGCAGCCCGGGCTCTCGGTCCGGGTCGGCGCCGCTCATCGACCCCCCGGCAGCCGATCTCGTCACGGCGTCCGGCGACAGCCGCGTGCTCGTCTCACCGGCTATCCACACGATCGAGCTTCGCAAGGCGTACCGGCACACGGTGGCATTGGAGGCGCTCTCCCTGACGGTGGAGCGGGGGGAGATCTTCGGCTTTCTCGGGCCGAACGGGGCCGGCAAGACGACCGCTGTCAAGCTGCTCTTGGGTCTCGCCCATCCGACCGGTGGCGAAGCCATGGTGCTCGGGTCTCCGGCTGGCGACGTCGAGACGCGACGGCGGATCGGCTACCTGCCGGAGCTCTTCCGCTTCCAGGGGTGGCTGACCGCCCGAGAAGTCCTTCTGCTGCACTGCCGACTCCTGAAGTTGCCGAGCAGCCGGTGGGCCGTCCTCGCACGAGAGGCGTTGTCGACGGTCGGGCTGTCCGAGCGAGGCGATGACAAGGTCGCCGGCTTCTCGAAGGGTATGCAGCAGCGCCTCGGCCTGGGCGTGGCGCTCCTCGGCGATCCCGAGCTCGTCGTCCTCGACGAGCCGACCAGCGCCCTCGACCCGATCGGCAGGCACCATGTGCGAGAGATCATCTGCGCGCTTCGGTCCCGCGGAACGACGGTCTTCCTGAACACTCATCTCCTCGAGGAGGTTGAGCACGTCTGTGACCGTGCAGCCGTCATCGACAGGGGCCAGACCATCGCCAGCGGCACGCTGGCGGAGCTCGTGGGCACGCAGGCGAGCGTCCGCCTGCAGGTCTCCGGTTTGCAGGCCGGCTGGTGGGATGGATTATCGGGCTTCGGAGCCTGGGCCGTCGAGGACGGATGGTTCGTAGTGACCGGGATCGAGGAGGCCAAGGTGCCGGATCTCGTGCGGGCCATCGTCGAGCTGGGCGGCCGCATCGCCGCCGTCGTGCCGGAGCACAAGAGCCTCGAGGACCGCTTCCTCGAGCTGCTGGGGCAGTCGTGACACCCACCCTCATCATCGCTCGGCTGACCGTACGCGAGGCCGTTCGGCGCAAGCTCGTGGCCGTGCTGCTCGTGCTCTCGCTCGCCACGGTCGGCTTGAGCGCCTGGGGTTTCGATCGCCTTGCCCACACCCACAGCGTGACCTCGGGTGAGGTGGAGATCGCCCTGCCGCAAGCGCTCATCCTGTTCATGTTCATGTTCAGCTTCGTCGTCGCTCTCAGCGCTTCCGCCATCGCCTCGCCGGCTGTGTCCGCCGAGGTCGAGTCCGGGGTGCTGCAGACGGTGGCGGCGCGCCCCATCCGCCGCAGCGAGATCCTGGTCGGCAAATGGCTCGGCCTCGCCCTGCTCGTCGCCGGTTACTCGATCATCGTGGCTGTCCTCGAGATGCTGGTCGTGGACGCCGTGAGCGGATTCCTGCCGCCCAACCCGGTCGCCGTCGCCGTCTACCTCTTCGCTGAGGGCGCCGTGCTGCTCACGCTCGTCCTGGCGATCAGCACGCGGTTGGCCACGCTTGCCACGGGCGTCATCGGGGTTGCCCTCTTCGGCGCCGGCTGGCTGGCGGGCGTCGTCGGGAGCCTCGGAACGACGTTCAAGATCCCCGCCCTTCGGGTCGTCGGGGACGTGGCCAGGTACGTGCTGCCCACCGACGGGCTCTGGCACGGCGCCATCTACTACTTGGAACCGTCCGGCTTCGTCTCCCAGCGCCTTGCGGAAGAGGTGGGAGCTGGGGGCAATCCCTTCTTCGCGCTCTCGCCGCCGTCGTGGCCGTACCTGCTCTACGCGGCGATCTGGTTCCTCATCGTATTCGCCACGGGCGTGGTGAGCTTCTCCCGGCGCGAGTTGTAGGCGACCCGTCCCGACCTCGGTCGGTCGGCGACCGAGGAGCAGAGACGACCGTCGCTCACTGAGCTCGTAGCAACCGAGCCCAGTGGGTACGAGGGCGACATCGATGACGCCGTCACCGCCCAGCACCTCAGGACGTCACACGCTGGCGTCCCGACTACTCGCCGGCTGGCGGTCGACTCTCGTGACGCAGGTGGGCGGTTGCGGGCCGGCAGATAAAGTGATATCATATTGGTATCAGTTAATCGAGGCACTCTCGAGGAGGAATCATGAGCGAGTCCGTCCAGCCGTACCACGAGCCCGAGTCGACCCCGGTCGGGCACTCGGGAACCCGCGTCGTCATCCACGAGCGGCAAGCATGGGCCATCAACGGCTGGCTCGGTGTCCTCGTCCTCGCCGCCGCTATTGCGGCGTGTGTCTTGCTGGCCAAGAGCTCGATCAAGGGCGTCATTGCGGCGCCGATCATCGTGGCGGTAGTGATCTCCGGCTCGCTCGTCATCGTGCAGCCCGGCGAGACCAAGGTGGTGCGATTCTTCGGGAAGTACGTCGGATCCGTTCGTCGCACCGGCCTGTCCTGGATCCTGCCCCTCAGTGACCGGCGCACGGTGAGCATTCGGGTCAGGAACTTCGAGACGAACCACCTCAAGGTCAACGACGCCGACGGCAACCCCGTAGAGATCGCCGCCATCGTCGTCTGGCAAGTCGGCGACACCTCCCGTGCTCTCTATGCCGTCGACGACTATCTCAACTTCATTCGGGTCCAAGCCGAATCAGCGCTCCGGCACGTCGCCACCACTCATCCGTACGACAACCCCGCGGAGGATGGCCTCTCGCTGCGAGGCTCGACCGACGTCGTCGCTGGCGAGCTGGCGACCGAGGTGGCCCAGCGCGTCGGCATCGCCGGACTGGAGATCGTCGAGGTCCGAATCAGCCACCTTGCCTACGCGCCCGAGATCGCGCAGGCAATGCTGCGCCGGCAGCAGGCCAACGCCGTCGTGGCGGCCCGCTCTCGCATCGTCGACGGCGCCGTCGGCATGGTCGAACTGGCCCTCGACCGGTTGCGTGAGCGCGACATCGTCGACCTTGACGAGGAGCGCAAGGCGGCAATGGTGAGCAACCTGATGGTCGTGCTGTGCAGTGACCAACCGGCTTCGCCCGTGGTCAACACCGGCACCCTCTACTCGTGATCCGTGAATGACCGTAAGCAAGTACTGCTGCGGATGGATCCCGCCGTCCACGATGCCCTCGCCAAATGGGCATCCGATGAGTTCCGCAGTCTCAATGCTCACATCGAGATGCTGCTGCGCCGAGCCCTCGACGGCGCCGGGCGAATGCCGAAGAGGGCTGGACCCATGCCCAAGCGCGGCCGGCCAGCCAGCGTTGCCGGACCCGAACCGAGAGGGGCACTCGGCGTCCCGTCGCCTGAGGGAGCACCAGAATGACGCTGCCGAACCAGCCAGCCGGCGTCGAAGCCGGCGGGGAGGTGCCCAAGCCAGGCGCTGCTCCCTCGCTGCCTGCACGCCCCGGGAGGGTCGGCGATGCTCGGGCGCTCGACGGGGACGATGGGCAGCTCGCCCTCGTGGTCACGGGGCTCACGAAGCGCTTCGGGGAGCGCACGGCCTTCTCCGACGTGTCGTTCCAGGTTGCTTACGGGGAGGTGTTCGTGTTTCTTGGCCCCAATGGCGCCGGTAAGACCACCACGGTGCGCACGCTCGGCACCTTGATCGCACCGACCTCGGGCTCGGCCAGCGTGGCGGGTATCCCGCTCCGCCCTGAGCACGGGGTGGAGATCCGCCAGTGCATCGCCATCATGCCCGAGTTGCCCGGGCCTCTACCTACGTCTGACGGTGACGGAGAACCTCGAGTACTTCGCCGGTCTCTATGGTCTCCATCAGGCCGGCAGGCGGATCAAGGACGCCCTTGCCGCCGTCAACCTCGCCGACCGGGCGGGCGATCTCTGCGGCGGTCTCTCGAAAGGACTCCGCCAGCGCGTGGGCTTGGCACGCACGCTGCTGAGCGACCCGAAGATCATGTTTCTTGACGAGCCGACCTCGGGCCTCGACCCGGTGGCCGCCCTCGAGGTGCACACCCTGATCAGCGGGCTCAGGCAGCAGGGCGTGACGATCTTTCTCACTACGCACCGGCTCGAGGAAGCCGAGAAGCTCTGCGACCGGGTGGCCATCTTGAACACGACCCTGCGTACCGTCGGCCGGCCGGTGGACCTGCGAAAGCAGCTCTTCAAAAGCGCTCTCGTCGTCAAGACCGTCGTGCCGCTCAGCGACCCTGACCGGCTCTTTGCTTGCATCCCCGCGGTCGAGAGCTGGGGTTCCGAGGAACCGGGATCCTACGAGCTCTCCGTGTCCGATATCAGGGTCGCCGCCCCGGAGGTGACACGGTGCCTCGTCAAGGCCGGCGCTGATGTCCTCTCGATCGGCGAGTCACACCATTCCCTCGAGGACGTCTACCTCGAGCTGATCGACGAAGACGTCGAGGCTCGCAAACAATGACGGGCCTCGACGCCACACGCATCCGTTCCGTCGTCCGCAAGGAGCTGCGGGACTATCGGCGCAAACGGTCCATCGTCGTCGCCATGATCATCCTTCCGACCATGTTCCTCATCCAACCCACCCTTACCATCTTCCTCGGCTCACCGAGCTCATCGGGTGACTCTTCCTACTACGACCTTCCTCTCCTTCTCCTCCTGTTGATTCCGGTCATCACGCCTTCCACCCTCGCCGCCTACTCGGTGGTCGGCGAGCGCGAGCAGGGGACACTCGAGCCGTTGCTCACCACGCCGATTCGCAGGCAGGAGTTCATCCTCGGCAAGGCGACGGCCGTCATGATTCCCACTTTGGCGCTCTCCTACACGGTGTTCGGAGTCTTCCTCGCCGTCGTCCGCCTGTTCGCCAACCCCGCCGTCGTCTCAGGCGTGTTCAGCCAGGGACCGGTACTCCTCGCCCTCCTCCTTCTCACCCCCTTGTTGGCCGGCTGGGCCATCGTGGTCGGAATGGCGGTATCGGTCAGGGCGAGCGAAGTCCGCGTCGCTCAACAGCTGGGGATGATCGCCAGCTTTCCGCCCCTTGCCGTCGTCGTGCTGTTGGGGATCGGTGTGATCCGTCCGACGTTCACCTTCGCAGTCCTGTTCGCGATCGGCCTGCTCGTGATCGACGTGCGGGCATTGCGGATCGTGTCCCGGATGTTCAATCGGGAGCGCCTCGTGACAGGCGCCAAAGCGGCTCGGCCGTGATCGACCAGGGGTCGCCTCAGCCTCCGGAAGCCGTCATCTCGTGCCACTCGCCACCGTTCAAGTCGATGTCGTTGCCGTGGGCCTGGCCCGGGGCGGAGTCACCAACGTAGGTATAGAGGGGATGCCCGTCGTAGGTCACCTGGAGAACGCCGCCTGACCGTTCGATCGTGCCGATACGGCCGCTGACACCGGGACCAGCTGCCGGTTTCCCGCCGACCGGTGGCCAGTAGGCGGTGCAGCTGCCAGAGCAACGCGAGGTGGTCGCTGTGTCGAGCGCGAACCAGTAGAGCGTGAATCCCTTCGCGTTGGTGAGGACGACCGTGTTGTCGATCGTCGTCGTCTTCAGCTCCGGCTGTCCGCTCGCGACGACGGCACCACCGGCCGAGGTGACCGCGGCGCCAAACAGCCCGAGAGCGACAAGCGACGACCCCGCAATTGCCCAGAGAAGCGGCTGAGCACCGGCTCGGCGCCCTCTCCTTAACGGCAGATCGGAGTTGAGGGCGACGACCGTCACGGCGAGAACGGCGAACGCAGCCACTTCGATCGCCCCGGCCACGACACCCGCCGCCGTCCGCACCTCCTTGAACCCGAAAAGCCCGAACCACACAGAGAGGAGATAGCCGCCCAGTGTCGACAGGGCGAACATCGCCCCCGCTGCAGCGGCGAGCCGACTCCTCGCCGACACCACCGCCACCCCGAGAACGAACGCCGCGATCACCTGCAGGAGGAAGAGCGGGCCGATGGTCGGAATCGAGCGGTAGCCAGTGAGGTAGAGATCCAGGTGGATGGCGCCCGTCGCAAGGAGAAGGCCACCACCTGCCAGGCGCCCGACGAGAAGCCAGCGATCCTTCGCGTTGTCCACGCAGGATCCTACGTGCGAGGCGGCCAAAAGGATCGCCGACGCGCCCTCTGCTCGGCGGAGACGCGGGGACCTCGACGCATTCCAACAACACGTTGGTGGCGGTCAGCTGCCCGAGCCTGTCCAGATGCATCGCTGTCGGCAACGACATCAAGAAGTCGAATGCGGTCGTCACCCTCGCCGAGAGCTGGAACGGCTCGAAGTGGGCGACGTCGCCCATCCCGGGCTCGCCCGAAGGTGCCGAGAACCTCCTCACGGCGCTGGCCTGTACCAGCTCGTCGAGCTGCATGGCCGTCGGCTACGCGCAGAGCTCGAGCTTCACCGGTGGGGCCACGATCGCCGAGCGCTGGAACGGCTCGAGGTGCGAGGTCGTCTCCACGCCGGCGCCGTGACGCACGCGCTCGTGCCGCACCGAGGGGCGGGGAGGGCGCCCTAGCATCTCGCCGTGGCCGTCATGATCCTGGCCGACGGCCGGCGGTCGGCCTATGCGGTGATGGGCGATCCTTCCGGGCTGCCTGTCGTGGTGCTGCACGGCACGCCGGGGTCGTCACGCCAGATCGCCAGCCTCGACGGACCAGCCCGCGACCGCGGCATCGCCGTGATCGCACCCGATCGCGCCGGATACGGCGGGTCGAGCCATGACCCGGTGCGAACCATGGCCTCCGGCGCTCGCGATGTCGGCGAGCTCGTCGGACACTTGGGACTTGCCAGCTGCGCTGTTGTCGGTCTGTCAGGGGGCGGGCCGACGGCGCTCGCCTGCGGTGTGGTCCTGGCGGACCGGGTGAGCGCGATCGCCACCGTCGGCGGCGTGGCTCCACTCGACCCGCGGGATCCCTCCTTGCCACCTGATCGGCTCTGGATCAAGACGGCTCGCCGATCCGAGGGAGCCGCCCGCCTCCTGTTCGCCGTCATCGTGCGCGTCGGGAGAGCTTGGCCGGAGCGGTCGCTCGATCGATTCGCCACTGAGCTTGCCGAGCCGGACGCCCGCCTGTTTCGTGATGACGCCCGCGTGCGTGCGGCGATTCTCGACGACATCGGCAATCCATCGCCGACGGCGGCGCGGGCCGCAGCTCGGGACTTCTACCTGCTTGCCCGGCGCTGGGACGTCGACCTCGCCGCACTGTCGGTGCCCGTCCACGTCTGGCATGGCACCGCGGACCGCAACGTCCCGGTCGAACACGCTCGAGTCATCGCGGCCCGCTGCCCGACGGCTCAGCTCCACCTCGTCGAAGGCGGCGGGCACATGTTGCTCGATCAGCTCGAGGCGATTATCGCCGGCGTGGCGCCTCGCGAGATCTGAATCAAGGGCGGCGTCCCATGCTCGGCGGGCGGCGCCCACGTCGCGTCGTCGTTCACGACGGGAGCGAATCCAGTCGAAGCTCGACCACGTGGACGCGCCGCGACCCGAGCCTGCATCCGCCCCGCGCATTCCAGTAGCCGACGCAGCCGTCCCATGAGCCGTAGGCGAGCCACGCCTTCTTGTCCGGAGTCTCCACAGCCGTTCCGCTACCGGGCCCGATGACCGTGTGCGGCGGAAAGTCGCCTGTACGCAGGATTGGAGCGTCGCCTACCGGTGTCCGATCACACGAGCCAGATGTCAGTGAGCTCCAGCTCCCACAATCGATGATGCCCTCTTCATAGCCCGAGCTGTCCCAGATGCCGGTCGCAAAGAGCAAGAAGAAGTCGTTCTCACTCGTTATAAGGGGGGCCGGCGCTTCCAGTGTCGAGTCATGAACGTAGCGGGCGAACGTACCCGGAGCGCCCGTGATGGCTGACTGCGAGGCAAGCGTCCGTGTCGTGCCGGGCACGAGGGCAGTTCCGGCGGAATCGAGTCGTGACATCTGGATCGTCGCGGCGGGGCCCCCGGAGACATTGCCGTCCTTCCAGAGAAGGTAGTTTCGGTCGTCGTGGCTGAACGGCTCCGGGTCAATTGCTCCATCGGGGGAGCAAACGAGCCCCGAGCCGTCAGGAACCTGCCACGAACCAACGAGGCTGGTAGCCGTCGCGTAGTACAGGCAGTAGTACGCGGAGTCGACAGCCGGAGGGTTCAGTTGGGCGCGCTGCATGCATGAGTCCGGCGCGCTCGCGCTCGCCATGTCGAACCACATCACATAGCCGCCCGCCGCCTTGAAGACACCAGGGGCCTCCATCGGGCACCCGTTGACGTCCCACGCGGGAGCGCTCACTGCGTTGCTGCTGGGCCCGCTCTGCCAGCTGCAGCCAGCCTGGGCGCATCGATAGATCAATTGCTCTCTCGTGATGTCGTCCCGCGAGGGATCGTCCTTGGTCGGATGTCGAGCGTCGGCATACTCGTCGGCCGACGAGAAGGCTTCGTAGACGGCGTCTCTGTGTGTATCGGAGAGGCGCACGATGGACGGGTCAGCCGCATCGACGGCGGACAATGCCGGGGTCTCGAGATCGCATGTCAATCCTCGCGAGATGCACGTGACGTGAACGACGGCAGCCTCCACCGGTGCCACCCGCAAGGTCAGGGTCACCGGCAAGAGGACCACGGCTGAGGTCAACAAGGCGGCGCTACGTCTCGCCGCCATCGGTCGCGCCCTGGTCGCGGCCGTGCTCGAGCTCGTCGTCGTGGTGGCACTTCTGCCGTCGCCCACCCCTCGGCCTCTCCCGAAACGCTTCTTCACCGGCATCCCCCAGCCATGCAGTGGTCCGAAGAGCCTCGGACAACATCTCACGATTGAGCGGTCTCCGCTTGTTGGGCGTCCGGAGTGCCCACGTCGGGAGTTCTCGGACACAGCCCAGTCAGGCGCGATGATCACATTCCGAGACCCTGACGATGTCCGGCTCGAGTTCTTTTCCGCCCGGAGCTTCCAGTCGATGTCGATGCTGCGGCGGCACCTCTGCGGCGGGGCTGTTGGGTCACCGCCTCGTACAGCGGTCTCTTAAGCTACGCCGGCGCCCTGGGGCACGAATGCGCCGTCTGCCACGGCTCGGACGTGGGAGATGATCTGCCGGTACGAGCCGAGCACGCTCGCCTCGCAGTACGTGAGCTCGCTTTCGACACAGAATGCTCGCACGAGGCTCTGGGCGCGTACCAGGTTTGGCCGCGGCATCGTCGGGAAGAGATGGTGCTCGATCTGGTAGTTGAGGCCGCCGAGCATGAGGGTGACCAACCACCCGCCGGTGACGTTACGGGCAGTGATGACCTGGCGGCGTGCGAAGCCCAACTTCGCGTCGGCGTCGATGACGGCCATGCCCTTGTGGTTCGGTGCGAAGCTGCAGCCCAGGTAGAGCGAGAAGAGCCCTTGCTGGACGGCGATGAAGGCGACCGCCTTGAGGGGGGACAGCACCCAGAACACGACGGTCAGATAGAGGGCGATGTGCGCGGCGATGAGCACGCCCTCGAGAGCGGCGGCGCGATCCCGCTGCCGGACGAGCTTCTGGATGCCAGAGATGTGCAGGCCGAGGCTCCGAAAGAGCATGAGCGGAAAGAAGAGCTGGGCCTGGCGGGCGGCAAGCAGCTGTCCGAGGCTGCGCCGTCCACCTGCACGCTGGCCCGCCGAGGAGAAGTCGACGAATCCTTCGCCCATGTCAGGGTCGAGGTTCACTTGGTTGGGGTGTGCGTGATGTGCATTGTGCTTGGGAACCCACCAGCCGAAGCACACGCCGACCAAGGCGTTCCCGACCGTCAGTCCGAGCATCCGGTTGGCGCGGCGAGATCGGAACACCTGTAGGTGTCCGGCGTCATGGCCGAGGAAGCCCAGCTGGGTGAACATCACCCCAAGGAAGGCGGCGACACCGAGCGTGTCCCAGGAGTTGCCCAGGACCAGCAATGCTGCCCATCCGGCAGCGAACAAGGCGATGGTGAGAGCGATCTTCAGGCTGTAATAGCCCGGCCGGCGCTCGAGGAGGCCGGCCTCGCGGATCTTTACGGCGAGGGAACGAAAATTTCCCGTGGTGGAGTCGACGGTGGCTGGTTGCACGAGCTCTCTTCCAAATCTGTCCGAGAGCGCCACCAGGGTCTGGGGCAACGCTGAGAGCCATGAACTCTCACGAGTTCACCAGCATATTCCTCCCGCGGCCCGAGTGAAGGTCACGGCTTCGAGCGGGCGTCGGCCGTTCCGCCCGACCGACTGCTCGAGGGTTTCTCGTCCGTCGGAACGGAGGCCGGTAAGCAGCGCGTTTCAGCTCTCGCGTGCCTGCGGTTCCTCAATGAAGACTTGCGTCTCGCGCTTCGAGGCGCGTTCGACGATGTCAGCGGCAATCTCGCGCAGCTTCCGGTTCTCGCGCTGCGATGCTCGAGCGAGGATCTGAAACGCCTCCTCCGGACTGTGCCCGCCGGCCGCCATGACGATGCCGATGGCATAGTCGATGGTCGCTCGCGAGTTCATCGCCTGGGTCAGGTTCTCGCTCAGGAGCCGGGCATCCCAATACACCTGAGCGTTGACGAGAACGATGGAGGCATGGTCGGCAAAACGTTGGACTCGCTCGGCCGACTTGTCGCCGAAGGCGTGGGACGGGTGCGCGTACAGGTTGAGCGCTCCGAGGCACTCGTCGCGCCCCATCAAGGGTACCGAGAGTGTGGAATGGATTCCGGCCGCCGCCGCCGCTCGGGCAAAGTCGGGCCATCTCGTGTCCTCGAGGGTCGAGTCGATCCGAAAGACCTCGCGGTGGCGGAACGCATCGAGACAGGGTCCTGCCCCCGTGATGTACTGGTTCTCATCGAGCTCGGGGGAGGTCGGATCCGTGTACACGCCTGTGCGAGGCTTGCCCTCGACGAGCATGGTGATGCCGGCAAAGCCCGCCGGCGCCGCCTGGCAGGCGAGCTGAGCGACACGGAGCAGGGTGTCTCCCAAGGTGCCGTCATGCACGAAGAAACGCGCCAAGGCGGCGAAGCTCGCGGCCACGCCTTCATCGTCAGGCACAGGGACTCCTGGCTCGGGTTTGAGCCAGTCGGATAACCCACGGGTCCGAAGGAGATGAGCCGACTCAAGCGGTCTCACCAGGCTACCAGAGCGACTCGCGCTCGAACTCAGTCGAGCGGTTGGACAAGCCTCCTCATGGGGCCAGCTCGAGCGCGCTCCGGTTCCAGCCGCCGAGCTCGGCTGCCGCCTCGTAGGTGCTTTGCAAGAAGGCGAGCAGCAACGCGTCAGGGTCCTCTGCCCGGCGCACGGCGGCATAGGGGAGCACGAACTCGCGAAGGCCGCCGTCGTACGAAGCAGCTCCGGGCTCGACCGGCCATTCAGGAAAGCCGTCGGGCTCGGGATAGCAGTAGGAGTAGAAGGAACCCTCAGCGCTTCCTCCTGGCCAGAAACCGCAACTGCTCACCTCGTGGCTGTAGGCGATCTCCATGACCCAATCGGCGCAGTTGGGCACGCCGCCCGAGTGTTTCGGAGCCGGCCGACCCGAGAAGCGGGACGCCGCCAGATCCGCCGCCCCCCAGAAGAAATGCACGGGACTGGCTTTGCCGACAAAGCGTGCCCGGAATCTCGACATGACACGATGCGCCTGCAAGAGGGCCAGCCAGAACCGGTGGGCGGCGGCGGCGTCGTAGGAGCAGTGCCGCTCGTCTTCTGCGAATGGGATCGCCTCCGGTAGCTCCACCGGCCTTGCGAGGATCACCACGTCGACGTGGAGGCTTGCCAGGGCGTCCATTGTCGCCCGATAGAAGTCGGCGACCGATCGCGGCTCCAGTGCGATCGTACGTGTTTCGCCCACGGACGATCGAAGCACCAGGACGTGATCAACGAAGTCGAAGTCGATCGCCAAACCCCGGCCGTCTGTGTGCATGAGCGACGTCGTCAACCCGCGGGCCGAGACGTAGAGCGGGACCTGCCACCAGTGGTTCGCCATCGGTTCGAGCGCCAGACGAACCTTGCCGACGACCTGAGTCCACAGATGCAGGGTGTCGCGGGTGTCCTCCCACGCCGACAGCGTGAGCTCGGGCCACTCCGCCGGCCCCATCGGTCCGAAGCGTTCCGGGGCGCTCACGACACGGCCTCGACGCGCGCCCAGCTGGGCGTCGATCGTCCGAGCAGCCCGCTCGTTGCCGCCACGCTGCCGGTGATCACGAGGGCGATGCCGAGGGGATAGACGAGATGAGAATGCACCACGAAGGCTGCGCCGATCACGGCGCCCGCCAGCATGGCGGCGATGGAGATGGTTCGGCGCCCGCCTTTGGCCCCCTTTCCACCGGCGACCGTGCTGTCAGCAGACATGCCCGTGATGGTCAAGGTGAGGACCGTGGTGGTGAGATCCGGGACCGCCAGCCTGCGAGCGGCGGCGTTCTGCACTCCCATCGCCACGGCCAAGGCGACAATGAGGCCATACCGATCACCCGGCGAGACGGGAATGGCGCTGAGCGATGCCACGATCACGGCAGTTGCCAGGAAGACGCTCTGCACCGCTGCGGCGATGCTGAGGTGTCGACCTCGGTGCTCTCCGAAGCGAGACCCGATCCTGCCGCCGACGAGCGCCCCGACGGCGAACGAGGCAACGGCGGCGACGGATGCAGTGATGGAGAACCCTGGGGCGCCCACCAGGGCGAAGCCGAGCAGCACGACGTTTCCGGTCATGTTGGCTACAAAGACGTGGCCGAGCACGAGGTAGCTGAACGAGTCAACCAACCCGGTGACGAGGGTCATCGCCACCAGCAGCGGTGGCAGCGGCCCGTTTCTGCCCGTGCGCTCGGGAAGAATCGTCTCGCGGACCTCGGCGAAGAATGCGCTCATGCGGACCCCCGGATTGAGGTGAGGCGGCTCGTCGTCGGCTCGGCGCTCACCTGCCGAGCATTGCGCGACTTTAAATGACCGAGCGTTCCTTCGACGGCGGCGCCGCCTGTGCATGAGGCGGCCAGGGCCGGATCACCACAAGCTCCTCGTCCACGCCGCGGCCGTCGAGGACATCGATGCATCCGGCGACGACCGCCGCCCGCCCTCGTCGCCCGCACTCCGACTCGACGCTCTGACGAGGGCTCATGCCCCAGGTGCCCGCCACCGATCCAGTATGCGTGGACGTCGTCGCCCCGACTGCGTGACGGCGCCGGCAAGGCGGTCAGAATGGAGGTAATGCTGGCGTCTGTCACCTCGCTCTCCGATTTCAGTCTGTGGGCTCGCACTGACGGGCTCGAGATCGTGATGCTCGTGACCGGCGCGTTCCTCGTGTCTCGTGCGGCCACCTCGATCAGCCGCTTTATGACGGGGCGGATCGACCGGCAGATCCCGGCGACCGACGAGCTCGTGCGGTCGCAGGTCGCAAAGCACCGCCATGCCGTGACGAGCGTCGTGACGGGCGCTTTGCAGGTCGTCCTGTACGTCGTCGTGGCTGTACTGGTCTTGGAGAGATTCGGCGTTCCCCTCGCCACGCTCGTGGCGCCCGCCGCTGCGCTCGGGGTCGGTCTCGGCTTCGGAGCCCAAACGCTCGTTCAGGATCTGTTGGCCGGCTTCTTCATCGTGTCGGAACGCCAATACGGCTACGGAGACATCGTCGAGATCAAGACGGTCGTCGGGACCGCCGTCGTAACCGGGACCGTAGAGGAGGTCACGCTCCGGGTGACCCGGCTGCGAACCGTCAACGGCGAGGTTGTCTTCGTGCCGAATGGTCAGATCCTGCTCACAACGAATCTTTCTCGCGACTGGGCCCGAGCCGTGATCGATGTGCCCGTTCCGGCCACGGCTGACGTCAGCACGGTGACGAAGGTGCTGCGCGAGGTCGGCCAGGCTGCCTTTGCCGACGAGACGTTGCGCCCGTTGCTTCTCGATGTGCCGTCGGTCATGGGAATCGAGTCGATCTCCGTCGACCAATTCGAGGTCCGCGTCGTGGCGCGTACCCTGCCGGGCAAGCAGTTCCAAGTGGGCCGCACACTGCGCGAGCACATCTCAATTGCCTTGCGCGAAGCAGGGATCATCTCGGCGGGTGTCAGCATCGAGACAGGCTCGTGACAACCGTTGGCGAGTCGCCGGAGCGCCGTCGACCGGGGCGACTCCGCCTCTCCACGTGGATGGTGCTCGTCGTCTTCGTGGCGGCGCTCACCACGTACCTCTTCGTGCGTCCGCCCTACGTCGTCGTCTACGTCGGACCGCGGGGCGTGGCCATCACCACGACGACGAGCGTGGCACGAGTCACGACGACGACTCACGGCACGAGGTCGACGACTTCGGTTTCGAGCACGTCTACGACGAACGCGACGACGACCACCGCCAAGAGCACGACGACGACCACGACGGCGGCGGTCTCGTCCTCGTCGAGCACGACGACGTCCGTTGCGGGTACCTCGTCGACCACTGCGCCTTCCCCGTAACCGAGACGGGCGGAACCTACGTGCGGCGGGGCGCCCAGCTGAACCTACGCAGGGCGATGACGGCGGCGACCGCTCCCCAGATGGCGACGACGAACAGGTCATGCCAGGCCCAGGGCGAGACGCCAGGCTGAAACTTGAAGGGTGCTGAAACGGCAAGGAGGAAGTGGCGGACAGGGAAATAGTTCGAGAACTTCGCCAAGCCGGAGTTCGCCTTGAGCGGGAACCAGAGCCCCGACAGGAACAGCAGCACGAAGAAGACGATGCTCGTCACTGGCCCAGCGGTTTCCTGGTTCGGTATCACCGTGCTCATGGCGATCCCCATGGCCACGAAGCTCACGATCCCCACGAGGAGCACGACGGCGAAGGCTGCCACCGCCTGGGGCAGGCGAACGCCGTACCCCAGCCTGCCGATGAGCAGCAACAGCAACACCTGAACCAATGCGACGATCATCGTGCTCACAAAGATGGACATGAGCAGCACCCAGGTGGGCAGCGGGCTCAGCCGCAGCCGTTTGAGCAGCCCGGTCTCGCGGCGCACCACGAGGTTGATGGCGAGCGTCGTGAAACAGGCCGCCATCACGCCGTAGGCGACGAATGCCGGCACGTAGTACTGAACCAGCTTGATGTTGCCGAGGTAGCTGATCCGTGAATTGCCGGCGCTCGCTCCGAGCAGGACCAAGAAGACCACGGAGAACCCGACCGTGAAGACGGCACCGACCCGGTTCACCCAGAAGGCGAGTTGCTCGTAGCGGACCTGGTGGGCGACGAGGCCGACGTCGCCCAGCCCGCCTACCGACGGGTTCTGCGTGACGGCGTCGTCGCTCACGTCCTCGCTCCCGTCGCCTCGTCGTCGTCGTGGTTCGTGAGGCCGAGGTAGATGTCCTCCAAGGTGACGCGGAAGACGCTGAGCCCCGTGAGCTCGACGTCACCTGCCAGCGCCCAGTTGGCGATTTGGGCGAGCACCGCGATCTCCCCGTCGGTGACGATGTCGACCGTGTTGCCGCGGACGACGGTGGGCGTCACGGGAAGGTCGCCGGCGGCCGTGCCGGTGGGAAGCGTGAATCGGATCGTCACGTTGCCGCGGTCACGCCCTCCGAGGGAAGACGGCGTCCCACTGGCGACGATCCGGCCACGCGAGAGCACGGCCACGCGGTGCGCCAGCGCCTCGACTTCGTCCATGTAGTGGCTGGAGAGCACGACGGTCGTGCCGTTTGACGCCAGACCGCGGATGAGGTCCCACGTCGTGCGGCGGGCCGCCGGGTCGAGGCCGGTTGTCGGCTCGTCGAGGAACAACAGCTCGGGGTTGCCGACGATGCCGAGCCCGACGTCCAACCGCCGCTGCTGACCCCCGGAGAGCGTCTTGACGTGTGCGTCCGACTTCTCGGCGAGGCCCACGAGCTCGATCACGTCGTCGACCGGACGTGGGCTCGGATAGAAGCCGGCGTTGCGCTCGAGCACCTGGCGGACGGTGAAGAAGGGCTCTACTGCCAGCTCTTGAAGGACCACGCCGATCTTCGTGCGGAGCCAGCGCTGCTGGTGCCGGTGGCCCGGATCGACGCCGAGGACGTGGACGTTTCCGCTGTCGCGGCGCACGAAGCCCTCCAAGATCTCGATGGACGTCGTCTTGCCGGCGCCGTTCGGTCCGAGGAGGGCGAAGACCTCACCGCGCTCGACCGCAAAGCTGACGTTGTCGACGGCATGGATCGGGCCGTACGACTTGCTCAGGCCCTCGACGCTGACAGCGGTCACCGGTCCCGTCCTCCCCGATCTCGGCCTCAGTGGGTGTACCCGACAGCGAGCCCGGTCAAACAGCTCGGCGGCCACCCCTCTCGGGGAGCGTACCGAGTCGAGACCGAAGCAACGGCTCCTCATCCACGAGCCTGCAGCGCCGCCAGCCGAGCTTGGCGGTGCGTACAGGCAGTCTGCGAGTCCTGCCGAGCAGGTCGCTCGCTCACCGGTGACTTACGCCTCGCCGGGTCGTCCAAACAGGGATGACGGACGCCATTTCCTGGGCACGCGTCGTCGTCGTCTGGGCAGACGGCACCCGCGTCGTGCTCCAGCTCGGTGGGGCGGCCGCCCCGGATCTCGCCACCGTCCACTTGCTGGCCCGGCTCCAGCTCGCAGTGCGGCGCCGTGGCGGTCACCTTCGCCTGGAGGACGTGTCGTCCCCGTTGCGAGAGCTGCTCGAGCTGGCTGGTCTATGCCGGGAGGTGTGCGGGCAGATCGAAGGTCGGGAAGAGGCGCTCGACGTCGAGGAAGGAGTGGATCCCGGCGACACGGTCGCCTGAGATCTCGATGATCTGGAGCGCCCAGGGGGCGTGGCCGCCCGCTGCATCGCGTTTGTAGTGGCCGAAAGCGGCACAGCCGTTGGCGGCCGTCGGCACGAGGAGGGAGCCGCGGCATCCGATGCCGGGGCCGAGCATGAAGCGGCCGATATCGGCGGCACCCCGGAGCCACATGGCATACGGGGGCATGGTCTGGATGGCGTCCTCGCGAAGCAGGGTGACGAGCGTGTCGATGTCATAGCGCTCGAAGGCGTCCACGTAGCGGGCCAAGAGGTCGGCGTTCTCTGCATCGACGGCCTCGGCGCGCTCGGCAGCGTCGAGCGACGACAGGGTCGCCCGTGCCCGCTGCAACGCACTGTTGACCGCTGCCACGCTCGTCTCAAGCAGCTCGGCCACCTCCGCCGCTTGCCACCGGAGGACTTCACACAGGATCAAAGCGGCTCGCTGGCGGGCCGGCAGGTGCTGCAGGGCGGCGACGAAGGCGAGGCGGATGCTCTCTCGGGCCAGTGCGAGCTCAGCCGGGTCAGCTTCCAATGGCAAGACACGTGCATCGGCGATGGGCGATATCCAGGACCCGTCCGGCAGGACGTGCTCGAGAGAGGACGCCACCGGCGCACGGGAAGGTCCGAGCTCCATCGGCCGGCCGCGGCGTTGGCGCCCGCGGAGGAGATCGAGGCACACGTTGGTGGCAATGCGGTACAGCCAGGACCGCACGCTCGAACGCCCCTCGAAGCTCTCGGCGGCCCGCCAGGCCCTCACCATCGTCTCCTGAACGGCGTCCTCGGCGTCGAAACCCGAGCCGAGCATCCGATAGCAGTACGCAGTCAGCTCGCGGCGGTAGCTCTCGAGATCGGCAGTGGCGAGCCCGCGGGTACCGACGGTCACGGCAGGCATGTTACGACGGGTTCCAGCACCGGAGTCGGCACATGAGTGGGACGTCCGGAGCCGGCGCAATTCATCGCATTCATCGCATGTCCCCCTCCTCGTCGTCAGCCGCCCGCCATCGCACCGACGACGAAGAACGGCTCGACGCCCTTGGCGACGGCCTCTGGCAGCAGGGCGTCGGGAGGCTCGTGGGACAGGTCGTCCTCGCAGGCGAAGAAGCGTACGAACGGCCGCCGCTTCTGCGTCGTGGGATCCCGCAGCGTCCCCCGCAGCACGGGATAGGTGGATTCGAGGGCGTCAATGACTGCCCTCTGGGTGGGCGGACCGATGACCTCGACGGACACCTCTCGGTCCAGCTGCGCCAGTGTCCGCAGATGCGCCGGGAGGACGACACGGATCATGGCAACGTCTGCACCTCGACGGAAAGCACGGCAGGAAGGTCCCGGACGATCGGTGCCCAGCTGTCGCCGGCGTCGGCCGACGCGTACACCTGCCCGCCGGTCGTGCCGAAATAGACGCCACAGGAATCGAGGGTGTCCACGGCCATGGCATCCCGCAGCACGTTGACGTAGCAGTTGGCCTGCGGCAAGCCCTCCGTGAGCGCCTCCCACTCGTTGCCGCCGGTCCGGCTGCGGTATACCCGCAGCTTTCCGTCCGGCGGGAAGTGCTCCGAGTCGCTCTTGATGGGGACGACGTAGACGGTCTCCGGCTCGTGGGCGTGCACGTCGATGGCGAAGCCGAAATCGGTCGGCAGGTCGCCGCTGATCTCGTACCAGGACTCGCCGGCATCGTCGCTGCGCATGACGTCCCAGTGCTTCTGCATGTAGAGCACGTGCGGGCGTGATGGGTGCATGGCGAGTCGGTGCACGCAGTGGCCGACCTCGGCGTCCTCGTCGGGGATGCCCTCGGAGTGAAGCCCCCGGTTGACGGGGCGCCACATCGTGCCACCGTCGTCGGACCGGAATGCGCCGGCCGCCGAGATGGCGACGAAGATGCGCTCAGGATCGGACGGGTCGCAGATGATCGTGTGCAAACACATACCGCCGGCTCCTGGCTGCCACGATGGCCCCGACCCATGCCCACGCAGGCCGGAGAGCTCGCTCCAGCTCTGCCCGCCATCGGCCGAGCGGAACAGCCCGGCGTCCTCGACGCCCGCCAGGACCGTGTCGGGATCGGTCAGCGACGGTTCGAGATGCCAGACGCGGGCGAACTCCCACGGGTGCGGCGTGCCGTCGTACCACTGGTGCGTCCCGGTGACACCGTCGTACTGGAACTGGTTCCCGACCGGTTGCCAGGTGGCGCCTCCGTCGTCGGACCGTTGGATGAGCTGGCCGAACCATCCGGTGGACTGTGAGGCGTAGACGCGGTCGGGCTCGGCAGGCGAGCCCTTCACGTGGTAGATCTCCCAACCGCCGAAGTGCGGGCCGCTGATGTCCCAGTCCCGTCGCTTGCCGTCAGAGGTGAGGACGAACGCACCCTTCCGTGTCCCTACCAGCACTCGCACGCCGCTCATCTGTGCTCCTCTCCAATCTCTGCGCCGCTCCTTCGCCCTTCTCGAAAAACAGTAGCGGCGAGGGGCGCGACGTCGTGGGCTCACATATGGACCGTGCTACGCCCCCGAACTCATCGGTCGGGCGAAGCGCCCGCTCGATGATCCCGCCGAGCTCCCGGCTGTCTTGGTTTGATCTGTGTCCCCCGATTCGAGAAGCGCACGACGCAAAGGAGGGGGTCATCTGTCACGAAGGAGTCGAGACCGTCCACGACGACCGGGGTGTCCAGGCGCTCCAGGGTGGCCTCGACCATTCCGAGATGGATGCCACAGACGACGGCTCGACTCTCCCTCGCCACGTCGGCGAAGGGGCAGTGATGGAGAAGGATTCGGCTCGGGTGAGCCTTCGGGAGCGGCTCCGGTTGAAAGCCGAGATCGTCAAGGATCCGGACGACGACTCGCACGGCGGCGTCGGGCGACGTCGACTGCGCTCGCACGGTGCTGCCGTCGAAGCTGGCCGCCCAGCGGCGGCCGGCGCGTATCGCTTCGCTTCTGGCGTCGGCTACCTCGTTGAGCTGGCCCGCCAGTACTCGGGCAAGATGGTGGTAGCCGGCATCGGCGCGGACGGATCGGCTGGTTGCGTCTCCTCTGCTCGCTTCGTAGAGGACGCGGGGTCGACCCGGCACAGCTCGTTGCTCGGTGCGGCGCCTCACGAGTCCGGCCGACACGAGGACGTCGAGATGCACCCGCGCCGTGTTGCGTTGCAGGCCGATCGCCTCTGCGGCCTCGGAGGCGTCGAGGGGCCTTCGTTGACGGCGGAGGACGGCGAGCAGCTCACGGCGACTCTCGTTTGCCAGGGCGCGGTGCGTGGCGGCATCCCCACTCCCGGCCCCATCGGCAGGCACGCCGACAGTATTGCTCAGATTACCCACTAAAACAATCGACACACTCCAGAACGATCCCTGTACGAACTGGCAGCTGCCGCCACGACGACCGCGTACTACTGACCGTTGTCGCAAGAAAGGACCGTCGGGGATCAACTCCCGTCTGGGTAGCCACCGCGGTGCAAGACCATCGGGTAGTGCGGCAAGGTCACGCACCTGCGAATTCGATCGTGAAGCTGACAAGGATCGGGGAGAGCAGACTCGGCGGGGGGGCCCGGCGACCATCTGTGTGCCTTGTCAGCTCACAGGCTGAGTTCGTAGACGGCCTCTTCGCCGTCGATCTCGTCAATCTGGACGCCGGTCTGGCGGAAGCCGAGCTTCCCGACAACCGCCAGTGACGCAACGTTGTCCGGTGAGATCGAGGCGAAGACGACCCTTTCGCCTTGGGTTCTCGCCCAATCGACAAGTGCCTGCGCTGCTTCGGTTGCATACCCCTGGCTCCGGTGCGGAGGCAGGACCATGTAGCCGATCTCGGCGCGACCGACGTCGGCTGGGGGCCCGTGGAACCCGCAGTGCCCGATGACGGTGCCGTCTTCCTGACGGACCATGACGCGAGCACACCATGCCCGTTCCGATGGCCGCGACCGCATGCGGGCGAGCTGAATCTCGAGGAAGAAGTCGTCCGTCGGGGCGAAGAAGCCGTCAGGCAAGGATGTCCCCTGGGCGCGCTCGGCAGCTTTTGTGTCGCGAGACAGCAAGGCCTCCAGTGTCGCCGGCTGCAGGGGCTCGAGGTGGAGCCGCGCTGTGACGAGTGGAGCGAGTCCGGTCATGGCGGCCGGAGCTTATCGAGATGCCTGCCGCGACTCCGCCCGTTGGTTGGCGAGACCCACCCCCTCACTGAGTAGCATCGCCGGGCGTGACGCTTGCTCTTCTCGACCCGACGTCGTTCGTCTCGTCCTCGGGTTACGCGGCGATCTTCATTCTCTGCGTGCTGCAGTCCTGTTGCGTGCCGACGTCGTCGGAGCTGACGATGGGCTTTGCCGGGGTGCTGTCGGCCAGTGGCAAGCTGGACCTGGCTGCCGCCATCGCCATCGGCACCCTGGGCGAAGTGGTCGGGGCATACATCGCATGGGTCATCGGCCGAACGGCCGGCCGCGGTGTCGTGGACCGCTTCGGGAAGTACGTCCTCCTCACACACGCCGATCTCGACCGAGCCGAGCGCTGGTACGGCCGCCACGAGCGCTGGGGCGTGTTCGGTAGCCGCCTCGTCCCCCTCGTGCGGAACTTCGCCGCCCTCCCGGCCGGAGTGGCCGAGGTCCCTCTCCTCAGGTTCGGCTTGCTGACCGCCGCCGGCAGCTTGATCTGGGACGGCGCCATGGCGGGCATCGGTTACGCCGTCGGATCGCAATGGCGATCCATCATGCATGGTTTCAGCGACGCCGGCTACGTGCTCGGCGTGCTCGCCGTGCTGGCGATCGCCTTCGTGATCTACCACCGCTACCGGTCATACCGTGCCGCCACGACGGCAGCGGACACCGCCCGGTCGGGATCGCCCGGAAACAACCCGGACTGACGTCGGCTCCGGCTCCTTGCGACCGTCAGTCGCCGTCGGCCCGCTTGAGGTAGCCGCCGAGCCGGCCGTCAACCGTCCAGCGTGCCTCGGGAAGGTGATGCTGGCGTGCCCAGCAGACCGTGAGCTCGTCGCTTCCCGCCTGCTCCAGGAGTTCGGCGCCGAGGCGGTCGTGCTCGAGGTATCTCGCCATCCTGCGGCGCCGCTCGCCGCTGCCAGTGTCAGCGCCAGCGGCGTCCCACTCCACGACGCGCCGGCGCCCGAGCGCCAGAGCGGCAAGCGTCGCCCACACCCGCCCGAAGGTGCCCAGCCGCGCCTCGATCTTGCCGACATCGTGCAGGAGGGCGGCGGCGACGAACGCGTGAGGAAGGGCTGAGCCGTTGCCCTCTGACGCGGCCGCTTGCTCGTCCTCGGCGGCGAGTCGGAGCGCCCGCCGCGCCACGCCGATGGCATGGCGGCGATCAGGGCCCGACATCTGGGCGAACAGCCGCCGTTCCCCGGGTCCGAGGTGGTCGAGCGCCCATTGCTCGGAGGAGCTTCGTGGGCCGATCGGAGCGAGAGATCCGAAGAACCGCACGCCGAGATGCCACATGGAACCGAAGCCTTGCAGCCCGCTCCTCCCAGACTTCGCCATGACTTTCACGGTAGTGGCGGCCGAGGGGGCCGGCGCGACACTGCACGGAGGCCGGACACGCCGATGCAGCCTGGTTGCCCAGGCTGCATCAGGTGAGACGTGGAGAGGAGCGGACCGTTTCAGGCTGCCTGCGCTTGCTCGACGGCCCCAACCACGCCCTGCCGCAGGCCGATGTGGCCACGGGCCGGGCGGCGCTGGAGGTAGCCCTTGATGAGGCCATCCCCACCGATCCAGCCCGAGGTCCGCCAGGTCGCAAGGATCACGACGGCAAACAGAGCGTAGAACGGGTTGACTCCAGCCACTCCTGACAGCATGTAGGTGAGGTTGAGGACAAGAGCGCCCAGCGCAGCGGCCGGGGTGAGCAGACCGAGCACCAAGCCGACACCGGCCAGGAACTCAGCAAGAGCCACGAAGATACCGATCCAACCGGCGTTCGGCACGACGAAGCCGTGCAGGAAGGTTGCCCACCAGCTGTAGCTCGCCACCCCGTGGGCAGCAAAGCCAGCGACGCCGGCTCCGTGGTTGTGCAGGAAGTAGGGGTTCTCGGCTCCCCAGAGCTTTGCCCAGCCAGCCTGGATCCACATGATCCCAAGCCAGACGCGCATGGCGGTCCAGACGGGCGCCATGATCTTCGAACGAGTCACCCAGTTGATGATCCGCGGCGACTCGGTGTCGGAGGGATTCCCCAGTGCGTTCGTGATGGTCTTCATCGTGATTCCTTCTCTCATGGTCTGGCTCCTCCAAACCAATGTTCGTATCTTCGACGTGTCACCGTTCCGCCACGAGGGCCGAAAGTCCCGAGGGAGCCGGCCACTAGTCCTGAGCTTGCAGGGCCGGTTACGCGTCGTAAGGCTGCTCACGACCGACTGATGTCAGTTCACCGACAGCATCGTCGGGATTGGGCGCCTTCAGCGCACGACGAGGCGCGCCGCCAAACCAAAGGGGAGTGCAGCAACGACAAGGACGGCAATGCGCAACCACAGCGGGGATCCGGCACTTGTGAAGAGCGCCTGATGCAGGGCGGCGACGGGCGCGTTCGGAAGCTTGCTCCGGCTTGCCAAGAGGCGCGGGAGGAACAAAGTGGCGATGAGCGCCGCCAGGGCCACGAGCGGCGCCGCAACGAGCGGCCCGGTCGCCAGCACAGCGATGGCAGCCGCCACGAGGGCGAGAAGGGCGACTCCTGTCGCCATGCCGTGGGGCAGGTAGAAGAAGGCTGCGACGCCGACGGCGGCCAGCAGGAGGCCGATCACGGCTCGCACGCGCAGGCTGGCGCGGGCCGCCAACACGAGGAGGAGGGCTGTCACGCCAGGCACGAGCACAGCCACGACGGCCGTGCACGCCTCGACGACGCGACGGGGTGCCCCGTGGCGGGCGGAGAAGCGGATGATTGTGAGGCCGCCGGTGCCGATCACCCGCTGGGCCGTGTCGGAGAACGATTGAGCAGCGCCGGCGAAGTAGTCGAGCTTGCCGAGACCGATGGCAATCCCCGCTGCGACACCGAGGAGGAGCCAGATTCGGCCCTTTGACGGCGGAGCCAGTTCGGTCAGTCCTTGCCGATCATGACTTCCGTCGCCTTGATGACGGCTTTGACGGCATCGCCTTCGCTCAACTCGAGATGCTCGGCGGAGTCCTTCGTGATGGCGGACACCACCTCCTGGCCGCCGACGAGGCGGATGACGACGGTCGACATCACGGCACCGTGCTCGACGCGGACTACCACGCCGTCGAGCTGATTCCTTGCGCTGAGCTTCATGGCCGCAGCCTACGGTCGCCCGGACCCGTTCACTTCGCGCCGCGGCCTGGTGCCCGGCCCGAGTGGCAATGTGGCCTCCGGCGAGCGATCCTTCAGAGGTGCCGGCCGCTCCTGCCCTCGAGCCCGACGATGCCGCCTCACGATGGCGCCGCCACCTCGAGTCCTGGGCCATTCCTACTGACATCCTACAGGCTGCGCCGGAGTCACCGTGGGGTTTCCAGCCGGGTCGCTTCGACAAGGCGGCCGAGGCGGCCGTCGCCGATCCAGACTCGACGCCGTCGCGGACGAGCGCCCTCGAGCGGCTGCCGACGGGGGGTTCTGTGCTCGACGTCGGTGTCGGGGGCGGGGCGGCCAGCCTTCCCCTTTGCCCGCCGGCCGGGCAGCTCGTCGGCGTTGACGAGAGCGAGGCGATGCTGAGGTCCTTCGGCCTCGCGGCGACACGTCGCCGGATCCGCCACGAGGTGTTCGTCGGGCGCTGGCCGGACGTGGCGCCCGCCGCCCCCGAGGCGGATGTCGTCGTGTGCCACCACGTCGTCTACAACGTCGCCGATCTCGTCCCGTTCCTGGTCGCCCTCACGACTCACGCCCGGCGCCGAGTGGTCGTCGAGCTGACCGAGCGCCACCCCTTGAGCGGCCTCGCGCCCCTCTGGAGGTTGATCCACGGACTCGAGCGCCCCATCCGGCCCATCGCCAGCGACGCCGTCGAGGTGGCCTCGGAGCTCGGCTACGACGTGCAGGTCGCCTCGTTCCAACGTTCCTCTCCCTGGGATCTGGCATCCATCGAGGAGCGCGTGGTCGACGCCCGCCGCCGGCTCTGCGTCGGGAGCGATCGCGACGCCGAGATCGGCGCCTATCTCGAAGCTGCCGGCACGGGCGAGCCTCGGCGGCTCGTCACGATGTGGTGGGACCCGCCAGAGCGCCACGGTTCGTGACTTCCGGCCCTGGGCGGGCTGGTGACTTCCGGCCCTGGCCGCCGGGGGGTGGACGTGTCATTCTCAACCACAGACGGCCTGTCAGGGCGCCCGAGTTGCCGGCGGCCGGCAAGGGCGAGGGCCAGCACGAGGAGGCGAACGACTGATGAAGGTGTGGATAGACCAAGAGCTCTGCACGGGCGACGGACTCTGCGAGGAGATCTGCGCGGACGTGTTCGTGCTGGCCGAGGACGGCTTGTCGTATGTGAAGCAAGGCGGCACGGTACTCAACACGCCTGGCGGGCAAGCCCAGATGGCGACCGTCACGGCCGATCTGGAAGCAACCGTGGCCGAGGCCGTCGACGAGTGCCCAGGGGAGTGCATCTTCGTCGTCGCCACCTGATCCTCGATCGCTCCGGCGGCGGCCTCCGTCCCGCCTCAGCGGCGGGGCACCGAGAGCCAGCTCGCCGTGGTCATCTCCACGGGATCTGTCGGGAGCGGCTCCGGCCGGCGGAGGTAATAGCCCTGCCCGAGGCCGACGCCGAGGTCACGAAGCACCGCCAGCTCCTCGGCCGTCTCGATGCCTTCGGCAACGATGGTGGCGCCGGTCTCGCGGGCGAAGGCCACGAGTGCGGCGGCGAGCGCCCGTTGCGGGCGGCGGATGTGGATGTCGTGTGTCAAGGAGATGTCCAGCTTGATGGAGTCCGGCGCCAGCTCGAGGATGTGGCGGAAGCTCGCATAGCCGGCGCCGGCGTCGTCGATGGCGAGGCGTACGCCGGCGCGGCGATAGTGGCCGAGGGCGGCACGCAGCTTGGCGTAGTCGCCGATATGGGCATGCTCTGTGATCTCGAGCACGAGACGCGTGGGAGGCACCGCCTCGAGGGCTGACCTGAGCCGGGAGGACAGCACGGCTTCCGGCGAGACGTTGACGCCCACCGTGAGCGATTCCGGGATATTGGTGAGGGGAGCGATCGCCGCTGCGATGGCGGCCGCCTCGAGGTCGACGCCGATCCCGAGGGCGGCAGCATGTGCGAACCACACGTCCGGCCCGTGCACGGGCTCGGAGCGAAACCGCGAAAGAGCCTCGAGGGCGAGCACCTCCGTCGTGCGCAGCGACACGATCGGCTGGTAGACAATTGACAGTCCTTCGCCTGTATTCAGGACATCGCGGATGCGCTCGTCCCATTGCCGCCGCGTGTGCTCGTCGCGCCGCTCGGACTCGAGCCGTGTCGCCAGCTCCGACACGACGTGATGGGCGATGGAGTCCGACAGCACCGATCGTCCCATCAGGCTGCCGTGGACGGCGGCCAGGATCACCTCGGGGGAGGCACCCTTCACGAGGTAGCTGCTCGCTCCCGCTGCCAGCATTTCGCTCACGCTCGTCTCGTCCTCGTGTGCCGTCAGGGCGACGATGGAGACGTTCGGAGCGAGAAGGTGAATCTGCCGGGCGGCCACACCGCCTCCGCCGCCGGGCATCTTGACGTCGAGGAGCACGACATCGGGCGCGTGGTTCCTCACCATGGCGATGGCCTCGTTCGCATCTTCGGCGAGGCCGACGAGCTGCATTGAATTGTCCGATTTCACGACGTCGGCGAGCACGGCTCGCATCTCGGGGTCGTCATCGGCCACGAGGACGCGGACAGGGAGCGGCAAGGGCGCTGCTCAGGCCCCGGCAGCCCACGAAGTCGGGACCCAGGTCTCGACGACGGTTCCTTCCCCCGGCGAGCTGGCGATCGTGCATGTGCCGCCCGCCAGCTGCGCTCGCTGTCGCATCGAGGTGAGGCCGAGATGACCGCGAGGCGACTCGCTCCCGTTCTCGCTGTCGAATCCGACGCCGTCATCGCTGACCCGAACGAGGTAGCCACCCTCCCTGCCCTGTAGATCCACCTGGACGTGTGACGCGCGGGCGTGCTTGCGCACGTTCATCAAGGCTTCCTGGGTGATCCGGAACAGCACGACCCGGGTCACGTCCGGAGGCTGCGAGGGGAGACGGTCGCTCAGCTCGTAGGCGGGGTCCTCCTCGAGGCCGAAACCTTCCTCCAGGACCTCGCGCAGGGCCGCACCGAGACCGTCGCGATCGAGCACGTAGGGGCGCAGCTCGGTCATCAGGTGGCGCATGGAGGCGACGGAGGCTCGCACCGTCGCCTTCGCCTTGACGAACACCTCGTCGTCGGCGAGCTCAGGGTGAGCCATGGCGAGCATGTCGAGGCGCATGCTGGCGGCTGTGACCTTCTGGATCGAGTCGTCGTGAAGGTCCGAGGCGATCCGTTGACGCTCCTCCTCCTGGGCGCTCACGAGGCGCGACAGCAGCTCCAAGCGCTCGGCATTCGCCTGGCGGAGGGCCACGACGGCTTGCTCGAGCTCGTTCGCTCTCGCCACGGAGGCTCGCCGGAGGCGGCCCTGCCGGAGGGCGACGGCCAACTGGTCGGCCATCTCCCTCACGACCACCTTCATGGCGTGGTCGATCCCGTCCGGTCGTTTCCAGGCGACATTGAGCTCCCCGATCACCGTTGCCGCGTCGATGATGTTGGCTGACATCAGGCTGCGGATTCCGGTGTCCACGAGGGCGTGAATGGCCGGGGAAGGAACCGCCGTCTCGCTGAGATCCGAGTACCACCGGACATCGCGGTCGGCGTCGTTGACGGCGGGCGAGAGGTCGGCGATACCCCTGAGCTCGGCCGGGCCGGGTGCTTCCGGTGGATCGATGGCGAGGAAGCTCGCCGTTCCGGCAGCAGGATCGAGCAGCACGATCGAGGCACGGTCGGCGCCGACGAGCTGACGTAGCTGCCTCAGCACGACGCCGGCGAGGTCGACGTCGGAGTCGAACTCGAGGATGGATTTGTCGACTTCGTGCATGAGCTCGAGACGGGCGATGCCGCGGGATATCTCCTGCTCGGCCGCCCGCTGTGCCGTAATGTCGCGAACCTGCATGCAGATCCGCCCGGCGGTCGGCGCCGAGCCGGCGATCGGGGCGAGCCTCCCCTGGAACCATCTCCTGCCGGCTGGGACGTCGAGGCTGTACTCGAGGATCTCGGGCTTGCCCGTCTCGAGGACGCGCCCGATCGCTTGCACGATGTCGGCGCCGAACTCCTCGCCGAGCGCCTCGAGAGCGGTGCTCCCGAGCAGGGAGCTGCGGGGCTGGATGAGCAGTGTGTCGTCCATCGTCCAGATTCCGAGGTAGGTGCCCTCGGCGTCGAGCTCGAAAACGAGGCCGTCGAAGGAGGAGAGAAGGGCTTGCAGACGAGCTTCGCTCTCCAGCAGCGCTTCGACGGCGCGCTGAGACTCCGTCACGGCGTCGTTGCGTGCCGGCTGTCTTGGCGCGTCTCTCGAACCTCGGCCACCGACCACCATGTATTCCTCGAAACCCCCGCCGTCCATGGACGGATAGAGCGATTCTACCGCAGAGAGTGCAAGCGATATCGGAACCTCGATTAGCGCGCCGGATCGGTCGAGACGCCGGTGCTTTTGGGGTAGCGGCCGAGCGGCTCGCCGCCTGGTGGCGGCTATCGTCTCGACCTGCTCACGGGCATGAGGAGGGCTTGTGAGCCGGAATAACGATGCCGGCCCATAAGGTTGCTTCTTGCGTGCTCGCCGCCCTGCTCTCCAAAGGCGATGCGAGACCGGACATGCGAATGAAGACGGGCCCCTCAGGCGGATGATGCCTCAGCGAGAATGGAGAATTGACGTGGAGACCGCCCCAACACCATGGATTACCGCCCTGCGGAACTCCCACGAGACGCTGCGCGCCGCCGTCGAACCGCTCGATGACGAGCTGCTCGAACGTCGGTCGTATGACGCCGATTGGTCGATTGCTCAGGTACTGTCGCATCTCGGCTCCCAATCCGAGATCTTCGGGCTCTTCCTGGATGCTGGCCTGAGCGGGCAGGATCCGCCGGGCGGTGAGGTCTTCCAGCCGATCTGGGACACCTGGAACGCTCGGAGCGCGCACGAGCAGGCAATTCACGCCCTGCAGGTCGATGGGAACCTCGTCGGTCGCTTCGAGTCGCTCGACGACGAGCAGCGAGAGCACGTGCACTTGCAGCTGTTCGGAATGGAGCTCGGCACGACCGGTTTGGCGCGGATGCGCCTGTCGGAGCACGCCATACACACCTGGGACGTGGTCGTGGCGTTGCAGCCGTCTGCGACGGTTGCCGCCGACGCCGTCGACCTGCTCGTCGACACGCTGGACGCATTGGTCGGAAGATGCGGGAAACCCGGTGGCCACCCGAGGAAGCTGGGCGTGACGACGACCCGTCCCGAACGGCACTTCATCCTCGACATCGGCGACACCGTGGCGCTTCTCAGCGGTGAGCCCGATGCGAGCGGAGCGCACCTGCGGTTGCCGGCCGAGGCCTTCGTGCGCCTCGTCTACGGGCGTCTCGATCCCGACCACACGCCGCCGGTCGAGACCGGCGGCGACGAGCTCGATGCCCTCAGGAAGGTCTTCCCAGGTCTCTGAGGCGCTGACGGGAAGGGCCGGTCAGATGGCGTCGAGCACGGCCCGTGCGACGCCCGGCCCGTCCAGCCCGAGCGAGGCGAGGATGTCAGCGGCCGCCCCGTGAGGAAGATAGGCGAGCGGTGCCCCGAGGTTCCGGATGGCCGGCAAGGCACCGGCAGGTGCCGCCCGGCGGGTAGCCGCCTCGATGAGCGAGCCGACACCACCGGCCACGATGCCATCCTCGGCCGTCACGATCAGCTCGTGGGAGAGGGCATCGTCGATCATGCCGGGGTCGAGAGGAGAGGCGGCCCGAACGTCCCAGACGGTGGCGTCGATCCCCTCGTCCTCCAGAAGGGCGGCCGCCAGCTCGCACGACTCCAGTAGCTTTCCGACGCCCAGCAGGCACACCCGAGAGCCGCCGCGGACTCGGCGTGCCCGCAGCCCGCGTCCGATGCCTTGGGCGGCACGGGCCTCGCTCTTCGGCCATCGGATGGCCACGGGACCCGACACGGCATCGAGCGCCCACTGCAGCATGTTGCCCACTTCGCCATACGAGGAGGGAGCCAGCACCGTCATCCCGGGAACTTTGCTGAGCAGCATGAGGTCGAAGACGCCGTGGTGGCTCGGCCCGTCGTCACCGGTGATGCCGGCCCTGTCGAGGCAGAAGACGACCGGCAGGCGATGGAGCCCGACGTCGTGCACGATCTGGTCCCAGGCTCGGTTGAGGAACGTCGAGTAGATCGCCACGACGGGTCGCAACCCCGCCATGGCCATCCCGGCGGCGGCGGTGACGGCGTGCTGCTCGGCGATGCCGACATCGAAGAAACGCTCCGGGTAGCGATCACGAAAGGCGAGCAACCCGGTCGGTCCCGGCATGGCGGCCGTGATCGCCACGAGCTCCGGACGCCCCGCCGCCTCGCGCAGGAGGGCGGAGCCGAAAGCCTCCGTGTAGCTGAGCCGGGGTCGGGCAGGGGCGGGCGATCTGCCCGTCGACACGTCGAAGGGCCCGACGTCGTGAAGACACTTCTCCTCGTCGCGCTCAGCCGGTCTGTAGCCGCGCCCTTTCTTCGTGATGACGTGGAGCACGACAGGCCCGGCGTGGGAGGCCACCCCTGCGAGCGCCGCCTCGAGGGCGCCGAGGTCGTGACCGTCCACCGGGCCGAAGTAGGAGATGCCGAGGGCCTCGAAGAACTGGCTGGCGCGGCCGGACGGCCCGCCCGCTTGCTGAGGCCCGCCCCCAGCGCTTGCGACAGACAGCGGCGAGACCGTCGGTGCATAGGAACGACCGTTGTCGTTCAGCACGACGATGACGGGGGCGGCCGACACGCCGATGTTGTTGAGCGCTTCGTAGGCGAGCCCCCCGGTGAGGGCGCCGTCTCCGACCACAGCCACGACGTGGCGCCGATCACGGCGTAAGCGTCGGGCGGTGGCAAGGCCATGGGCGTAGGAGAGAGCCGTGGAAGCGTGGCTGTTTTCGACGAGGTCGTGCTCCGACTCGGAACGGCTCGGGTAGCCCGACAAGCCGCCCCCTTGCCGCAAGCCGGCGAAGGCTTCATGTCGCCCGGTCACGAGCTTGTGGACGTAGGCCTGATGGCCGGTATCCCACACGATGGCGTCGCCGGGGGATTCGAAGACGCGATGCAAGGCGATGGTGAGCTCGACGATGCCAAGGTTGGATCCGAGATGACCTCCCGTCGAGGCGACGCTCGCCACGAGAAACCCCCGGATCTCCTCGGCCAGGGCGCCCAGCTCGGGGCCGCTCATTTCCCGCAGCGCCGCCGGTGAGGTGGCGGCGGAGAGGGAGGACCCGGTGGGCACCTCGACGACGCTCATGTCCATCAGTGCGTGTTCACGAGGGCGCGCAGCGACTGGCGAAGGGACCCCATGGTTGCGATGACGGCTGTCGGCTCGTAGCCGCAGTGCGCCATGCAGTTGGCGCAGCGAGGATCGCGACCTCGCCCGTAGGCGGACCAGTCCGTCGTCTCGACGAGCTCCCGATAGCTGCTGGCATAGCCGTCCGCCATCAGATAGCAGGGCCGCTGCCAGCCGAACACGGAATAGCTCGGTACGCCCCAGGCCGTGCACTGGAAGTCGGCCTTGCCCTCGAGGAAGTCCAGGAAGAGCGGCGAGTGGTTGAGGCGCCACCGCTTCCTGCGGTCGTCGGAGAAGGCTTCGCGGAACAGGTTGCGGGTCTGCTGGGTGCCGAGGAAGTGCTCCTGGTCGGGCGCCTTCTCGTAGGCGTAGGCCGGCGAGATCATCATGGCGTCGACCCCGAGGTCGTCATTGAGGAAATCGAGAACGTCACGCACCGTCTTCGGCGAATCGACGTTGAAGAACGTCGAGTTCGTCGTCACGCGAAAACCACGCCCCTTGGCGGCGCGGATGGCCGAGACGGCCTGGTCGAAGACGCCTTGGCGGTCGACGGCGGCGTCGTGGCGCTCGCGGAGGCCGTCGACGTGCACGACCCAGGAGAAGTACCGCGAGGGCGTGAAGCGGTCGAGGCGGCGCTGCATCAAAACGGCATTGGTGCACAAGTAGACGTAGATCTTGCGCCGCACGAGCTCCTCCACCATGCGGGCGATGTCGGGGTGCAGGAGGGGCTCGCCGCCGGCGATCGACACCATGGGCGTGCCGCTCTCGGCGACGGCTGCCAAGACGTCCTCCACCGACAGCCGCTTTCGCAGGATCTCGGTCGGGTGTTGAATCTTCCCGCATCCCGGGCACGACAGGTTGCAGGAGAAGAGGGGCTCGATCTCGACGATGAACGGGTAATGCGTCGACCCCTTCATGCGGTGACGGAGGAGGTGAGCCCCGATGCGGATGTTCTGACGAAGTGGGACGGGCATCAGCGGACCTGGGTCGGAAGGGCGAAACGGACGGTTTCTTCGGTGGTCGTGGCCTCGCTCAAGGTGAGCGGCCCGAGCAGGCGGAGCGTCTCCAGCAGCTCGTGCACGAGGAACTCAGGGGCGGAGGCTCCGGCCGTCAGGCCGATCGTCCCCACGCTGTCGAGCCAACCGAGCTGCAGCTGCGAAGCATCTTCGACCAGCTCGCTGCGGCATCCCTCCCGTCGGGCGACCTCGACGAGCCGGGCCGTGTTGGAGGAGTTCGCCGATCCCACGACGAGCATGAGATCGCAGCGATGGGCGATTGACCGCACGGCGTCTTGGCGGTTTTGCGTCGCGTAGCAGATGTCGTCCGCCGGCGGCGCCACGATCCGCGGGAAGCGATGCCGCAGGGCGGCGACGATCTCGGCCGTCTCGTCGGTCGCCAGCGTCGTCTGGGTGAGGTAGGCGACAGGTTGCTCGGGATCGAGGTCGAGATCCTGCACGTCGTCCGAGCGCTCCACGAGGTGGAAACGGCCGGGTGCCTCCCCGAGGGTTCCTTCGATCTCCTCGTGATCGGCGTGGCCGATGAGCACGAGGTGGTGCCCCTGGGCGGCATAGCGGCGCGCCTCGGTGTGCACCTTTGCGACGAGCGGGCAGGTGGCGTCGATGACCTTCAAATCCCCCCGCACATCGGCCTGGGCGCGCACGGCCGGGGAGACGCCGTGGGCGGCAAAGACCACGGTGGCCCTTTCTGGCACCTCGTCGAGCTCCTCCACGAAGATGGCCCCGCGGGATTCGAGGTCGCGCACGACGTGAAGGTTGTGGACGATCTGGCGCCGCACGTAGACGGGCGCCCCATAGCGCTCGAGGGCGCGCCGGACGATCTCGATCGCCCGCTCGACGCCGGCGCAGAACGAGCGCGGTGAGGCGAGGACGACCTCGTGACTCCCACAGGCCCGCGCCCATCGCTCGAGCGGGCTGCGCACGGAGCGCAACGATGCGAGGGCGCTTCGTCCGCCCGCCGGGTCGTTCGTGGCGTGAGAGACGGCGTGCACGATGGCGAGGGGGTTTCTCGGCAGGCGGTGCACGAGAGATGCCGACCTGGCATCGACGACGACGGCACCAGCTCTCACGCGAACGCCTCGCTCAGAGGAGCGCAGGGAGGGCGAGAGCGAGACGATCGGCCCCACGTGGACGCCAAGCCCGGCTTTTCCGAGCTCGCCGGCGACGATGGCTGCCATCGGCAGATGCCGGCGTCGTCCGCCGTCGCCGTCGCGCAGTTCGCTGGCGACGACGAGGTGACCGGCGGGCAGCTCGCCCGTGGGCGAGGCGGCGAGGCCGACGAGGGCGACAGGCGTCGCTTCGTCGAGCAGGCGGGCGAAGCCTCCGATGAGGTCATCGTGCCCCGGCGCGATGACCTCGGCCCCTCCAAGGGCGTCGGCTTCGAAGCGCCGTGCCGTCAGGACCTTGAGCTCAGGCGTGTCCGTCTCCCTCCAGGTAGCGCCCCAGTGCCATGACCGGAAAGACGAGCCGATAGAGGTGGTAGTTGATGTAGAAGTAGCCGGGGAAGCCCGTACCGGTGAACCAGGGCTCGTCCCAGGTGCCGTCCGCCTGCTGGCTGCTGACGAGGAACTCGACACCGCCACGGGTGCACTCTGAACGTTCACCGGCGGCCAGCAAGGCGAGGAGGGCCCACGCCGTCTGCGAGGCCGTGGACGGGCCGCGCCCCCGATAGGCGTCGTCCTCATAGGAGCGCAGGTCCTCGCCCCAACCTCCGTCGGCGTTCTGGTGGCGCTGCAGCCAGCTGACGGCGCGGCGAACCGAGCGGTGATCGGCGGGGATGCCGGCGGCGACGAGGGCGGGCACGACGGCCCCCGTGCCGTAGAGGTGATTGGCGCCCCACCGCCCGAACCAGGAGCCGTCTGGCTCCTGGGCCGAGAGGAGCCACCGCACGCCGGCGCCGACGGCGCCGCTCCTGCCGCCCAGCGTCGCCAGCATCTCGACGACGTGAGCCGTGACATCGGCGCTCGGTGGATCGATGAGCTCGCCGAAGTCGCAGAAGGGCAGCCGCCGGCAGAGATCCCGCGTGTTGTCGACGTCGAAAGCCCCCCAGCCACCGTCGCTGCACTGCATACCCTCGATCCAGCTGACGGCGCGGGCGACGGCACCGTCGCTCGCCTCGGCCGTCCTGCGGAGCGCCAGGACGATCTCAGCCGTGTCGTCGATGTCGGGGTAGTTGTCGTTGGCGAACTCGAATGCCCAGCCTCCCGGGTCAAGGCGCGGTCGCCGCACGCGCCAGTCACCGGGTGTCGTGATCTCTTCCGCCAGGAGCCAGCGAGCGGCTGAACGCAGCGAGGCATCGTCCGGCGGAACGCCCGCATCGCCGAGTGCGATGACGGCAAGAGCCGTGTCCCACACGGGGGACTGGCACGCCTCGAGGCGCCGGCCCGCCTCGTCGCTGATCGTGAAACCGTCGAGCCCGGCAAGGCCGGCGCGCATGGTGTCGTGATCGAGGCCGTAACCCTGCAAGCGCAGAGCCATCAGCGAGTACACCCATGGGGGCTGGATCCCACCCCAGGAGCCGTCTGCCTCCTGGCGATCGAGGATCCAGCGTTCAGCCCGACGAAGGGCGGCCGTTCGCAGGAAGCGCAACGGTCGCCGCTCGTAGACATGGAGGAGACGGTCGAGCAACTGGAATCGACCTGCCCACGTCGTGATCGGCTCACGAGGTGGGGCGGCGGCGCCGGTGCGCAGCTCGTCGATGTCGAAGCTCAGCCCGTGCACCGGTCGGTGGCTGCCCACGACCGTGAGCGCAACGATCGTCTGGCGGGCCCAGCAGCCGAAGTCGTAGATGTTGAGCGGCATCCACTTCGGGAGGAACATCAGCTCGGGAGGGAGAACCGGCAGTTCGGCCCAGGGCCACAGCCCGAAGAGCGCCAGCCAGATACGCGTGAACACCCGTGTCCGCTCGATGCCGCCGGAGGCAAGGATGAAAGCGGCAGCCGTCTGCATGTGGCCGGCGTCTGCCTCGTCACCGGCGAGACGGAGGGCGACGTAGGCCTCGGCGGTGGTCGACAGGTCGGGCGGTCCAGCGTAGAAATTCGCCCACGTCCCGTCGCCACGCTGCTGCGATCGGATCCAGCGAGCCGAGGCGGCCGTCTCCTCGAGCGTTCGGATGCCGAGGAACTCGCGCAGGAGGAGATCCTCGGCATCCATCGTGACGTTCGTCTCGAGCTCGCCTTTCCAGTAGCCGTCCTCGTGCTGCAACGACCGCAGTGCTTCGCCAGCTCGAGCCAGGCAGGCCTCGACCTGGCGATCCGGCTCGACGAGCGCCGGCGTCGCATCTGCAGCTGTGACGGGCGAGAGGAATCGTTCGCTCGGCGCCAGGGCGCTCATCGGTCTCGCGCCGTGACATAGCGGGCGACGGCGGCGAGTGCGGCGCTCGGGCCCGGCTCGAGCTCGAGACCCTCGAGGGCACCGAGGGCGGCCCGCAGGTGCCAGGCGCCCATGGCCATCGTCGCCTGGCGGGCGCCGCACTCCTCGAGCAGTGCGGACGCTGCCGCCACGTCGCTGTCCGACAGCTCGCCCGCCAGCAGGCAGCCAAGGGCGTCGGCTGTGCCGGCTGCGGCCCAGGCGATGGCGACAGGGAGCGTCTTCTTGTGATTGCGGAGGTCGTTCCCGACGGGCTTGCCCGTGGCCGTCGGCTCACCCCAGATGCCGAGGACGTCATCGATGGCTTGGAAGGCGATCCCGAGGTGACGACCGTATTCGGCGAGCGCCTCGACTGTCGACGCAGGGGCGCCCGCCAGCACGGCGCCGAGAGAGGCGGCACACGACAGGAGTGCCCCCGTCTTGCCGGCTGCCATGTGCAGGCACTCCTCGACCGAGAGCCAGGGGCGGCGCTCGAAGGCCATGTCCTCGGCTTGACCGGCGATCATCATCTGGGTTGCCTCCGCCAAACGGGCGGCCGCCGTCACACGGGACGGCGTCGGCTCCTCGAGGAGGAGCTGGAGGGCGAGCGTGACGAGTGCGTCGCCCGTGATGATGGCATGGCCGACGCCGTGTTTTGCCCACACGGTCGGACGGTGGCGACGTTCGAGATCTCCGTCGATGATGTCGTCGTGAATGAGCGAGAAGTTGTGCACGAGCTCGATGGCGACGGCACCGACAGTGGCGACGTCCTCGTCGCTGCCGACGGCGGCGGCTGACAGGAGCACGAGACCGGCGCGCACGAACTTGCCCCCGCCCTCGAGGTGATGGCGCACGGCTGACTCCAGCTGGGGGCTGAGGCGGGAGATAGCGGCTTCCAGCTGTGGGGCGACGAGAGCGCGGGTGCGGCCGAGTGCCTCGGCGGCGCTCGGGACGTCGCGGGCTACTGCCGGTGCCGTCGTCACGTCACTGCCTCCTCGAGGGGCCGTTGCTCTCGCCTGCCGCGGCCGAGGAAGCAGAGCGCTCGGGCGGCGGAATCGCGCCCGCTACGCACGGCACCCTCCATGGTGGCCGGCCAACCGGTGTCACAGGCGGCGCCGGCGAGGAAGAGGCCAGGCGTCCTCGTCGTGCTGGCGGGCCGAAGGGCGTGCGAGCCGGGCCGAGGCAGGAACGTGGCGGCGCGCTCCCGCGTGACGACCGCATCGAGGAGGCGGGCGTTGCGAGCCGCCGGGAAGACGTCGGCTATCGCCTCCATGAAGTACGACGCCAGGTCCGCCGACCGGCGCCCGATGTAGGCGGTGGCAGCCGAGAGCGAGATCGCCAGGCACTGACCGCTGGTCGCCCCGCTCGAGCACGTCCGATCGAAGACGAATTGGATGGGCGAATCGACGCAGGCAGCAAGAGGCAGCTCGGTCACCCGCCGGTCGAGCAGGAGTTGGACGTTGACGATGGGCGAGGCGCCGAGCGCCTCGGCGGCCCGCCCGTCCTCGAATGCCCCGAGGGCCACGGCGCTGCGCGGCGGCGTCGCCACGATGACGGTGTCGACGGCGAGCTTCCTTGTGCCCGTCGTGACGACGAATCCACCCCCCGCCGAGCGCTCGACCGAGCCGACCGGCGACGAGAGCGCCACTTCGACGCCGGCGGCGCCGAGGGCCTGGGCGGCATTGGCACCGTGCAGCTCCCCGAGCGGCACGGCCGACCAGCCGATGTCCCCGGCGTCGGCGCGGTCGAGCAGTCCGACGCGAAAGACCTTCGTCGCCAGCTTGAGGGAGGCCTCACCGGCCGGGACATTCAACGTCGGCAGGGCGATGAGGTTCCAGAGCCGCTCGATGGCACGTTCGCTCTGACCGTGTTCGGCGAGCCAGGGGCCGAACGCGATGGCGTCAAGCAAGGCGTCGTCGGGGTCGAGTCGACGAAGGGCGAGGGCGGCGCCGAGAAGTCCGGCGCGCTCGCGCAGCGAAAGATGGCGGTACCTGGCGAGGGCTCCGGCGAGGTGAAAAGGAGCGGGCAGGCGCGACCGCCCGATGGAGGCGGAAGCGCCGCCGGGCCGGAGAACCGGGACGTCGAGTCGCCGTTGCAGGAGGACCTGCGAGGTCGCTCCCATCCGTCCCAGCAATTCCCGGTACTCAGTGCAGCATCGCAGGAAGACGTGCTGGCCGTTGTCGAACGACAGGCCGTTGCGCTGGATCGATGACGTCAGGCCGCCAAGGGTCGGCCGGCGCTCGAGGAGGACGACCTCCGCCCCGCCGTCGGCCGCCGTCAGGGCAGCGGCGATGCCCGCCAGACCTCCCCCGACGACGCCGAGGCGCCCGCTCACGGCCGCGCTCCGGCGAGGCTCCGGAGTGCGACGAGCGCCTTCTCCCAGTTCGGGAGTGACAAGCGCCCTCGCGTGACGGCAATCGGTTCCCGCTCGATCCTGCCAAGCAACCGCCGGTAGATGCCGGCCATGGCGGCGACGCAGGCGCGGCTGCGACCGTCTAGCAGCGGCAGCAGCTGCAGTCCCTCCTCGAACCACTGCTCGGCGCGCCCGCATTCGAGCGCGACGAGCTCGGCCAGCAACGGCGCCGGCGCGACGAGGTCGGCGGGGCAGCCGACGGCCTCGGCGTCGGTGCTCGGGAGGTAGACGCGGCCGAGCTCGCGGTCCTCGATGATGTCCCGCAGGATGTTCGTCAGCTGCAGCGCGACGCCGAGGGTGTCCGCCAGCGGTTCGGCGCGCTCGGGATCGGTGGAGCCGAAGACGGCCAACGAGAGCCGACCGACGGAGCCTGCCACACGCCGGCAGTAGCCGACGAGGTCTTCGATCGTCGCGTAGGACGTGCCGATGACGTCCATCTCGCACCCGTCGACGATCTCGCCGAAGGCACTCATCGGGAGGCGGTAGCGACGGGCTGCGTCCGCCACGGCCACGAGGACGGCGTCCTCGCTGTGCTCATCGATCGTGTCGATCGCCTTGCGGACCCGCTGCAGGGCGGCGAGCTTCTCCTCGGGCGCCAGCTGCCCGTCGCCGATGTCGTCGATGCGTCGCGCCAAGGCGTAGACAGCCGAGAGGGCGCGGCGCTCCGGCGGCTTGAGGAGGCGGATCCCGTAGGCGAAGTTCTTCGCCTCCGTGCGCGTCACCGACTCGCACCACTCGTAGGCGGCCTCGGTGTTCACGGCGCCGTTGCCCTCCGGCTCGCCGTCACGACGTTGGCGAGCAGGCGTACGGCCAAACGGGCCGGCTGCGGCCGGCAGGCGGTCGAGAGCACGTCATGGTCGGCGCGACCGATTGCATCGAGGGCGGCCATACCGCCGGCGGTGAATCCCGAGACGGCGAGGCGCGGTCGGAAGGGGAGCTGCCTGGCGAGGGGGATGCCCGCATCCAGCAGGCAGCTGGCTCGATCGGCCATGGCGGCGACAAGGCGGCGCAGCGCCTCCTCGGCGTGCGAGCCGAGGAGGGCATCGGTGCTGCATCCGAAGCGCGCCAGCTCTTCTCGGGGCAGGTAGACGCGGCCCCGTGCGGCATCCTCACCGACGTCCTGTAGATGCTCGACGATCTGCAGCCCGATGCAGACCTCGTCGGAGAGGGCAACGCGCTCCGGCGTCGAGGCGCTGAAGACCTCGAGGACGAGGCGGCCGACCGGCGCTGCAGAGAGCATGCAATATCCGACGAGGTCGTCGTAGGTCTCGTAGCACTGGACACGCTGGTCCATGCGGTTCGCCTCGATGAGGCGGAGGAACGGCTCCAGGCTGAGCTCGCCGCTGCGAAGCAGCGGTGAGAGTCGCTGCAGGACCGCATGGGTGGCCTCACCCGAGACGGCGAGGGCGAGCTCGGCCTCCAGCGCGTCGAGGAGTTCGAGCCGGTCTCCTTCCGCCTCGTCGCCGAGATCGTCGGCAAGACGGGCGAAGCCGTAGATCGCCATGAGACGCCTGCGTACATGGCGAGGCAGCAGGCGCGATGCAACGGGGAAGTTCTCGTGGCGCGCCCTCGCGACGACGTCGTCTGGTGCCGCAAATCTCCCGTCGAGGGGGTACTCGGACCCGATCTGCACCACCGGACAGCCCCTTCATCTAACGCCGATGACCACTCGTCCACTCTTGTTATACCTGGGGGGGACCGCCCGTCAAGGCTTTCCGGACAATTGACTGGTCACTGCCAGCATCAAGGTGCGAGTCTGCCGCGACAGGGGCAGGGCGACTGCGGGAGGAGCCGCAGTGCCCGCCGCGGCTGCCTCGCCGCCCCCAGCGTTGCCGGGTTCAGGCGGACTGCGGCGGCATGGCGACGAGCGTCGGCCTGAGCAGGCCGACGAGGGCAGTGTCCACGACGCGGCGGGCGACGGGACCGGCCGCCTGGCCCCGCGTCACGAGCCGGGGTACGACACGGGTCGCCAGCCCTGCGGCGATCGCAGCCACGACGCCGGCGACGTTTGCCTGATGACGGAGCTCACCGGTCGCCACCTCGAGGAGGAGGGGTGCCATGGGGATGAGCATCACCTGCAGCTTCTCAACCGCCTGACGCTCACTCAGCCGGGTCGGGAGGCCGTCGAGCTGTTCCCCGACGGCGTCGACCATCGAGCGCGCCGCCGCCAGGAAGATCGCCTCCTTGGAGTCGAAGTAGCGGTAGAACGACCCTTTCGCGATGCCGGCGTCGGCGCAGATGTCTGCGACGTTGACCTGGGCGTAGCCGCGCTGGGCGAATGCTTCGCGGGCGGCGACGAGCAGCCGGCTCATGATGAGGTCCGGCGTGGACTGCTCGAGATACGGACAGATGACTTCGTCCCACATCTCGGCCGGCGATCGCCCCTCCTGCTCGATGGCGAGGAGGTCGGGCAAGACGTCGCGCATGGCCTCGAGAGACAAATTGCGGCGGTCTCGCAGCAACCGGATCATGATGAGGGCCTCGACGTGCCGGTCGTCGTAGAGGAAGCGGTTGGACGCAAGCGCCGTTGCCTCCGGCAGCAAACCGAGGTGCCGGTAGTGGTGGATGGTGGGCACGAGGGTGCCCGTCCTCTCGGCCAGCACCGAGATGGGAAACCCGGCCGTCGCCTCCGTCACCTCGGTGACGGCACGTGACCTTCGCTTCGGAGGCGTGAGGCGAGATGGCACCGGCGCCTGAGCACGCAGCCTTCGTTCCACCGGTTCCCTTCTCTCACCTACCCGCTGTGAAAGCGAGTCTATTCACACGGCGGAATGACGAGCGTGCGTTCTCAGAGACCGTGCCGTCTCGGGGCAGCGTGGCGACGGCTCGCCGAAGCGCGGAGCTCGGCGGGGAGATCGGGAGCAGAATGGAGGGGTGAGGCTCGTCCTGCGACCCCCCCGCTGGTGGTGGATCGTCATCGCCCGCGAGCACGAGCGGCGACGCGAAGCCGAGCAGGCCCTTCGGCTCACCATGGCGTCCGACCTGCCGGTCTACGGCCTCGGCGACGAATGGCAAGGGAGTCGCGACGTTCGGATCGGCTTCTGCCGCGCCACGTTCCGGCGGGGTCGCCTCGGGCTGAGAGTCCAGGACGGGCCCGTGATCGTGGACGAGATCACCGCTCATCACGAGAGCGCCGACGGCAGCCTGCTCATGGTGACGACTCATCGTCGTGACCACGGCGACGTCGACCGCAGGCGCCTCGTCAACAACTTCCTCTCGATCAGCTGGGTGATCGACGACCGGCGCGCCGTCGCCCCGGACGAGCAAGACGCGTCGGAGTCTGCGGCCCGTCCGCCCGCCTCCAGCCGGGCGGGCACGCAATGGGCCGGGTTCGAGATGGAAGTGGACGAGGTGCCCACGACCTTCGAGCGCTACACCATCCCCGGTCATTGGCTCGCCCTCGGCGTCGTCAACGGCCAGCAGGTGTCCATCGAAGGACATGGCGTCAGTCCCGAGCAACGATTGTCGACCGTCTCGGATCTCCCGACCTGGGTGCGCCGGCCCGGTGTACCCACGGCCAACCGGCCGTTGCGCGAGCTGGGCGATCGTCTCGGGGACCTCTTCGGTCTTCCCTAGCGGCGCCCGCCGCGCTACGCCTGGGCGGTGGAGGGAAGGTCCTCGTGGATCTCGTCGCTCCGAAGGCCGAGCAGGTCGTCGGAGTGCAGGGTCTCCTCGGCGTGTGCCGTCAGGCGAAGCACGTACTGGTACCCGAACAACGTCGGCCGCAGTTTCACGAGCAGCTCGTCGACGCGGCGGGCGATCGACGCCAGGCCCCCGTCGGACACGACGGCTCCCAGTGGGAGGCCGGTAGCGGTCTCCTCCAAGACGTCGAAGCCGGCATCTCGCACGAGGCGTCGCAGTGAGCTCCGAGTGAAGAACCGCAGGTGGCTGTCGTCGAGGATCCCTCGCCGGTCGTAGCCGAAGGCACCGAGCGCCACCCTCGTGCGTGGATACCAATGGGCGAAATTCGGTACCGACAAGATGAGCTGGCCGCCGGGGCGCAGCACCTTGGTGATCTGCCGGAGGATGTCCCCCGGGTGGGAGAGGTGCTCGATGACGTCACCGGCCACGACGACGTCATAGCCCGTGCCGACCTCCTCGGGGATGCCGGCATCGAGGTCGGCCGTGAAGAAGGCGTCCGTCCGCCGCCGCACGTCGGGTGCCTCGGCGTAGTCGACACCGACGACGAAATGGCCGAGGGCGCGGATGCGCTCTGCCAGGAGCCCGCTGGCGCAGCCCAAGTCCAAGACGCGCGACGGCAGCATGCCGGAGAGCATCTCGAGGATGACGGCGTGCGAGGTCCCGTCGCCTTCCTTGAAGGCGTACTCGTCCGGCGTCGGCACCCACTCGGTCGTACCGAAGCCGCGAACTGCCAAGCGGTACTTGATGACGTCGAGGACGACGTCCCGTGCGTACTGCAACCCGTTGACGTAGCAGATCTCGTCGCCGTAGTACGTCGGTATGGGGATCTCCACGATCCGCCCGCCGGCATGCAGCACCTGGGCGATGATCTGGGTGTCGAAGTCAAAACCGTCGCTGTTGGCGGTGAAGGGGATCTTCTTCAGCACGTCGGTCCGGTACGCCCGATACCCGGAGTGGAACTCCGTGAGGTTCGTGCCGAGCACGGTGTTCTCGAAGCGCGTGAGGATCCGGTTGCCCCAGCGCTTGTAGAGCGGCATGCCGCCGAGCTTGGCGGCACCCTTGCTCATCATCCGTGAGCCGAAGACGGCGGCACAGTCACTGTCCTCAAAGGGCGCAACGATGTCGGGCAGGCATTCCGGCGCATACTGGCCGTCGCCGTGCAGGAGGACGACGACGTCGAGGCCGTGCTCGATCGCCAAGCTGTAGGCAGCCTTTTGGTTGCCCCCGTAGCCGAGGTTCTTCGTGTGGCGCAGCACCCGGGTGCGGGGGGTGTCCGACCGGGTGGCCCACTGCAACCCGAGCTGGAACGTGTCGTCGTGGCTGGCGTCGTCCGAGATGATGATCTCGGCGATCCGGGACCGAAACTCGACAGGGATCCGGTCGAGCGTCTTCAAGAGGGTGGATTCGGCGTTGTAGGCCACGACCACGATCCCGATCCGTCCCGCGGAACTACCTGTATGCATAGGTGCGATCTCCTCGAAACCCGTACCGGCCTGCGTCCTGCGCGGCGATGTGGCAGTCATTGCACCAGGTCTCCCGCTCCAATGTAGTGGTGCCGGCCCTGCGGCGTTGCCGCGGGCGCGTCCGGCCGGAGGCCGCCCGCGTCAGCTGATGCCGCTGGCCGAGATTGGCGCAAGCTTCACTTGACATTCGTGGACGGCAAGGACGCCGTCTTCGGCACTGGGGACGCGGTGACACGACTGCAGGGTCGTGAGAAACCCGATCTGTTCCAACTCGGCATTGAGCTTGCCCTTCGGACCACCGTAGAAGAGCACCCACCGCGGTCGGTGACTCTGTTCCACGATGCTTCGCACATGGACCCACCAGGTATTGCTCATGACCTGCTGCAGGTTTCCGCCGACACGGACCAGCTCGGTGTTGGCCGGCAGGTCGGGCACGATGAAAGCAAGGGTGCCGTCGCCCGCCATGACGACTCCGTCGCCGCTGAGGTTCGAGAACTCGGCCGCCGAGATGCCGAAGTAGGACTGCCCGAAAGCCTCTCGGGCGCCGATCTCGGCGTAGTCGGAGAACTGAATGGCGACGGCGAGGGCGACGGCGATCGAGAGGAGAAGCGCAGGGCGGTGCAGTCGGTGCAGGAAGACGAGCATGATCACGACGCCGCCGGCGGCCATCTCGAGGGGGGCGAGGTAGCGATAGAAACCGTAGAGGACGGCCCAGATGAGGAAACCGGCGACGAAGGCGATCTCGATGAAGATCGCCTCCGGCTTGTTCCGCTTGACCAAGTCGACGATCAGCATGACGGCGACGACCGGCAGCGTGAAGAACAGCACGGGCGAGCGGAGCGGCAAGAGATAGAGACCGTTGGAGTTGTGGCCCCCCTGCCCGCCGATGAACAGCCGCGTGTAATGGAACCAGAGGCTGTAGGGCGAGTTGGCGGCGTAACCGGGGTTGAAGCTCTTCGGCAGCAGGTATGGCGAGTGGAAGATCCCATTCATGAACGGGAAGATCGGATCGTGGTAACGGTGCCAGAGCATGATGGCTTCGGGCAGGTAGAGCGCCCCGGCGACCACGACCGCCGGCGCCAGCACGGTGGCGCACAGCAGGGCGCATCGACCGAATGTCCAGCTCGTGCGGGCACGGGCGAGGAGCAGGGCGACGGCGAAGGCGATGAAGATGGAGGCGCTGAAGGCCGTCTCGGTGGCTTTGAGCTCGCCCGCGAGGCCGAGCAGCACACCGGCGATGGCGGCGCCGGCGAACTGGGCTCGATGAGCGTCCGTCGCCGTGAGGATCCGATAGAGGAGGGCGGCGGCGGCGAACAGGAACACGCCGAGGAGAGCGTCGCTCGAGGTCTCGCCGATCTCGGTGATGTGGAGGGGGGCGACGAAGGCGCTACCGCCGGCGACGATTCCGGCGAAGACGGGCACGACTCGGGTGCCCGCGACCGATCGCGCCACGGCGAAGACGCAGAAGGACAGCAGCGACACGGGCAGCGACTGCAGCACGGCCAACGTCGAGACGGCCGCCCGCGGCGACAGGTACGTGATGAGGAAGTAGTAGAGGGTGTTCATCTGAGCGTCGAGGTACGTCTCGAGCTGGCCGGGCAGCGCGATGGCGCTCCTGAAGCCGTGCAGCTCGGCATACCCGGAGTAGTACTCGTAGTTGCCGAGGTCGAACGTGATGGGCTTGCCGATCTCGTGCACCCGGATGAGCGAGAGCACGCCGAACACGAGCACGAACCCGACCGAGACGCCGAGCGTCAGCCGCCAGCCGGAGAACAGCGCGCCTCGGTCGGGTGCCCTCTGTTCGAGCCCGTTCGTCGAGCTCAGTGCTTGCGATGGGGGAGCGCCGCCTTCAGCTGGTGGTGGCGGTACTCCCGGCTGATCGAAGTCGGTCAAGGATCGCCGGCGCCCGCTGTGTTCTCAACGCCGACGGCACCGGGCAGGGGAGTGTCCCGTTTCGGAGCCGGCACCGGCGTGCTCATCGGCGGGGAACTGTAGCAGTGAGCTTCGCGTTCCTCTCCCCACCCCGGCGCCGCCGGCCGGCGGCTTGTCGTGCCGGCTAGGTGGCGCCGAGCCCGTGCGTGCGAGGCAGCACGTCGCCGGAGGCTGCCCTAGCCTCCCGTAGGTCCGCTGTGTCGATCGTCGTCCCGTCACCGAGAAGGGGAAGCGAATGTCGGATTCCGACTCTGAGTTAGCTCTCTCAGCACTGCTCCACGAGAATCGGCAGTTCCCGCCACCGGCGGCACTCGCGGCGTCCGCCAACGCCCAACCGGGCATCTATGAGGAGGCCGCAGCCGATCCGGTGGCGTGGTGGGGACGACAGGCCGAAGAGCTGAGTTGGGCGGAGCCCTTCGGCGCCGTGCTCGAATGGGACCTGCCCTTCGCAAAGTGGTTCCTCGGCGGCAGGCTGAACGTCTCCTACAACTGCCTCGATCGCCACGTCGAGGCGGGGCGAGGTGAGAAGGTCGCCTTCTTCTGGGAGGGCGAGCCAGGCGACACCCGGGTCATCACCTATGCCGATCTGCGCAGCCACGTCGCTCGGGCGGCCAACGCCCTCACCGCGCTCGGCGTGCGGGCCGGCGACGTTGTCGCTATCTACATGCCGATGATCCCCGAGACGGTCGTGACGATGCTCGCCTGCGCCCGCCTCGGTGCTCCTCACACCGTTGTGTTCGGCGGTTTCTCCGCCGACGCCCTGAAGGGACGCATCCTCGACTGTGATGCCCGCGTCGTCGTCACGGCTGACGGCGGCTACCGGAGAGGCGCCGCCAGCGCGCTCAAGCCGAACGTCGACGAGGCGCTCGAAGGCTGCCCCGACGTACGGGCGGTGCTCGTCGTGCGCCGTACCGGACAGGAGACGGCTTGGACCGAGGGAAGAGACCAGTGGTGGCACGACGTCGTCGAGCCACAGTCGGACGAGCACGAGCCGGAGGCCTTCGACGCCGAGCAGCCGCTCTACATCATGTACACGTCCGGCACGACGGCCAAGCCGAAGGGCATCCTTCACACCTCGGGTGGTTACCTCACCCACGTCTCGACGACGCATCGCCTCATCTTCGACCTGAAGCCGGAAACCGATGTCGTCTGGACGGCGGCGGACATCGGCTGGGTCACCGGCCACAGCTACATCGTGTACGGCCCGCTCGCCAATGGAGCGACGTCGGTCATGTACGAGGGCACACCGGACACGCCCGACCGTGGACGCTGGTGGGACATCGTCGAGAAGTACAGAGTCAGCATCCTGTACACGGCCCCGACGACGATCCGAACGTTCATGAAGTGGGGCGAGGACATCCCGGCCCGGCGCGATCTCTCGAGCTTGCGACTGCTCGGCAGCGTCGGCGAGCCCATCAACCCGGAAGCCTGGATGTGGTACCGCCGCGTCATCGGGCGCGACAACTGCCCGATCGTCGACACCTGGTGGCAGACCGAGACGGGCGGGATCCTGATCACGCCGCTGCCCGGCATCACCGCCACGAAGCCGGGCGCCGCCATGACGCCCTTCCCGGGCATCTCGGCGGAGGTCGTGGACAACCACGGGGATGCCGTCGGACCGGGGGAGGGTGGATACCTCGTCCTCACGCAACCCTGGCCGGGGATGCTGCGAGGTATCTGGGGCGACCCGCAGCGCTACCTGGACACGTACTGGTCCCGGTTTGCCGGGTCCTACTTCGCCGGGGACGGCGCCAAGAAGGACGAGGACGGCGACCTGTGGCTCCTCGGCCGCGTGGACGACGTCATGAACATCTCGGGCCACCGCATCTCGACGACGGAGGTGGAGCACGCCCTCGTCAGTCACCCGAGCGTCGCCGAAGCAGCCGTCGTGGGTGCTGCCGACGCCACGACCGGCCAGGCGATCGTCGCCTTCGTCACCGTGAAAGGCACCACGATCGACACGGGCGCCGAGGGCGAGGCGCTCGTGGCAGCACTTCGAGAGCACGTCGCTCGGGAGATCGGGCCGATCGCGAAGCCTCGGCAGATATTCCTCACGCCGGATCTGCCGAAGACACGCAGCGGCAAGATCATGCGCCGACTCCTGCGCGACGTCGCCGACAAGCGCGAGCTCGGGGACACCACGACGCTGCTCGACCCCGGCGTCGTCAACTCCATCCGGGACAACATGAGCGGAGGCGAGGACGACGAAGGCTGAACCTTGTCCGGCCTGCCTCGCCGCGGCGGGCTCAGCCGCCGCGGGGCCGAACGAGCCGCCAGTTCGCCGGTAGCGGGCTCAGGCGCCCTTGAGGGCGGCCGGTGCCTCCGGCACGGTGGTCTCGGCCGTGTCGCCCGTGTCGTCCGGTGACGTGGCGACGCCGGTGTGACCAGGCGGCGGCTCGATGGCCGCCCGCGAGGCCGCCTCGAAGGCCTCCGTCGCCCTCGACATCGCCTGATCGTTGGCGACGAGGGTCTCCTGCAGCTGTTCGGCGCGCTGGCGGGAGGCGTCGGAGAGGGCCTCCTCGTAGTGAGAGGCGGCATCTCGCAGGGCGGCCGCCCTCCAGGTCCCCGCCGCGTAGATGGCATCCGCCCGCGCCTGGCCGGCCATGCGGATGGCCTCGGCTCGTGCGATCGCACTCTCGGCTGCCACCTCCGCCGCACGCAGGGCCTCCTGGTGGGCCTTGTCAGCGGCCGCCAGCTCCTCCTGGTAGGCCTGCTCGACGGCGCGGGCAGCCGTCTCCTCGGCTCGCTTCAGCAATTCGCCGTAGCGCGCTTCGGCCGTGCGCATGGCAGCAGCTCGCGTGTTCTCCGCTGCCCGCAACGATTCGTCGTGCTCCTTCGTGAGGCGCCGGAGCGACTCCGCTCTCTCGATCGAGGCCGACCTCAGGATGTTCGCCCGCTTGACGGTCGCCGCCTTCACGCGCTCGGCACGGGCGAGCTCCGCCTCTGCGGCCTCCTCCGATGCCCTCAGGGCCTCTTCGCGGGCCTGGTCGGCGGCGCGCATGGCCTCGTCCTCGGCTCCTTGACCCGTATCGAGACGTACCACATTGCTCCTCATCTCGTTCCTCCCTCCGGGGCCCGCAGGCCGTGCTCGAGACGAGCGCCTGAGGCGATCGCGACGGCTCCCACCATCTCAGCCGACTTCGTCCCGGATCTCAAGGGAGAAAGCGCCGTTGCCGCCGGCCGGGAGCGCTCTTGCAAGCAGACGGCAGGGTGGGCGGCCGGCTGGCTGTCGACGATCCCTCCCCTCACCTGTCGGGTATCGTGCCCCATGAGCGCCGATCCGAACGAGAGCACGGGAAGCGGGCACGCTGCGCCCAACCTCTCGGCCAAGGCACTGGCCTGCCAACAGGCACTGCGAGAAGCCGCCGACAGCTACGCCCGGATCGTGGCGCGAGTGGTTGACGATCCGCGCGGGCCGTTCATCGCCGAGCTTCGCGAAGCCGAGGAACGGGTCGGCGAGGCGGCCGCCTCCTACGCCCTTGCCTTCGCAGAGGGCGAAAGGGACCGGGCGCCGGACGAGTGACGTGACGGCCCCCGGCCCGAGGAGAGGCGGAACGTGCCGAGACCGGTGATCCAGACGTGGGGCTTGTCCAAGCGGTACGGCGACGTCAAGGCCTTGTCCGCCCTCGACATCGAGGTCGAGCAAGGGGAGGTCGTCGGCTACCTCGGCCCCAACGGCGCCGGGAAGACGACGACGATCCGGCTGCTCCTCGGACTCATCCGTGCAAGCGCCGGCAGAGCCGAGATCTTCGGCGTGGACTGCCAGCGCCGACCGGTGGAGGTTCATCGGCGCCTCGCCTATGTGGCCGGCGAGGCGAACCTGTGGCCTTCGCTCACGGGCGCCGAGACGCTTCACCTGCTCGGTCGGATACAGGGCAGCGTGGACACGGCCTACCGAGACGAGCTCGTCGAACGGTTCGACCTCGACCCTTCGAGGAAGGTGCGTGCCTATTCGAAGGGCAACCGCCAGAAGGTGATCCTCGTGGCGGCGCTCATGACCCGACCCGAGCTGCTCGTGCTCGACGAGCCGACGGCCGGCCTCGATCCCCTCATGGAGCAGGAGTTCAGGCACTGCATCCGCGAGGCGCGCGAGCGGGGGCAGACGGCGTTCCTGTCGTCCCACATCTTGAGCGAGGTGGAGGCGCTCTGCGACCGCGTCGGCATCCTGCGGGACGGGAGGCTGATCGAGATGGGGACGCTTGCCGAGATGCGCCACCTGTCGGCCCTCAGCGTGGAGGCGACCTTTGACGGACCCGTGCCGGATCTCGCCGGCGTGGTAGGCGTCAGCTCGGTAAGGGTGAACGACGGCGTCCTTCGCTGCAACGTGTACGGGCCCGTGCAACCGCTGCTGAAGCGACTGGCGACGGCCAGGGTGCGTGAGCTCCTGAGCCGCGAGCCGTCGCTCGAGGAGCTCTTCCTCGCTCACTACGGCAACGGCCACGAGCCCGAGAGGGATCCGGTTCGTGGCGGCTGACGTTCCCGCCTCCGTCCTGCCTCCTCCGCCTCGGCTTGCTCTGCCGCAGGCGTCAGCCGTGCCTGGCGCCGGCACCGTCGTCATCCGCCAGACGGCGCGACGAGCCCTGCGCTCCGCCGTCCTCTGGGGCTACGTGTCGGGTTTGAGCGTCGCATCGACGGCACTCAGCTACGCCGCCACGTACACGACCACAGCCCAGCGTGAGCACCTGGCAGCCCTCTTCGGTACGAACGGCGGCACGAACGCTATCGCCGGCCCCGGTTACGAGCTCCAGACCCTTGCCGGCTTCACCGTCTGGAAGAGCCTCATGCTCGTGACCGTGGCCGGCGCCGTCTGGGGTCTTCTCCTGTCGACGAAGCTCATGCGCGGTGAGGAGGACGCCGGACGCTGGGAGTTGCTGCTGGCGGGCGAGACGACGCCCCGGCGTGCGGCGAGCCAGGGCCTCGCCGGTCTCGCCGTGGCGTGGTGCATCTTCTTCGCCCTCACGGCGGTGATCACCGTCGTGGTCGGGCACTCCTCCAAGGTGCGGATCGCTGCCGGGCCGGCGCTGTTCTTCTCGCTCGCACTCGCCTGCGGGGCGGCGATGTTCTTTGCCGCCGGTGCGCTCGCGAGCCAGCTGGCTCCGACGCGCCACCGGGCCGCCTCCTATGCCGGCACCGCCCTCGGTGTCGCCTTCGTCCTACGGATGGTGGCCGACTCAGGAACCGGGTTGACATGGCTACGGTGGGTCTCACCGCTCGGTTGGGTCGAACAGCTGCAACCGCTCACCTCGCCCAGACCGCTGGCCCTCCTCCCCATCGGCGGTCTTGTCGTCGTGCTCTGCCTGCTCACGGTGCACCTGGCCGGGCGAAGGGATCTCGGGGCGAGCATCATCGCCGACCGCCCGAGCGCCGACGCCCGCGTGCGGCTGCTTTCCGGTCCGGCCGGGCTCGTCGTTCGGCTCACGCGGGCGACGCTGACCGCCTGGATCGTCGCGGTCGCTCTGACGGCTTTGCTGATGGGCCTCATCGCCAAGTCGGGCGGAAGCGCCTTGTCGGCTTCGTCGGGCATCGAGCACCTGACCTCGCGGCTCGGCGTCTCAGGGGCGGGCGCCGCTGCCTATCTCGGGATCGCCTCGCTCATCATGGCGGTGCTCTTGACGTTCGTCTCGGCGGGGCAACTGAGCGCCACGCGTGGCGAGGAGGCTGAAGGGCGTCTCGAGAACGTCCTCGTCCGTCCGGCGTCCCGTTCGGTGTGGCTGGCCGGGAGGCTCTCGGTGACAACGGTGGCCCTTGTCCTTCTCGGCCTCGCCACCGGGGTCTTCTTCTGGCTCGGGGCCGTCACGCAGGACTCCGGTGTTGGCCTGCCGAGGTTGCTGGCTGCCGGACTGAACGTCGTCCCGCCAGCCATCTTCGTCCTGGGCGCCGGCACCCTCGCGTTCGGCATCGTCCCGCGGGCGACTTCCGCCGTCGCCTACAGCGTGCTCGCCTGGTCCATCCTCGTCGAGGTCGTCGGTGCCGCCGTCACGACGAACCATTGGCTTCTCGACACCTCGCTGTTCCATCAAATGGCACCGGCACCGGCACCGGCCACCGGCGCCGACTGGACGACGAACATCGTCCTCACCGCCGTCGGAGTTGTCGCCGCCGTACTCGGTGCCGTCGCCTTTCAGCGGCGCGACCTCGCCGGCGAGTGACGGCCCGTGCCCGTGTCGGACCGATAGACGGTGCGGGAGGGGCTCAGGCGCAGGCCCGCCGCAGGTCGTCCGTGGCGGCCGTGAGCGTGGCCGCGAAGCGCTCCACGAGCTCGTCGGCCGTCTTGTCGTCGATGACGAGCGGTGGAGCGACGAGGAGCCAGTCGCCGTAGCGGCCGGCGTTCTGCCGGCGGGAGTACAGCAACAGGCCGTGGTCCAGCCCGTGCGGCAGGACGACAGCGCCGGGGTCGACGCCTGGTGGGAAGGGCGCCAGCGTGTCTTCGTCCGAGACGAGCTCGACGGCCGAGAGGAGGCCGCGTCCCCGCACGTCCCCGACCAATGGCATGGCGGCCGCCATCTCGTCGAGGCCGGCCCGGATGCGCGCGCCCACGAGGCGGGCACGGGCGAGAAGGTCGCGCTCGACGACCTCGTCGAGGACGGCCGAACCCGCCGCGCAGGCGATGGGGGAGGCGTCGTAGGAGTGCGAGACGACGAAACCCGTCGTGTCCGCCAACTCGTCGACGTAGCCCGCCGGGACGAGAGCGGCACCGAGGGGGGCGTATCCAGCGGCGAGGCCCTTCGCGAGGACGGCGATGTCCGGCAGCGCCTCCGGATCGTGTTGGGCGGCCAGGAAGTGTCCGGTTCGCATGGCGCTCACGACCTCGTCGAAGACGAGCCCGATCCCGAAGCGGTCGCAGAGCGAGCGGGCAGCGCGGGCGAACGACGGATCGGGGACGTTCACACCGGAGGCCTGACCGCCGATCGGTTCCATCACGAGGGCGAGCACGCGCTCTGGCCCGAGGCGATCGACGGTCGCCTCGAGGGCGGCGAGGCTCTCGGCGGCGGCGCTGGCCGGGCTGGGCGCCCGGAACGTGAGGGGGGCCGGGATCTTCTCCGACGGCACCGTCATCGGCCCCCACAGGCCGGCGGCGGTGTGATCGCCGTTCAGGCCGAGGTCGTAGAGGGTGGCCCCGTGGTAGCCGGGCATCAGGGTGATGACTCGTTCGCGTTCCGGCTCGCCTCTCGCCACGGCACGGGCGCGGAGGAACTTGACGGCCATCTCCACTGCCTCCGAACCGCCGGAGGTGAGCAACACGCGTTCGAAGCCGGGCCCGGCGAGGGCGGCGATCCGGCGCGTGAGCTCCGAGTTGGCGGCGTGACGAGTCGAGCGCGAGTAGGTGTAGGTGAGTCGTCGCCCCTGCTCCAGCATCGCCGCCAGCACGCGCTCGTTGCCCTGGCCGAGCCCGGCGAGGAAGGGGCCCGAGCACACGTCGATGAGCCGCCTCCCGCCATCGTCCACGAGATACACGCCGTCACCGGCCACGATCTCGGGTAGCGATGCCGTGCTCGCTCGCGGAAAGAAAACATCCTGCGGCCCACCGATGGGTGGGTAAGCGGCGACGGGCATGCGTGTCTCCTCGCGTCCGAACCTGCGGCGGTGCCGCCGGAGCTTCCAAGGCAGGTCCGCTCGGCACCGAGACTCTAGGTCTCGCGCGTGTGGGAGCGCGCGATTCAGGTCCTTTGGCCCTTGTGTTTGCGCAGGTCTTGGTCATGATCGCGGTATGGCCGGTACGGTTGTTCGAGAGCGGTTCGAGCACCTGCGGGGCACCGAGAGACGCCAGATCGGCGTACCGCCGGAGCAAGGGGGCACGATCGTGCACGCCCTCTTGACCAATGGCAAGCGGCACGCTGACCTTCCCGCCATGCGGTATCGCCCGGCGGGTCAGGCGACGGGCAAACCCTGGGAGGTGGTCACCTGGGGCGAGTACCTTCTCGCCGCACGGCAGGTGGCCGGCGGCTTGGCAGAGCTGGGCGTCGAACCGGGGGAGCGCGTCGCCATCCTGTCGGCGAATTGCGTCGAGTGGCACCTGGCCGATCTCGGCGGTCTCGCCAACGGGAGCGTGACCGTCCCCATCTATCCAACGAGCTCGCCGTCGCAGATCGCCTACCTCCTCGGTCACGCCGGCGTCCGCGTCTGCTTCGTCGACACCCACACGCAGCTCGGCAAGGTGATCGAAGTGCGTGACGAGCTGCCTGCGCTCGAACGACTCGTGTTGGCTGACGGTGCGCGGCGCAAGGGTGACAGCTTCGTCATCTCCCTGGACGATCTGCGGGCCCTAGGCGCCGACCGGTTGAGCCGGGCTGCCGATGCGGTGGACGAGCGCTGCAAGCAGGTGCGGCCGGAGGACGTGGCCACCATCGTGTACACGAGCGGCACGACCGGGCCCCCCAAGGGTGCCCTCATCAGCCATTCCAACATCATGTGGACGCTGCGCCAGGTCACCCCGGTGTACAACATCGGGCAGGGCGAGCGCTTGCTGTCGTTTCTCCCGCTCAGCCACATCGCCGAGCGGATGATGAGTGACTTCCTCCCCATCGCCGTCCGCGGCGAGACGTGGTTCGCCCGCAGCCTTGCAACGGTCGCGGAGGACCTGCCCGCGTGCCGTCCGACGGTTTTCCTCGCTGTGCCGAGGGTCTGGGAGAAGCTCCGGGAAGGTATCGAAGAGCATCTGCGCGCAGAGCCGGCGCCGGTTCGCCTCGCCACGGAGCGCTACGTCAGCCTTGGTTTGCGCAAGGTGAGCGCCCAGCAGCTGGGACGGTCGTTGCCCACCTCAGGCCTTGCCGTTCACCGGGCCCTGAACGCCACCATCGGCTCGACGATCCGTCAAAAGCTCGGCCTCGACCGGGCCCATGTTCTCGTCACGGCGGCGGCGCCGGCGCACCCGGACCTCATCTCCTGGTTCCACGCCATCGACCTGCCCGTGCTCCAGATCTACGGCCAAACCGAAGGCTGCGGGCCGACGTCTGCCACCTACGGCGATCACGTCCGTATCGGCACCGTCGGAACTGCGTTGCCGGGAATGAGCGTCAGGATTGCCGACGACGGCGAAATCCTCCTCAAGGGTGGCAACGTCTGCCTCGGCTACCTGGACGACCCGATGGCGACGGGAGAGCTGATCGACCCCGACGGCTGGATGCACACCGGCGACACGGGCACCTTCGACGGCGACGGCAGTCTGCGCATCGTCGGCCGCAAGAAGGACCTCATCATCACGGCGGCTGGTCACAACGTCGCCCCCCAGGTGATCGAGACGGAACTGTGCAACCACCCGCTCATCTCGGAAGCGGTCGTCGTGGGGGACGGACGCAAGTACCTCGTGGCGCTCATCACCCTCGACCCGGAGGAATTGACGCACTGGGCTGAGGAGCACAACAAGTTGGCGCAAGCCGAGGCCCTCGCCGAGGACCACGATCTCCTCTCCGAGATCCAGGCCGCCGTGGATTCCGTCAACGAGGCGGGCTCGCACGCCGACGGCATCCGCAAGTTCCGGGTTCTCGCCCACGACCTGAGCGCCGCCGCCGGAGAGCTGACTCCCACGCTGAAGGTCCGGCGAGCGATGGTCTGTGCCCACTATGCCGACGTGATCGAGGAGCTCTATGCCGGTTCCTGAGAGGGCCGGTCCCTGAGAGGGCCGGTTCCTGCGAGGGCCGGTTCCTGAGAGGCCGGTTCCTGAGAGGCCCGATGCTGAGAGGCTGCTCTGCGGTCGGCTGAGTGGCGACCCTCAGCCGCGCCCGGCGAGCACGGCTTGGGTCTGAATGACGAGCGCCACGAGGCGATCGGTGTCGTCACGCAGTTCCGTGCTGAGGGCGATCGTCGTACGTCCTCGATGGAGCGGTCGGGACGTGCCGCGCACGGTGCCTGAGCGAACGGCGCGGAAGAAGTTCGTCTTCGATTCGATCGTCGAGGTGCTGTAGCCCTCCGCAAGGTTCAAGAAGGCACAGGCCGCCCCGAGGGTGTCCGCCAGGGCCATGAGCACGCCTCCGTGCAACACCCCGCCGCTCGTGCACCGTTGCGGTGACCATTCGACCGTTCCCACCACCTCATCCGGCTCGGCGGACTCGAGGCGGACACCGAGCTCGAGGCTGAAGGGCATGAGAGCGAGCAGGTCGTCGGAGCTCGGCACGGCGCCGACTCTACGACGTCCCGGGCTGCTGCTGCGCTTCAGGCGGTCTCGGTCGGCGCCGGCACCCTCGGCGGACGGCCACCGATGATCCGGTGGCCGCCGGCCGCCTTGGCTTCGTACAGCGCCGAGTCGGCCCCGGCCATGAGCTCGCTGATCGCCTGTGGCGAACCCGCCATGAGGCCGATGCTGAGCGAGACGGTCAGTCCTGGAGCGATTGCCTCCCAGTCGTACTTGCGGACAGCTTCGGCGATGGTGTCCGCTCGCGTGCGGGCGACGGCAAGGTCGGCGGCGGCGAGGAGTACGGCGAATTCGTCACCGCCGAAGCGCACGGCGCAGTCCGCCTGTCGCACGCTTGCCTCGAGCACGCGGGCAACGGCGGTCAGCACGGCGTCGCCGGCGGCATGTCCGAACCGGTCGTTGACCGCCTTGAAGCCGTCGAGATCGACGAGCAACAGCGCGACCGTTTCGATGCCCTGGTGCTCGACAGCGGCGAGGTACCGCTCGAAACCACGCCGGTTCGACAGGCCCGTCAGGTCGTCGAGATGGGCGTGGCGACTCAGCAGGGCGTGCTCTGTTCGCAAGCGCTCGGATTGCAGGCGGGATCGCATCGAGCCGAGGGCCGCAGCACGGTTCGCGGAGCGCTGTTCCACCTGGCGGCGGCCGTAACGAAACCCGCGGCCATGTCCGCCACTCGCCTCCAGCTCAGCGGCGACAAAGAGTGCAAGGTCATACGTATCGGGCGAACCGTGCGGGTCGATGCTCGAGGCGGCCGCCTCGGCTGCCTGGCGGGCTGCCGGCAGATTGCCGGCCCGCTGCTCGTTGAGGGCGATCGCCAGCTGAAGGTGCCCGATCGGCCAGGCGCGCACGTGCTTTTCGGGCGCGAGGGCTGTGATCTGGGCCCGCGCCACGTCGGTGACGTCGCGCCCGCAGATCGCTGCCAACAGCACACCGAGGGCGGCGAGCTCGGTACGCCACTTGTCCGGCATGTCGACGCCGGCGGCAGCGGCCATGGCGGACTCCCACGTGCGCCAACGGTCGGCGACGCCGTTCTCGTCACCCAGCTGATGCTGGGCACAGGCCCAGTCGACCTGCATCTCGGCCTGGTTGTAGACGAGCGCCGGCAGCACGTATTGCAGCCAGGCGGGCCGATCGGCAGGCACGAGCCCGAGAATCGTGGCGTACTGCTCGTCGCCGAGCTCCCAGAGCCAGCGGTCGCAGAAAGCCTGCGCGCACTCGTTGTGAGCCGTCATGCGCTCGAGGGCGTCACCGGGAGCCGACTCGAGCAGGATGGTCGCCCGGGCGAGATCGGCGTCGGCATCGCGGGCAGCCGCCGCGTGGGCATCGGAGAGGGCCACACTGGAGCGCATCACGAGCGCCAGAGCGATCATGACGTGATCGCCGTCGGCCTCGGCCTGATGGAGGAGCCGTTCGATCGCCGGCAGTCTCTGCTCGGAATCGAGCGTCACGGCGGCGACAGCGGCGGCGAACATCCCGGCGCGTACGACCTCCGGCCAGTCACGGGCGAGGGCGTCGTTCAGCAGGCGATCTATCGCTTGGACGGCGGTCGGCACGGCCGCTTGCACGTCGATGATGAGCTTGAACGCCTCAATGCGTGCGTCCTCGCGCGCCGACCCGCTCGCGGGAGGCTCAGTCCTTGGGTCTTGCGATCCCAACAGCCCTCCTCGGCCGATGCCAGCATGCCCCGGTGCGGCGAGAAGCCCACGTACTCGGCCTCGTTGCCGCACATTGTCGCACGGTCCCAGGCCCTCAGCACTTCTCGTGGCCTTCGGCCCAGACCAGCGCAGGTTCGGCGAAGTCCGTTCGATCAGGCGTTGCTGCGCCCCGATCTGCAGGGACTCAGGTTGAGGTGGCGTCCAGGCTCACGACAGCGTCGAAGGGGAAGGAGCGGTCGATCCGATGCGACGGGCGCCGCCGAAGCCACCGAACCCGAAGCGGCCGCCACCCGCACCTGCCGTCCCGGGAAAGGCCCCGCTGCCGAAGCCACTGGCACCGGGGCCGCCGTAACGCGCCCAGCCACCAGGGCCAGATGGCGCCCCGCCGGCTCCCATGCTCGAGCGAGAGCCGAAGCGGACGGCAGTGGCGGCGAACCTCGTCGTGCTCTCCGGGGTGCCGATCGCCGCCAGCACGTCACCGACCTTGATGGCGGAGAGGGAGGAGGCCTTGCCGTTGCTGCGGAAGATCGTGGTGGGCGTCGTGACGATCGTGAGCGTGTGACCGCCCGCCAGAGCCGCCAGGGTGATGGTGGTGCCGGACACCTTCGTCACCGTGCCTCCGGCGACCGGGCCGACGATCTCGACGGTCGTGGCGTCGAGGTCGGTGTGATTGGCGGCGATGGCCCCGAATGCCACGATGTCGGCGCCCTTTGTGAGCGCAGACGCCGAGACGCTCGTTCCCGCCTCTGCGTAGGTGGTGGCGCCGGTCGTGACGATCGTCCGGTGGAAGCCTTCGAGGTCACTCACCACGATGGTGCCTCCGGAGATCGAGACGACGCCACCTTCGAGCGAGGGAAGGATGATCTCCACACTTGCCGCTGTCAGGGTGGAGGAGCTGGCGGCCGCCGGCGAGGCGCTCGACGGCGCCGCAGTCGGCCGTGTGAAGAGCACCGCGACCTGCTGGCCGACGCGAAGGGCGGAGGCCGTCACCTTCGAGAGCGCCTCCTCGTAGATGGTGGCAGCCGTCGTGTCGACTGCGACCGTTGCGCCCTGTTTCGTCGTCAAGCGGAACGACCCGGAACTGATCGACTTGACGGTGCCTACTGCGCCACCGCGTCCGACACCGCCTCCGAAGCCCGTGCCGTGGCCGAACCATCCTCCCGGCGTGGTCGGCAGGTGTGGACCCTTCGGCGCTGAGGCGACGCCGGAAGCGCCCGCGCCAGCGGGGGTGGAGCTCGATCCGCTCGACGACATCGTCCTGGCGGCGCCGGGATTCGAGCCTTCAGCCGCCTGTGCGACAGCAAAGCCGCTGGCGGCAAGCCCGCCTGCGAGGAGAAGTCCGACACCAGCCCTGATCGTCCACGTCCGCCGAGACCGAGATTTCATGCCATCCATTATCGCGCTCGAACCTGAGAATTCGCTCGGTACCGGGCTTCTGTCGGGCGGCGGCCCGAATCAGGCGGCGACGGTGCGGGGTTTCGTGATTCGGCGACCGCGATGCACACGGTGGCCCTTGTTGGCGTCGGCGAAGCGGCCGTGGACAGCGCAGGTCGTCGAGTTGTTGTAGATCGACAGGAGCGTGCGACACGACGGCTCGTCGCAGATCCGACCGGCCGCGTACACCCGTGGTTGCTTCGAATGCACCTCGGCCCGCTCTGCGTGGATGATCCCCTCGGGCATCCTCAGGTTCGTCATGTCAGTCCCTCCCTTCGCGTCCGGGCTGTACCAGGCGGCACCCCTCAGGAAAAGTCTGTGCCGGTGCGGGCGATGCGAATAGGGCCGAAGGTCCGTAGAAACGTGGGCCTTCTGTTCGCCGTCCCCGGGCCGCCGCCGGCGGCGACGTGCTCCGATGGGCTCGCGGGCGCCAGGAAGGGTAGATTCACGTGCCCGTGCGACCACCCGACGATTTCGATCGGCTCAGCAACACCCACCCGGCCCTCCGGCACTGTTGGCATCCGGTGGCGCGCTCTGCCGAGATCGGGAATGAGCCCAGCAGGGTGGAGCTTCTCGGAGAGCCCTACGTCGTGTTCCGGACCGAGCACGAGCTCGTCGCCTTCGCCGATCGCTGCCCCCACCGCCTCGCTCCGCTCTCGCTCGGGCGCCGGGAGGCCGGAATACTGCGCTGCGCCTATCACGGGTGGTGTTTCGACGAGTCTGGCCGCTGCGTCGACATCCCCGCTCTCGGGCCCGGCGCCACGCTGCCCCCCGCCGCCCGCCTGCAGGCACCCGCCGGCGTGACCGAGCGTCTCGGCATGGTCTTCATCGCTCCTGCGGCTCCGCTCGTCGAGCTGCCCTGCATCCCGGAGGCCGACGAGGATGGCTTCGAGATGCTCGAGCTCGAGCCGACCGAGGCCCGAGCCGGGGCCGGCCTCATGGCCGACAACTTCCTCGACTTCGCCCACTTCCCCTTCGTGCACGCCGGCACGTTCGGCACCGACGAGTCCAAGACGCTCGATCCCTACGACGTCGAGCGAGACGGTTGGGGTTTCCGCGTCGTCTACGAGCACCCCTTCGCGAATCGTGAGGATCCTGGTGTGAAGACGGGCGTCCGCCCGCTCGTGCAGACGCGCCGGATGACCTACCGCTACCAAGCTCCTTTCTTTCTTTCCCTGCGCCTCGAGTTCCTCGAGGCGCAGGGTCACAACGTCATCGGCTTCTTCATCCAGCCCCAGAGCGAGGAGCGCTGCCGGCTCTACACGACGCTGTGGCGGGACGATCTCGGCGGCGACGCGGCCGCCAGGGCGGGCGCAATGGCTTTCGAGCAGGAAGTCCTCGCCGAGGACCTCGTCGTGCAGTCTCGCTACGACAACCTCTCGCTCCCGCTCAGCTTGCGGGCGGAGGTGCACACGCGGGCAGATCGCAACACGATGGAGCTGCGGCGCGTGCTCTCCGAGCTGGTGACAGCGGTCGGCTCGGGCTGAGTCGGGCGAGCGCCGCGGGTGGCAGCGTCTGAGCCTCGTGGTCGCCACCCCATCGATACCGTGATGCCGTGACGACGGTCCCGGCGAGCAGGGAGGCGACGGCGCCCTCGCGGGGACGGCGCCTCGGCATCCTCCTCATCTGCTGCATGAGCCTGTTCATCGTCGGTCTCGACAACACGATCGTGAACGTGGCGCTGCCCTCCATCTCGAAGGACCTGCACGCCTCCGTCTCCGGCCTGCAGTGGATCGTCGACGCCTACACGCTGGTGCTTGCGAGCCTCCTCATGCTGTCGGGTTCCATGGCCGACCGCTTCGGGCGTCGCAGGGTCTTCCAGCTGGGACTCGTCATGTTCACGCTCGGCTCGCTCGCCTGCAGCCTGGCACCCAACCTCGTGTCCCTCGTCGCCTTCCGGATGCTGCAAGCGGTCGGCGGCTCCATGCTCAACCCGGTGGCCATGTCCATCATCCGCAACACCTTCGAGAACCCTCGCGAGCGGGCGCAGGCCATCGGTATCTGGGGGGCCGTCGTCGGAGTCAGCATGGCGCTCGGCCCCGTGACCGGAGGTCTGCTCGTCGGGGTCGTCGGGTGGAGGTCGATCTTCTGGGTCAACATTCCGATCGGGCTCGCCGCCATCGTGCTGACCGGGCTGTTCGTCCCAGAGTCGAAGGCGGGCACCGCACGCCGGCTCGACCCCGTCGGAGAGCTCCTCGTGATCGTCACCCTCGCTGCCCTGACCTACGGGATCATCGAGGGGCCGCGGCGCGGCTGGGAGTCACCGCTCATCCTCAGCCTCTTCGTCGTGGCGGCCGCCTGCGTGCTGGCGCTCGTCTCCTACGAGCGGAGGCGTTGGCAGCCGTTGATCGACATGCGCTTTTTCAAGAGTGCGCCCTTCTCCGGTGCCACCGTCATCGCGATTGCCGCCTTCGTGGCCCTGGCGGGTTTCCTCTTCCTCAACACCTTGTACCTGCAGGACGTCCGCGGCTTGTCGGCGTTGCGTGCGGGCATCGACACCTTGCCGATGGCGGGTGTGACGGTGCTCGTTTCGCCCCTGTCGGGTCGGCTCGTCGGTCGGGTGGGGGCGCGTCCGTCGCTTCTGCTCGGCGGTATCGGCCTCGGGGTGGCCAGCTTGCTCCTCACCGACCTGTCGGCGACGACCTCGTTCACTCGGTTGTTCCTCGCCTACGTGATCTTCGGCGTGGGCTTCGGCGTCGTGAATGCCCCCATCACCGTGGCGGCTGTCTCCGGGATGCCGGTGAGCCAGGCAGGCGTCGCCAGCGCCGTCGCCTCCACGAGCAGACAGATCGGCCAAACGCTGGGTGTCGCCATCGTCGGGGCCACGGCGGTGGCCGGCGTGGCGGGCGGGCAGTTTGCGTCGCGGTTCCCCTCCGCCACACACATCGGCTGGTGGCTGACGACCGGCTGCGGGGCGCTCGTGCTCCTGCTCGGCATCGTCACGACGACACGATGGGCACTCGGCACGGCCGAGCAGACGGCCGCCACGGTGGCCGCAGGCGTGCCGGCTTCGTCCGCCCGAGGGGCGGGCGTGCGACGACGCGGTCCCGAGCAGGCCTTCGGAGAGCTCGACTAGCCGTCCGATCAGCCCACGAGGTCGACGGGATGCCCTTCGAAGACCTCGATGGCGTCGGCGGCGGCGTGCACCAGCTGATGCGTGAGGTCGGAGAGCGCCCGGGCGGCTGCCAGCTCCTCGCCGATCGCCGGCACGTCCGGGTCGGCCGGGTTGCGCCGTGAGCGTCCCCAGCCGGCCATCTCTCGCTCTCCGGTCCGCAGCCGGGCGTCTGCCCTCGTGTGGCTCTCGTCCTCGCTAAAGGCGATCTCCACGGTCCAGACTCGTGCTTGTGACATGGTTCCTCCCATCACGCCGGCCACCTCGGCGAGGCGCAGCGGCGGTTGCTCGTGCGGTACAGATCGACGCTCACGGCGAGGCTCGGTCCTGACCGAAAGAAGGCGCATCGACGGGGGCCTCGAGGTGAGCGTCCGGAGTCGGCACGAGGACGAGGGGGATCTTCGAGAGATGACCGCAGCGCTGGCTGACCGAGCCGAGCATCCAGCGCCGAAGCTCGCTGTGGCCCGTCGTTCCCACCACCAAGAGGCGCGCCGTGGCGCTTCGCTCGACGAGCGTCTCTGCCGGGTTGCCGGCGACGACGTGCTGGGTGACGACGACGGAACTTGCCTTCTCCGCCGCCACGGCCTGACGGACGCGGTCGTCGAGCATCTCCTTGAGGCGTCTCAAACCCTGGCGGCCGGCACCGAAGAGCGTTGGCGGGCCCACGATGCGCCAGGGGTCAGACCAGACGAGGACGACCTCCACCTCGGCGCCGCTCGTGAGAGCTTCCCGCAGTGCCCAGCGCAGCGCCTGCACCGAGCAGGCCGAGCCGTCGACGCCGACCACGATTCGGTCCGATGTCGTCTTCACGACGCCTCCTCACGGTCGTCTCCTATCTACGATCACCCTCCGGAGGCAGCGGCGGTAGAGGAGAAGGTCCCTGGCGGGCCGGTACAGCCAGCGTCGCCGCGGCGTCAGCTCCACCGAGGCGGGAACGACGCGACCGCTTGGGGAGGACGCGTGTCGCCGAGAGCAGGGCGGCTAGCGCCATGAAGCCGATCGAGCAGTAGAAGGCGGCGTGCAGCCCCGTGGCGAAGGTCGGACCCAGCGCCGGCGGCAGGCTCGTGGTGCCGACGAAGATGGCAAAGGCCAGCCCGCGAGGGATGGAGCGGGCGGCCACCAGGATGGCGACGGAGAACGAGAACACCATCCCGACGTTTGAGAAGGTGCGCAACATGCCCGAGGCGATCCCGAAGTCGCGCCCCGGAGCAACTTTCATGACGGCCGAGTTGTTGGCCGGCATGAAAGCGCCCGCCCCGATTCCGTTCAGCACGGCCGCCAGCGTGACGAGGGCGAGCGGCGTCGTCGGACGGAGCTGGGCGTACACGGCGAGGGCGAGGATTTGCACGCCGAGGCCCAGCGTTGCCGGCCAGGCAGCACCGAAGCGGTCCGCCAGCCTGCCGCAGATCGGTCCGATGACGCCGCCGACGAGGTAACCAGGAACGAGGAGCAGCGATGCCCTCAGCGGGGTGAGTCCCCGTACGCCCTGCAGGTACATGAGCACGAGGAACAGGACGGCGAAGTTGGCGATTCCCTGGAAGAGGGCGGCCAGCAGCGTAGGGCTCAACGTCGGGATCCTGAAGATGCGCAGGTTGATCATCGGCTCAGTTCTGCGGTGCTCGACCCAGACGAAGAGGAGGAGGAAGAAGGCGCCGGCGAGCAGCCACGAGAGCAGCGCCGCCGACGGGGCTTCTGTCGAGAGCTTCGTCATCGCCCAGAGCACCCCGAACAAGCCGGCGCCGAGCAATGCCATACCGGCGAGGTCGAAGCGCTGGCGACGGCGTGGATGGCTGTCGCGCAGGACGCGCACGGCCAGCGTCAGCGCCGCCGCCCCGGTCGGCAAGTTGATCCAGAAGACCCATCGCCACGAGGCGTACGTCACGATGAGACCGCCGAGAAGGATGCCGAGGATGGCGCCGATGTTCCAGCCGATCGAGCTGTAACCGAAGGCGCGACCTCGTTGCTCTGCTGGGAAGGCATCGGCGAGCACCGCCCCGCTGTTGGCAGTGAGGAATGCCCCGCCGATGCCCTGCACGATCCGGAACAAGATGATCGTGGCCTCGCTCGTGGCGGCTGCGCACAGCCCCGACCCGACGATGAAGACGAGGAAGCCCAGCTCGTACATGCGCGCCCGGCCGAACATGTCGCCGAGTCGTCCGACCTGGGTCGCCAGGATCGTGACGACGAGGACGTAGGCCACGATCACCCAGATCACGGCCGAGAGGGCTATGTGGAGTGAACGCTCCATCGCCGGCAGGGCCAACACGACGATGGTCGTGTCCACGGCAGCCATGAGCACGCCCATGACGACCACAAGCACGACCAGGTCACGGTGCCGATCGCGCTGTCTCGGAGGGCGATCGCCCGCGACGTGTCGCCGTCGCTGCACCGGATCACGGCTCCTCGCCGTCGCCGGCTGCGGGCAGCCGACCCCGCGGCAGCAGCGGGAGCGATCGCAGGCGCCGCCCACAGGCGGCGAAGATGGCGTTGGCGATGGCCGGTGCGACGGCGACGAGGGGCGTCTCGCCGGCACCGGCCGCTGGGACATCCGGTCGGTTGAGCAGGACAACCTCGATGGCGGGGGCGTCAGCGATGCGCGGCACCCGATAGGACGTCAGGGACGTCTCCGTCATCGTGCCGTGCTCGATCGTCACTTCTTCGAACAACGCCCCTCCGAGGGCCATGACGGTGGCACCCTCGATCTGGTTGATGACGGTGTCGGGGTTCACGACCGCACCGCACTCGTAGGCCGTCACGATCCTCGTGACCTGCACCGTCTCATCCTCTGTCACCTCGACCTGGGCGCAGGTGGCGATCCGCCCGCCCTTCTCCAAGCCGACGGCGATGCCGGCGCCACCCCTGCCCGGCGAGCGAGCAACCGCCGGCCACCCGAAGCGCTCCGCCGCCGCCCGAGCGACGGCGGCGAGCCGCTCGTCGTCGAGGTGAGCGAGGCGGAACTCGAGCGGATCGACGCCGGCCGCCCCTGCGAGGTCGTCGACGTGTGACTCGCGGGCAAAATGGTTGGCACTCGCCGCCAGCGCCCGGTACGAGCTCTGTGCGATGGGCGACTCTGCCGGCTGGTAGCGGAGGCGACGGTTGGGAACCCGGTAGGGCATCGCCATGCCGGCCGCGCCGGCATTGACGTCGAGGAAGTCCCACGCCGTTATGGCGCCGGCGCCGTCGAGGCCGGCGCGCACATCGATCACAGCCATCGGCCGGGCCCGGCCCCACAGGAACTCCTCGGCGCGGCTCCAATGCACCTTGACCGGCTTGCCGGCGGCCCGGGCGAGCCGGGCGGCCTCCGTAGCGACCTCGGCGCCGTGCTTTCCACCGAAGCCGCCCCCCGTCGGCCCCACGATCACCCGCACGTCGGCCTCGTCGAGGTCAAAGGCCGCCGCAAGCTGGGAGCGCACCCCGAATGGGACCTGCGACCCGGTCCACACCGTCAGACGGTTGCCTTCCCACTCGGCAACCGCCGCCCGCGTCTCGAGCGGGGTGTGCGAGATGTACGCCGTCGTATAGCTCGATTCCAGCCGGATCGCCGCCTCGGCGAGGGCAGCTTCGACGTCGCCCGCAGCGTCCTCGATGGCGCGCTCCCAACCTTCGCCCGCCATCGGATGCGAACGCAGGTAGTCCGTGAGGTCATCCGGGCCGGGCGGCGGTTCCAACCAGTCTGCGTCGAAGAGGGCCACGGCCCGACGCGCCGTCATCGGATCCGCCGCCACCACTCCCGCGAAGTCGCCCTCGCTCACGACGGCGGCGCCGGTCACGTGCTGGGCCGGCCCGAGGTCGAGGCGGGCGAGCGTGGCGCCACGCACAGGCGGGCGGAGGACGGCGCCGTGCAGCAGACCCGTTCGATCCATGTCAGAGACGTAGCGGCGCTCGCCCGTGACGACGTCGCGCCGGTAGGCGCCGTGCCCCGCCTGCCCGGCAAGACGCCAGGAGGTGGGCGGCGTCAGCGCTGGTTCGACGCCGACGATCTCCACCTGCCGAATGCCGGCAAGCAGCCCGCTGAGGTCGGGGCGATGTCGAGCCGGCCGACCTGCTGCGGCGCCTCCACCAGCGTCGCCGTCGTCTTCTCCTCCCGAGCCGCCCGCACGCATGCCTGCCAGCAGCTGGCGGGCACCGGCAGCCGCCCGCCGCAGCGCCTCACCGGCGTCGGGCATCGACCGGCTCCCGAAGGTGCCCATGTCGAAGGGGCACACGTCGGTGTCGCCGAGGACCATGCGAACATCGGCGAGGTCGACGCCCAGCTCCTCGGCCACGAGGAGGCGGAAGGCCGTCTCGTTGTCCTGCCCGACGTCGACTTTGCCGCTGAAGGCGGTGACGAGCCCGGAGGGGGCGATGTGCAGCCAAGCCCCGCCCGTGCGCGGCCACATGCCCTCCGGTTGCACGGGGGGCGGCCACACGACGACGAGCCCGTCTCCGAGGAGGTCGAACCACTCTCGCTCGGCCGGCTCGCAGAGATCCCAGGGGCGCCGAGGCCGATCGAGCGTGGGACGGTCCGGCGGCGCCTCCACCATGGCTGCTGGACCGGCAGAGCCGCTCATGAGAGCGGCGGCGCGCTGCACGGCGCGGATCAGCCGCGGGTAACAGCCGCAGCGACAAAGGTTCGGCTCGAGCGCCTCGATGATCCGGGCGCAGTCAGGATCGGGGTCCGCGCTCAACAGGGCGGCGGCGCGCAGGATCATGCCGGGCGTGCAATACCCGCATTGGAAGGCCACGTCCTCGGCGAGCGCCTGCTGCACGGGGTGCAGGCAGCCCTCGACGGCGAGACCCTCAATCGTGGTGATGGAGCTCCCGACGACGTCCCCGAGGCGGGTCTGGCAGGCGAGCGCCGGGACACCGTCGACGAGCACGGTGCAGGCACCGCACGCCCCCTCGCCGCAGCCCGGCTTGGCCCCCGTGAGGCCGAGGTCGCCACGGAGAAACCCGAGCAGGCTTCGGCTGGCGTTGCCATCGAGCCCGTAACGCTTCCCGTTCACGACCATGTCGCTCATGTCGCTGTCACCCCGGTGTCTCGGTCCGTTGCCGGCCGCAGGTCTCCGTGTTCTGCCAGACGCCCTCTCACTGCTCGTCAGTCACTCGACCGCGAGGAAACTGCGTGGGCGACGGTGCTCGCACGCCCGCAGTATGCGCCGGCAGAAGCCACGAGGGCAGAGTCGAAAGTCATCGAGGCGGGGACGGGAATCATCCGTCTGTCTTCAGTGCCTCTGCCTCCGGGCCAGCGCCTGGCAGGCAGGTGGCCGGAGCCTAGAAGTAACGCTCGTCCTCGTTGCCGTAGCTTCGGAAGGCGATGAGGGTTCGCAGGCCCGTGATCCCCTCGAGGGCTGCGATCCGCTTCGTGACGACGTCGGCGAGCTCCTCGTGGTTAACGACGCGCACGACGGCCACGAAGTCCTCGTCACCAGCGACCGAATAAGCGGCCGACACGCCGGCCACGTCGGCGAGCGCCCGGCCGAGCGACGCCAGGTGGGATGGCGCTGCACTCACGAGAACGATGGCTTCGACCACAGCTTTCACTCTAGAGGGAGGGTGACCGAGTTACTCCAAATAGGGCACAAGGACTCTAGAGAACCTGCAGGGGCAGCGACCATGTTTATATGCTGAGGACGATCCGCGATGAAGGAACCCTCCGGGTTCTCGTCCGGCACAAGGGAGGTCCGGAATGTCTGACGGCACGGGCGTTGTGACGGGGGTCGATGGCGGGCTAATGGGAGATGGCCCCCTCAGCCTCGACGCCGCTCCGGCGGTGGAGGGCTACGAGGCATTCAAGCTGGAGCAGCGCGGCATCGAGCTCGTCCCGGACGCCGACCGGAAGATGCGTCCCTCGGGTCTGTTCTGGATGTGGGCCGGGGCGATCTGGAACGTCGAGTTCCTCGTCTACGGAGCCCTCATGCTCTACTTCGGGCTGTCGTTCTGGCAGGCCGTGCTGGCGATCCTCGTCGGAAACCTTGCCTACGCATTCCTCGGTTGGGCGAGCCTTCCGGGTCCTGAGACGGGCACGACGGCGTTCATGGTCAGCCGAGCTCCCTTCGGTCGCAACGGCAACCGGGCGCCATCGCTGTTCAACTGGCTGACCCAGGTCGGGTTCGAGGTCGAGGGCATCGTCCTCATCGTCCTCATCATCGAGGCGATGTTCAGCCGAGAGGGCACGACGCTCGACACCGCCGCCAAGGTCGCCGTGATCATCCTGGCGGTGGCAGTGCAGTTCATCGTGCCCTTCCTCGGGCACGCCACCATCATCAAGGTGCTGCGCTACCTCTCCTTCGTGTTCATCGTCGTCTTCGCCATCATGGCGATCCTCGTCATCCCGCACGCTCACCTGAGCGGCATCGGCCACCAGCACGCGTCGTGGTGGATCTGGACGACCGGGCTGGTGCTCATCGTGTCCGCCGGGGGTCTCGGATGGACCGAGAACGCCGCCGACTACTCGCGCTACCTTCCCCGTGACACCCCGAAGGCGAAGACCTTCTGGTCGGCAGCGCTGGGAGCTGCCATCCCGTCGATCCTGCTCGAGCTCCTCGGGGCGGCTGCCTACCTCATCAGCCCGAAGGCCATTGCCGTGACGGGTCTGCCGTCGTCGTTCGACAGCTGGTTCTTCTGGCCGTTCTTGATCCTGGCGCTACCGCAGCTCTTCGCCATCAACTCCATCGACATGTACAGCTCCGGGGTCACGCTGCAAGCGATCGGAATCCCGCTCAAGCGGTGGGGCTGCGTGGTCGTCGACACCGTCATCTCCGGTGGCATCACGGCGCTCGTGATCTTCAAGGGGAACTTCTACACGGACCTCTCGGGCTTCCTGGACTACATCGTCGTCTGGCTCGGCCCCTGGTTCGGCATCCTCATCGTCGACTACCTGCTTCGCCGGGGCCGCTACGACCTGACGTCGTTGGCTGCCAGGCACGGCGGCCTCTACTGGCGTAACGGCGGCTTCAACTGGAAGGCCCTCATCTCGCTCGGGCTCGGCATGTTCGCAGCCATGATGTGGATCGACGCCGCCTTCTATGTGCCGGCCTACACCGGACCGATCTCGAACGCCACGCACGGTGGTGACTTCAGCTGGCTCTTCGGGATGATCGTCGCTGGGCTGGCCTACTGGATCCTCTCGATGACGAGCATCCGCAGGGAGACGCTGGCGATCAGCGACACGGCGACGACCGGGACCGGCCGTCACGCTCCGAAGGCGGAGAGCTTCGGCGAGGTCAGCTCGGAGGCCTGAACCGCAGCACGACGCCGCAGCGGCCCGGCCTCAACTGCCCGGGTTGCTGCGGCGGAGCGCCACCAACCCGGGGAGGTCGCCGTCCTTCAGCAGGGCGACGGCGCTCTCTGTGGCGCTCAGGACGCCGGTGACTGAGTCGAGTCTGTCGCCGAGAATTGCCAGCAGGGCATCGCCGCCGAGCACGACGTGGCGGCCGGGCGGCAAGCTGTCGGCGACGGCGAGCGTCCCAGCGGCGAAGCGAGGATCTTCCGCCCGTCCGAGGGCGCCGGTCCACAGCACGCTGCCGGCTCCGCGCAGCACTTCGCCGAAGCGAAGCCGCGTCGTCGGCCCGATGTCGGACACCAAGCCCTCCACGGCGGAGGCGGACGAGGCGAGCGAGACGCTCCCATCCGGTCGCTCCCAGACGAGGTCGGAGGGAAGGTGCACGTTGTGCTGAATCTCGCGGGCAAGCCCGAAGCAGGCTCGGCAGTCCCGCAGCAGCTCCGTTTCCGCCCCTTCGGTGGGATGCGATCCGATCCCCTGCAGGAAGGGCAGCGCCATGGCGCCGCCGACCAGGACCGCATCGGCCCGAAGGATGAGACCTCGCAGCCCGGGCAGGCGCGAGAGCGACTGGTCGCTGCCGAACACGACGACAAAGGGGCGCGCCGGCTCGTGCAGGAAGGGCTCGAGGAGGGCGATGTCCGCCGCCAAGCGGAGGCCGGCCGCCGACGGCAGCGTTGCCGGCGGCCCTTCGATCGAGGCGAGCGGCAGCCAACACCACTGAAATGCCTCGTTGACGTAGAAGTCCTGGCCGCTCACCAATTCACCGACGAGCTGGGGATCTCCTGAACGTTCCGGCTCGCCGGCGAGGTTCGGGAGGACGGTCACCCCGGGACAGGCCTCCTCGAGGCTGTGGCGGGCCCGTGCGAAGGCCTCTTCGTCGCCGGCGCCGTCGAGGGCCCCACTGTGACCGCACACCGTCACGCGGGCGCCTCGGTCGAGGAGCCATCGCAGTGTCGGCAGGAGGACACCAAGGTGCCGCTCGTTCGCCGCCGATGCGAGCGCGCCGCTCGGTAGATCGAGGTCTCCGCGCACGAGGACGCCGCGGCCGTCGACGTCACCGAGATCCTCGAGCGTCGGCACGCCGAGGGGCCGGGCGGAGCGGTCCGGGCCGCTCATGCCCGTGTCTTCGCCGTGGCGGTGATGTCGCTTGGGAGTGGCATGAGGTCACCTCGTGAAAGCGGGCGCCGCGTCGAGACCCGTGGCAGGGGGACTACATCGGTTCGGTCATAGGCTTAGCATGACGACGTCCCATAGGCCGCCCGGCTGCGTCGCAGCGGGGCGGGGTTGAATGAAGGGTCAAAGACGGTGACTTTCGGCCCTAGCTCCCTTGCAGGCCCGGCCCCATCATGGCCTTATGACCCGCCTCGCGTCGCGCGCAGAGCGCCCCGGCCGGGAGACCATTTTCGCACCTGCCGAGGAGTTCTTCCGCCTGTCGGCATCGCTTCGACCGTCCGCAACAACGGCTAAGACGACGAAGGGAGTCACACGACCATGAGTTACGTCGAACGAGCACTCGGCGAAGTCGAGCGCAAGAACCCGAGCGAACCGGAGTTCCTGCAGGCGGTCAACGAGGTCTACACGTCGCTCGCGCCGGTGCTCGCCGAGCACCGCCACTACGAGGGCGCCAAGATCCTCGAGCGGATGGCCGAGCCGGAGCGCGTGATCATCTTCCGTGTTCCCTGGGTCGACGACCAGGGCGAGATACACATCAACCGCGGCTTTCGCGTCCAGATGAACAGCGCCATCGGGCCGTACAAGGGCGGCCTGCGCTTTCACCCCACCGTCTATGTCGGGCTGCTGAAGTTCCTCGCCTTCGAACAGGTGTTGAAGAACGCCCTCACGACGCTGCCGATGGGTGGAGCCAAGGGCGGGTCCGACTTCGATCCGAAAGGGCGCAGTGACGCAGAGGTGCGGCGGTTCTGCCAGTCCTTCATGACCGAGCTCTACCGCCACATCGGGCAGTTCACCGACGTGCCTGCCGGTGACATCGGGGTCGGCACGCGGGAGATCGGTTATCTCTTCGGCCAGTACAAGCGCATCTCGAACGAGTTCAGCGGAGTGCTCACCGGCAAGGGCTACGGATGGGGTGGTTCCCTCGTGCGGCCGGAGGCGACAGGTTACGGCGCCGTCTACTTCGCCGAGGAGATGCTGGCGACCCGTTCCGAGAGCCTGGCGGGCAAGACATGCCTCGTGTCGGGCAGCGGAAACGTCGCTCAGTACACGGCGGAGAAGCTCATCGCCATCGGAGCCAAGCCCGTCACCCTGTCGGACTCGGGTGGCTTCGTGTATGACCCTGACGGAATCGACCAGGAAAAGCTCGAGTGGGTCATGGACCTGAAGAATCTGCGACGGGGTCGCATCGCCGAGTACGCCGAGAAGTACCCGAGGGCGAGCTTCACACCTGCCAGCGGTGGCGACGCCAACCCGCTCTGGGCCGTTCCAGCAGCTTGCGCATTTCCGTCGGCCACCCAGAACGAGATCAATGGCAAGGATGCCGCCAACCTCATCGGCAACGGCGTCGAGGCCGTCACCGAAGGCGCCAACATGCCGACCAACCCGGACGGCGTCGAGCTGTTCCGAACCGCCGGCGTCCTCTTCGGGCCCGGGAAGGCCGCCAACGCCGGCGGCGTGACGGTTTCCGGCCTCGAGATGTCACAGGACAGCCTCCACCTGCAGTGGAGCCGGGAGCAGGTGGACGAGCGCCTGCGCTCGATCATGGCTGCCATCCACCGCAGCGCGCGGGAGGCGGCCGAGCGATACGGCAAGCCGGGCGACTACGTGACGGGCGCCAACATCGCCGGTTTCGTCAAGGTCGCCGACGCCATGGTTGACGAAGCCGTCATCTGACGGCTGAAGGGGAGGACAGCGAGGCGTGATCGAGGTAGCAATGGAGTCCGAAGAGCGGCTGGGCTGCAGCCGCCTCTTCGGCCTCCGGCCAGGCGGTGGGTACCACCCCAGCCCGGCGCCCGGCACGCGGTCGTTCCAGCTCGACCCGAAGACGCCGGGCTTGCCGGTGCGGGGCTTCGAGCGGGCAGGGCTACGGTTCTGCACGCTGGCCGACAGTGACCCCGGTGACAGCCGCCACCTGCTGGCTCTCGGACAGGCGGATGTCGACGGGCGTTGGCATGACTTCGAGCAGTTGGCAGGCGAGGCGCGAGGCGTCCCGCACGACGATGGCGATGACGCCAGGGATGATGGAGGTGTTTCATGAAGCGCTTGGGGCTCGAGGAAGAGATCGTCGACGCTGACGTGTACGCGCGGACGGTCGAGCGCTTCAAGGAGCGACGCATCGCCCTCCCGACCTTCGCGGAGCTGGCAGACCCCGCGCTCATTCCCGACGCCGTGCGCGCCCGCCTCGGCGCCGTCGGCCCGGACGACGCTCATCCCCTCAATCTGTTCCGTGTCCACTGGCACAACGACGCCGCTCGCACGGGGGTCGTGGCCGTACCCGAGCACGTCGTGCTGCCGAGCGAGCTCACCGGGACGCAGGCTCGCATCGTCGTCGCCCTCGCCAACCGCTTCCCCATGATCGGAGCGCACAAGGTTCTCGCCAGCTACGGCTGCTTGGCGCCGCGAGTCGTCACCGGGCAATTCGACCCGACACGTCACCGCGCCATCTGGCCCTCGACGGGGAACTACTGCCGGGGCGGTGTCGCCATTTCAAAGCTCATGGACTGCCGCGGCGTTGCCGTCCTGCCGGAAGGCATGAGCAAGGAGCGCTTCGACTGGCTCGAGGCTTGGGTGGCGGATCCCTCCGACATCGTGCGCACCCCGGGCACGGAGAGCAACGTGAAGGAGATCTACGACGAGTGCAACCGCATGGCGGCCGACAGCACGAACGTGATCTTCAACCAGTTCTCCGAATTCGCCAACTACCTCGTGCATTACCACGCCACCGGTCGGGCGATGGAGCGCATCTTTGCCTCGATGGTCGCCGCTGACGGTGACGCCCTCCGGCTGAGGGCCTTCGTTTCGGCTACTGGTTCCGCTGGCACGATCGGCGCCGGCGACTACCTGAAGGAGCACCACGGCGCTGCCATCGTCGCCGTCGAGGCCCTGGAGTGCCCGACACTGCTCAACAACGGCTTCGGCGAGCACAACATTCAGGGCATCGGTGACAAGCACATCCCGCTCATCCACAACGTCATGAACACCGATTTCGTCGTGGCCGTCTCGGACAGGGCCACGGACCGTTTGAACATCCTGTTCAACACCGAAGTCGGCCATCGCTACCTCGCGGGCCGCCGTCTCGTCCCCGAGGCGACGTTGCAGGCGTTGAACTCGTTCGGTCTCTCCAGCATCTGCAACGTGCTGGCGGCCATCAAGTTCGCCAAGTACGAGGGCCTCGGCCCGAACGACGTCGTCACGACGGTCGCCACCGACGGCGCCACGATGTATGACAGCGAGCGGAAATTGGCACTGGACAAGCAGTTCCCTGCTGGCTTCGACGAGGTCGCCGCCGGCGAGATCTTCGGAGAACACCTCGCCGCCGTCACGACCGACAACCTCCTCGAGCTCACGCGTGCCGAGCGCGAGCGCATCTTCAACCTCGGCTACTTCACCTGGGTCGAGCAGCAGGGTCTCTCGGTGGAGGAGTTCCGGTCGCGGCACGAGGCGAGCTTCTGGGAAGGCATCCGACCCATGGTGGGCGTCTGGGACGAGATGATCCGGGACTTCAACGCCCGCACCGGAGTTCTCCAACAGCTGTGAGCCTCCACCAGACCAAGCTCCCGAGCATGATGGTCTGCCGTGGCTGCGGCACGGTAGTCGATCAGTGCGAGCCCTACCCCTTCAGTTGCCCGCGGGCCGGCGACGGCACGGACCACGTGCTCAGGAGGGTGCTCGACATCGAGGCGCTGACGTTCCCGCCCGGATGGGACACCGAGCCCAACCCGTTCGTCCGCTACCGCTCGCTCCTGCACGCCCAGCACCTGGCCGTGGCGGGCGGCATGCGAGACGAGGTCTTCGTCGATCTCGTGAGAGATCTCGACGACGCCGTCGCCAAGGTTGACGGCCACGGCTTTGTCGCCACGCCGTTCAAGTTGCGAGAGAGCCTCGGCGACGCCGTCGGCCTTCTCGGCCCCCTCTATGTGAAGGACGAGACGGACAACGTCGCCGGTTCCCACAAGGGGCGGCATCTCTTCGGCCTCCTCGTCCACCTCTGCGTCGCCGAGCGGCTCGGGCTCGTCGATGCGGGGGCACGTCGACCGCTCGCCATCGCCAGCTGTGGTAACGCCGCCCTGGCGGCTGCCGTCGTGGCTGCTGCCGGCGAGCGGGAGCTGCTCGTCTTCGTACCGACCGACGCCGATGACGCCGTCGTCGACCGCCTGAAGGCACTCGGGGCACACGTCACGGTGTGTGAGCGCCGGGCGGGCACGACGGGTGATCCCACCTACCACCGCCTGCAGGCCGCCATCGCCGAGGGTGCACTGCCCTTCACCTGCCAAGGAAACGAGAACGGGCTCGCCATCGAGGGCGGCGAGACGCTCGGTTACGAGATGGCCGCTCAGCTGGCATCTACCGGGGAGGCCCTCGACCACGTCGTAGTCCAAGTCGGCGGCGGAGCCCTCGCGAGCGCCGTGGCGGCCGCCTTCAGCGAGGCCGTCTCGCTCGGCATCATGGAGCGCCATCCCCGTTTCCACACCGTCCAGACCGAGAGCGCCTGGCCGCTCAAGCGCGCCTTCGACCGGGTGATGGCGCTCCTCGACGGGCAGACCGGCCCCGATCCGATCCACCGAGCGCTCCGCCAGGCCGCCCATCACCGATCCGAGTTCATGTGGCCCTGGGAGACGGCGCCCCACAGCATCGCTCATGGAATCCTCGACGACGAGACCTACGACTGGTTGGCGGTCGTGGAGGCCATGCTCGTGACGGGGGGGCGGCCCGTCGTGGTGGGGGAGGAGCAGCTCGCTGCCGCCAACGCCCTCGCCACCGAGCTGACCGACGTCGACGTCGACGCGACGGGTTCCTCAGGTCTCGCCGGTGTCGTCGCCCTGCGGGAGCACGGCATGATCGGCCCCGGCGAGAGCGTCGCCGTGCTCTTCACGGGGGCACGTCGTTGACCGAGGTGGCAACGCTCTCCCGCCGCCTCGTGCTCCGGGGCGCCCGCTTCCCGGGAGACGTTGCCGTCGAGGACGGGCGCATCACCGAGATCGGGACGGTCGCCCGCCGAGACGGCGACGAGGAGCTGCACTGCGAGGGCGACGTCATCACCGCCGGCCTCGTGAACACCCATCACCACCTCTACCAGTGGATGACGCGCGGGCGGGCGACGGGGTGCGACCTCTTCAGCTGGCTACAGGAGCTTTACCCCGTCTGGAACCAGCTCTCGGTGGAAGACGTGGCCGCCGCCGCCACGGTCGGTCTCGGCGAGCTCGCCCGCAGTGGAGCCACGACGGTGGCCGACCACCACTACGTCGTGCCGCGGGGCGACGACACCGTCTTTGACGCCATCGCCTCCGCCGCTCGCACCGTTGGCGTCCGCCTCCACCTCTCGCGGGGCTCCATGGACCTCGGGGAGAGTGCCGGTGGGCTGCCCCCCGACGACATCGTTGAAGACGTCGAGGCGATCCTGAGCTCCACGGAGGCCGTGGCCGCGCGGCTGCACGACGGCAGCCGTGTGAGCGTCGTCGTCGCCCCGTGCAGCCCGTTCTCGACGAGCGGGCGGCTCATGACCGAATCGGCCGAGCTCGCTCGGCGGCTCGGCCTTCGCCTCCATACCCACCTCGCCGAGACGGTGGACGAAGAGCGCGACTGCCTCGCCCGCTTCGACTGCCGACCGCTCGAATACGTCGAGCGGCTCGGCTGGGTCGGCCCGGACGTCTGGTTCGCCCATGCCATCCACCTCGACAGCGACGAGGTGATTCGCGTGGGGGCTGCCGGCACCGGCGTCGCCCACTGCCCGAGCTCCAACGGGCGCCTCGGCTCTGGCATCTGCCCGGTGCGCCAGCTCGTGGCCGCCGGCGCCCCCGTCGGCCTCGGCGTCGACGGCGCCGCCTCCAACGAAGCTGGCGTCCTGCAGGCCGAGCTCCGGCAGGCCCTCTACTTCGCGAGGTTGCGGGACGGCCAGGCAAGCGCCCTCTCGCCAGCCGAGGCCCTCGAACTGGGTACGTCGGGCGGGGCTCGCTGTCTCGGGCGCCCCGATCTCGGTCGCCTGCAGCCGGGGGCGGCTGCCGACATCGCCATCTGGCCGGGCGACGACCTCGGCGACATGGCCGACGCCATCGCAGGGCTCGTTCTCGGGCCCGACCGCCGCGTGCGTCACCTGCTCGTGGGCGGCCAGCCCGTCGTCACCGATGGTGAGCTCGTCGGGCTCGATCTGCGCCTTGCTCGGGCAGAGCTCGCTCGGCGTGCCCGCCGGCTCTGGGAATGATCCGCCGCGATCGAGGAGGCGTCCCGATGACAGCGCCGCCCGGCGGGGAGCCTGCGGGCGGCCGCCGCCGGCGCGCACGGGCGTCGAGGCCGTCACCATGCTGATCCGGGGCGGAACCGTCGTCGACGTCGCCGGCGAGCGGGCGGCCGACGTGCGGGTTGCCACCGACGGGCGCGTGACCGAGGTGGGGCACCTCAGCCCGTTGCCGGGAGAGGCCGTCCACGACGCCACCGGCAAGCTCGTCGTGCCGGGCGGCGTCGACGCCCACACCCACCTCAACATGCCGGTGGGGGCGGTGCGCGTCTCGGACGACTTCGCGAGCGGGACACGGGCGGCCGCCATGGGGGGCACGACGACGATCGTGGACTACGTCACGGTGCCGCGAGGCGAGGACCCGATGGCGACCGTCGGCCTCTGGCGCAGGTGGGCCGAGCCGGCCGCCATCGACTGGGGGCTGCACCTCACTTTCACTGAAGCCGTCCCCGAGGCCATCGTTGCCGCGGCCGTGGAGGCCGGTATCACGTCGTTCAAGCTCTACCTCGCCTACCCGGACCGCCTGCAGGTCGACGACGGCACGGTCCTTCGCCTCATGCAGATCGCCCGCCGCAACGGCGCCCTCGTCACGCTGCACTGCGAGAACGGCGGTGGCGTCGAGGAGCTGCGCCGGCAGGCGCTCGCCGCCGGGAGACGGGCCGTGATCGAGCACGCCAACACGCGGCCGGCGGCGCTCGAGGCCGAGGCGGTCGGTCGGGCGTGCGCCCTCGCTGAGGTGGCCGGGGCGTCGATCTTCATCGTCCACGTCTCGTCCGCCCCGGCGCTTGACGAAGTACGGCTGGCACGCGGGCGCGGGGTCGATGTTCGTGCCGAGACATGCCCGCAGTACCTCTACCTCGAGACCGCAGCGCTCGAGGGGCCCGACGCCGCCGACTTCGTCTGCACGCCCCCGTTGCGGCTTCGCTGGCACGCAGAGGAGCTCTGGGAGGGCCTCGCCGGCGGCGACATCCACACGGTGGCTACCGATCACTGCCCCTTCACGCGAGCCGACCGCAGGCGGGGAGTGCTCGGACAGCCCGGCGGAGCGGCCGACTTCACGCAGATCCCCGGCGGCCTTCCTGGCATCGAGACGCGTCTCGCCCTCATGTGGGAAGGCGTCCGAGCCGGGCGCATCACGACGGCAGACTGGGTGAGGCTCTGCTCCGAAGCGCCGGCGAAGACCTTCGGGCTGTGGCCCGCAAAGGGCTCGCTCATGCCGGGCGCCGACGCCGATCTCGTCGTCTGGGACCGGGAACGGCGCCAGTCGCTGGAGGCTGCCGAGCTCCACATGGCCGTCGACCACTCTCCCTATGCGGGCCGCGTCGCCATCGGATGGCCCGAGCTCGTCCTCAGCCGGGGCCGCGTCGCGTCGAGCGACGGCCGCTTCGAGGGCGAGGCCGGCTGGGGGCGCTACGTGGCCCGCTCGCCAGTCGGAGCCGAGCCCGGGCGCTGATCGTCGGACGAGAGGCCGGGTGGCGTTCCGGCGATGACGTCGGCGTCGCCCGTGAGGTCCGAGCCTTCCACGACCCGCCAGCCACCCACCCAGACGCCCTCGATGCCGGCGGGGAACTCCCAGGGCAGCTCGAAGGTCGCCCGGTCCTCGATGACATCGGGGTCGAACAGGACGAGGTCGCCGGGCAGACCGGGCCGGATCTCGCCGAGCACGCCGCCCCATCCAACCACGTTGGCGGCCTTCGAGGTCACCTTGCAGATCGCCTCCGGGAGCGACAGGGTCCCGAGCTCACGCACGAAGCGCCCCAGTACGCGCGGGAAGGTCCCGTGCAGTCGCGGGTGGGGATGCCCGCCGTGGTCGACGACGGCGTCGGTGCCGATCGAGGTGTAGTGCTGGCTCATGAAGCGGGCGACGTTCTCCTCGACGTTGTTGAACGAGACGAGTGACATTCCGAGGTTCTCCGCCGCCAGCAGGTCGAAGATGACGTCGAAGGCCTCCTGCGAGGCGAGGTCACTCACGCCGGCGAGCGAGATCACCTCGTCGAAGGAGCGGCCGACGATCTCGGTCCGGCGAGACCGCGCAACCTTGAGGCCGTTCCATCCGTCAGAGAACCGCCACCAATTGTCCCACGAGGTCGTGTCTTCCATCAGCTGGAGGCGCAGCCGGGCGCGGATGGCGGGGTCGGAGAGGCGCGAGGTGGCCAGCTCGTGGCCGCCCTCCTGCACCCAGGGCGGTAGCAGCACGATGGCGGAAGTCGAGCCGGCGATGTAGGGGTGGACGTCAGCCGAGATGTTCACGCCGGCGCCTCTGGCGGCGGCGAGGCGGTCGATGAGCACGGAGGCCTTGTGCCAGTTGTCCCGCCCGGCGGCCTTGATGTGGCTGTAGTGCAGATGGCAGCCGGTGCGATCGGCAATCTCGAGCACCTCGTCGGTCGCCTCGACGACGCGGTCGCTCTCGGAGCGCACGTGGACGAAGAAGGGCAGGCCACGAGATGCCACGACCTCGCAGAGGGCCGCCACCTCGTCCGTGGTGGCATAGGCGGCCGGCACGTAGACGAGTCCGGAGGAGAACCCGCAGCCTCCCTCGTCGAGGGCCGTGGCGAGCGCTTCCTGCATCGCCTCGAGATCGCCCGGTGTCGCCTCGCGAGCGACGTCGCCCATGACGAGGCGGCGGATCGTGGCATGCCCGACGAGGAGCGCCGTACGGGTCGCCGAGCTGGCGGCCACCGCTTGCCGGTACTCGCCGAAGGAGCGCCACGTCCAAAGCTCGGGTGGGATCCTGCCGTCCAGGCCGGCCAGGAAAGCGACGTGGTCCTCAAGGTCTTCCTCCGACACGGGGGCTGCCGAGATGCCGTCCTGCCCGAAGACCTGGGCTGTGCAACCTTGCACGAGCTTCGGCGAGTCGCCGATCGGCGGGCTGTCGGGCACGTGGCGGAACAAGGTGTAGAGATCCGAATGCGAGTGCAGGTCGACGAACCCCGGCGCCAACACGAGCCCGCTGCCGTCCACGGTCGACGCCACGTCAAAGGGAGCCTCCCGTAGTGCTGGCCCGACCGAAACGATGACGCCTCGATCGTCCACGACGACATCGCCCGTGACCGGATCGGCTTCTGTGCCGTCCACGATGGTGGCACCCCGCACCCACAGCGACCTCGCTGCTCGCTCGTGCCGAGCCAAGAGTGAACTCCTTCGCCTCGCCGTCGTTCACCGAGCCCCGGTGGCCGGCCTGCCCGACTGTATCGCTCCGCCCGCCGCGACAATCAGGTCGAATGGCCCTAGTCCGCCAGGTCCGCCAGCAGGCAAGATGCTGAGATGCGAAGCTTTCTAGGTCGGGACATTCTGTCCCTTAAAGAGATGGAGCGGGAGGAATACTTCCAGATTTTCCGCGTGGCGGACCGGCTACGGCCGTACGCCGCTGAGCGCCGGAACGGGGATCTCCTCCAGCACAAGACGCTGTTGACTGCCTTCTACCAGCCGAGCACGCGGACTCGCCTCGCCACTGAGGCCGCTATGCACCGGCTCGGTGGTCACGTGCTCGGGTTCTCCGATGCGAAGATGACGCGGGCGGGTGACTTCTATCAGGAGTCCATCAAGGACACCGTCCACATGCTGGAGTACTACGGCGACGTGATCGCCATGCGGCACTTCCAGCAAGGGGCGCCGGCGGAGGCTGCGAAGTGGGCATCGGTGCCCGTCATCAACTGTGGCGACGGCTGGGGCGAGCATCCGACACAGGTACTCACCGACCTCTACACGATCTGGCAGGCGAGGGGAGGACTCGACGGTCTCAAGGTGCTCCTCGTCGGCGACATGCGGATGCGCACCATGCACTCGATCCTGTACGCCATGTCGCAGTTCGACATCGAGGGCTTCGTCGTCGGGCCGCCCGAGATGTCGCTGCTGCCCGAGTTCAAGTCGGAGCTCGACGCCGTCAACGTGCAGTACCGCGAGATGGAGAGCGTCGAGTCCTGCATCGCCGACGCCGACGTCATTTATATGGAGCCGGTCGTGCAGGCCGACTACACCCAGTCGCGCGTGGAGGCTGCCGGCGAGCACAGCGGTACCCCGGCTGCCTACCAGGTGACCCGCCAGCTGCTGCGCGAGAAGGCGAAGTCGGATTCCATCATCTTGCACTCGCTGCCCCGCATGGACGAGCTGCCCCCAGACGTGGACAGCACGCGGCACGCCCGCTATTGGGTAGAGGCCTTCAACGGCGTCGTGATGCGGATGGCGCTGCTGTCCCTCGTTCTTGGGGCAATGGAGTAGGCCATGCAGACGCACCTTCGCGGACGCGACCTCATTACCTTGCAGGAATGGACGAAGGACGAGGTCGACACGCTGCTCGACATCGCCTTCCACTTGAAGCGCGAGCGGGCGCTCGGCATCGGCCACCCGCTCCTTCGCGACAAGGTCCTTGCTATGTTGTTCTTCTTCTCGAGCACGCGGACGCGTGCCTCCTTCGAGGCCGGCATGGCACAGCTGGGCGGTCACGCTCAGTTCATCGAGAGCCGTACGACGCAGATCGCCCATGGCGACACGCCGAAGGAGATCGGCGAGATCCTCGGGCGCTACAACGACGGTATCGCCATCCGCCACTGCGACTGGAGAGTGGGCACGAAGTACCTGCGCGACGTCGCCGAGGCGAGCCGCGTACCCGTCCTCAACATGCAGTGCGAGACGTATCACCCGCACCAGGCGCTCGGAGACCTCATGACGATCATCGAGCGCTTCGGTGACCCCCGCGGCAAGACGGCCACGATCAGCTGGGCGCACGACCCCTCCTATCTGAAGCCCGTCAGTGTCGCCCAGAGCCTGCTCCTCCTGCTGCCCCGCTTTGGCATGAACGTCCGCCTCGTGCACCCGCCGGAGTTCCCCCTCATGCCCGAGATCGTCGAGCAGGCAAGGGAGAACGCCCGCATCGGGCACGCCGGGTTCGAGATCATGGACGACTTCGAAGCCGGTTTCGTTGGCACCGACGTCGTCTACGCCAAGAGCTGGGGCGCCATGCTGACGACAACCGATGAGGCGGAAGACACCCGCCTCATCAACAAGTACACGTCGTGGATGACCGACGCCCGCCACATGAAGACAGCCAACGAGGATGCCGTCTTCATGCACCCGCTGCCGGCCGACCGGAACGTTGAGGTCACCGACGAGGTCATCGACGGGCCGCAGTCGATCGTCTACGACCAAGCCGAGAACCGCCTACACGGCCAGAAGGCCGCCATGGCGCTCACGATGGGCTGATCCGTGGACGCATCGAGGCCACGCACGGCGGTCGTCGCCATCGGCGGCAACTCGCTCATCAAAGACACCCAGCACCAGTCCGTCCGCGATCAGTACATCGCCGCCCAGGAGACGTCTCATCACATCGTCGGGATGATCCGAGACGGATGGAACGTCGTCATCTCGCACGGCAACGGGCCGCAGGTCGGCTTCATCCTGCGTCGATCCGAGCTGGCCGCTGCGGAGCTGCACGAGGTGCCACTCGACGTCTGTGGCGCCGACACGCAGGGGGCGATCGGATACGCCCTGCAGCAGAACCTCTGCAACGAGTTCCGCCGCCTCGGCGTCGACAAGCACGCCGCCACCGTCATCTGCCAGATGGAGGTGCGAGCCGACGACCCTGCCTTCGCCAAGCCCAGCAAGCCCATCGGCTCGTTCATGGACGAGGAGATGGCAGAGCGGCGCCGGCAGCAGGGTTGGGATCTCATTGAGGACGCCAACCGAGGTTGGCGCCGGGTCGTGGCTTCCCCCACGCCGATGCGCATCGTCGAGATGCCCGCCATCCGTACGCTCGTCGACGCCGGCCTCGTCGTTATCACGGCCGGCGGCGGCGGCATCCCGGTCATCACGGACGAGAACGGGGATCTCGAGGGTGTGGCGGCGGTCATCGACAAGGACCTCGCCTCCGCTCTGCTGGCGACCGAGCTCGGGGCTGACCTGCTCCTCATCTCGACGGCGATCGAGCAGGTGGCACTCGACTTCGGTCGTCCGGAGCAGCGTTTCGTCGCCGCGATGACGGCATCGGAGGCGCGGGGCTATCTCGCCGAGGGCACCCACTTCGCACCGGGCAGCATGGCACCCAAGATCCAAGCTGTCCTCAACTACCTCGACAAGGGCGGCAAAGAGGCCCTCGTGACCGACCCCGCCAACGTCGAGCGAGCCCTTCGGGGCGAGACAGGGACACGTTTCACACCTGGCTGACTCGACGGGTCCAGCTGGACCGTCATTCAGCCGGCCCATCATTCAGTTGGCCCGTCAATCAGCCGGCCCATCATTCAGTTGGCCCGTCACTCAGCCTGGCCGTCATTCAGCCGGCCCGTCATTCAGCCGGCGGCAACGAAGTCAGACGCACGAGCAGCGTCCCCGCTCGCCAATCGGGCGTTCTGTCGACGACCTCGCCCGCGGGGTCGACGAGGGCGGCGAGACCCGGGAAGTCCTCGTCGATGGTGGACCCGGCCTGCGTCGCCAGGGCGACCCACAGGTGATGTGCTCGAGCTTCGCGCCGGGCGTCACCGAGCCCACAGTCCTCCCACCAAGCGTGGCCTGCCTGCCAGCCCGCCTCGTCCGTGCGCCGTCCGTACAGGCCGGGGGCGGCGCAGAAGAAGACGACGGATGCTCCGGCCGCCGCCAGGTCCGCCCAGAGAGACGACCTGGCCGCTTCCGCGCAGATGACGATGCCGCAACGGATGCCGGCGAGCTCGAAGACGGGGCTCTCCCTCCCGGTCTCGTATCCCGCCTCGTCCTCTCCGAGATGGCGCTTGCGATGGCACCCTCGCAGCACACCGCCCTCGGCGAACAGCTGCGTGATGTAGAAGCCGTGGTCGGTTCGCTCGGCGACCCCGAAGACGGCGGCGGTCCGAAGACGGCGGGTCGCCTGCACGAGCGACCGGACGGCGTCGGCCTCGACGCCGATGGCGCGTTCGGGGTGGCTGATGGGATCCACCGAGCCGGTGAGGGAGAACTCCGGGAAGACGGCCACGTCGCAACCCTGCTGGGCGGCCTCCTCCAGGAGGGCGAGATGTTGCTCGAGGTTGCCGGCGAGCTCCCCCTTCTGCGAATTCATGGCGGCGAGGAGCGCCTGGATCGTTCCTGAGTGGCTCCGTGGCTCCCTCACGGCCCAAGTCTTGCCGCCCACGAGGCGCCACGGCGCCGGCGGCAGGATCGTTTTGGCGAGTCGAGGTTCAGGGGACGGAGAGCGCCGGCGAGGGTGGCGACGGTTCGGCGCCCACGCCCGCCATCATGAGCCCGATGGCTTCACGCGTGCTCGTGCGCGGGTCGGCCGTGCCGATGATCCGCCCCTCGTACATGACCACGATGCGATCCGAGAGCGACATGACCTCATCGAGGTCCTCCGAGATGATGAGCACGGCCGTACCGGCGTCACGCTGTTCTACGAGCCGCGCGTGGATGTACTGAGCGGCGCCGATGTCAATGCCGCGGGTCGGCTGGGCGACGAGGAGGACGCGGGGTTCGCCGGAGAGCTCCCTCGCCATGATGAGCTTCTGGATGTTTCCGCCGGAGAGGTTCCGCGTCGGCGTGTTCAGTCCAGGCGTCTTGATGTCGAAGGCGTCAACCAGCTCCTGGCAATGCTGACGGATCGCTCGCGCCCGCAGGAAGCCGTATCGCGAGAAGGCTCGCTTGTCGTTGTCGACGAGCAAGAGGTTCTCGGCGACGGTGAAATCCGGCACGACGCCGTCCCGCATGCGCTCCTCCGGGACGTAGGCCAGCCCGGCCTCCCGGATCTGAGCGGGCGGCGCCCCCGCCACTTCGGTGCCCCCGAGGCGGATCGAGCCGCTCGAAGGTGCCCGGATGCCGGCGATGGTCTCGGCGAGCTCGCGCTGACCGTTGCCGGAGACGCCGGCGATTCCGACGATCTCGCCGGCGCCCACCTCGAGATCGACGCCGCGTACGGACTCCTGCCCGCGGTCGCCGGTCACCTTGAGACCGCTCACGACGAGGCGGCGCTCGCCGCCGGCGGCTGCTCCTGGCCGCACATCGGGCGCCAGGTCGCGTCCCACCATCATCTCGACGAGACGTGCCCGGGAAGCGTCTTGGCGCGACAGCGTGCCCACGGCCCGGCCGGCGCGCAGCACGGTGATGCGGTCGGACAGCTCGAGCACCTCGTTGACCTTGTGGGAGATGAAGACGAGTCCGTGGCCGTTGATGGCAAGTTGCCGGAGGACCTCGAAGAGGTCGTCGACTTCGCCGGGCGTGAGGACAGCCGTCGGCTCGTCGAGCACGAGGAGGCGTGCGTCGCGGTAGAGCGCCTTCAGGATCTCGACGCGCTGGCGCTCGCCCACCGACAGCTGCCAGATGAGTGCCCGCGGATCCACCTGCAGGCCATGGCGCTCAGCGAGCGCCTCGAGGCGCGTCGAGACCTTTGCGAGGTCGGTGAGCGGCCCGCGGGACGACTTCAGCCCGAGGGCGACGTTCTCGACGACGGTGAGGGTGTTCACGAGCATGAAGTGCTGGTGGATCATGCCGATGCCGTGGGCGATGGCGGCTGCCGGCGAGGTGATGCCTACCTCCGCGCCGTTGATGGCGATCCGGCCGGAGTCGGGACGGTAGAGGCCGTAGAGGATGCGCATGAGCGTGCTCTTGCCGGCGCCGTTCTCCCCGAACAGCGCGTGCACCTCGCCGGCGGCGACATTGAAGTCGACGTCGTCGTTGGCGAGCACGCCGGGGAAGCGCTTGGTGATGCCGCTCATCCGGAGGAGCGGTACTGCCTCCTCCGGATGAGCGCTAGCGCTGGCGCTAGTGATTGTCACAGTGGCCTCCGAGCCGTCTCGAGCTTCGATTACTGGGGAGGCGTGATCGTGCCGTCGGTGATCTCGCTGATGAGCTTCATGCCATCAGCCTTGATCGCCGCCGGGAGCTTGTAGCTCGGGTTGAAGACGATCTTCTCGCCGCCGTTACCGAGACCGATCACGTACGTGGCGTCGCCGAGCTTGCCGGCCCGGATCGAGGCGATGATGTCCTGCAGGATCGGCGTCCAGTTGTATTCCTGCGCCGACACGACCTGGCTGGGTGCAAGGCTCGCCTGGCTCCACTGCGTGGAGAACCACGGGAGGTTGTCCGACTTGGCGACCCCGATGGCTCCGACGACCGACTGTGAGCTGCCGGTCAGGACATCGGCGCCGTCCGACACGAAGGTCTTGGCTGCCGTCGACATGAGGCTGTCGTCGCTGAACGAGCCCGTGTAGACCGGGTTGGCCGTGATCGACGGGTCAGCAGCCTTGGCACCGGCCACGAAACCGTCGACGTACAGCTTTGCGTCACCGGTCGCGATCGGCCCGATGATCCCGAGCACGTGCGACTTGCTCAACTTCGCCGCCATGTATCCCTGCACGTAGCCGCCCTCGTTGGAGGCAGCCTCGTAGGCAAAGACGTTCGCCAGCCCGAAGGTCGATCCGGCCGTTCCCCAGGCGAACGACACCTTTGGGAACTGCGGGGCGAGCTGCTCGATCGTCGAGCCGTACTGCGAGCCGTGGGCGATGACGAGGTTGTAGCCCTCGGAGGCGTACTCCCGGATGATGTTGGCGGCGTCCGAGACGACGAACTCGTTGGCCGAGACGGAGATCTTCAGGTGCTCCGACATAGCCAGACCCTCGAGCGCCGCGTACATCGACTGCGTGAAGGCGAGGTCGTTCGTGGCGCTCGGGGCGATCAGAGCCACCTTGAGCGTCGACATGGCGGGCGTCGTGCTCGAACCGGCGGGTGCTGCCGTCGTCGTCGTCGTGCTGGAGCTGCTGCCGCAGGCTGCGACAGTCAGCGCCATGGCGACGGCGGCGAGCAGCACAACGACCTTTCTGGTCAAGTGCGAATGCATGGATATTTCCTTTCTATATGGATGTGTGAATTACCTGAATCGAGGAGCCAGCCGCGCGTGGGGCCCGACCTCGAGTCGTCTGGGAGGGCACGTTCTGGGAGGGCACGTTCGCCAGCAGGATCAGCCTCCTCTCTCGTAGGGCTTGCCGAGCATTGCGGGCTGCCGGAAACGGCGAGCCACGAGCAAGAGGGCGAGGATCGTCACGACGGCAGGCGCCGTGGCGGCCAGGTCGGAGGCGCTCAGCGGGATGACGTTGAGGGACTTCAACTCGAGGACGACGGCGATCGTGAGGCCGTAGAGCACGGAGCCGCCCATGACTCCGACGGGCCGCCAGGCTCCGAAGTACACGAGGGCGACGGCGATGAAGCCCTCGCTCTGGGTGAGGTTCTGCTGGAAGACGCTGTCATAGAGAAGCAGGGCCGCTCCCGCCAGCCCCGCCATGGTGCAGCCGATGAGGACGGCCGACCAGCGGATGCGGGAGACGTTGATCCCGACGGTGTCGGCCGCCGAGGGGTTCTCCCCGCAGGCCCGGATCTTGAGACCGTACGACGTGCGGTACAGGATGAAGGTGAAGATCGGTACGAGCAGGAAGGCGAGGTAGACGAGGATCGTCTGCTTGAAGAGCATGTTCCCGACGGCCGGTATGCGGTCGAGGAGGGGGATGCCGAGCGGGTGGAGTTCCGGGATGGGCAGGGGGCTCCCCACGAGCTTGATGAGCAGCAGGTCGCTGAAGCCGAGGCCGAACAGGTAGATCCCGATGCCGCTGATGCCCTGCTCGGCCTTCAAGGTGACGGAGATGAACGCCGTCACGACCCCCATCACGATCCCGACGCCGATCCCGGCGAAGACACCGTAGAGGAGGCTCCCGGTCCTGAGGGCCGTGAAGTAGGTGGCAAAGGCGGACAGGAGCATGATCCCGTCCACCCCGAGGTTGATGACCCCGCTGCGCTGGCCCATCGTCTCGCCGAGAGCGGCGAGCAGGAACGGGGCGGCAAGGGCCATGGCAGCTGCCACCGTCGAGGTGAGAACGGCATAGGTGAAGAAGTGAGCCATCGATCAGGCTCCTGCCCGGGAGGCTTCGCCTGGCGGCTGGCCCACGGCGCGCGAGGCTGCTACGAGGACGGCGCCCTCCTCGGCGGGCGTTTCGGTCGGGGGTGAGGCACGAGACGGCGTGACCGGAGGGGCGAGGGAGGCGGCACGAGCGCGCCGGCGCATGTACTCGAGGGAGACGACGAACACGACGACGAGACCTTCGAGGGCCGTGACCATGTCGGCCGGTACGCCCGTGGCGACCTGGAGGGCGTCGCCCCCGGTGAGGAGACCGCCGAAGAGGAAGGCCGAGATGATGCTCCAGAGCGGGCTGAGGGCACCGAAGAGAGCGACGACGATGCCGTTGAAGCCGTCAGATCCGGTGAAGCCGGTGAGGCTGCCGTCGGTCACCATGCGATGCGAGATGCTGCCGATGACGAGCATCGCCCCACCGAGGCCGCACATGGCACCGCTGAGCGTCATTGCCAGCACCATCGTCCTCTTCACCTTGATGCCGGCGTAATTGGCGGCATCTCGCGACATCCCGACAGCGCGCAGTCGGAACCCGAGGCCGGTGTGCCACAGCAGGATGTAGGCCCCACCGGCCACGACGACGGCGATGACGACACCGAGGTGGAGCTGGGTTCCCTTGATGAGGATGGGCAGCCACGAATGCGACGAGAGGAGCTTGGTCTCGGGGATGAGCCCGTAGGTCGAGTTCTGCGATGTGTCGACCATGGGGCCGGAGAGGAGGTAGTTCATGACCTGCACGGCTACGAGGTTGAGCATGATCGTGCTCAGGATCTCGTTGACGTTGAAGTAGGCCTTGAAGGCGCCCGGGATGGCACCCCAGATGGCGCCACCGGCTGCGCCGGCGAGCAGGACGAGCGGGATGAGGACGGCGCTCGGAAGGTTCGGGAGGGCAAGGGCGGTCGCCGCGCAGGCGAGGCCGCCCATGGCGAGCTGGCCCTCACCGCCGATGTTGAACATGTTGGCGCGAAACGAGATGCAGATGCCGACGCCGACGAGCAGGAGGGGAGCCGCTCTCACGGCGGAGGCGCCGAGGGCGTAGCTGCCGACGAAGGCCCCGTCGAACAAGGCGTGATACCCGGTCAGCGGGTTGGCGCCCAGCACCGCAATCATGAGAGCGCCGAGCAGGAGCGCAGCCAGGAGAGATCCGGGCAGCGCGAACCAACTGAGAAGGAACCGCTTCCAGGTGGCGCGTCGCTCAGCCCAAGGTCGTGAAGCCTCTACTGGCACCAGCGCCTCCTTTCCAGCTCGACCAACCGGAACGATCCCCAGCAATGAAGGGCCTCGTGATCTGCCCGTATCGAAAGCGTAAAGATGGGCTCTCTTGCCTCAAAGGGTCGAAGGACCCTTTAGGGCTGTTCGAAAGCCCATGTCCGAGGGCTGGCCCGGCCGCGGCCCGCTGAGGGGCGAATTTGCCCACTCTGCTGCCTTTCGTAGGGTCCTTCGCCCCTATCTCCTGGTCGCACCGGTGAGGATCATGAAACCGGAGGGATCGAGCCTTCTCGGGAGGGATGATGCGCAGCCGTGACAGTGGGACAATGACGCCATGACCGAGTTCACGTTGAACGGCAAACTGGTCGAGGTGGGCGAACACCCCAATCTCCTGGCGGCTCTTCGCGAGGAGCTTGACATCACGTCGCCGAAGGACGGCTGTTCACCGTCCGGCCAGTGTGGTTGCTGCACCGTGCTCATCGATGGCAAGGCCTCCATCAGCTGTTCCATGTCGCTTGCTCGCGTCGCCGGCAAGTCCGTCACGACACTCGAGGGCTTCGATCCCGAGGAACGGGAACGGTTCGCGACGGCGTTCTCCACGACGGGCGCCTTGCAGTGCGGGTTCTGCACGCCCGGGATCGTGGTGCGCCTAAAGGCCCTGTTGGACAAGAAGGGCGCCGACTTGACACGAGAGGACGCCGCTCGGCACCTCGGCGCCCACCTCTGTCGTTGCACGGGCTATACGAAGATCCTCGACGCCGTGGAGATTCTCGCTCGCGGTGCCGTTGCTGAGACGAGGATGCCTCCTCAAGCCGGCGAGCACTCGGGCAACGGCACGAACGGGGCGGGCTACGGCGTGGGGTACCGCGGCGCCAAGTACGAGAGCCTCCAGCTGGCCCTCGGTGACCGTGCCTACGTCGACGACCTCCGCGTCCCCGGCATGCTGCACGCTGCTCTCCATCTCGCTCAGCACGCCCGCGCCGAGGTCGTGCGCATCGACACCGCCGCCGCCCTCGCCGCCCCGGGCGTGGAGGCCGTCTTCACGGCGGCCGACGTCCCGGGCATGTTGCGCGTCGGCATCCTGCACACCGACTGGCCGGTCTTCATCCCTGAGGGCGGGCGGACGTCCTATCTCGGCGACGTGCTCGCCGTCGTCGTCGCCCGCTCGGTGGCGGAGGCACGCGAGGCGGCCAAGCTCGTCGAGGTCGAATACCGTCCCCTGCGGCCGCTCACCGACGCCGTGGCGGCGATCGACGACGACGAGGATGCCGTCTGGGAGCTCGACGGCAACGTGCTCTCGCGTTCCGCCTATCGTCGAGGCGACGCCGAGGCAGCCGTGGCGGCAGCAGCCCACCGCGTGCACGAGGTCTTCCAGACCCAGCGGGTGGAGCACGCCTTCCTCGAACCCGAGTCGACGCTCGCCGTGCCGCAGGCGGACGGGACCATGCTGGTGTACTCCGGCGGACAGGGAGTCTGGGACGACCGCAACCAGATCGCCTCCATGCTCGGGGTTCCCGAGTCGCACGTCCAAGTCGAGCTCGTCTCCAACGGCGGAGCCTTCGGCGGCAAAGAGGACATGGCCAACCAGGCGCAGACGGCTCTGGCGGCCTTCCTGCTCGGGCGCCCCGTGAAGTGCACGCTGTCCCGGGAGGAGTCGTTCTTCGTCCATCCCAAGCGGCACCCGATCCGCCTCGAGTACTGGGCGGGATGCGATGCCGACGGCCTGCTCACCGGTCTGAAAGCGCGCATGATCGGCGACTCGGGCCCGTACGCCTCCGTGGGCATGAAGGTGCTGGAGCGGGCGGCCGGTCACGCCTCGGGCCCGTACGTCCTGCCGAACATCGACGTCGAGGCGCTGGCGGTGCGGACGAACAATTCGGTGTGCGGCGCCTTCCGGGGTTTCGGGGCGAACCAGGCCCAGTTCGCCATGGAAGGCGTCATGGACCGCCTCGCCGCCCAGGTGGGGATCTCGGGCATCGAGATGCGCCGCCGCAATGCGATCCGTCCCGGGTGCGTCTGGGGCCCGGGCCAGGTGATGGATGACGGCTGCGCCGGCGTCCTCGCCTGCCTAGACGCCGTCGAGCCCGCCTACGACGCCGCCGTGGCGGCCGGGAAGGCCGTCGGGCTCGGGCTCGGCCTCAAGAACTCGGGCCTCGGCAACGGATTCTTGGAGATCGTGCAGGCGGTCGTGCGCTTCGACGAGAGCGGCGACGTCGAGGTCCGCCACTGCTGGACGGAGATGGGGCAGGGCGTTCACACCGTGGCGAGGCAGGTCGCCGTCGAGGAGCTCGGGATCGATCCGGCCCGCGTCCGCGTCGTCGTCGACACGACCCGTGAGCTCGGGGCCGGCCAGACGACCGGCTCTCGCGGCACCATGATGGGGGCGGGTGCCATACAGGACGCCTGCCGCCATGCCATCGAGGACGGCTGCAAGCCGGGCATCGACTACGTGGGCGAGTACCGGGTGGACTGGACGAACTCGATCGAAGAGGGACTCGAGCACCCGACGATCCACTCCGCCTTCTCCTATGCCGCCCAGCTCGTGACGATCGATCGCGAGAGCGGGCAGATCGACAAGGTCGTCGCCGTCCACGACGTCGGTCGCGCCGTCAACCCGATGTTGTGCGAGGGCCAGATCGAAGGCGCTGTGCACATGGGCCTCGGTTATGCCCTCTCCGAGGAGTTCCCCACCGACGAGGACGGTCGCCCCACGCACATGACGCTGCGGAGCCTCGGGATCCTGCGGGCAAAGGATGTTCCTCCCATCGAGGCCGTGCTCGTGGAGGTGCCGCAGCCGAGGAGCCCGTACGGCATCAAGGGTATGGGCGAGATCGGTCTCGTCCCGACGGCAGGAGCCGTGGCGGCCGCACTGCACGATCTCGATGGCGAATGGAGGGCGACGCTCCCGATGCGGCGGGCGGCCACTGCCGTCGGCGCATCGGAGGAGTGATCGCATGACGGAGGGGCCGGAAACCCCGGGCCTCGTCTGTGCCCACCACCACCTCTACTCGGCGCTCGCCCGCGGGATGCCGGCGCCGCCCCGGGTGCCGAGGGACTTCCCCGAGATCCTCGAGCTCGTGTGGTGGCGGCTCGATCGTGCCCTCGACCTCGAGATGATCCGCTGGTCGGCAATGCTCGGTGCGCTCGAGGCGCTCGAGTGCGGCACGACCGCCATCGTGGATCACCACTCGTCGCCCGAGGCCATCGAGGGCTCTCTCGACGTCATTGCCGAAGCCTGCGCCGAGGTCGGTGTGCGGGCCGTCTGCTGTTACGAGGTCACGGACCGAAACGGCCCAGCCGGCATGAGGGCCGGCCTGGCCGAGAACGAGCGTTTCTTGAAGGCGGGCGGACGGGGTTTCGTGGGCGCTCACGCCTGTTTCACGCTCTCGGAGGCGACACTCGAAGCCGTCGCCGGCCTCGCCGCCGATGTGGGAGCGGGCGTGCACATCCACGTCTGCGAGGACGGCGTCGACAGCGCCGCCGGCGGCCGCCTGGAGGGGGTCAGCACGGACAGCTGGCTGCTCGCCCATTGCGTGCACCTCGATCGCCCCCTGCGCGGGACGGTAGCCCACAACCCCCGCTCGAACATGAACAACGCCGTGGGGTACGCCCGTCCGGCGCGCTGGCGGAACACCGTGGCCCTCGGCACGGACGGGATCGGGGCGGACATGCTGGAGGAGTTCCGCATCGCCTACGCACGCCATCGCGAAGATGACGTCACCGTCGGCCCGGAGGCCGCCTGGTCGTGGCTGGAGGGCGGCTACGAGCTCGTTCCAGAGGCTCGAACCGACCGGGTGCGCTGGAGCTACGAGCCGATGGGGGCCTGGCACCTCGCCTTCACTCCGGGCGTGCGCCCCCTCGAGGTCGTCGTCGGGGACGAGGTCGTGCTGGCGGAGGGCCGCCCGACGAGAGTCGATGCGGGCGAGATCCGGGCGCGTGCCCGCGAGCAGGCGGCGCGGTTGCACGCTCGCCTCTGAGCGAGCGGTGCCTCAGCCGGTCGGGTCGGTGGGCGACCGAGCCGCCGAGATCGTCAGGCCGTCCAGTCGGCAAAGGCGTCGATCATGGCGTGCACGTCGTGTCCGAGCGGATAGAGCACCGGGCAGGTGCAGCCCCGCTTCACGTACTCGGCCACTTGGGCGCGGCACTCGGCAGCCGTGCCGGATGCAGTCAGCATCTGCACGATCTCGTCGGGCACGAGCTTGGAGGCCGCCTCCACCTGCTCGTGCGTCGCCGGCCAGGTGAGGACCTCGCCGATCTTGTCGAGGAGGGCCTGCGGCACGCCGGAGGCCTTCATGATGTGCGGCTGCTGTCCGAGGTACTGGGTGACGAGCATGCGGGCAGCGTCGAGGGCAGCCCCGCGGTCCTCGTCGAGGGAGCACACGACGAGCTGCGGTCGGTCGATGTCGGCGGCCGACCGCCCGGCCCGCTGTGCCCCGAGCTCGAGGTGCTCGAGGGCGCGGTCGTTGTAGGCGGGGGACACGAGGTAGTTGAGCACGACCCCGTCGCCGATCTCGCCCGCAAGCTCCATCATCTGCATACCGGTGGCACCGATGTAGATGGGGACGTCCTTCGGACGCCGGTCCTGGTAGACGTAGTCGAGCTCGACGCCGTCGAGATGCACGAACTCCCCCTCGTAGGTGACGTTCTCGTCGGCGAGGAGGGCGCGAACCGCCTCCACGGTCTCGCGCATGGCGCGCAGCGGCTTCTCGCGTTTCACCCCCACCTTGCTGGCGAGCGGCTCCCACCACGCCCCGATGCCGAGGATGACGCGTCCTGGGGCGAGGTCGTCGAGAGTGGAGAACGTCGAGGCCAACAGGGCGGGGTTGCGCGTCCAGTTGTTGACGACGCCGGACCCCACCTTGATGTGCTCGGTCACCGAGGCGAAGGCGGCCATGGGCACGGTCGCCTCCCGCACGAGCCGGCTCTCCGCCTGCCAGATGGCGTGGAAGCCTTTCGACTCGGCGTACTTGGCGATCTCCATGCCCTGGCGAATGGGATGGGCGTCCTGCAGGTAGACGGCGACGGGCGTGGTCATGGCGAAGCCTCCTTGGCGGGCGGAGCGGGCGAGATGTCGGTGCTGCCGGCGGGGCGCTGCTCGGCGAGGAGCAGAGCGATGTCCTGCGGTCGGACGGGAGCGCGCGGGAGCTCGAGGCCCGTTGCGTTCCGGATGGCCGCCACGACGGCAGCCGTGGAGGAGATCGACGGGGGTTCGCCTGCCCCCTTGGCGCCGAGGGGGGAACCCGGCTCTGGTTGCTCGATGAGAGCCTGAATCGTGACCGGGGGCATGTCGAGCGCCGTCGGGATGATGTAGTCGGTGAAGGACGGGTTTCGCAGCTTTCCGTCGTCGAGGACGATCTCCTCCATCACGGCAAAGCCGACGCCTTGGGAGATGCCTCCTTCGAGCTGGCCGATGAGTTGAACGGGATTGAGGACGCGCCCGACGTCTTGGGCGGTGGCGACCTCGACGACCTTCACGAGGCCGAGGTCGAGATCGACGTCCACGACGGCTCGATGCGCGGCGAAGGCGAACGACACGTGTGCATCGCCTTGGCCGTTCTCGTCGAGCGCCACCGTGCCAGGGTGGCGGAAGACGGCCGTCTCCTCGAGCACGGCGCCGCCGGCCGCCTCGGCGAGCGACAGGTCGAGCGAGCCGTCGACCGACAGGACCCGACCGGAGCTCAGTTCGAGACCCGCGCGCTGCACCTCGAAACGTTGCGCCACCGACGAGAGCAGCCGCTCCCGGACGGCTCGGCACGCCGTGTCGACGGCTCCGCCCGTCATCCAGCTCTGCCGGCTCGCGGACGTCGAGCCGGCAGAACCGATGCCCATGGTGCTGGCTTCGCCGAGGGCGACGTCATCGACTCCGAGCACGTCGCGGGCTATCTGCTGCATCACGGTGACGAGGCCCTGGCCGACCTCGACGGCCGCCGTCGTGATCGTGACGCGGCCGTCTTCGAGACGGCAGCGCGCCGTCGAGTAGTCGTCGAAGCCGGCGGAGAACATGAGGTTCTTGAAGCCGACGGCGAAACCCACCCCGCGTCGGACCCGGGCGCGGTCGGCCGTGCGGCCGGCGCCTCCCGGCAGGGCGAGCTCGGCGGCCGTGTCCGGCCCGCCGGGGGGGAGGGGAGCGGCGGCGCACGCCCGGATGACCTCGGCCACCGGTGCCGTCCCGGACAGCACCTGGCCGATGATGAGCTGGTCGCCGGGGGCGTAGGCGTTGCGCAACCGCAGCTCGATGGGGTCGATCGAGAGGGCGACGGCGAGCTTGTCCATCTGGGCTTCGTGAGCGAAGCACACCTGCACGGCACCGAAGCCCCGCATGGCACCGCACGGCGGGTTGTTCGTCCGCACGGCGGTGCAGTCCACGAAGGCGTTCTGCACGTTGTACGGGCCGTTGGCGAAGCAGGCGGCGTTCAGCGTCACGGCCGTCGAGGAGGAGAGATAGGCGCCGCCGTCGAAGATGATCCGTGCCTCGACACTGACGAGGCGCCCGTCCGCATCGGCCGTGTGCCGGTACCACATGTGCGCCGGGTGCCGGTGGACATGGCCGTGGAAGGACTCCTCGCGCGAGTAGACGATCTTGACCGGCCGGCCGGTGCGCAGGGCGAGCAGGCAGAGCTGGACCTGCATGCTCAAGTCTTCCCGGGCACCGAAGGCCCCGCCGACTCCGGCCAGGTGGACTCGCACCATGTCGAGCGGTAGATCCAGGCAGGCGGCGATCTGATCCTGGTCGACGTGCAGCCACTGCGTGGCGACGTAGAGGTCGACGCCGCCGTCGGCCGCCGGCACGGCGAGCCCGGACTCCGGTCCCATGAACGCCTGATCCTGCATGCCGGTCTCGTAGGTCCCCTCCACCGAGACGGCACCCCGGGCGGCAGGGTCGCCGCGTCGGATCGTCTGGCGGTAGAGGGTGTTGCCGAGAGGGTGGACCGGTTCGGCCCCCAGCGCCAGCACCGAGTCGGTGAGGGGTTCGTGCACCTCGTACTCGACGACGATGGCCTCGGCGGCGAGGCGGGCCGTCACCGGGTGGTCGGCCGCCACGGCGGCCACGGGCTCGCCGGCGTAGCGAACGACGTCGGAGGCGAAGACCGGCTGGTCGGGGTAGTCGAGTCCGTAGGTCTTGCGGCCGGGCACGTCGGCAGCCGTGAGGACGGCGAGGACGCCAGGGACGCGCCAGGCGCCCGAGACGTCGATGCTGCGGATGGTGGCGGACGGGTGGGGCGAACGGAGGAGCTGCCCCCAGAGCATGCCCTCGGCTTCGAGATCGGAGGAGAAGGCGAACTGACCCTTCACCTTGGGGCGTCCGTCCGGCCGGCGGGCGCTCCGGCCGAGACCGTCCGGGGTGACGGCGATCGTCGCTGCCTGCGTGGGCGTGTCGAGCGTCGTCATGGGTGGCGTGCGTCCTGGGCGACCTTGACCGCAGCGAGGATGCGCCCATAGCCGGTGCAACGGCAGAGGTTGCCGGAGATCGCCTCCCGGATCTCGAGCTCGGTCGGGTCAGGCGTGCGCTCGAGGAGGTCGTGGACGCTCACGATCAGTCCGGGCGTGCAGAAGCCGCATTGCACGGCTCCCTCGGCGAGGAAGGCCTCCTGCAGGCCGGAGAGCTCGTCGCCTGCGGGCGTCAGACCCTCCACCGTCACGATCTCGCGCCCGGCGGCGCCAGCCGCCAGCACGGTGCAGGCACACTCGAGCCTGCCGTCGATGAGCACGGAACAGGCGCCGCATTCGCCCTGTTCACATGCGTTCTTCGACCCTCGCAGGCCAAGACGCTCGCGCAGCACGTAGAGGAGGTTCTCGCTGAGGAGAGCGTCGTTCACGGCGCGATCGTGACCGTTGACGTGAAGGGTGTAGCTCAGGAGAGCCTCATTGTCGGTCAGCTGCTCCACTGATCCTCCTTGAGGGCGTCATCGGCCACGGCACGTCGCAGCGCCCGCTCGGCGCAGACTCCGACGGCGTGCCGACGATAGGCCGCCGTCGAGCGGTGATCGTCGATCGGGCGCGAAGCGGCTCGCACGAGGGCGACGAAGTCGTCGAGATTGCCTGCGCGGGCAAGGAGGCGGCGCTCGTCCCAGTCGATCTGGGAGGCGGCCTGCTCCTCTGCCTCCGTTGCTCGGATCATGACCGGGCCGGCAGAGCCCAAGGCGACCCGCACGTTCCGGCCGGCCCAGTCCACCACGACGGCCACGCTGGCGACAGCGATGACCATGGCGTTTCGCGTGCCGACCTTGAGGAATTCCTGCGTACCGAAACGAGCCGGCAGACGGACCTCGCAGATGATCTCGCCCGGGGCGAGTGACGTGCGCTTCGGTCCCGTCACGAGCTCAGCGAAGGGCACCGTACGCGTCGCCCCGCCCGGACCAACGACGAGGATCTCGGCGTCGAGAGCCGAGAGCACCGGCAGGGTGTCGCCTGCCGGAGACGCCGTGGCGAGATTGCCGCCGATCGTGCCGGCGTTGCGTATCTGGGGCGAACCGACGGTACGAGCCGCCAGGGAAAGAGCCGGGACGAGGCGAGCCAGCGCGGCGTCCAGCATCTCGGTGTAGGTGAGAGCGGCGCCGAGCACGACGTGCCCGTTGTCGGTGCGCCATCCGGCGATCTCCGGTATGCGGTTGAGGCAGAGCACGGCGGCGGGGCGGCGCAGGCCTGCGTTGACCTCGACCATGAAGTCGGTCCCGCCGGCGAGCAGCTGCGCTTGCGGAGCCCCCTCCAGCATCTCGACGGCCTCGGCGAGGCAAGACGGTACGAGGACCCCCACCGCTCAACCCGCTGCCACGTCGACGAGCGAGAACGTCATGACGTCGACCATCCCGCGATCGGTGATCCTCAGCTCGGGCAGGACGGAGAGGCCGAGGAAGCTGAGCTGCATGAAAGGTGCCTTGATCCGGATGTGAAGGGCGTTGGAGGCCGTCGCCGCCAGGCGTCCCACTTCGGCCGCCACGGAGGCAGCGTCGCGGTCGCTCATGAGGCCACCGATGGGAAGAGCGACTTCGGCGAGGACCTCTCCGTTGAGCACGGCGACCTGCCCGCCGCCAATCTCGGCCAGCCGGGCGACGGCGGCCGCCATGTCTGCAGGCCCGGTGGCGTCGATGGCTCCGACCACCATGCAGTTGTGGGCGTCGTGCGCCACGGTCGAGGCGATGGCACCGCGCGTGAGACCGAAACCGTGCACGTAGCCGAGACCGATGCGCCCGGTCTGGTGGTGTCGCTCCACGACGCCGATGCGGGCGACGCCCGCCGCCGGGTCGGTGACGTCGAGGACGAGCTGACGAGTTGTGAGCGAGTTCTCCTCGACGCCGATGACGCGGGCGCGACCTCCATCCGGTGGGAGACGGTCGAGGTCCGACGCCGTCGGGGGTGGGTCGAGGTGGATCGAGGTCCGCATGAACGCAGGCGCCGGCCGGGCGGGAACCGTCCCTGGCACGACGAGGCCGTCAACGGCCACGAGGCGCCCGGAGTGAAAGACACGCGCCGGTTCGAAGTGGGCGAAGTCCTCGAAGCAGAGCACGTCGGCTTGATAGCCGGGTGCCAGGTTCCCGAGATGGTCGAAGTGGTGGTAGTCAGCCGGGTTGCTCGTGGCCAGCACAAGGGCATCCTCGAGGCCGACACCGCACGAGACGGCGAGGCGCACGCAGTCGTTCATGTGCCCGGAACGCAGGATCGTGTCCGGTTCGCGGTCGTCGGTGCAGAGGGCGACGCGGTCGGTGCCGTGCCGGACGACCGTCGGAATGAGGGCCTTCAGGTTGCGCGAGGCGGATCCTTCCCGGATGAAGATCCACATCGCCTTGCGGCGCTTCTCCTCCGCTTCCTCCAGCTCGGTGCACTCGTGATCAGACTCGACACCCGCCGCCAAGTAGGCGTCCAGCTGGCGGCCGGACAAGCCGGGGGCGTGACCGTCGACTCGCCGGTTGCCGGCGGTGGCGATCTTGGCGAGCATCTCCGGGTCGCCGTTCACGACACCCGGGAAGTTCATCACCTCGGCCAGACCGATGGCCCCGTGCTCGTCGAGCAGCGAGGCGAGATCAGTCGGTCCGAGCTCGGCGGCCGGGCTCTCGAAATGCGATGCCGGCACACAGCTCGAGGCACAGATGCCGAAGGTGAACGGCAGCCCAGCGGCCGCTTCGGCGAGAGCCACGACGCCCGGGACACCGAAGACGTTGGCGATCTCGTGCGGGTCCGCCGCCACGGCCGTGGTGCCGTGCGGCAGCACGGTCCTGACGAATTCGTCGACCCAGAGCTTGGTGGACTCGAGGTGCATGTGGGCGTCGATGAACGCCGGCGTCAGCGAGCACCCCGTCACGTCGACGACCTCCAGGGCTTCCCGAGGTCCCCAACCGGCGATGACACCGCCGTAGACGGCGAGATCGGTCACGATCCACTCCCGCGTGGTGGGGACGAAGACACGCCCGCCCCTGAGGAGGAGGTCGGCTGGGGCATCGCCGCGAGCCACGGCGAGAAGTTGCGGAGTTGCACGACGTGGCGACATATCAGCTCTGCTCCTGAGTCTGGGTAATGCCCGGCGAGGACGCCGTCGCGGCGCGAGGCGGCGCAGCCCGTGTCAGCCAACCCACCGGCGCTGTCATGACCTCGATCTCCTCCCGGACGAGTAAGGGCAGCCTTTTCCCGTCAAGCCCTCTGATGAGCCGGTCGCAGTGGGGGTCCGCGACCGGCCACCTTCCAGCCTGGTCCAGCTGAGAGGCCCAAGATAGGGTCCTTCGACCCAAAGTGGAGGCGTCACACAGCGTGCCGTGTTCGCCCCGAGGACGCGGAGCCATCTTTCCTTTCGGCTGCAGCGCGGCGCCGGTGACGCCGAAGCGTGTTCGTACGGGTGAGGCTACCGGCCCAGGCGCCGACGCTCCCCGCCCAGCCGGTACGTTGCTGGCGTGTCCGACTACGTGATCCCGGAACCGGAACCGAAAGAGATCGACGAGCGACTGGCGATCGAGCTGCGTCACCTCGCCGAGAACGCCGTCCTGCGGGGTAAGCCCTCGGGCGAGGAGGAGTGCGAGAACTGTCGCTACTACCTCGAGCCGTCCAGCGACATCTCGTACTGCTGGCACCCGAAGTTGCGCATCCTCGTCGGGTCGCACTGGTGGTGCCAGTGGTGGGAGGCGATGCCCGACGGCCCGTCGTGAGCCCGTCTGGTGACGGCCTTGCAGCGTGGCGCACCACGGGTCGTCAGGCTGGGCTTGCCAGGGTCCGTCAAGCTACTCGAGGCGTGATTCGATGCACACGGCACCTCGACGGCGTCGAGGGCGAGGCGTACGCCCAGCTCCTTCAAAGCCGGGGGTGGCGGCGATGGTCTCCGGCGTCTCGTCGATGAGAACGGCCTCGGTGATTTCGATCACGAGTCGGGTTTACAGATGGGTGCCGCGACCGCCGAAACGGAATATCTTGCAGCCTTGATGACCCGCTACGCCGTCGACCCGGAGAAGACGGTCGTCTGGACCGATGCGCGCTCGAGCTTGCATCCGATCCGTTCCGAGACGAGGGGCATGGAAGGGTACTTCGAGGGCGAGGTGGGAGCGGACGGCCAGCTCGATCTGTCGTCGCCGGTGGAGGCGACCCTCCAGCTCGCCGTTGCCACGATGTCCTCCGGCAACGGGCTTTACGACCGCGAGATGATGCGCCGAGTGGAGGCGCGGCGCTTCCCGACGATCACGGCCACGTTGCGGACGATGACGGCGAGCGAAACGGCCGGTCGTTACCTCGTGGAGGGGGACGTCACCTTCCGGGGCGTGACGCAGCAGGTGACCGGCGAGGTGGCCCTCTCGACACCGGCGGCGGGTACCATCACGTTCGAGGGCGAGCACGTCTTCAACCTGCCGGACTTCGGCATGGAGCCGCCGAAGATCATGATCTTGAAGGTATACCCCGACGTCAGAATCCGAGTCCGCATCGTCGCCAAGGCGGCCGGCTGATGCACGAGTTCGGCCGCTGCCCAAGCCGTGCTGGTGCTCGTACCCGTCGCGGGGAGATGCTTGAGCTGTTCGGAGGCGTTCGCGGCGGGCAAGCTCGTCACGGTCGGGCGGCCTGCGGGGCTTCGAGGTCGAGCAAAGCGGCGGTGACGAGCTGACGCTCGAGTCCATCGAGTGCCGGGCCTGACAAGGAGGAGACACGATGTGCCTCGGGATTCCGGGTGAGGTCGTCGAGATCGTCGACCCCGTGCGCCAGCTGGCGAAGGTCGACGTGGCCGGCGTCCGTCGCAACATCAACTACGGCCTGCTCGAGGACGAAGGCGTCGTGGCGGGCGACTGGGTGCTCATCCACGTGGGCTTTGCCATGTCGAAGATCGACGAGGTGGAGGCCGAGCTGGCGATGCAGGGCCTCAAGATGATGGGTCAGGCCTACGAGGACGAAGTGCGAGCCGTCGTCGACTCGCAGATCGGCTAGAAGCCTCGCCATGCGGTTCGTCGACGAGTACCGCGATCCGGCGGCGGCGCGGGCGCTCGTGGCCCAGATCACTGAGCTTGTCGGCGACGACCACTTCAAGTTCATGGAGGTGTGCGGGGGGCACACGCACACGATCTACCGTCACGGGATCGAGCACCTGCTGCCGGGCGGCGTGGAGCTCGTGCACGGTCCGGGTTGCCCGGTGTGCGTCATCCCGATGGGTCGCATCGACGACGCCATCGCCGTGGCGGAGGAGCCAGGCGTCATCTTCACGACCTTCGGCGACATGATGCGCGTGCCCGGATCGACCGGCAACCTCCTGGCGGCCAAAGCCCGAGGTGCTGATGTTCGTTTTGTCTATTCGCCCCTCGACGCCTTGCGCGTGGCTGTGGAGAATCCGGCTCGCGAAGTCGTCTTCTTCGCCGTCGGGTTCGAGACGACAGCACCCTCCACGGCTGTGACGTTGTTGCGCGCCCGCCAGGAGGCCGTGAGGAACTTCACCGTCTTCTCGAACCACGTGACCATCGTGCCGCCCATCAAGGCCATCCTCGAATCGCCCGACCTGCGGCTCGACGGCTTCATCGGCCCCGGCCACGTCTCGACGGTCGTCGGGCAGCGGCCCTACCGCTTCGTACCCGAGGTGTACGGCAAGCCGCTCGTGACGGCAGGCTTCGAACCTCTCGACATCCTGCAGGCGATCGAGATGCTCCTGCTGCAGATCCGCCAGGGGCGGTGCTGTGTGGAGAACCAGTACACGCGATGTGTCCGTGAGGAGGGCAACCCTCGAGCGCTCGAGATCCTCGCCGAGGTCTTCGAGCTCCGCCCACATTTCGAGTGGCGCGGACTCGGGTTCATCTCACAGAGCGCCCTCAAGCTGCGAAGCGAGTTCGCCGAGTTCGACGCCGAGCTCCGCTTCACCGTGCCGGGGGTGCGCGTGGCCGACCCGAAGGCATGCCAGTGCGGGGAGGTGCTGAAGGGTGTCATCAAGCCCTGGGAGTGCAAGGTGTTCGGCACGGCGTGCACACCCGAGACACCGATCGGCACGTGCATGGTGTCGTCGGAGGGCGCTTGCGCCGCCTACTACAATTTCGGGCGTCTCCATCGCGAAGTCGCCATCGGGGTCGGCTCCAAGCGGTAGGCGAGCGGGCGCCGTGAGCTCCTTCGTCGTCAGGAGCGGCGACGGCGGAACGTCTCGAAGGGGTCAGCTGCTGGTGAGGTGTGCTGCAGCGGCCGCCGTTGCCGTCGCCCCGATGGCGGCCTGGCCGACGCTGATACCGCCGTCGTTGGGTGGCACGAGCTCGTGCACGAGCACCTCGAGCCCGCGCCGGCCGAGCTCCTCCTCCATGACACTGCTCAGCAGGACGTTCTGGAAGACGCCGCCGCTCAGTGCGACGGTGCCGAGATGGCGGTCGGCGGCAAGGCGGGCCGTCACAGCCGCCGCCGCCCTGCCGAGGCTGTGGTGGAAGCCGGCTGCGATGACGGCGGGCGAAACGCCGCGACGGCGTTGCTCCACGACGGCGGCGATGAGGGGCGAGGGATCGAGCACGATCATTCCTTCGACCTCGCTCAGCTCTGTCGGGTAGCTGGGCGCCTCGGCAGCCTCGACGCCGGCGCCGAGGGCCTCGAGCTCGATGGCGGCCTGCCCTTCATAGGTGACGGCGGTGCGAATCCCGAGCAGGGCGGCGACCGCATCGAAGAGCCGTCCGGCGCTCGTCGTCTGCAGCGACCCACTGCCGCGTTCAACGAGCGAGAGGACGGCACGCCAGCGGTCGTCGAGGAGGGGGCCGAGCTCGGCGGCGGCGCCCGGCCCGATGGCGGCGGCGACCCAGGAGAGCGCCATGCGCCAAGGCTCCCTGATGGCGGCCGCTCCGCCCGGGAGGGCGACCTCCCTCAGATGACCCACCCGTTCGAAACCCTCCAAGTCCGCCACGAGGAACTCGCCACCCCAGAGCACGCCGTCGAGCCCGAGCCCGAGGCCGTCGAAGGCCACCCCGAGGACGGCCTCCGACCGCCCGTGCTCGGCCAGGCAGGAGGCGATGTGGGCATGGTGGTGCTGCACGGCCCACGGCTCGAGATCGAGCTCGAGGGCGTATTTCGTCGAGAGGTACTCCGGATGGAGGTCGTGCACGACGACCTGCGGCTCGACGCCGTAGAGGGCGCTCAAGTGCACGGTCGCCTGCAAGAAGGAGCGGTAGGTGGCGAGGTGCTCGAGATCGCCGATGTGATGGCTCGTGACGAGCGTGCGGCCCTTGGCGACAGAGACCGTGTTCTTCAGTTCGGCTCCGACGGCCAGCACCTGCCGCTTGGCTTCGCCGGGAAGGGTGAGCGGCTCGGGGGCGTACCCGCGCGACCGCCTGACTGCCTGAATCCTGCCGCCGGCCGATCGCACGACCGAGTCGTCGCAGCGGACGTGGATCGCTCGGTCGTGTGCCAGCACGCCATCGACGAGGGGGCCGAGGCGCTCGATGGCGTCGTCGTCGAGATGGGCGATGGGGTCGTCGGACAAGTTGCCGCTCGTCATCACGAGCGGCCGGCCGACCTGGCCGAGGAGGAGGTGGTGCAGCGGGGTGTAGGCCAACATGAGGCCGAGCTCGGGCAGTCCCGGCGCGATGCTGGCCGCAAGGGCGCCGCCGGGCCGTCGCCGGGCGAGCACGATGGGGCGGCGGGGGGAGATGAGCGCTGCTGCGGCGGCGCCGTCGAGCTCGCACAGTCCCTGCGCCGTCTCGAGATCGGCCACCATGACCGCGAACGGCTTGTCGTCACGGGACTTGCGGCGGCGGAGCGACGTCACGGCCGCCGCGCTCGTGGCGTCCGTGGCGAGGTGGTAGCCGCCGAGTCCCTTGACGGCGACGATGCCACCGCCGAGGAGGCACTCGACGGCGAGCAGGAGGGCGGCCTCCTTCTCGGCGAGGACGGTGCCGTCCGGCCGGCAGTAGCGAAGTCGTGGGCCGCAGGTCGGGCAGGAATTCGGCTGGGCGTGGAAGCGGCGGTCTCCCGGGTCGTCGTACTCGGACTGGCAGGCTGGGCACATGGCGAAGGCCGCCATCGTCGTCGCCGGCCGGTCATAGGGGACGGACGTGACGATGGTGTAGCGCGGCCCGCAGTTCGTGCAGTTCGTGAACGGATAGCCGTGGCGCCGGTCTGCGGGATCGTCGACCTCTGCCAGGCAGTCGCTGCAGGCGGCGGTGTCGACGCTGACCGGTGCCGCCGGCAAGCCACCGGAGGCGGTCTCGAGGATGCGGAACCCGGCGACGGCACCCTCGGCGGCGATCGTCGTCGTCTCGACGGAGGCGACGCGGGCGAGTGGCGGGGGACGTTCGTGGAGCAGCTGGCACAGCCTCGCCACATTCTCCGGTTCACCCTCGACCTCGATGAGGACGCCGGCCGAGTCGTTGCAGACGAAGCCGGCGAGGCCGAGCGCCACAGCCTCCCGGTACACGAACGGCCGGAAGCCGACACCCTGCACCGTGCCGGTAACGCGGAGGCGGCGCCGCTCGCCCGCAGCAGTGACGCCAGCCGAGTCGCCGTTCAACAGATGCGGGGGAGGGGGTCGCCGACGAGCATGTCGACGATGCGAGTGCCCCCGAAACCCGTTCGTAGCACCACGATGCCTTCCGGGTCCGCACGGATCTCCCCGATCTCGGCGGCGGCGGTGCCGAGCGGGTGGCGGCGCAGGGCGGCGAGGGCGGCGGCGGCCTCGTCCGCCGGAACGACGGCCACGAATTTGCCCTCGTTGGCCACATAGAGCGGGTCGATACCGAGCACGTCACAGGCGCCGTTCACGCTCGGCAGCACGGGAAGTGCCACTTCCTCGAGCACGACGGCGACGGCGGCGTCGCGGGCAAGCTCGTTGCAGATCGTGCCGAGCCCTCCCCGCGTCGGATCCCGAATCCAACGAGTCGAGGGAGCCGCCTCGAGCAGCACGGCGACGAGCTCGCCGAGCGGCGCCGTGTCGGAGCGGAGGTCGGCCTCGAGCTCCAGGTCGCCGCGGGCGAGCATGACGGCCATGCCGTGGTCACCGATGGTTCCCGAGACGATGATGCGATCGCCCACCTGCACGAGCTCGGGCCCGAGCCTGCGGCCCTCCGGCAGGATGCCGACGCCGGAGGTGGTGATGTAGAGGCCGTCGGCAGCCCCCCGGTTGACGACCTTGGTGTCGCCCGTCACGATGGCGACTCCGGCGACTCGTGCGGCCTCCGCCATGTCGTCCACGATGGCGCGCAGCTCGCTGACGGGGAAGCCTTCCTCGAGGACGAAGGCGGCGGCAATCCAGGTCGGGCGCGCTCCCATGACGGCGAGGTCGTTGACGGTCCCGTGCACGGCGAGGTGGCCGATCGAGCCGCCCGGGAACCGCAAGGGCTTCACGACGAACGAGTCGGTCGTGATGGCGATACGCTCGCCCGTCGGCAGTTCGACGACGGCGGCGTCGGCGAGGACTCCCCCCGCCGGCTGCCCGAATGCCTCCAGGAAGACGGCGTCGATCAGGGCGGCTGACGCTTTGCCACCGGCGCCGTGAGCGAGTGTGACGATGTCGTCCTTGAGGCGCGGACGGCGGCGGCGGAACGTCTCGATCCGCTCCAGGACGGCGGCCTCGCGCTGGCTGGGTGCCCCTTTCTCCTGCGACGGCGTGACCGTTCCGCCATCGACTGGCCCGGGCTCGCTGCTCACCTGTCTCCCTTGCTCTCCACGATCGCCTGAACTCCGGCCCAGAGGACGAGGGCGACGGCATCCTGGGTCTCCTGGATGCGGTGGACGCTGTCGGAACGGACGACGAGGCACTGATCGACATCCCCGCACGTCGCCATCTCGCCGCCATCGTGGCCCGCCAAGCCGACGGTGAGGAGCTCCCGGCGGTGTGCTTCGCCGAATGCTCGGATGACGTTGTCGGAGTTCCCGCTCGTCGAGAAGCCCACCGCAATGTCGTTCGCTCGGCTGTGGGCGATCAACTGGCGTGAGAAGACGAGCTCGAAGCCGACGTCGTTGCCGAGGGCGGTCAGCGTCGCTTCGTCGGCCACGAGGGAACGGGCGGGAAGCGGTCTGCCCCACGGCGGCCGCGTGAACAAGGCGGCGAACGAAGCGGCGTCGGTGGCGCTCCCGCCGTTGCCGAAGGTGAAGAGGCGGGCGCCCGCTGCGAAGCGTGCCGCCATCTCGTCAGTGATCTCGGCGATCTGCTCGGCGAAGCGGTCGAGGGTGGCGGCTTGCAGCTGCCGGCTCTGCACGGCCTTGGCCTCCGCCGAGGTCCCCAGGTCGGCGAGGAGAGACGAGGAGTCGCTCTCGTCGGAGTCGATGAACGGGTAGAGAAACCCCGTCGTCTCCGATGTCACGTCTTCAACCCTCGATCGTGGTGACAGCGGAGCCAGCATGGACGAGCACGAGGTCGCCGGGTTGTGGGGTCCCGATCAGGGTCGTGTCGATGGCTTCGACGCCGGCGGAGGTCCGCACGCGGGCGTGCGAGCCCGGGCCCGTGGTGATCACCTCGGCGAGGCGTCCCTCGTCGGAGCAGGTGATGCACACCTCGTCATGGCACTCCTCGGCATCGCCGACGGCCGGGATGCTCAGCAGTCCCGGGTGCTCGAAGCAGACGTGGGTGAGCTCCCAGAGAAGGTGGTACACGAGCACGAAGCCGCCGCCGTAGGCCGATTCTGCGATGTCGGCGTCAAGCCAGAGGACGTGGTCGGCCGCTCCGGCCGCCGGCCGCGCCCCCGTCCCGATCCAGATCGAGCGGAGACCCCAGGCGGGCGCCCGGCGCATGGCGGCGCCCACGGCCGGCTCGTCGGCGCCGGCGACGGCGACGAAGAGGTCGCCCGATGAAGAGACGATGCGAAGCATGCTGACGAGATCGCCACCCTCCACCGCGACCGCCGGCAGGGCGCGCTTGCCGACGATGACGGGATGAACGAACTCGACGGCGAGGTGTTGTGCGTGCGACGGCCATTGCGGGGCAGCGCACCACATCGTTGCGCCGGCGGCAAAGCGACGGGCCATGTCGAGCGAAGCCGTCGCCAAGTCGCCCGCCACCGTTCCGAGCACCGTGCCGGATGAGGGGCTCATTGCCGCTCGGGAGCGACCGTCGTCAGCATGCGCCACGTGAGCGTTCCTCCTCATTGCGATACTAGGCGAGGTGTCATCACAGAACGGGCGAGACGAATCGGCGATCCAGTGCCTGTCGCAACGACAGCGTGTCCGGCTCGACAGCTCTTGGCTGGCGTGATGCCTCCTCACGTCCACGGCGGGCGCCCTCGGGCCGTCCTCAGTCGGGGAGGCCGTCTCGGGGCGGGACTCTTCCTCCTCGCCGGCGTCGTGCTCGCCGCTTGCTCGGGTTCGCCGCCGTCGTCGGAGACGACGACAGGAGGGACCGCCGCATCGACCTCGACGGCGGTGAGCACGACGGTCTCGACCCCATCGTCGTCGCTCCCGCCCGCGCACGGGCGAGACGGCGTCCCCCGTTTCACTCATGTCTTCGTCGTCATGATGGAGAACCTCGGATACGGTCCCGCACTGGCGACGCCGGGTTTCGCCTCGCTCGCACACCGCTACGCCAGCGCCACGAACTACTGGGCGGTCAGTCACCCGAGCCTCCCCAATTACCTGGCGCTCACGAGCGGCAGCACCTGGGGGATCACGAGCGATTGCACGGACTGTTACGTGCCGGGCACGAACCTGGGGGTTCAGCTCTCGGCGGCGCACCTGAGCTGGGGCGCCTACTTCGAAGGCGTACCCTCGTCCTGCTATCTCGACCCGTACTCTTCGGCTGACTACGCCGGCAAGCACAACCCGTTCCGTTACTACACCGATATCCGCGACAGCGGGGCGCTCTGCGCCCACCTGCGGCCCCTCCCGCAGCTCAGTCGCGCCCTCGCCGAGCCGCCGGCGGTCGTCCCGCAGTTCGTCTGGGTCACGCCGAACCTCTGTCACGACGGCCACGATTGCGCACCGCAGGTCGCAGCCGCCTGGCTGCAGGGCTTCGTCGCCTCCGTCGTGAGGACGAGCGCCTGGCGGGACGGTGGCGTGCTGTTCGTCACCTGGGACGAGTCGGAGAGTGGCGGCCCGCTCGGCGGCCGCGTCCTCACGCTCGTCATCGCTCCCACGATCGCGCCCGGCCGAGCGATCGGGACCTACTACACGCATTACTCGTTGCTGGCGACGATCGAGGACGCCTTCGACCTCCCGCTCCTCCGCAATGCGCGTACGGCCACGCCGATGGCGGCCTTCTTCTCGCCCGCTTGAGCTGTCTGTCCGGCTCCCGGTGCTTCGGGCGGCGCCCGGTGCACTGAGGCACGGCCGGCGCCTTGGCGCCTTGCCGCCAAACTGTTGCCATGGCACCCCAGTTCATCTTCACCATGCGCGACCTTCGGCGCTTCCATCCGCCGGACCGCGAGGTGCTGCGCGGCATCAACCTGTCCTTCTACCCGGGCGCCAAGATCGGGGTGATCGGCTCCAACGGGTCCGGGAAGACGTCGTTGCTGCGCATCATGGCCGGTGAGGACGACGGCTACACGGGCGAGGCGCGCCTCACGCCCGGCTTCACCGTCGGGTTCCTCGCCCAGGAGCCGCGCCTCGATGCAGGCAAGGACGTCCTCGGCAACGTGGCCGAGGGTGTGGCAGAGACGAAGCACCTCCTCGAGCGCTTCGACGAGGTCTGCGCCGCCATGGGTGAGCCGGAGGCGGACTTTGACAAGCTGCTCGCCGAGCAGGCAGAGCTACAGGACCGCATCGACGCCGTCGGCGGCTGGCACTTGGAGCGCACCTTCGAGATCGCCATGGATGCCTTGCGCCTGCCACCGGGTGACGCCGACGTCGCCACGTTGTCGGGTGGTGAGCGCCGGCGAGTCGCCCTCTGTCGCCTCTTGCTGTCGACGCCCGACCTGCTCCTGCTCGACGAGCCGACGAACCACCTCGACGCGGAGTCCGTCGCCTGGCTGGAGCGCACGCTGCAGGAGTACCCGGGCACCGTCGTGGCGGTGACGCACGATCGCTACTTCCTCGACAACGTCGCCGGATGGATCCTGGAGCTCGACCGCGGGGCCGGGATCCCCTGGCAGGGCAACTACTCGTCGTGGCTCGAGCAGAAGCAGGCTCGGCTGGCGAGCGAGGAGAGGGCAGATCGTTCCCGCCAGGAGGCCCTTCGACGCGAGCTCGAATGGATCCGGATGTCTCCCCGCGCACGACAGGCCAAGGGCAAGGCTCGCATCAACGCCTACAACGACCTCGTCAGCGCGGCGGAGGCGGCCGAGCGCCGTCCCGACGGTCCCGAGATCACCATCCCTCCCGGCCCTCGTCTCGGAGACCGAGTCGTCGAAGCCGAAGGACTGCGAAAGGGCTTCGGCGACAAGCTGCTCATCGACGGCCTGACGTTCCTGCTGCCACCGGGTGGCATCGTCGGCGTGATCGGCCCGAACGGTGCCGGCAAGACGACCCTGTTTCGAATGATCGTCGGCGAGGAGAGGCCGGATGAGGGTCGTCTCGAGGTGGGCAGCACGGTGGTGCTCGCCTATGTCGACCAGTCCCGCGATGAGCTGAGGCCTGACGCCTCCGTCTTCGAGGAGATCACGGGCGGCCTCGAGCGCATCGTCGTCGGCAACCGAGAGCTGCACGGGCGGGCGTTCGTCTCGAGCTTCGGCTTCAGGGGCAGCGATCAGCAGAAGAAGGTCGGGCAGCTCTCCGGCGGCGAGCGCAACCGGGTGCAGCTGGCCAAGGTCCTGAAGAGCGGGGCCAACGTGTTGCTGCTCGACGAACCGACCAACGACCTCGACGTTGACACGCTCCGGGCTCTGGAGGAAGCGTTGCTGGGCTTCCCCGGCTGTGTCGTGGTCATCAGCCACGACCGCTGGTTCCTCGACCGGATCGCCACACACGTGCTCGCCTTCGAGGGGGACTCCGAAGTCCGTTGGTGGGAGGGCAACTTCAGCGACTACGAGGCCGACCGGAAGCGACGACTCGGAACCGACGCCGATCAACCGCACCGCCTGTCGTACAAGCCGCTCGTGCGCTAAAGGCGGCTCAGGGTCCGGCGTCGGCCTCCTCCGCCAGTGCCAGCCAGCGGTTCTCCGCCTGCGACAAGCGATCCTGCACATCGGCGAGCTGGCGACCGAGACGAGCCAGCTCGACGTGATCGACCGTTGCGTGCAGGCTCTCGCTCAGCTCGTCTCGTTGCCGTCCGAGGCGCCCCATCTCCCGCTCCGCCTCTCGCAGCTGACGCCCGATCGTGCTCGGGGAGCGGCCGGCTCGGGGCCGCTGCGTCGCCCTTGCCCGAGGTGCGGCGGCGGAGCGCGTCGCCGGCCTCGCCGGCGCCTCACCCGCCTGCTCGAGCCATGCTGCCAACCCGCCGGCCAGCTCCACGAGCGTTCCGGCTTCGAGTGAGACCAACCGGTCCGTGGTGCGCTCGAGAAACGTGCGGTCGTGGCTCACGACAACGAGAGCGCCCGGCCAGTCCTCGAGGAAGTCCTCCAGGATTCGCAAGGTGTCGAGGTCGAGATCGTTCGTCGGCTCGTCGAGCAGCAAGACGTTCGGTCGCGCCGCCAGCACGAGGAGGAGCTGCAGTCGCCGCCGCTCACCGCCCGAGAGGGCGCTCGCGGGGGCGAACTGACCGGCGCCGGTGAACCAGAACCGTTCCATGAGAGCGACATCCTCCGGCGCTCCGGGTGCTCGCGTCGGACCGGCTACGAGGTCGCGCACGCGGGAGAGGGGATCGAGCTCTGTGGCCCGCTGGTCGTAGTAGCCCGTGACCACGGTCGGTCCGACGTCGAGCTGCCCGGCCGACGGCGACCGCCTCCCCGCCAGGAGGTCGAGGAGGGTGGACTTGCCGGATCCGTTTACACCGATGACGCCCAGGCGCTCACGAGGGTCGAGGAGGAGATCGACGCCGCTCAGCACGGGAGGGCCGGACCCGTAGCGATATCCGACTCCTGAGCACTCGATGACCTTGTCGCCCAAGCGGGGTGTCCCGAAGGAGAGTTCGAGCTCGGCGGCACGCGCCGGCGCCCGATCGGAGACGAGGCGCCGCGCTGCTTCCATGCGGGCCCGTGGCTTGCGCGTGCGAGCGGGAGCCCCCCGGCGCAGCCAGGCGAGCTCGCGCCGGGCCAGGTTGCGCCTCGTCGATTCGGCCGTCGCCGCCTGCTCCTCCCGCTCCGCCCGGCGTGCCAGGTAGCTGGAATAGCCGCCTTCGTGCAGGTAGCTGTGACCACGGTCGAGCTCCAGCATCTTTGTCGTGACGCGGTCGAGAAGGTGGCGGTCGTGCGTCACGAGTACGAGTCCGCCGCGATAGTCGAGGAGCCACCGCTCCAGCCATGCGACGGCGCGCAGGTCGAGATGGTTCGTGGGCTCGTCAAGGACGAGCAACTCAGCGGGTTGGGCGAGGAGGGCGGCCAGCGACACGCGCTTGACCTGACCGCCGGAGAGCGTGCCCACGTCGGTGGCCGCCTCAGCGGCCATCCCGAGGCGTTGCAGTGCAGCCTCGCCTTCCCAGCCTGCGCCGACAGCCGCCTTCACGGTGCCCTCGGCGAGCGACGGCTCCTGCTCGAGGTAGCCGACGCGGACGCCGCGGCCACGACGCCGCTCACCGGCATCGGATGCTTCGACGCCGGCTACGACCCGAAGCAGCGTCGACTTGCCGGTGCCGTTGATGCCGACGACGCCGAGGCGATCGCCTTCGCTGATCGTGAGGGACAGCTCGCCGAACAACGTGCGATCGCCGCGCCGGGCGGACACATCGTGCAGATCGACGAGGACGGGCACGCCACGCAACGTACCGCCGGGCGGCCGGCAGCACGCCCGCCGGCCTCAGCCGACGGCGATGAGATCGACGACGAAGACGAGTGTCTCGTTCGGCTTGATGACGTTGCCGGCGCCCCCGGCCCCATAACCGAGATGGGGCGGGATGGTGAGGCGCCGCCTGCCCCCGGTGCGCATGCCGGCAACGCCCTGATCCCAACCGGCGATCACCTGACCGGCACCGAGACCGAAGCGGAAATGGTCGCCGCGGTCCCACGAGGCGTCGAACTGCTGCCCCGTCGACCACGACACACCGACGTAGTGAACCATCACGTCGCGTCCGGCGACGGCTTCGTCGCCATCGCCGACCTGCAGATCCTCCACGATCAAGTCGGCAGGGGGCGCCTCGTCGGGGATCGTGACGACGGGCTTCGAGTCAGAGGTCATGGGGCGGACGATAGATGAGCTCCGCCACGGCGCCAAAACCCGACTTGGCGCCGGCTGGGGGAGCGTCCCGTCAGGAAGTCGTCGTGGTGGTCGAGCTCGGGATGGGGATCGTCGTGACCGTGGCGCCGGGTGGCAGTTGGAAGAGGGAGGACGACGGCGCGGTCGAGTAGCTCTTGATCTGGAAACTCGTGCTGTCGCCGGCCACCTTGACGTAGCCGAGGATGTTCTGGGCGGTCGTGCAGATGAGGCTCGTGCCCGGCTCGCCCGTGGCGACGAAGTCGACACAAGACATGTTGAACCCGTTCACCGACAGCGATGAGGAGGAGACCTTGTCGCCGGCGAAGCCGGCTGCCAGCGCGAAGTCCTTCAAGAACGTGACCCAGTGCGTCGGCGTGTAGAAGTTGAGGATGTTCTCGTAGTCGGCGGCGCTCGTCTTCGGCAGCATCTCGCAGGACCATTTCGGGCTCGACCCGGAGGGGTGGGTACAGGCGTACTCCCCGGACGGGTTCACGATGAACTGGAAGGGGCCGGTGCTGGTGCCGGCGGGCGAAGTGCCCGCCCCCGTCGGGGTGTCGGAGAGCATCGCCCCGTTCGGGGGCTGCACGGCGTAGACGACGGTCGCCGGCGAGCTGCCCGTCGTCACGTAGGTCGCTTCGAACGTCGTCGGGCCGGACTGGATCTTGTTCGTGAAGGCGTCCATCGTCGCCCGGTTCTGCTCCACGCCGTGGACGATCTTCTTGGCGGCCTTGATGATCCCGCATCCGGTGAGCCCGAAGCCGCCCAGAACGACGGCGAGGGCGAGCACGCCGGCAACGGGACGACGGCCACGGGAAAGGGCACGGTTCGGGGTGATCATTGCTCCGCCTCCACGAGTCATGTCCGCTGATGGACTGAGACCTCAGCCAGAAAGGATACGCCGCCGCCGAGCCCACGATCGTCTTTCTTGCCGCTGGGGTCTCGTGCTGCCCTGATGGTGCGAGGAGAGCTAGCGATCCTGTTTGGCGAGGTACATCGTGGCATCGGCGACCGCCATCATGGTGCGGGCGTCCGAGGCGTCCCACGGGTACACGCAGCGCCCGATGCTCAGCGACACGGTGACCGGCCCGCTTGCCAGTTCGATGGGCGCCGCCATCGACTCGAGGATGCGGCGGACGATGAAATCGGCCACTTCGACGCTGCGGTAACGCGAGTCCTTCGATCCGGCCAGCACCGGCTCGATGTCCGGCAGGAGCACGAGAAACTCGTCACCGCCGCGGCGGGCCACGAGGTCGCTCTCGCGGGCGCAGTCCTGCAGGCGGGCCGAGATGATGCGAAGGACTTCGTCGCCGGCGTCGTGGCCGTGGGCGTCGTTCACCTGCTTGAAGCCGTCGACATCGACAAAGAGGACGGCCACCTCGAGGTTGCCGCGCCGGGCGCGGGCGAGGGCCAGTTCGAGGGTCTCGTCGAAGAGGGGCCGGTTGGCGAGACCCGTGAGAGGATCGTGCGAAGCCCGGAACTGCAGCTGCGCTTCGATCTCCTTCTGCGACGTGATGTCGTCGAGCAGCCCCTGCAGCAGCCAGGGGCGGCCTTGGTTCACGACGACCTGGGAGGTCTCGCCCACCCAGATGTCGCGACCGTCCGCCGTCGTCATCCGGTACTCGATGCGCTGAGCGCTCGCCCCCGACAGGACCGAGGTACGGGACTTGAGAACGCGGTCGCGATCGGAGGGATGGAGGTGGTCCTCCCACCACGAGGTGTTCAGCCACTCGGTTCGGCCGACCCCGAACACGCTTTCGACGGCGGCGCTCACGAAGGGAGGCTCGGGGTTCTCGTCAAGCGGCTCGAGCCACACGATGCTCGGGATCTGGTCGATGAGCGCCCGGTTCTTGGCTTCCGCCGCTCGCAGCTGGTCTTCCAGCTGCTTCTGGGCGGTGATGTCGAACATGACGCCGAGGATGATTCGTCGCCCGCTGACGGGCTCGACCGCCATCGAACAGTCGTCTCGAACCCATACCAGGCGACCGTCGTCGGGCTTGATGAAGCGGTACTCCTGCACGAGCACCTCGCCGCCACCGAGATACTCGAGGAACTCGCGGCTCACCCGCGGCCAGTCATCTGGGTGCATGTGCTCTTGCCAGACGTCGTCGTTCTCGACCCACTCCTCTGGCGAGATGCCGAGGATGCTCTCGATCTGCGGGCCGACGTAGACGGTGGGATAGGCGCTGGTGCGGGGCTCGGTCACCGCGTCGATGTAGAGCACGGCGGGAATGTGCTCGACAAGCAGTCGGAGCTGATCGCGTTCGCCGACGGCCCCCTCGGCCATCGCTGCGAAGTCGCGGAGCGCTGCCGCGCTGAGTGATCCGGCATTCAGCGCTTCCAACATGGAGGCCAATGCCTCCCCCAACCCTCGCTCGTCAGTGGACGTGGCTACAGGTTATTCGCCCGGAGCTGGCACCCGTACTGCCCTTAGTCCCGGCGGCGAAGACCGTCGAAGACGACGGCAAGCATCCGCTCGGGCGAGCACGTCTTGCTGCCGAAGCGATCGGCGTTCATGCACGTACTGGTGACGAGGGCCATCACGTCGGTGATGGAGACATCGGACCGCACGCTGCCCTCCTCCTGGGCACGCGCAAGCAGCTGCGCGATGGCGGTCTCGAGCTCGTGTTTCAACTCGCCGGCGGCCTCCTTCACGTCGATGCCGGCGCCGGCGAGGGCATCAGCGAGGTCTCGCTTGTCCGTGGCGAGGGCGAAGAGCTCGCTCAGCGAGCGGAAGAAGAGGGCGCCGGCGGCGTCCTCGCTGTCGGCCATCGAGCGGGCGGTGTCGACGAGGCGTTGGAAGTGATGGAAGACGATCGCCTCGAAGAGGGCTTCTTTGGTTGGGAAGTGGCGGTAGATCGTGCCGACCCCGACCCCGGCTCGCCGGGCGATCTCGTCGATGGGGACCGCGAGGCCCTCCGAGCCGAAGACCTCCTCGGCGGCCTCGAGGATCCGCGTGCGGTTGCGCACGGAGTCGGCCCGAGGCTGGCGCGCCGGCTCGGCATCGTCGAGGGCTCTTGTTGACAGGCTCGTCATGACTGGTCGCTCGCAGGCAGCAGGGGGTTGACAAACGGAACCATGGTTCCGTATAGTCTAAGCGGAACCACTACTCCGATTGTACCGTCAGCAGACGCTCGAAGTCCACCATCGCCGTGCAGAACGGCTGGCGGGGCTCTGTTGGTGTCCTGTCCTGAGGAGGACTCTTGCCGTCCGCGACCCGCATCACCGAAACCCCCGCCTCATCCGCACCGGAGGCGACCCCAGACCCAAGGCGTTTTCGCGCCCTCGGGATCATCGGCATCGCCCAGCTCATGATCGTGCTCGATGCTTCCGTCGTCACCATCGCCCTGCCGTCTGCGCAACAGGCCCTCCACATCTCGGTTGCGAACCGGCAGTGGGTGCTGACGGCCTACACGCTGGCGTTCGGGGGACTCCTCCTGCTCGGTGGCCGCATCGCCGACTACGTCGGTCGCAAGCGGATGTTCATCGTGAGCCTGTTGGGCTTCGCCGGCGCCTCAGCCCTTGGGGGGCTCGCCCGCAACGCCGCCATGCTCTTCAGCGCCCGCGCCCTGCAGGGCGCCTTTGCCGCCGTCATGGCGCCGGCAGCGCTCTCGCTCCTCACGGTCACCTTCACCGAGCCCCGAGAGCGAGCTCGCGCCTTCGGCGTCTACGGGGCCATCGCCGGCGGTGGCGCCGCCATCGGCCTCGTCCTGGGCGGCGTGCTCACGCAGTACGCCTCGTGGCGTTGGACCCTTCTCATCAACGTCCCGATCGCCGTGACGGCCGCCATCTTGGCGTTCTTCGAGATCCGTGAGAGCCGAGCCGAGAGCCGCGGACGCTACGACATCCGCGGTGCCGTCACTGTGACGGGCGGCCTCCTGGCGCTCGTTTACGGGTTCACGCGAGCCCAGTCCGATGGCTGGGGCGCCACCGTGACCGTCGGCTTCCTGACGGCAGCCGTCGTCCTGCTCGTTTCCTTCGTCCTGTTGGAGATGCGAGCCACCCACCCGTTGCTCCCGCTGCGAGTGGTGCTCGACCGTAATCGCGGCGGCTCGCTCCTGGCTTCCCTCCTCGTGGGCATCGCCCTGTTCGGGACGTTCCTTTTCCTCACCTATTACATGCAAGGAACGCTCGGCTACTCGGCCCTCAAGACCGGCTTCGCCTTCCTGCCCTTCTCGGCCGGCATCATCATCGGGGCGACGTTGGCGAGCGGCCTGCTGCCCCGGTTCGGGCCGCGGGCGATCATGACGAGCGGGCTGTTCCTCGGTGCCCTCGGGCTCGCCTGGTTCACCCAGATCGGTGTCGGTACGAGCTACGCCGCTCACGTGCTGCCGGCCGAGATCATCGTCAGCTTCGGCATGGGCCTCGCCTTTGTGTCGCTCAGCAACACAGCGCTCGTCGGCGTGTCCCCACAAGATGCCGGCGTCGCCAGCGCTTTGGTCAACACCACGCAGCAGATCGGAGGGTCGCTCGGCACGGCCTTGCTGAACACCGTGGCAGCCTCGGCGACCGCCTCCTATGTCCTCGCCCACGGCCACGCCGCTCCCGTCCTGGCAGCAGGGCTCGTGCACGGTTACACGGTGGCGTTCGTGTTCAGCGCCGCTCTACTCGTCATTGCCGTGACGGCCACCGTCGGCCTCGTGAGGGCACGCTACCAAGCGGCCCCGGAGCTGCTGGCGGAGGCCGGCCTCGAGGCCTGAGCCAGCTGTGACGGGGTGAGGCGGCGGGAGCTGGCAGGATCGGGCCATGGCCAGCAACGAGGTGCCCCCCATCACTCGACGGCACGATCCCTCCCGCCGCGGGTTTGCGAGCGACAACTACGCCGGCGTGCATCCGGCGGTCCTGTCCGCGCTGGAGGCGGTCAACGGCGGGCACGAGGGGAGTTACGGCGCCGACGCCTACTCTGCCAATCTCGCCAATGTCTTCCGGCCGCACTTCGGAGACCGCTGTGAGGTCTTCCCCGTCTTCAACGGCACGGGCGCCAACGTCGTCGCCCTGCAATCGATGACGAAGCGGTGGGACGCCGTCATCTGCGCCGAGTCGGCCCACATCAACGTCGACGAATGCGGCGCTCCGGAGAAAGTGGCGGGCCTCAAGCTGCTCGGTGTGCCGACCCGGGACGGCAAATTGACTCCGGAGCACATCGCCTCCCGCCTTGGTGGCATCGGGGACGAGCATCGGGCGCAACCGACGGTCGTCTCGGTGACCGAGTCCACCGAGCTCGGGACGTGCTATTCGATCGACGAGCTGGCGGCGGTCTGCGAGGCGTCACACCGCAGCGGCTTGCTCGTCCACATGGACGGTGCCCGCATCAGCAATGCGGCCGCCTTCCTCGGGGTCGGTCTCGGGGCGCTCACGACGGATCTCGGGGTCGACGTCCTGTCATTCGGGGGCACGAAGAACGGCCTCATGCTGGGCGACGCCGTCGTCGTCCTCAACCCGGAGGCGGTCTCGGGCGTCCGCTACCTCCGCAAGGCCGCCATGCAGCTGGCTTCCAAGATGCGCTTCATCTCCGTGCAGTTCGAGGTGCTCCTCGGCTCCGACCTCTGGCTGGTGAACGCCCGCCGAGCCAACGAGCTCGCCGCCCGCCTGGCGACAGCGGTGCGGGATGTCGCCGGCGTGACGATCACCCGGCCCGTGGAGGCGAATGCGGTCTTCGCCATCCTTGCGCCGGCAGTGGCGGACCGGCTGCGCACCCGATACGGCTTCTACACCTGGGACGAGGCGACGGGGGAGGTGCGCTGGATGACGGCGTTCGACTCGACGGAGGCCGACATCGACGAGTTCGCCGCCGCCATCGCCACGGAGGCGGCAACCGGTCCTGGCTGAGCCGACATCTCAGGCGACCGACGTGGGACGGGCGGTCGGACGGCGCCGTGAAGGTGAGGGCGGCTCGTCACGACAGAGACGTCCCTCGGCCCGATCGGCTCGCCACATTGGTCGCAGACGAGCACGCACTGGGCGATCTCACCGCAGGCCTGGTGTCGTAGCTGCAGCGGGGGGCCGGCCGGGGCGGCGTAGCGGTCTCCCCACTGACGCATGGCCGTGAGCACGGGCCACAGATCGCGGCCCTTCTCCGTCAGCTTGTAGTCGAAGCGCTCGGGGTGCTGCGAGTAGGCGACTTTTTGCAGCACGTCTGCCTCAACGAGGCGGGCGAGACGCTGCTGGAGGATGTTTCGCGAAATCCCGAGTCGCCTCTGGAGATCGTCGAAGCGGCTGACGCCCAGGAAGGCGTCGCGGATGATGAGCATGCTCCACCACTCGCCGACGACTTCCAGGCACTGCGCCACCGAGCAGTCCATCTCGGCGAAGCTCTTGCGTTCCATTGACACAGCGTAGTCAGTTGCATTATGCAACGCAAGTCTCTATAGTGCGTTGCATGACAGAACCCACGGCAACCGCCGTGACCGCCGAGGCCGCCGAGAGGGCGCAGGCAGTCGAGTTGGTCGGGGCTGGGGCGGCGCCGAGCCGTCCCGCCGTCGTGTTCATCGTGACGGCTTTCGGCGCCTTCATGGCGTCGCTCGACCTCTCCATCGTGAACATCGCCTTTCCTGCGCTGCAACGCTCCTTCCCGCACGATGCCCGGGCGTCGCTCGTCTGGGTGATCACCGGCTACAGCATCGCCTTCGGGTCGCTGCTCGTCACCGCTGGGCGAACGGCCGATCGCCTCGGGCGCAAGAGCGTGTTCTTGGCCGGCCTCCTCGTGTTCAGCCTGGGCTCGACCATGTGCGGTGTCGCTCCGTCGGTGGGTCTTCTCATCGCCGGGCGCGTCATCCAAGGTGGCGGAGCCGCCGCCATGCTTCCGGCGTCGCTCGGGCTGCTGCTTGCCGCCTTCCCGCAGGAGCGGCGCTCGCAAGTCGTCGCCCTCTGGGGTGGTGTCGGCGCCCTTGCCGTCGCCACGGGGCCATCGCTCGGCGCCGCCCTCATCGCCGCAGGTGGTTGGCGCTGGGTGTTCTTCGTCAACCTGCCAGTCGGGGCGGCTGCGGCTGTGTTCGGCAGTCGCTTCCTCTCTCAACCGGCCCGCCTCGCCGCAACCGGTGCGCCTGACTATCCGGGCGTCCTCCTCGTCAGCACGGCACTTGCGACCCTTGTGCTCGCTATCTCCGAGGGGCCTTCCTGGGGTTGGTCGAGCCCTTCGGTCGTCTCATGCTTCGTGGCGGCCCTCGTCCTCGGCGCCGCCTTCGTCTTCCGGTCCTCTCGTCACAGCCAGCCCGTGCTCGACCTCACGCTCTTCTCGGCGCGTTCGTTCAGCGTCGCCAACGCCGCCACGCTCGTCTATGCGATGGGTTTCTTCGCCATGCTGCTCGGAAACATCTTGTTCCTGACCGGTGTCTGGCAGTACTCGATCCTTCGAGCGGGCTTGGCGGTGACACCGGGACCCCTCGTCGTGGCTGCCGTGTCCGGTCCGGCGGGCCGGCTGGCAGCCCGCATCGGGTTTCGTCCCGTCCTTGTGGCGGGCGCTGCGTGCTTCGCCGCCGCCCTCGGATGGTACGCAAGCCGCGTCGGCCTGCATCCCTCCTATTTCGCCCAGTGGCTGCCCGCCACCCTCGTCGCCGGCCTTGGCATCGGATTGACCTTCCCCGTGTTGAGTGCCGCCGCCGTCTCCAGCTTGCAGGCCGAGCGCTTTGCCGTCGGCAGCGCCGTCAACCAGACCGCCCGCCAGGTCGGCGGTGCGCTCGGCGTAGCCCTGCTCGTCGTCATCCTCGGCGCCCCTCGGACGCCGGTGGCCGCCCTCACAGACTTCCGGCACCTCTGGCTGTACGCGGCCGCCATGGCCATGGCCTGTGGGGTCATCTCGGTGGCCTTGAAGCGAGAGCCCGTGCTCGCCTCCGGGGAACCGACGGACTGAGAGACCCTGCACGCCCTCATGTCCCCGGCGTGCGGGGCTGCTTTCGCGCAGCACGAAGAACGCGAGTTCCTAGGCTGTGTCGTGGCAGCAAGAAAAGGGGGTCTATGCCAGGCAGAGGAGTTTTGGCTCCGGCTTGTGGGCCAAAGGCGCGGCAATGTGGGGACGAGCGCCGCCACGGCGGGCGCACCGGACAGTTGCCGCCACCTCCCACACGTGATCGCGCCTGGATCGTGAGCGATCGATGAAACGCAACCTTGCCTTAGCGACTCTCTCGCTCGTGCTGTTCCTCACTTTTCTCGACAACACGATCGTCAGTGTCGTCCTTGCGGAGGTGCAGTCGTCCCTTCACACCGGTGTCAGCCAGTTGCAGTGGGTTGTCAACGGCTATGCGCTCGTCTTCGCCAGCTTCATGCTGGCGGCCGGCACGCTCGGTGATCTCTTCGGGCGCAAGAAGGTCATGTTGGTCGGCGTCGGGATCTTCTGCGCCGGCTCCGCTGTGGCCGCCCTGGCTCCTGATGCCAATGTCCTCATCGTCGGCCGGGTCCTGATGGGCCTCGGGGCGGCAGCCTCCGAGCCGGGCACGCTGTCGATGATCCGTCACCTCTACAACGATCGCCGCGATCGGGCGCGGGCCCTCGGGATATGGACGGCGGTGGCGGGGCTCGCCCTCGCCCTCGGGCCCGTCGTGGGAGGCACGCTCGTCGGCATCTGGTCCTGGCGAGCCATCTTCTGGTTCAACCTCCTCTTCGGGCTCACGGCGCTCATCGGCGCCGCCGTCGTCCTGCCCGAGAGCGCCGACCCCGTGCACCGGCGTCTCGACTATCCCGGCTTCGTGCTCGGCGCCCTCTCGATCGCGGCAGTGTCCTTTGCCGTCGTGCTCGGGGAGACGCACGGTTATGGAACGTGGTGGATCGAGGTCCTCTTCGCCGGCTCTCTCGCCACCATGATCGCTTTCGTCCTCTTTGAGCGCCGCGCCGCCAACCCGGTGCTCAACGTGCACTACTTCCGGAAGGTGGCCTTCGCGGCGTCGAATCTCGTGGCGTTCTCCACCTACTTCGGCATCTTCTCCATCTTCTTCTTCGTGGCGCTGTACCTGCAGGAGGTCGTGGGTGCGTCCGCCTACTCGACGGCCGTCGACTTCATTCCCATGGCCGCCGTCATGGTCGTCGCCTCCGTGTTCACCGGGCGGTGGGTGGCGGCCGTCGGCCCGCGGATCCCCATGGTCACCGGCTGCTTCCTCGCCGGCATGGGCATCCTGCTGACGGAGCTCACCATGACGCCCCACACCGGCTTCTCGACGCTCGGTTGGACGCTCCCGCTCGCCGGCGCCGGCTTCGGCATCGCCATGGTGCCCGCCACCTCGACCGCCCTGTCGGTGATCCCAGCCGAGCACTCCGGCATGGCGGCCTCGATGACCAATACGAGCCGGGAGCTCGGGGCGGTCGCCGGGGTGGCCGTGCTGGGATCTGTCGTGAACGCTCAGCTGACGGTCGGCCTGGCGCATCGTCTCACGGCTATCGGCATACCCCAGCAGTTCCAGTCCATCGTGATCGCCGCCGTCGAGTCCGGCACGGTCGGCTCGCAGGCGAAGGCGTACCAGGGTGGCGGCTCCCTCCAGACCATTGTGAACCAGGTCGTCACGTCCGCCTACGGTGCTTTCGGCGCCGGCCTCGACCTGGCGCTGTTGATGGCTGCGTCGATGCTGCTGCTCGCCTGCATCATCGCCGCCGTCGGGCTGCGCAAGCTCACGCCGGCAGTCGTCGGCGTCGACCGCAGGCTGCCGGGTGCCAGCGCTCGGCTGGGACCGGACCGACGAGTGCCGCCGGAGTCGCTGAGCAGCCCGGCGCTTGCGAGCGACGAGCGCCACGCCATCGTGGGGGCACCGCCCGTGGTCCCCCCCGGCGGCGACTGAGGCACCCCTCGCCGGCGGGGGCCGCCTCGGGCTGGGGTAGGGCAGGGGCGCCGGGGACCGAGCTGTGACCAGCCGTGCCGCCCAGCCGCTTTCTCACAGGTGAGTCGATCCGAAGATCTGGAGCGCCAGTAGCGACGCTGCCATCGAAACAGGCACGAGGACGATGCCGACCCTGGAGTAGGTGAGAGCCGAAGGCTGCGCTTCCTCCCTGCGGGCCACCCTCATCCACAAGATCGCGGAGAGTGCACCGGTGACGACGAGGTTCGGGCCGAGGTCGAGACCCACGAGGAGGGCCTGCACGTGTGGTGACGGGCTCGACGACAAGAGCACGGCCGCCGGGAGATTGTTGACGAGAGCGGACGTACCGGCGCCGAGCCCGGCGGTCGCCCACGTCCCGAGGGAGCCGACGAGCCGGCCGGGGGCGCCCCACACTCTCGCCATTGTCCCGAGAGAGATGGCGAGCAGGAACAGGCCGCAGAGTGTGAATACGTTGACCGCCGTTCGCACGGTTGCGGTGGCGAGGCGCCGGCGAGCCAGCTGCGCCGCCGCCACTGCGATCCCTACGCCGAGGACCGGCAGGGCCGGATCCTGCAGCACGAGCACGAGCACCGTGGCGGCAAGGACGCCGAGCAGCCCGAGACCCCACGGGATCGGCACGGTGGCGGGCCCCTCGTGCCCTCTGCAGCGCAGCTCGCGCCAACGCCACACGACGAGCGCGGCGGCGGTGACGACGACGGCAGCGACCCAGGCGGGCAGCATGTGCACGGCGAAGGCGCCGCCGTTGGCGCGCCCGTCGAGGACGAGAAGGTTCGTGAGGTTGGAACCGGGTAGCAGCAGCGAAGCCGAATTCGACATGAACACGGCGCCGTACAAGAAGGCCGTCTCGGGTATACGACGCCGGCGGGCGGCATGCAGCAGGATAGGCGTCAGGAAGACAACCGAGGTGTCGAGGTTGAGGATCACGGTGACGGCAGCCACGAGCGACATGAGGGAGCCGAAGAGCACGACCCCGCCGCCGGGAAGCCGGGCGAGACGACCCCCGATCGCCTCGAAGAGCCCGTCGGAAGCTGCCACCACACCGATGAGCAGCAAGCCGGTGACCAGCACGAACGGCGGCCATGTCTGCCGCGCCGCCGCGGGCAGGGCGGAGGCGATGTGGCTCACAACTCCCAGGATCTACCGGCGGGCGACCTCGCACGCGGCCGATCTGCTCCGCGGGCTCCGCTCTGTCAAGGATCCCCCGCCGGCGCTGACCGGCCCTCTTGCCGGGGCGATCCGGCTGTGCCTCAATGTGCGGGGCGATAGCTGAGGTACACGGCGCCACGAGAGAAATGCCGCGTATCGAGCAGTTCGAAATCACGGCGCATGCCACCGAGTAGCCAGCTCTTGCCCCCGCCCACGACGACTGGGACCACGAACAGGTGCAGCTCGTCAACGAGCCCGGCCTTGATTGCCTCGGCGGCCAGGCCTGAGCCCCCTACCGTCAGGTCGTGCTCGGAGGACGCCTTCAGGTGCCGGACCGCTTGGGCGTCGAAGTCTCGTTCGAGCCGCGTCCTGGCGCTCGAGACCGATTCGAGTGTCCGGGAGTAGACGATCTTCTCCGCCGCCTGCCAGATCGCGGTGAAGTCGCTGACAGCTGCCGGCTGGTCCGCAGTCACCTGGATGGTTTCCCAGTAGAGCATGGTCTCGTACATTCGACGCCCGTACAGGTAGGTGCCGACCGGCCGCTCCAGGTCGTTGACGAAGCTGTGCAACTCCTCGTCCGGGGCGGCCCAGTCGAATTTGCCGTCTCGGTCTTCGACATAGCCGTCGAGTGATGCGATCGCCGAGTAGATGAGTCGTCCCATGAGGGCTACCGACCCGTGGACGCCTTCACGCGGTAGTCGATGAAGGTCGCGAAGGGCGACTGGCGGACCCCGAGGTGCTCGAGTTCCAGCGACTCGGAGAATCCGTCGAACAGGCGCTTCCCGGCGCCCAGGACGACGGGGGCGATGATGATGGTGAGCTCGTCGACCAAGCCTGCGGATAAGGCCTGGACGATGATCTGGGCGCCGCCCATCACGTGGGCCTGCTTGGGGTCGGCTGCCGCCTTGGCCCGCTCGATCGCCTCCGCAAGGCTGCCGACGAAGATGAATTCGTCGCCGGCGGGCTGCTCGTCTGGTCGATGCGTCACCACGAAGAACGGGATGCCCCAGGGGTTCTTGTCGCCCCAGTGCCCAGCGGCCTCGTAGGTGCCCCGACCGGCGACGACCGCACCGTTGCCGCCGAGGGTTTCTTCCAGCCAGACCTTGTCCTCGCCGGTCGGTTGGCCGCGCGTCGGCGACTCGTAGCTCCAAGGACCGCCGAACACCCAGTAGTGCAGGCGTTCGCCGCCGACGCCTAAGCCGCAGCCAGGACCGTCGTTCGGACCCGTGATGTATCCATCGAGGGAGATCGTGATGGCTGCCACCACCTTGCTCATGGGGTCTGGTCTCGCTTTCTCTCCTGGCCGGACGGCATCCATGTTGGGCGTGATCGATCGGTAGACGGTCAGGCCCGGCTGAAATCATCGCTTCCGAGAGGAGCGATCTGGCCCGTGGACAGCTCGGGGCTCAGAGAAACACGTCGTCTTCGTCGTTCTCGGGATCGTCGAGGCGGGCACCGACCTCTTCTGCCTCGACCTCGTCGAGGGGGAGCTGGTCGTCCTCGGACTCGTCGTCGAAATCGATCTCGCTGTCGGCGTCCGGTGAGGCTGCCTCAGGCAGCCCTACCAGCGACCGTACGTCCTCTTCCCCATCTGGCTCGCTCATGACTCTCTCCACGACGTCGGAGATCGGCTGTTCACAGCCGATGACGCGATGCTAGGGGAGAGCCCGAGCCGATGCGCCGGCGACCCAGCAGTGCTCGGACGTGTTCAGCCGCTCAGGGCGACGCCGTCGATCTGAGGCCGGTGACCGGCTCGAAACGCCGCCAGCGTCGACGGGGGAGTGATCACCTCGGCGCTACCCGCCTTCGGTCGGTCCCGGGGCGGTCCGTACCCCCGGCGGCCCCACGGCACGAGGCGGTCCTCCAGCACGAGCACCGGGCGATCGTCGAGGGAGGCGAAGGCGCCGGGAGGCAACGAGGCCCACTGCGCCGGATGCAGGCGCCGCCGATGGGTTCCCCGCACGATGCGCTCGGCGTGCAACTGCCGGTCGATCTCCTTTGCCCAGGGGACGGCGGTCTTGTTGCCGGCGGCCCATGCCTGGCGAAAGGCGTTGTAGTCGCCCCGTCGGCAGAGGGCACAGGGGCGGTGCCCGGCGGCGAAGGCCACCGCCTCGTCGTGAAAGAAGAGCACCGTGAGGTGGGCGTCGGCCCACTGCGGGAGGCGCCAGTCCTTGTACTGCAGAGCGCAGATGATCCAGAGATTGCCGCGGTGGAACCGCACGACGTCGGTGCCCTCGTGCAGGATGCCGCGGTTGCCCAGCCAGCTTCCTCGCAGCGGAATGGCGACGATGTCACCGAGCGGCGTCACGCGGTTGCGCATGGGCGAGCGGGTGGCGCCGGAGCTCGCCCTCGCCTCGTCACCACCGTCCGGGTGGCTCACGCCGGGCGCCGGGCCAAGAGGTACGCCCGCTTCGTGGCGGCTTCCTCCGGATAGGGGACGCGTTCGGCCGCCAGCTCGAGAGCGAAGCCGACCCCTTCCAGCTCGGCCACGATGACCGTCGGCTCGAGAAAGCGAAAGTCGATGTCGACGTCGTGACCCCACCATTCGTCGCGGTGGGAGACCTCCGTTCCGACATGGAAGGAGACGAGCAGGAGGCCACGAGGCCGCAGGACTCGGAGGAGCTCGCCGAAAGCCAAGGGCCGTTCCTCGGGAGCGAGGTGAATGATGGAGTAGAGCGCCACGACGGCTCCGAACTCCCCGTCACCGGCGGGCAGCGAGAGAAGGTCTCCTTCGAGCACTGGCACCTCAGGGTGCAGACGACGTGCGGTCTCGACCATTGCCGGAGAGAGATCGAAGCCGACGCTGGCCGCTCCGTGACCAGCCAGCCATGCCGCCACGTGGCCGGGGCCGCACCCGACGTCGGCAATGGTTGTGGCCGGCTCGGTTTGTTCGACGAGTGCCGCCAGGATGGCTCGATCGAACGGTTTGTAGCGCAGCTCGTCGTCGAGTCGGTCGCCGTAGTCCTGCGCGACGGCGTCGTAGCTCCGGCGCACGGAGTCATGTGGGCGCCTCGTCGTCATCGCCACCGAGCTTGCCACGGCTCAGACATGGGCCGGTTGGGAAACTCCCGGTGGGCGTGCCGGCTCGCTGTCGTACAAGCTGGCGAGCCTCCTCGCCGTCGTGGCCATCCTGCGGCGGAGCTCGGGCGGCCCCAGCACGTCGACCTCGGCGCCGAGCCTCAGGAACTCGCGCTCGGCGTGCTGCAGCGTCTCGATCGGCACCTCTGCCGTTACCCACCCGCCGGCGTCGGCCTCGGACGCCGTTGCATCGATCGCTTCGAGCACGACGACATTGGCCGGATCGCTCAGCATCCGGCGGCCGAGAGGCGAGAGCCGCACGCAGGCGTGTGACCGGTAGAGACGGGAGCGAAAGTCCGCCAAGTAGGACGCCCAGTACGCCGCCAGGTCGAAGTCCGCTGGCCGTTCGAAACGCTCCTGCAGCCTGGACAAGCCGGAAATCTGGTTGATCCGGTAGGTCCGCAGCTGTTCGCCGTTGTGCGCCACGACGTACCAGCGGCCGCCCTTCAGCACGACGCCGTAGGGGTCGAGCGTGCGAGTGCAGGCCTGCTTTCCCTGCTCCTGCCAGCTCCGGTAACGCACCTGGATGCGATGCTGGCCCCAGACGGCCTCGGCGACGCCGGCAAGGTGCGGAGAGCCGTCGCCCTGCTGGAACCATCCTGGGGCATCGAGAAGGAAACGCTCCTCGATGCTGGCCGCCCGCTCTGCCAGCTCGGCTGGCAGGGCTGCCTGCAGCTTGAGTTGCACGGCGGCGACGACCGTGCCGAGGCCGAGCTCAGCCGCCGGGCCCGGCATGCCGGCCAGGAAGAGCGCCTCCGCCTCCGAGGCGGTGAAACCGGTGAGCCGCGTCCGGTAGCCCTCGAGCAGCTGGTAGCCCCCGTCCGGGCCGGAATCGCCGTAGATGGGGACGCCGGCATCGTGCAGGGCGCCCACGTCGCGGTAGATGGTCCGCACGGAGACCTCGAGCTCCTCGGCGAGTCGCTCGGCCGTCAGGCGGCCCTTCACCTGCAGGAGCAAGAGGATCGAGAGCAGGCGACTCGCTCGCATATCACTGACAGTAGCTGTCAGGGAGGGGGCGTACGATGAATTCGCAGACGGACGGTGCCGGCCGCCAGAGCGGGTCGGCAGGGAGGGGATCAGAACCATGCCTGGAGGAGTGCCACCGGTCGACAACGAGCGCGAGGGCCTGCTCGCTTACCTCGCCCAGCAGCGAGATGCGGTTCGTATCAGCGCCTACGGTCTCACCGACGACGAGGCCAGGCTGACGCCGACAGCCGGGACGCTCTCGATCGGCGGGCTCGTGAAGCATCTGTCCAACATGGAGCGGGGTTGGATGGACATCATCCTGCAGCGCCGCGGCGAGGCGGGCCAGGAGGACTACGAGGCGAACTTCCGACTGGGCACGGACGAGACGCTGGCCGGTGCCCTGGAGGACTATCGCGACACGGCCGACGCCACGGCCGCCATCGTTGCCGGGATCGCCGATCTCGCCAAAGCCGTGCCCGTTCCGCGCGACCAGCCGTGGTTTCCTCGAGATGTCGAGTCCTGGTCGGTCCGCTGGGTCCTCCTCCACCTCATCGAGGAGACGGCACGTCATGCCGGGCACGCCGACATCGTGCGGGAGGCGATCGACGGTGCCACGTTCTACCCGCTCATGGCTGCCGCGGAGGGGTGGCAGGCCTCTGCCTGGCTGCAGCCGTGGGAGCCGAAGGCGAGGGCGGATCAGCTCGTCTCGTAGTGGCCCTTCGGCCTGCCGCCGCACCGAGCTGGCGTCGCCCCGCTGGCGGAGTCGCCGCTGGGCGTCATGAGAATCGCTCGCCGTTGCCGATTCTGGTGACGGCCTGCGCAAGGCGCTTGGACCGCGTCTCCGGGCGCTTGGCTTCGACGATCCAGCGGGCGTACTCCTTGCGGTGGGTGTAGGCCATGGCAGCGAAGCGGTCGGCCAAACCGGACGCCTCCAGGGCGGCGGTGAGGTCGGCAGGTACCTCGACGCCTCGCTCGGAGTCGTCGCGCTCCACGACGACACGAAGCGTGTCGCCCAGGCCGATGCCGGCTTCGGCACGCACCGACTGCGAGAGGCCGAGGCCGAACGTGCCGTCGCCCATCGGCATGGTGGATCCGCGGTAGCCGGCCTCGTTGAACCACGCCCGCACGGGGAACCGGGCGCGGGTAGCAAAGACGTCGGCCGCCTCGGCGGGCAGGCTCACGCACAGGCCACCACCCCGGCCGCGGGCGACAACGGCGTCGAATTCCATCCTCGGCACGGCAGGAGGCTCGCGAGGACTTAGCGTGGCCACGTGTCCCCGGCTGCCCCCGTCGTCGAGTACCGGCGCGAGTTCGACTTCCCGATCACGCCGGCCGAGATGTGGGCGGCGATCCAGGACGCCGATGCCTTCGAGTCGTGGTGGCCCTGGTTGCGCGATCTCACGATCGAGGGCGGCTCGGTGCGGACGGGCGCCGTGCTGCGCGGGGTCGTCGTTCCCCCGCTGCCGTACCGCATGCGCCTCGAGATAGACCTCGTCCGTTGCCGCCGGCCGAGCCTGATCGATGCCCGCGTGCACGGCGATCTCGAGGGAGATGCCCACCTGCGGTTGCGCCGGGCGGCCTCCGGGACGCGGGCGGAGGTTGCCTGGAGGCTCGAGATGATGCAGAGACCGATGCGCATCGCCAACATGGTGGCCCACCCGCTGCTCGTGCGGGCTCATGACGCCGTCGTCGAGATGACCGTGAGCGGGTTCCGCCGCCAGCTCGTCGCCGCCCTCCGGGAGCAGCCGGATTGAGGTCAGGCGGTTCCGGGCGTGTCAGCCGAGGTGACTCCGGAGGGGCCGGCGACGACGGTGCGACTGCCGACGCATTCGATGATCACACACCCTCCTTTATCAGCCCGGCCGTGAGCATCCACGCCTACTCACCGCCGATGACGCTGTTCACGACGTACGAGGAGACACCCCTCGGCCTCGTTGCCAGCGGGCTGTGTTGGGACGACGACCGGCGGTAGCGGCATCGCCTTGGCGGAGCGAGCGGCGGCGGCTAGAAGAGGCGGCTGGAGGCGAGGGCGGCGCCGGCGCTGAGCGATCGCAGCTTCTCCCAGACAACCGAGGGAGCGACGGCGCCCAACCCGGCGGAGGTCTCGAAGCCACAATCGGTGCCTGCGATCACTTTGCGTGGATCACCGACGGCCTCGGCCAGACGTTGCAACCGGTCTGCCACGACCTCGCGGTGCTCGACGTAGTTGCTCGTGGTATCGATCACACCGGCGACGAGCACCATGTGGTCGGGCAGCGGAGTGCGGGCGAAGCAGCGGTACTCGTGGGCGTGACGGGCATTGGCCATCGAGATGACGAGGGCGCCGACATTCGCTTCGTAGAGGCGCGGGAGGAGGTCGTCGAGGGCGACGTCTCGCGTGTGGGGTCCCTCGTAGTTGCCCCAGCAGACGTGCAGGCGGACGCGAGCGGGGTCGAGGCCGGCAAGAGCGGTGTTGATCGCGCCGACCACGGCTTCCACCCACTCGAGGAAGTCGTCGAGGGGCTGCTCTGCAAAGAGGGTGTGGCGCTCGAGGGCGAGATCGGGCGCGTCGACCTGCAGCAGGAATCCTTGCTCGACGATCACGCGGTACTCGACGGCGAGCGCCGCCGCCACGGCCTGCAGGTACTGCGACCTCGTCGGGTAGTGGCGGTTCTCCATGGCGGCGACGACGATGCCGGGCGAGGCGGCCGTCACGAAGGTCTCGAGGAAGCCCGCCCCCGCCATCATGCGGCACTCCTCAGCTGCTTCCTGGTCGCTTCGGTACGAGACCGGCCCGACGGCCGCCGGCGCCCGCATGAGGTTCACCTGGCCGCGGCGGCGAAGCGGCAGGGCGAGCTCGAGGTAGTCCGGGTGGTCGAGGAGATCGGCCATGAGGCTCCGCTCGCTCGAACCCGAGAAACCCGTCATGCGGTGCTGGACATAGGTGAAGAAGCTCTCGCGGCCCTGCTCGCCGCTGTTGCCGACGTCGATGCCGGCGTCGAGCTGGGCGGCAACGCAGGCGGCCGTGGCGGCTTCGACGGCCTCGCGTAGCTCGACGGCGTCCACCTCCTCGCCTCGGCTGCGCCGCCCGTGCAGCGCCGCCAGCCCGGGTGGCCGCGGGAGGCTGCCTGCGTGCGTCGTGAGGATTCGTGTCTCGCTCGTGCGCATGACCTGGATTCTGGCCTGCCGTCGGGGCAGAGGCGGCGCCTCGACCCCAAGGGCTGACTCGCCGCCGCCGGCGAGGCAGACTGTCAGTACTGCACCGGAGAAGGGACGACCATGGGGACAACGGGGTCCGAGGTCAGAGCCGACGTGATCGGACGAGTCGTGGCGCACGCGTCGAAGCGCCTCACGAGCGAGCAGCTCGACGTCTTCGTCCCGTTTCTCGAGAACTACTACTCGAGGGTCGACCCCACGGATCTGGCGGCGAGGCACGTGCCGGATCTCTACGGAGCCGCCATGTCCCACCTCGGTTTCGGCCACTGCCGCCAACCGGGCGAGCTGCGACTGCGCGCCTATGCCCCAGACGTCGATCGCTACGGCTACGTGTCCCCGCACTCGGTCGTCGAGCTCGTGATCGAGGACATGCCTTTCCTCGTCGACAGCATGACGATGGAGCTGACGCGACATGGTTGCGGGCTGCACCTCGTCGTTCACCCCGTCATGACGGTGCGGCGCAACGGCGACGGCGAGCTCGTCGAAGTCCTCCCGGACGCCCACGAGAACGGCAGCGCCACGGCGATCGACGACGCGAGCGGCCTCAGCAACGAGTCGTTCATGCACATCGAGATCGATCGCGAGACCGACGCCGGCGTCCTCGAGGAGCTGCGCGGTGATCTCGCTCGTGTCATCGGGGACGTCATGGCGGCCGTGCAGGACTGGCAGGCGATGCGGGCGCATGCCGACGAGATCGCTGCCGAGCTCGACGCCGAGCCTGGCTCGGCCGTGTCCTCCGACGCCGTGGTGTCATCCGAGGCAGGCCCGGCAGCCCGCAAGGACGCCATCGCCGATCCGCGAGAGGTGGCAGCCCTCCTGCGATGGCTGAGCGACGGGCACTTCCTCTTCCTCGGTTACCGCGCGTACGAGTTCGCCGACGAGTCCGGTGAGGTCGTGCTGCGAGCCGTCGAGGGTAGCGGCCTCGGCATCCTGCGTCAGGACCGCGCCCGCAGCAGCGGGCACAGCCTCTCGAACCTCACGGCCGAGGTGCGCCGGCGGGCCCTGCAGCCCACCATCCTCAACATGACCAAGACCAGCTCCCGCAGCACCGTGCACCGCCGCAGCTATCTCGACTACATCGGCGTCAAGGGCCACGACGCCGACGGCAAGATCGTCTCCGAGCGACGCTTCCTCGGGCTCTTCACGACGAACGTGTACAAGCAATGGCCGGACCAGATACCCATCCTGCGGCGCAAAGTCGAAACGGTCGTCGAGCGCGCCGGCTACCCGCCGGACAGCCACGGCGGCAAGGCACTCGCCGAGGTCCTCGACAGCTACCCGCGTGACGAGCTGTTCCAGATCAGCGCCGACGAGCTCTTCGAGCAGGCGACGGCGATCATGTCCTTGCAGGACCGGCAGCGCCTGCGCTTGCTCGTGCGCCGCGACGACTTCGGGCGCTTCGTCTCGTGCCTCGTCTTCCTGCCGCGCGACCGGCTGACGCCGGCGCTCGAGGCGCGCATCCGCGACGTCCTGATGAGCGCCTATCACGGCCTCCATCTCGACTACACGGCGCGTGTCGGCGACGGCGTGCTCGCCCGCTTGCACATCGTCATCTACAGCGAAGGCCTCCCGACCGCCGGCGTCGAGATCGCCGAGCTGGAGGCGCTCCTGACCGATGCCATGCGCTCCTGGTCGGACGACTTGCGGGCCGCCCTCGTGGAGGGCTTCGGGGAGGAGCGGGGCCTCGAGCTGCAGCGCCGCTACAGCGAGGCCTTTCCGAACTCCTACACGGAGGACTTCTCGGCCCGCGCCGCTGCCTCTGACCTGAAACGTATCGAGGGGCTCGAGGAGGCGGGCGGCTTCTCCGTCAACGTCTACCGCCCGATCGAGCAGACCGGAGGCGGTCTCCGCCTCAAGCTCTACCAGCTCGGCCAGCGACCGACGCTCTCGAACGTGCTGCCGCTGCTGCAGAACATGGGCCTGCAGGTCGTCGACGAGCGGCCCTACGAGGTCTCGCCGCTCGGCGGCGAGGTCGCCTGGATCTACGACTTCGGCTTGCACTCGTCCGAGCCGGGCGATCTCGAGGCCGACGAGGTACGGGAGCGGTTCCACGAGGCGTTCCTGCAGATGTGGCAGCGGGAGGTCGACAACGACGGCTTCAACCGGCTCGTGCTGCGGGCGGGCCTCAGCATCCGCGAGGTCACGGTCCTGCGGGCCTACGCGAGATACCTGCGGCAGGCGGGCACGACGTTCAGCACCGAGTACATCGCCGTTTCGCTTGCCAACAACCCGAGGCTGGCGGCGCAGCTCGTGCAGCTGTTCCGCACGCGCTTCGATCCCGACCTCGACGCCGGCCCGGAGGAGCGACAGCTGCAAGCCAAACGGATGGCGGCGGAGTTCGAGAGCGGCCTCGACGGTGTCGTGAACCTGAACGAGGACCGCGTGCTGCGACGGATGCTCGGGGCCGTGCAGGCGTCGTTGCGGACGAACTACTACCAGCGCACCGCCGGGGGCGCCTCGAAGGCGTGGCTGTCGATCAAGCTCGACCCGGGGCTCGTGCCCGACGTGCCCTTGCCGCGCCCGATGTTCGAGACCTTCGTCTTCTCGCCCCGCGTCGAGGGGGTCCACCTGCGCACCGGCAAGGTGGCCCGCGGCGGTCTGCGCTGGTCGGACCGCTTGGAGGACTACCGCACGGAGGTCCTCGGCCTCATGAAGGCACAGGCGGTCAAGAACGCCGTGATCGTGCCCGGCGGGGCGAAGGGCGGCTTCGTCCTCAAGGCGCCGCCGACGGGCGACGCCGATGCCCTGCAGGCCGAAGCCGTCGCCTGCTACCGGATCTTCGTACGGGGACTCCTCGACCTCGCCGACAATCTCGTGGGCGGCGAGGTCGTCCCGCCCGACCGTGTCGTGCGATACGACACGGACGATCCCTACCTTGTCGTGGCCGCCGACAAGGGCACCGCCACGTTCTCGGACATCGCAAACGACATCTCAGCGGAGTACGGCTTCTGGTTGGGGGATGCCTTTGCCTCCGGAGGGTCGTCGGGCTACGACCACAAGGCCATGGGCATCACGGCGCGGGGTGCCTGGGTGTCGGTTCAGCGACACTTCCGCGACCTCGGCATGGATGCCGACAACGAGGAGCTGAGCGCCGTCGGTATCGGCGACATGTCCGGGGACGTCTTCGGCAACGGCATGCTGCTCTCCCGGCACCTCAAGCTCGTGGCGGCCTTTGACCACCGCCACATCTTCCTCGACCCCGACCCTGACCCGGCGCAGTCGTTCGAGGAGCGGAGGCGGCTGTTCGAGCTCCCGCGATCGTCCTGGGCGGACTACGACCCGGCCTTGCTCTCCGCAGGCGGCGGCGTGTTCCCCCGCAGCGCCAAGAGCGTGCCGCTGAGCCCGCAGGCGCAGTCGGTCCTCGGAGTGGAGGCGGAGTCGCTGCAGCCCGACGAGCTCGTACGGGCGATCCTGCGGGCTCCTGTCGATCTGCTCTGGAACGGCGGCATCGGCACCTACGTGAAGTCTTCGCTCGAGACGAACGCCGACGCCGGCGACAAGGCGAACGACAACGTCCGGATCAGCGCCCCCGAGCTGCGCTGCCGTGTCGTGGGCGAGGGGGGCAACCTCGGTTTCACCCAGCCGGGGCGTATCGAATTCGCCATGGCCGGCGGCCGCGTGAATACCGACGCCATCGACAACTCGGCCGGCGTCGACACCTCCGACCACGAAGTCAACATCAAGATCCTGCTCGGTCGCGTCGTGGCCGACGGCGGCATGACGATGCGCCAGCGGGACGAGCTCCTCGCCGAGATGACCGACGACGTCGCCGTCCACGTGCTGGAGGACAACGACGGTCAGACGCGGGCGCTCTACAACGCCACGACGCAGGCTCTCAGCATGCTCGACGTGCACGCCCGGGCGCTCACGGCGCTCGAGAAGTCGGGCCTCAACCGCGAGCTCGAGCACCTCCCTTCCGACGAGGAGCTGCGGGCTCGGGCGAACGCCGGTCGCGGTCTCACGATGCCGGAGCTCGCTGTCGTGCTCGCCTATGCCAAGAGCGCCATCTTCGCCGAGCTCGTCGCTTCGGACCTGCCGGAGGACGCCTTCTGCTCGGCCGAGCTGGAGGACTACTTCCCCTTGGCACTGCGGGAGCGCCACCTCGCCCAGCTCAGCCAGCACCCGCTGCGCCGGGAGATCATCGCCACAAGGCTCACGAACCACATGGTGAACCACAGCGACACGACCTTCGTCTTCCGGCTCGCCGAGGAGACCGGTTGCGCGACGCCGGAGATCACACGCGCCCACATGGCCGCCTGGAGGATGTTCTCCATGCAGGAGCTGTGGTCGTCCATCGAAGGGCTCGACAACGTCGTGCCCGCCAGCGTGCAGGTCGAGTTGTTCCTCGAGGTGCGCAAGCTCATGGAGCGGGCGGCGCGTTGGCTCCTCGTCCACCGACGCCACCCCATCGACGTCGTGGCGACGGCATCCGACTTCGCCGCCGGGCTGGCGGCGTTGGCCGACCACCTGCCGGGGCTCGTCGGCCCGGCGGGCGCCGCCTCGCAGGCGGCAGCTGTCGCCCACTACGTGGCGGCCGGTGTCCCGGAGACGCTCGCCCGCCAAGTGGCAGGGTTGCCATCGCTGTTCGCCGGCCTCGACCTCAACGACGTCGCCCGCACCGTCGGACGCGACCTCGAGGAGACGGCCTCCGTCTACTTCGCCTTGGGTGAGCCGCTCTCGCTCGACGTCCTGCTTGCCCGCATCCTCGCCCTCCCGCGAGACGACCGCTGGCAGGCGCTCGCCCGGGAGGCCGTGCGGGAGGATCTCTACACGGCTCGAGCCTGGATCACCGCCGATGTCCTCCGTCTCGGTACGCCCGGGACGAGCGGTGGAGAGCAGGTGGCGCGCTGGCTTGCGAACATGGGCGACGTGGCCGATCGCTGCCTCGTCGCCCTCGACGGCATTGTGACGAGCGGGCAGACCGACCTGGCGGCGCTCTCAGTGGGGATGCGGGAGATCCGCAATCTCGTGCAAGTGAGCCGCCCGATGGGGGGGTAGGGCAGGACGAGATCACCGCACCGATTCACGTACGGTGCTCTCGATTGTGCGAGACTCCGGAGATGGAGGCTTCCCACCATGCCTCTCGCGATGCCCCCCGCACCGCCCGCGCCCGGGTGCGGGCGGAGCTGACCGGAGAGATCAAGCAGGAGGCACGCCGGCAGCTCGCCGCCGAGGGTGCCCCGGCCCTCTCGCTGCGGGCGGTCGCCCGCGAGCTCGGCATGGTGTCCTCCGCCCTCTACCGCTACTTCGCATCTCGCGACGACCTGCTGACGGCTCTCATCGTCGACGCCTACGACGCCATCGGGGCGGCCGCCGAGGCGGCCGACGCCACCTGCCCGCCGGCTGACACGGCGGGCAGGTGGCTGGCGGTCGGGCGGGCCATCCGCGGATGGGCCCTCGCTCACCCGCACGAGTACGCCCTCGTGTACGGCTCGCCGGTGCCCGGCTACCGGGCGCCGGAGGAGACCGTCGGCCCGGCGAGCCGCGTGACGCTCGTGCTCTGCGGCATCATCGCCGAAGCGGCAGCGTCTGCTCAGCTGACCCCGGCGGCCGATCTGCCTCCCTTGACACCGGCGCTGCGCCGGGAAGCCGAGGGCATCGCGCAGGCCGTCATGGGCGGGGTGCCGCCGCAGGTTGCCGTGCGGGCCCTCGTCGCCTGGACCCAGCTGTTCGGTGCGGTGAGCTTCGAGCTGTTCGGTCACTTCGCCAACATCGTGGAGGACAACGAGGCCTTCTTCGAGCAGGCTCTCCGCCTCGTCGGCGCCTTCGTCGGCCTACGGGGCCTAGCCGGCGAGCCTGCCTGAGCCGCTCGGCCGCGGCCTGCGTGCCGTGCAGGCAAGAATGGGGCCGACCCGGGGGGCCGACAGGCGCCCTCGCGATCTCGCTTCGCAACGAGACACGACCAGCAAAGGATCGACTCATGGCACCGTCAGTTGACGTCTCGCTCGCCGGATGGTTCGAGGAGCGGGCGAAGCTCACGCCCAACCGCCGCTGTCTCAGTTTCGAAGGCGAGACGTGGACGTATTCCACGATGCAGCGCCGCATCGAAGCGACGGCGGCCGCCCTGCAAGACGGCGGTGTGCGCCACGGTGACCGCGTCGCCTACCTCGGCCTCAACCACCCCGCCTTCTTCGAGACCATGTTCGGAGCCGCCCGCCTCGGGGCCATCTTCGTGCCGCTCAACTTCCGGCTGACATCGGCCGAGCTGCGCTTCATCATCAACGACGCCGGCGTGCACACGATCGTCGCCGACGACCTGCATCGAGGACTCATCGACGCCGTGCGCGCAGAGCTGCCCTGCACGGCCTTCCTGTCGTCGGAAGGAGCCCAAGACGGATGGCGGACGCTGGCGGGGGCCACGGCGGTGGGCGGTGCCGTCGCCCGTGAGCAGATCGACGGGGACGAAGTCGCCGTCATCATGTACACCTCCGGCACGACCGGCCGCCCGAAAGGGGCGATGCTCACCCACGCCAATCTCTGGTGGAACAACCTCACGGCCCTGCTGTTGACCGACATGCTCGAAAACGACGTGTCACTCGTGGTGGCGCCGCTGTTCCACATCGGCGGCCTCAACGTCACGACGCTGCAGGCCTGGATGAAGGGCGCCGAGAACGTGCTGCATCGGAGCTTCGATGCGGGCAGGTTCATCGAGGACATCGCTCGCTACGGCGTCACCATCGCCTTCGCCGTGCCGGCCATGCTGCTGTTCGCCAGCCAGCACCCCGACTTCGACGACGCCGATCTCACCACGCTCCGCAGCCTTGTGTGCGGGGGCGCCCCCGTCCCCGAGAGCCTCATCAAGCTCTACCTCGGCCGCGGCATCCAGATCAACCAGGGCTACGGCCTCACCGAGACCTCTCCGTGCGTCTCGTTCCTCACGCCGGAGCACGCCCTTGCCAAGCTCGGCTCGGCCGGCCGTGCCCCCATGTTCATCGACATCCGCCTGCAGGACGCCGACGGCGGCACCGTCACGCAGCCAGATGCCCGCGGCGAGATCTGCGTGCGCGGCCCCAACGTCATGAAGGGCTACTGGAACCGCCCGGAGGCAACGGCCGCTGCCATCGACGCCGAAGGCTGGTTCCACACCGGCGACGTCGGCTACCTCGACGCCGAGGGTTTTCTCTTCGTGGCGGACCGCATCAAGGACATGGTCATCACCGGTGGCGAGAACGTCTACCCCGCCGAAGTCGAGAGCGTTCTCTACACGCATCCCGCCGTCGCCGAGGTGGCCGTCATCGGCCTCCCGGACCCACGCTGGGGGGAAGCCGTCACAGCCGTCGCCGTGCTGCGACCGGACGCCAGCCTGACGCTCGAACAGCTGCGTGACTTCGCCGCCGAGGGCCTCGCTCGCTACAAGCTGCCGAGCCGCCTCGAGCTCGTGGACGTCCTGCCGCGCAACCCCGCCGGCAAGGTCCTCAAGTTCGATCTGCGCGACCGCTTCGCCTGAGCCTGCCGGCTCGCCCAGCGGCGGGGCCGGCCTGTGGCGCACGACGAGCGCCCGCAGGACGACGAAACGCCCCACGCTCACCACAGCACCGCCCGCCATGGCGGCGAGCGTTTCGGCGACCCAGCTCGGCGAGACGGCGGCGGCGGCCATGACGGCGAGCGTCGTGGCGGCGAGGGCGGCCAGCCAGCCACCGATGGCGACGCGCTCGAGCTCGCGAAAGCCACGCTCCTCCTCCCGCCGCTCGAGGTGGCGCCGCGCTGCCAGGTTGCCGAGGGCCGAGACAGAGAGTGCGACCAGGTTGGCCGCGACGCTCCCGAGTGGGGCCCGGAGGGCGAGGAAGAGCACGAGCCAGGCGAGTGTGGACGGAATGCCGACGCGGGCGAAACGGCCGGCATCGGCGGCGAACTCTTTCAGGTAGTCGCCCTCGACGTCGCCGCCGGCGAGTCTCGAGCGGCCGGCGGCGAGCTGCTTGCTGACCCGCCACATGCCCCGCAGGTCGCCGACGGCGGTGGCGAGCACGTCGACGCGGGAGTCCGGATCGTCCACCCAGTCGACGGGGACCTCGTGGATGCGCAAGCCGTTTCGCTCGGCGATCACGAGGAGCTCGGTGTCGAAGAACCAGCCCTCGTCCTCGACGAGCGGCAGCAGGATGGGCACGAGGTCGCCCCGGACGGCCTTGAACCCGCACTGGGCGTCGCTGAAGCCAGTCCGCATGAGCGTTCGCAACAAGCGGTTGTAGACCCGCGAGATCACTTCGCGGCGGGGGCCGCGCACGACGCGCGAGCTGCGTGACAGGCGGGTCCCGATGGCGATGTCGCTGTGGCCGGAGACGAGGGGGGCGACAAGGGGCAGGAGGGCGTCGAGACCAGTCGAGAGGTCGACGTCCATGTAGGCCACGACGGCGGCGTCGCTCCGCATCCAGGCCTGCTTGAGCGCCCGCCCGCGCCCCTTCTCCTCGAGGTGGAGGAGGCGCACGCCGGCCAGCTCGGCGGCGAGCCGGCGGGCGACACGGAACGTGTCGTCCGTACTGGCGTTGTCGGCGATGGTCACGACGGCCGCGAAGGGGAACGCCGTGTCGAGGTAGGAGCGCAAGGCGCGGATGCTCTCCTCGAGACAGCCCGCTTCGTTGAAGACCGGCACCACGACATCGAGCACGGCGGCCATGGCAACACTGTGGCGGTGCCAGCTCCAGGTTCTCTGGGACTCCGCGAGGAAACCCCGCCGATTCTCCCGCCGGCTCAGGGCGCTCGGTGCGTCGCCGTACGGGGAGCCGGCGCCGCCGGCGCCGCGGCCGGGATGCGGAGGGAGTAGACGGCGCCGCCCCCCGCGGCATTGCCGGCCTCGGCGCCGCCGCCGTGCTCGGTGGCGATGGCCGACACGATCGCCAGCCCGAGCCCGGCACCAACGCCCGACCGTGCCGTGTCGGCCTGCCAGAAGCGGTCGAAGACGTGCTCGAGCCCTTCGGCGTCGAGCCCCGGCCCGTGGTCCCGCACCGAGACGATGGCGGTGCCGTTCTGCCGGCTGGCCGACACCTCGATGGGGCTGCCGCTCGGCGTGTGCCGGATGGCGTTCGTGACGAGGTTTGCGATCGCCTGCCGGAGGTGGTTGGCGTCGCCCATGACGTCGACCGGGTCGGGGGCGTTGAGGGTGACGGGCCGGTCCGGCGCCATGGCGACGGCGTCGCTGCAGGCGTCGGCCGCCAGCACGGCGAGGTCGAGCGCGTCGTGCTGCGGCTCAGGCGCCAGATCGAGCCGGGCGAGCAGGAGGAGGTCCTCCACGAGGGTGCGCATGCGGGCGGCCTCGTCCTCGATTCGGCGAACGATGGTCGGCTGGTCGATGTGCTCGTTGTCGACGCCGAGGCGGAACAGCTCGGCGAAGCCCTGGATAGAGGTCAACGGCGTCCGCAGCTCGTGGGAGGCGTCGGCGAGGAAGCGGCGCAACCGCTGCTCGTTCTCCTCCCTCTCTGCGAATGCGGCTTCGATGTCCGAGAGCATGGTGTCGATGGCGGCGCCGAGCTGGGTCACTTCGGTGGGGCCTCCCTCAGGCGCCACGCGGCGCGAGAGGTCGCCGGCGGCGATCGAACGCGCCGTCGTCGCCATCTCCTCGAGGGGGCGGAGCCCGCGCCGCAGCACGAGCCAGGATCCGAGGGAGAGGATGGCGAGGAGGCCGGCGGCGACGCCCGCCTCGATGAGCAGCAGCCGGTGGAGGGCGGCCGTGACGCCCGAGGTCGGTACGGCGATCACGACGACGTCTCCCGGCACGCCGGACGCCGGCGAGAGCAGCACGCGCCAGCTGCCGCCGCCGGTCGTCGATCCCGTCGTGAGCAAGCGTCCTTTCGCCGGGACCGATCCGAGCGGACTCGGCAGCTTGGGCCGCGAGGTGCTCGAGCCGAGGTACTCGGTGCTGGCGCGCACGCTGCCCGATGGGTTCAGCAGCTCCGAGAACGTGCCAGGGGGCAGCGTCGTCGCCGGAGCCGGTCCGCCCGGCCCGTTGTCGCCGCCTCCGGCGCCCATGTCGTCGGGATCACCGCCTGAGCCGCCGTCCGAGCCGCCCGGACCACCCCCCGGGGGTTGCGCGTGGATGCCGGCGAGGGTGTAGAGCTGCGAGCTGGCGTAGGGGAGCGACGTCCTCAGCTGGTCATCGAGGTGCTGGTACTGCGAGGGCGCGTAGAGGGAGTACGTGGCGACGCCAAAGGCGCCGAGGCCGAGCACGAGCAGTGCCACGAGCCCGAGGACCAGCCGCAGCCGAAGGCTCATCGCCTGATGTTGCCGTCCGCTTCTGCGAGTCGCCGCAGCCAAACCTGGGAATCTGCTCCGAAACGCCGCACGTCCGCAGCCCGCCTCACTCCGCTCGGCGGTGACCCGCCGGCAGGCGCAGGCTGTAGCCGACGCCGCGAACCGTCTGGATCAACGGCGGATCGCTGGCGTCGATCTTCTGGCGCACGTAGCTGATGTAGGTCTCGAGGACGCTGGCGTTGGCGGCGAAGGTGTAATCCCACACCTGAGCGAGGATCTGGTCTCGCGTGAGGACGCGGCGGGCGTTCGAGAGCAGGTAGTGGAGCAAGCGGTACTCGGTCGGCGTCAGCTCCACGAGCCTGCCGCCCCGCCAGACCTCCCTCGTGTCCTCGTCGAGCTCCAGGTCGGCGTAGCTGAGGCGGTGGGCGCCGCTCTGTGGGCCGCGGGAGCGTCGCAGCACGGCACGGACACGCTCGATGAGCTCCTCGATGCTGAAGGGTTTCGTGACGTAGTCGTCGACCCCGAGCTTGAGGCCCTGCACCTTGTCGGCCGTGGCGTCCTTGGCGGTGAGGAAGATGATGGGGACCCGCGTGCCGGCACCCTCGGTCTGGCGGAGGCGACGCGCCACCTCGAAACCGTCCAGGTCGGGCAGCATCACGTCGAGCACGACGAGGTCCGGGCGCCGGCGCTCGATCTCGGCGAGGGCTTGGCGGCCCGTGGCGAGGCGAACGACCTCGAAGCCGTTGATGGACAAGCCGAGTGCGATCAGCTCGGTGATGTGCTCCTCGTCGTCGACGGCGAACACCAACGGCTTCTCAACCTCGTTCATGGGTGTTGCCGGCCTTCCTCGGCGCCGCCCCGGCGGCGGGGGAGCCTGCCGGGAAACTAGCAAGGGCGCCCCGGCCGGAAATAAAAATAGAGACAGCTATCTTTATAGAACTGAAGGTGGGCGATGGCCCACCGCAAGACAGGGGAGATGCCCGATGAAGGTTGCTCTCATCACCGGGGCGTCGCGGGGGCTGGGCCGGGCGCTCGGAGAGGCGCTCGCCGGCCGGGGCTGGACGCTCGTCCTCGACGCCCGCCATCCGGTCCCTCTCGCTGCGGCGGCGGCGGCGATGCGCCGGCGCCTCGGCGAGTCAGCAGCGGTCTACGAGATCGCCGGTGACGTCACGAGCGAGCAGCACCGGGCGGCGCTGGCGGCAGCCGTCGGGCGCCTCGGGCGCCTCGATGTCCTCGTGAACAACGCCAGCACCCTCGGGCGCAGCCCGCTCGTCTCCCTGCGGGAGGCGCCGCTGGAGGATCTCCGGCGTGTCTATGACGTCAACGTGCTCGCACCACTGGCGCTCGTGCAGGGTCTCCTTCCCCTGCTGCGCCAGTCGCCGCGGCCGACCGTCCTGAACGTGACGTCCAATGCCGCCGTCGAGCACTACAACACCTGGGGGCCATATGGATCCTCGAAGGCAGCCCTCGATCACCTGACGGCGACGCTGGCCGCCGAAGAGCCTGCCGTGCGCTTCCTCGCCGTCGACCCGGGCGACATGAACACCCAGATGCACCAGGATGCCTTTCCCGGCGAGGACATCTCCGACCGACCGCCGCCCACCGCCGTCGTGCCGGCCATCCTCGACCTCATCGCCGGCGACGACGGCAGCGGCCGCTACCGGGCGGCCGAGATCGGGGCGGCGCCGTGACGCCGGCGGCGACCCCGCGCCTGCTGGCGGCTGGCGCTCCGCCGAGGCCGTCGGTGTCGATCGGGGTCGGGCTGACGGGCGGGTTGGGTTTCGACTTGCCCCCCGAACTGGAGGCGTCCGAACCGCCCGAGGCACGCGGTCTCACGCGCGACGCCGTCCGCATGCTCGTGGCGTGGAAGGCGTCGGGAGCGATCGCCGACTCGACCTTCTTCGACCTGCCCTCGCACCTGTGCGAGGGAGACCTCGTCGTCCTCAACACGTCCGGCACCCTGGCGGCCGACGTGCCCGGGTCGGGTACGGGAGGTCGCCACCTCGACGTGCACCTGTCCACGCAGCTGCCCGCCGGCCTCTGGACGGTGGAGCTGCGCTCCGAGGGCAGGCCGGTCTTCGACGCCGCAGCCGGCGAGGCGATCCACCTCCCGGCCGGCGGCCTCGTGACGCTGCTGGCACCCTATGGGCGCCACCGGCGGGGTGTGCGCCTCTGGGTGGCGCAGGTCACGGTTCCCGGCTCCGTGCTCTCCTACCTGGCCGCGCACGGGCGCCCCATCCGCTACGGCTACGTGCGCGGGCGGTGGCCGCTCAGCGCCTATCAGAACGTCTATGTGACCGAGCCGGGATCGGCCGAGATGCCGAGCGCCGGGCGGCCCTTCAGCCCCGAGGTCATCACGCGCCTTGTCGCCAAGGGGATCGCCCTGACGCCCCTCCTGCTCCATACGGGTGTGGCATCGCTCGAGGCCGGCGAGCCGCCCTACGCCGAGTTCTACCGGGTGCCGGCCGTGACGGCACAGCGCATCAATGCCGCCCGCGCCGGCGGGGGCAGGGTGATCGCCGTCGGCACGACGGTCGTGCGGGCGCTCGAGTCCGTCGTCGACAGTGCCGGCACGGTCCACCCGGGGGCGGGGTGGACCGATCTCGTTATCACAGCGGACCGCCGCTTGCGCTCGGTCGACGGGCTGCTGACGGGCTGGCACGAGCCGGAGGCGTCCCATCTGGCGATGCTCGAAGCCGTCGCCGGGCGGGCTCTCCTCGAGCGCTCCTATACGGTTGCGCTCGAGGAGGGCTACTTGTGGCACGAGTTCGGGGACGTTCATCTGGTCCTGCCGTGACGAAGGCGCCGGCGGCGCCGCCGCCCGGCCCCGCGGCGGCGACCTCGATCGAGGCACCGCTGGCGTCGATGGCATCCACTCGCCGTGCCGTCCTGCTCACGCTGAAGCGCCACGGGGTCATGCGGGCCGGGGAGCTGGCTGCCGAGCTGGGCATCACGATTGCCGCCATTCGCCAGCAGCTCGGCCGTCTCGAGGAGGACGGCCTTGTCAGCCACCACTCCGACCCGGACGGGCGTGGCCGGCCCGCACACCGCTACGAGCTCTCGAGTGCCGCCGAAGGCCTCTTCCCGAAGCGCTACGCCGATCTCACCAGCGAGCTCCTCGGATACCTCGGCGGCCCACAGAGCCAAGAAGTCGCCCGCCTTTTCGAGCAGCGGCGGCGGCGGCGCCTGCACGACGCCGAGTCGAGGCTCTCCGGCCTGCGGCTCGACGAGCAGGTCGCAGAGCTCACTCGTATCCTCGACGAGGACGGCTATCTTGCCAACGTCGAGCGGCTGGGGGAGGGCGGCTGGAGGATCACGGAGCACAACTGCGCCATCCTCTCGGTGGCGACGGGCTACCGGCAGGCGTGCGCGAGCGAGCTGGCCTTCATCCGCGAGGCCCTTCCCGACGGTCGCGTCGAGCGGGTGGCCCACCTCCTCGACGGGGCCCACGTCTGCAGCTATGAGGTGTGGCCGCGGTGAGCACCACGACCTTCACGACGCGGCCGGAGCTCGTCGGCGGGTTCGGGATGGCGGCGGCGTCGCACTGGATCGCCGCCCAGTGCGCCATGGCAATGCTCGAGCGAGGGGGCAACGCCTTCGACGCCGCTGCTGCGGCGGGCTTCGTGCTCCAGGTCGTCGAGCCGCACCAGAACGGGCTCGGGGGCGAGGCGCCCATGGTCCTCTACTCCGCCGCCGAAGACGCCGTGCTCGTCGTCGACGGCCAGGGGCCTGCGCCGGAGGCGGCGACGGCGGAGCGATTCGCCGAGCTCGGCCACGGGCTCGTGCCGGGAACCGGTCTCCTCGCCGCTTGCGTGCCAGGGGGGTTCGGATCCTGGATGCTGCTGCTGGAGCGCTTCGGGACGATGTCGCTGCGAGAGATCCTCGAGCCGGCGATCGGATACGCCGAGGGCGGCTGGCCGGTGCTTGCCTCCCTCGCAGCCGTGCTGGGCGCCGTCAGCGCCGAGATGACGCCGAGCTGGCCGACCTCGGCCGAGATCTGGCTTGCGGGGGGAGTGCCGCCGGCCGGCAGTCGCCTCAAGAACCCGCAGCTGGCTGCGACCTATCGCCGCCTCGTCACGAGCGCCGAAGCGGCCGGGGCGGCACGCGAGGCCCAGCTCGAAGCTGCCCGCCGGGCCTTCTACGAGGGCTTCGTCGCCGAGGCCGTCGACGCCTTCTGCACAGGCTCGGCCCTGCTCGGCGGTGAGGACCTCTCGCGCTGGCGGGCGTCGCTGGAAGAGCCGGTCCGCCTCGCCTTCGGCGACTTCGAGATCTGCAAGACGGGACCCTGGGGGCAGGGCCCCGTCTTCCTGCAGCAGCTCTCGCTCCTGGCCGGCTTCGATCTTGCCTCTCTCGGCGCCGGCAGCCCCGATCTCGTCCACGTCGTGACGGAATGCTGCAAGCTGGCCTTCGCCGATCGAGAGGCCTACTACGGCGATCCCCGCATGGTGGAGGTCCCGCTCGGCGAGCTCCTCTCGCCGTCCTACGCGGCGACGCGGCGGGCCCTCGTCGGCGAGACGGCGAACAGCGACCTGCGCCCGGGCTCGCCGGGGGGACGCAGCCCTCGCCTGCCGGGGCGGATCCTGGCGAGGCAGGCCCCGGCAGGCGAGGAGGGCAGGAGCACCCCCGGAGGCGACCTCGACCCCCGACTCGGGCCTCCGCCGGGCTCCTGGCGTGAGACGCGGGGCGACACCTGCCACCTCGACGTGGCCGACCGGTTCGGGAACCTCATCTCGGCGACACCGAGTGGCGGTTGGTTGCAGAGCTCGCCGGCCGTACCCGGCCTCGGTTTCTGCTTGGGCACGCGGGCGCAGATGTTCTGGCTCGAGGCAGGGTTGCCGGCCAGCCTGGCTCCGGGCAAGCGCCCCCGCACGACGCTCAGCCCGGGGCTCGCTCTGCGCGACGGGCGGCCGTACCTGGCCTTCGGGACCCCAGGCGGTGACCAGCAGGATCAGTGGACGTTGCTCGCCTTCCTCAATCACTGCGTCTTCGGGATGGACCTGCAAGCGTCGATCGACGCCCCTTCGTGGCATTCGAACCACGTGCCCTCCTCCTTCTTCCCGCGGGAGGCTCACCCGAACCAGCTCGTGGTCGAGGACCGCCTCGGGGACGGCACCATTTCGAGCCTTCGTCGTCGTGGCCACGACGTCGTCGTGGCCGGGCCGTGGCTGCTCGGTCGTACGACGGCCGTCGCCCGTTCCTCCGACGGCTTCCTGCGCGCCGCTGCCGACCCGCGGGCCATGCAGGCCTATGCCGCCGGGCGATAGGCGGATTGCTGAAGGTGCGGTGCCGCCAGGGTCAATCGGCAAGGATGGGGCCGTGACAGAGATCAGCTTTCCCCGCCAGTACGCCCGCACCCGGCGGTTCAGTCTCGGCACCCCGCGGGCCTTCGTGATCGCACCCGACGGTCACCGAGTGCTCTTCCTGCGCTCGAAGAGCGGCTCGGACGCCATGACGTGCCTCTACGAGCTGGACGTGACGACGGGCTCGGAGCGGCTCGTCGTCGATCCGGAGCCGCTCCTCGCCGGCGGCCTCGAGCACCTGGCGCCCGAGGAGCAGGCGCGCCGCGAGCGGGCGAGGGAGTCGTGGGCGGGCATCGTGCGCTTCACAGCCGACACGGCTGCGACTACGGTTGCCTTCGACCTCTCGGGGCGCCTCTACGTCGCCGACGTCGAGTTGGCCGAGGTGAGAGAGCTGAGCGGGCGTTCGCCGGCCGTGGATCCGCGACTGTCGCCCTCCGGCGAGCACGTCGCCTACGTCTCGCACGGTGCGCTGCGCGTCATCGCCTCGAGGCCCGGGGGCAGCGCGGGCGTTCCCGATGACCGGGTGCTCGCCGACCCGGAGGGCGAGGACGGGGCCAACGGGGGGCCCGGGCACGTCACCTACGGCTTGGCGGAGTTCGTCGCCGCCGAGGAGATGGACCGCCTCGAGGGGTACTGGTGGTCGCCGGACGGCGAGCAGATCCTCGTCGCCCGCGTCGACACGAGCGGCGTCGCCCGGCGCTACATCGCCGACCCCGCCGACCCGACGAGACCGGCCACGGAGATGGCGTATCCCGCCGCCGGCACGGCCAACGCCGACGTCACGCTGCACCTCGTGGCCCTCGCCGATGGGGGCAGGACCCGCGAGGTCTCCTGGGACCGCGAGGGCTTCGAGTACGTGACGACGGTGTCGTGGTCGTCCCACGGCCTGCTCGTCGTCGTGCAGAGCCGCGACCAGCGTCGCCTGCAGGTGCTGGCGGTCGATGCGGCGACGGGGGAGACGTCGCTCGTGCGGGAGGACCGCGACGACGCCTGGGTGGACATCGTCGAGGGCGTGCCGGCCCACCTCTCCGACGGCACGTTGGTCTGGACGGTCGACGCCGGTGAGGCCAAGCGCCTTGTCATCGGCGACGCAATCGTGACGCCGGATGACCTGCAGGTGCGCCGTGTGCTCGGTGTGGACGGTGACGTCGTGCTGCTGGCCGCCTCCACCGAGCCGACCGAGGTCGGCGTGTGGGTGTGGTCGCCGGCGGGCGGCCTCGCCCCCCTGCCGGGGGACGAGCCGGCCGGCGTCTCGACGGCGTGGTGCGGCGGCGGCACCAGCGTGCTGGCCAAGCGCAGCCTCGACGGCGACGGCGTGAGCGTCACGGTGCACCGCGACGGCCGTTCGATCGCCCGGGTCGCCTCCGTGGCGGAGACCCCCGTCATCGCGCCGCGACCGCGCATGCGACGCGCAGGGGACCGCCAGATCCGCACGGCGGTGCTGTTCCCCCACGACCACGAGCCGGGATCGAAACGCCTCCCGGTACTTCTCGATCCCTACGGAGGCCCGCACGTCCAGATGGTGCTGGCCTCCTCGTCGGTGTTCCTCACCTCGCAGTGGTTTGCCGACCAGGGGTACTGCGTCGTGGTGGCCGATGGTCGCGGGACGCCCGGACGTGGGCCGGCCTGGGACCGCGCCGTCTTCGGCGAGATCGCCTCGCCCGTGCTCGAAGACCAGGTCACAGCGCTGCACGCCGTCGCCGAGGAGTTCGCCGACCTTGACCTGTCGAGGGTGGCCATCCGCGGCTGGTCCTTCGGGGGTTATCTGGCTGCCCTCGCCGTGTTGCGCCGGCCGGACGTGTTCCACGCCGCCGTCTCGGGCGCTCCCGTCACCGAGTGGCGCCTTTACGACACCCACTACACCGAGCGGTACCTCGGGAACCCGGCCACGACGCCGGAGAACTACGACCGCACCTCGTTGCTGAGCGATGCTGCCCGGCTGCGGCGGCCGCTTCTCCTCATCCATGGGCTCGCCGACGACAACGTCGCCGTCGCCAACACCCTGCAGCTGTCGTCCGCCCTCTTGGCGACCGGTCGCCAGCATTCTGTGCTCCCCCTCTCCGGGGTCACCCACATGACGCCACAGGAGGTCGTGGCCGAGAACCTCCTCCTGCTGCAAGTCGACTTCCTGCGGACGGCCCTTGCCGCCCCCGCACAGCTGGTCCCGTGATGCCCGTGACGGAGAGGTCTCGAGAGAACCGTTTCGCAAAGTCGCTCTTCTCGGGACTACCGGGCCGTTACGACCGCCTCGCCGAGCTCTTGTCGATGGGCCAGAACCGGCGCTGGCGCCGCGAGATGGTCGACCACGTGATCGCCGGCTCGCCCGGCCGCATCCTCGACGTCGCCTCTGGCACGGCGGGCGTGGCGTTGCAGCTCGCACGCCGCTCAGGCGCCGGCGTCGTCGGCCTCGACCTCACGAGGGCCATGCTGTGGCAGGGGGCCGAGAACGTGGCTGCGGCCGGCGAAGGCAAGCGCATCCAGCTCGTTCTCGGCAGGGGAGAGCAGCTGCCCTTCCCGGACGCCACGTTCGACGCCCTCAGCTTCACCTACCTGTTGCGCTACGTGGAGGACCCGGCGGCCACGCTGGCGGAGCTCGCCCGCGTCGTCAAGCCGGGGGGAGCCATCGCCAGCCTGGAGTTCCTCGTACCGCCGAACCCCGTGTGGCACGCCCTGTGGATCTGCTACACACGGCTCGTGCTGCCGGTGGCGGGCTACCTCACAGGCGGCGAGGAGTGGTGGAAGGTCGGCCGCTTCCTCGGTCCCAGCATCTCGAACCACTACAAGGCGTACCCGGTCGCCTGGACCGTGCAGGCATGGCGGGACGCCGGCATCGATGACGTCGCCGTGCGACGCATGAGCCTGGGCGGCGGCCTTGTCATGTGGGGACGGCGGGCGCCGTGACAGCGGGGCGACGGCTGCGCCCGGGGGGCCGGCGCGCGGCCACGAGCACGGCCGGACCGGAACTCCGCCCCGCCTACTACGCCGCCGGGCGAACGGGGGGCTGGCGCGACTGGTGGACGCTGCTGCACCCGCCCTATACGGCCTGGCACCTGTCCTACGTCGTCATCGGCGCCTCGCTGGCGCCTCACGTCCAGCTCAGCCGCCTCGTCGCCACGCTCCTCGCCTTCTTCCTCGCCGTCGGGATCGCCGCCCACGCCCTCGACGAGCTGCACGGGCGACCGCTCAAGACCGAGATCCACTCGGGCGTCCTCGTCGCCGTCTCCGCTGTTGCTCTCGCCGGCGCCATCGCCCTCGGCGTCATCGGGGTGTCGCGGGTCGGCTGGCCCCTGCTGCCGTTCATCGTGATCGGGCCCCTCCTCGTCATGGCCTACAACGCCGAGTGGTTCGGGGGCCTCGTGCACACCGACAGTGGCTTCGCCCTCGCCTGGGGGGTCTTCCCCGTGCTGACGGCGTACCTGGCGCAGGCGGACCGCCTCTCCTGGGCCGCACTGCTGGGTGGTGCCGGCGCCTTCGGCTTGTCGACCGTGCAGCGGGCCCTCAGCACACCGGCCCGCTTCGTCCGGCGGCGCGTCGTCGACGTGGAGGGTCGAGTCGTGCTGTCGGACGGCAGCACGCAGGCGGTGGACCGCGCCATGCTCATCCAACCGCTCGAGCGGGCCTTGCGCCTCATGTCGTGGTCCGTCGTGCTGCTGGCCGCCGCTCTGGCCGTCGCCCGACTCGGCTGAGCGACATGGACCTGCAGGCCTGCATCGGCGCCGCCCTCGAGCACCACCGCCGCTGGGAAGCGAGCTTCGGGCCGTTCGAGCCCTCGCCGGTGCTCGACGTCGACGAAGACGTCCTCGAAAGTGCCTTTGCCGAGCTCTGCTCGCGGCTGGAGGACAACTACCCCTTCTTCCACCCCCGCTACGCCGGGCAGATGCTGAAACCGCCGCACCCGGGCGCCATCGCCGGTTATCTGGCGGCGATGCTGGTCAATCCGAATAACCACGCTCTCGACGGAGGACCGGCGACGGCCGCGATGGAGGTGGAGGCCGTTGCCCAGCTCGCCGAGATGATCGGGTTCCCGGCGCCACTCGGTCACCTCACCTCGAGCGGCACGATCGCCAATCTGGAAGCCCTCTTCGTGGCCCGCTGCAGCCATCCGGAGCGAGGTGTCGCCTTCTCCGACCAGGCGCACTACACCCACGGGCGCATGTGCCACCTCCTCGGCGTCAGGGCCCATGCGGTCGGCAGCGACGAAGGGGGGCGCATCGACCTTGACCAGGTCGAAGACCTGGCACGGCGGCAGGCAATCGGGACGGTCGTCCTCACCGTGGGCACGACGGGCCTCGGAGCCGTCGACCGCGTGGAGGAGGCCCTGGCCCTGAAGGAGCGCTACGGGCTGCGGGTGCACGTGGACGGGGCGTACGGGGGCTTCTTCAGCGTGTTGGGGCGCGACGGCGAGGCCTCCCAGGCACTCGGGCTCGACCCGGCCCCGTGGGAGGCGATCGGGTCGTGCGACTCGTTCGTCGTCGATCCACACAAGCACGGCTTGCAGCCCTACGGCTGCGGGGCCGTCCTGTTCGCCGATCCTCACGTGGCGCAGCACTACTCGCACGAGTCGCCGTACACCTACTTCACCGGGGGAGGCGCACAGCACCTCGGCGAGATCAGCCTCGAGTGCTCGCGGGCGGGCGCCGCAGCAGCTGCCTTCTGGCTGACGCTGCGACTCTTCCCCCTCTCGGCCGGCGGGCTCGGCAGGGTGCTGGCGGCGACGCGCCGCGCCGCCGGGGCGCTCTCCGGTCTCCTCGAGACGTCGGACGTGCTGTGCCTGTACCAGAAACCCGAGCTGGACATCGTTACGTACTTCTCGGGCGGGACCGCCAGCCTGAGGGAGGTGGACGCCTCCTCGGCACGCATCTTGTCCGAAGCGATGGCGGCGGCCGACCCGGTGTTCCTCAGCACCGTGCGGGTGCAGGCCGCGGACATGCTCCGCCGCCACCCCCATCTCGAAGCGACTGACGGCGCCGAGGTGCGGGTGCTGCGCTCGGTCCTCATGAAGCCCGAGTCGGAGGCCTACACGCCCCACCTCTTCGACACGCTCGAGATGCTGGCGCGCCGTCCCTAGACTCTTTCCATGCGAGTCGTCGCCACGCCCGAGGCGCGGGCGTTCATCGCCGCCGCCGGCGGGGTCGCCTACGTGCGGCCGCTGCAGCGGAAGTGTTGTGGCGGCGCGCTGACGGTGTTGGCGGCAACGACGACTGCCCCGGCGGATGCTGCGAGCTACGAGCCGGTCGGTGACCCGGAGATCGGCGTCCGCTACCGGGCGTCCGGCTCGGAGCCAGCCGAGATGCTCCTCGAGCTGCGCGGTCGGCGGCGGCCGCGCTTGCTCGCCTGCTGGGACGGCTGCGCTTTTAAAATCTGAAGAATCCCTTGACGCGGCATGGTGAGAGGTAGACCATGGGTGGTGCGGGAAAGAGGTTCCCGTGATGTGACGGTAGAACGGAAGGAGTCGGCGTGAAAACGTTGGACTGTTCCGAGGAGTCCGGTCCACCGGACTGAGGGTGCCCGGGCTGAAGAGCCCGGGCTGCCGTGCTTCTGGCGCCTGATCGCCAAGATGGTCGGAGCGTTGTTCGGTTCGCCCTGAACCCGCCCAACCCCAGCGGAGTATGCCCGCGACACATTGGGCAGTCGGCACGCGAGGAGCAATCGGCCGCCGAGGCACTGTGAGTTGTGACAGTGTCGGAGCGTCCCAATCACGGATGGCGGAGTCCATACCGGATCATCGCAATGGGCACCGGACCGGCCGCATGGCCGGTCCGTCCCGCGTGCGGGCACGGCTGAGCCCCTGAGCCGCCCCGCCGACCGCTCGTTACACTGCGCCGATGGCGACAGCGAGCAAGGAACCGATGGCGTTCACGGGCTGGCCGGCGGAGGCGATCGACTTCTACGAGGGTCTCGAGGCTGACAATTCGAAGACCTACTGGCAGGCCAACAAGGCCGTCTACGAGGAGGCCGTGCTCGCCCCCATGACCGCCCTCCTCGCCGCGCTGGCCCCGGAGTTCGGCGAGGGGAAGATCTTCCGGCCCTATCGTGACGTGCGCTTCAGCCGGGACAAGTCTCCCTACAAGACGGCGATGGGGGCATCACTCGCCGGCGGCGGCTACGTGCAGTTCTCCGCCCAGGGCCTCGGCGCCGGCAGCGGCATGTACATGATGGCGCCCGACCAGCTCGAGCGGTACCGGGCCGCCGTCGCGGAGGACGCATCCGGCACCGCCCTGGAGCGCCTCATCGCCGCCCTCGAGAGAAAGGGCATCGAGGTGAGCGGTCACGACACCTTGAAGACGGCCCCGAAGGGCTATCCGAAGGACCACCCCCGCATCGAGCTCCTCCGCAACAAGGGCCTCGTCTCCTGGCAGCAGTGGCCGCCGGGGCCTTGGCTCGGCACGGCCAAGGTGAAGAAGGGTGTCACCGACTTCCTGCGTGCCTGCGGGCCGATGACGACGTGGCTGGCGGACCACGTGGGGCCGAGCACGCTGCCGCCCGACGGGCGCGGTTGAGGCGCGCCGGGGCCCTTCAGTCGCCGGCGGCCGCCTCGTAGCCTTGCGGCCGGCCCTGCACGACCCAGGACGCCAGCAAGCGGGAGGTCGTGGCGGCGATCTCCCCGATGGCGCGGTCGAATGCCTCCTGGTTGGCCCGCGAGGGTGTTCTCGCCTTCGTGCCCGAGACCTTGCGCACGAACTGCCGGGCGGCGGCCTCCACCTCGTGCGGCGCCAGGTCGGGTATGTCTCGGAGGCTGACGATGCTTCGGCACATGCCGCGATCGTAGGCGGGCAACCCCGCACCGGCGTGACGTCGCCTTCGTGGAACACGCAGGACTGAACCGCGAGTTAGTCTCGGTCCTCGTGGCACCGACATCCACGCCCACAGAGCCGTGGTCGGAGGATCGAGCCCGAGAGCTTGTCCGCCGGCACGAGCACGTCCGCGGACCCCTGCTACCCGTGCTGCACGCCCTACACGACGCCTTCGGCTGCGTGGACCGTCGGTCCGTCACCGTCATCGCCGATGTGCTCAACCTCTCCGAGGCCGAGGTGCACGGGGTGCTCAGCTTCTACGCCGACTTGCGGAGCGAGCCGGTGGGTTCCTCCGTCGTGAAGGTGTGCCGGGCCGAAGCCTGCCAGGCGATGGGCGCCGAGGCGCTCGTCAGGCACGCAACCGAGCGGCTCGGCATCGCCCTCGGCGAAACGACGAGCGATGGCGGAGTCACCCTTGAGCAGGTGTTCTGCCTGGGCAACTGCGCCCTGTCGCCCTCCGTGATGGTCGATGACGAGGTCTTCGGCCGCGTCGACGCCGATCGGTTCGACCAGCTCGTCAGCGGTCCGGCGTCGTGACGACGCTGTACGTCTCGCGAGACACCGGGGCACTCTCCGTCGGTGCCGAGGCCGTCGCCGAGGAACTGGAGCGGCAGGCAGCGGGGCGCCGCCCGACCGGCAAGCGCGACAGCAACCACGCCGCAGACCTCCGCATCGTGCGGCCCGGCTCGCGGGGGCTGTTCTGGCTGGAGCCACTCGTGGAGCTCGAGACGACGTCGGGCCGCCTTGCCTTCGGCCCCGTGACGCCGGGTGACGTGCCGGCCCTCCTCGAGAGCATCCTGGCGGGCGAGCCCGCCACGGGGCCCCGCTACCTCGGGCCGACCGAGGAGATCCCCTACCTCGCCCGGCAGGAGCGGATCACCTTCGCACGCGTCGGCATCACGGATCCGCTGTCGCCCGCCGACTACGAAGCTCACGGCGGCCTGCAAGGCCTGCGGCGAGCTCGCAGCATGCAACCTGCCGAGATCGTCGCCGAGGTCGCCGAGGCGGGCCTGCGCGGCAGAGGCGGGGCGGGCTTCCCGACCGGCATCAAGTGGCAGACCGTCCTCGAGACGCCGGCTGACCTCAAGTTCATCTGCTGCAACGCCGACGAGGGTGATTCCGGGACGTATGCGGACCGCATGCTGATGGAGGGCGACCCCTTCCTGCTGATCGAGGGGATGGCGATCGCCGCCCGGGCAGTGGGGGCTTCGGAGGGCTACGTGTACATCCGCTCCGAGTACCCCGCCGCCGTCGCCACGATGCGCCAGGCAATCGGCCTCGCCGGCGAGCAGGGCTGGATCGGTGCCGCGAGCGGTTTCGAGATCGAGGTCCGGGTGGGGGCGGGCGCCTACATCTGCGGCGAGGAGACCTCGATGCTCGAGAGCCTGGAGGGCAATCGCGGCGTCGCCCGTGCCAAGCCGCCCGTGCCGGCCATCGAAGGCCTCTTCGGGTGCCCCACCGTCGTGAACAACGTGTTGTCGCTCGCTGCCGTCCCGTCCGTGCTGGCGGAGGGTGCCGCCGCATACGAGCGCCACGGTGTGGGCCGATCGCGCGGTACCCAGGTCTTCCAGCTCGGCGGCAACATCCGTCGCGGCGGCATCGTGGAGCTGCCCTTCGGCGTCAGCTTGCGGGAGCTGATCGAGGATTTCGGGGACGGCACGGCGAGCGGTCGCCCCGTGCGCGCCGTACAGGTGGGCGGGCCGCTCGGTGCCTACCTGCCGGAGGATCAGCTCGACCTGCCGAGCGACTACGAGGCCCTTGCCGCTGCCGGCGCCATGCTCGGCCACGGCGGCATCGTCGTCTTCGACGACACGGTCGACATGGCACGACAGGCCCGATTTGCCATGGAGTTCTGCGCGGCGGAGTCCTGCGGCAAGTGCACGCCCTGCCGGGTCGGCTCCGTGCGCGGCGTCGAGGTCATCGACCGGATCGTCGCCGGCGAGGACCGCGATGCGAACCTGCAGCTGCTGGACGATCTGTGCGAGCTCATGGTTGACGGTTCGCTCTGCGCCATGGGAGGCCTGACGCCGCAGCCGGTACGGAGCGCCCTGCGTTGGTTCGCCGAGGACTTCGCTACCGGTGACGGACGGAGCGCGCCGGCGCCAAGGGCGACAAGTGGGACAATGACGAGTGAGGGAGCTAAGTCATGACCCTGTTGAGAGAACACGATCTCGGCACGCCGGAACCGGCGCCGGCCACCGATGCGGTGCCGGCCCCACCCGTCGTCACGCTGGTGGTGGACGGGCACCCCGTCACCGTTCCCGCCGACACCTCGGTCATGCGGGCCGCCGCCCTCGCCGGCATCGACGTGCCGAAGCTGTGCGCCACGGACTCGCTGCGCGCCTTCGGCTCCTGCCGCCTCTGCCTCGTCGAGATCGAGGGACGCAAGGGGACGCCCGCCTCCTGCACGACGCCGGTGGCAGAGGGGATGCGAGTTGCCACGCAGACCCCGAGGCTCGAGCGCCTGCGCCGCGGCGTCATGGAGCTGTACATCTCCGACCACCCGCTCGACTGCCTCACCTGTGCCGCCAACGGGGACTGTGAGCTGCAGGACATGGCGGGCGTTGTCGGCCTGCGCGACGTTCGCTACGGCTACGCCGGAGACAACCACCTCGGGGCCGACAAGGACGAATCGAACCCCTACTTCACCTTCGACCCTTCCAAGTGCATCGTCTGCTCGCGCTGCGTGCGCGCCTGCGACGAGGTGCAGGGGACGCTGGCGCTGACGATCGAGGGGAGGGGCTTCTTCTCGAAGGTGACACCGGGCCCGGCGGGCAGCTTCCTCGACTCCGAATGCGTCTCGTGCGGTGCCTGTGTGCAGGTGTGCCCGACCTCGACGCTGGAGGAGAAGTCGGTCATCAGCCTCGGCGTGCCTCGTCGCACCGTGCTGACGACGTGCGCCTACTGCGGCGTCGGCTGCACCTTCAAGGCGGAGCTGCGGGGCGACGAGGTCGTGCGCATGGTGCCGTACAAGGGCGGTGGTGCCAACAGCGGGCACTCGTGCGTGAAGGGCCGCTTCGCCTGGGGCTATGCCACCCACGCCGACCGCGTCCTGTCCCCGATGGTGCGTGAGGCGATCACGGATCCCTGGCGCGAGGTGGGCTGGGAGGAGGCACTCTCCTACGCGGCCGAGCGGTTGATGGCCATCCAGGCCGAGCACGGGCGGGACTCGATCGGCGGCATCACGTCCTCGCGCTGCACGAACGAAGAGGTCTACGTCGTGCAGAAGATGGTGCGGGCCGCCTTCGGCAACAACAACGTCGACACGTGTGCCCGCGTGTGCCATTCGCCGACCGGATTCGGGCTGAAGCAGACGTTCGGTACCTCGGCGGGCACGCAGGACTTCAGCTCGGTCGACGAGGCCGACGTCATCGTCGTGATCGGTGCCAACCCGACCGACGGTCACCCGGTTTTCGCCTCCCGGATGAAGCAGCGCCTGCGCGCCGGCGCACGGCTCATCGTCGTCGACCCGAGACGCATCGACCTCGTGCGCACGCCCCACGTCGAGGCGGCTCATCACCTGCAGCTGCTGCCCGGAACGAACGTCGCCATCTTGAACGCGATGGCTCACGTCATCGTCACCGAAGGGCTAGTCGACACCGACTTCGTGGCCGCACGCTGCGACCCGGATGACTTTGCGATCTGGTCCGCCTTCATCGCCGGCGTAGAGAACAGCCCGGAGGCGACGGCCGCCATCACCGGTGTGCCGGCAGCCGAGCTGCGCGCTGCCGCCCGCCTCTACGCCACGGCTCGCAACGGTGCCATCTACTACGGCCTCGGCGTCACCGAGCACAGCCAGGGCTCCACGACCGTCATGGCCATGGCCAACCTGGCGATGGCGACGGGCAACATCGGCCGCAACGGCGTCGGCGTCAACCCGTTGCGGGGGCAGAACAACGTGCAGGGCTCCTGCGACATGGGCTCCTTCCCCCACGAGCTGCCTGGCTACCGCCACGTCTCCGACGACGTCGTGCGCGCCAGCTTCGAAACGCACTGGGGTCGCTCCATCGTGAACGAGCCCGGGATGCGCATCCCGAACATGTTCGACGCCGCCTTGGCGGGCGAGTTCCGAGCTCTCTTCGTGCAGGGCGAGGACATCGCTCAATCCGACCCGAACACCACGCACGTGAAAGCGGCCCTCGCCGCCCTCGACCTCGTCATCGTGCAGGACCTCTTCCTCAACGAGACGGCCGCCTTCGCCCACGTGTTCTTCCCGGGGACGTCGTTCCTCGAGAAGGACGGGACGTTCACGAACGCCGAGCGGCGCATCAACCGCGTGCGACCCGTGATGGCGTCACGCTGTGGCAAGCAGGAGTGGGAGGTCGCCTGCGAGCTCGCCACGCGCCTCGGCTACCCGATGTCGTACCCGAGCAGCTCGGCGATCATGGACGAGATCGCCTCGCTGACGCCGACCTTTGCGGGCGTGTCGTTCTCGTTGCTGGACTCGGTGGGGAGCGTGCAGTGGCCGTGCAACGAGGCGGCGCCGCTCGGGACGCCGGTCATGCACGTTGGCTCGTTCGTGCGCGGCAGCGGGCGCTTCGTAGAAACCCCCTTCATCCCCACCGACGAGCGTACGAGCCGGCGCTTTCCCCTCATCCTCACGACGGGCCGCATCCTCACGCAGTACAACGTGGGAGCGCAGACCCGCCGCACCGCCAACGTCGTCTGGCACCCGGAGGACGTGCTCGACATCCACCCCTTCGACGCCTCGGAGCGGGGAGTCGTCGACGGGGGGCTCGTCGAGCTGTCGAGCCGGATCGGCTCGACCGCGCTGCGAGCACGCTTCTCCGAGCGGGTGCCGGTCGGCGTCGTCTACACGACGTTCCACCACCCGGTCAGCGGCGCCAACGTCGTGACGACCGAGCACTCGGACTGGGCGACGAATTGCCCGGAGTACAAGGTGACGGCCGTGCAGGTGAGGGCGAAGGTGGCGGTCCGAGCCGAGACCGTCTCGAATGGTCGCCGAGGAGACCGGCTCGCCGGCAACGGTGCTGCCCACAACGGTCACGGCAACGGGGTGGGTCAGGTCGGGCGCGAAGCGTCTCCCGTGGCGCCCCCGGCCGCCTCCTGATCCCCGGCACGCACCGTGGCCTCGCCGTCGTCGCTCCCGGAGCCGCCGCACGTCGCCGCGGGCGAGGCGCGCTCGATGGTGCCCGACCTCATCCGGATGGCCAACCAGATCGCCGCCAACTTCGCCCACCACCCGGCCGAGCAGGCCGCCGGTGAGGTGGCAAACCACCTGCAGTCGTTTTGGACCATGACGATGCGAGGCGAGCTGGAAGCCTGGGTGGACGAGGGGGGAGAGGAGCTCCATCCGCTCGCTCTGGAGGCGGTCGGGCGGTTGCGCCGGCCCACGGACTGAGCCCCTGCAATTGGAGCGTTCCTGCACACATCTCTGACGCCAGGTGTTCTCCTCGTCGTTCTCGGCGCCGGCGTGCTGCACGCCGCTTGGAACGCCACGGCGAAGTCGATCGAGGATCGGCTCTTCGCGTTCGCCCTCATCGGGGTGGCCGCAACGGTGGGGGGCGGACTCGGCCTCATCGTCACGGGTATGCCGGCGCGGGCCGCCCTTGGCTATGTCTTGTTGTCGACGTGCTTCCACATCATCTACGAGTACGGGCTCATCAACTCGTACCGGCTCGGCGCTTTCAACCAGACCTACCCGATCGCCCGCGGGACGTCGCCTCTCGTCGTGGCCGTGGGGGCGTTGTTCCTTGCCAATGAGCACCTGAGCGCCTCGGCATGGAGCGGGATCGCCGTGTTGGCGGTGGGTTTGATGAGCTTGGCGTTCTCCGCCGGCTCGCTCAGCCGGGCGGAGCTCCCGGCGGTGGGAGCCGCCCTCGGCACGGGGTTGGCGATCGCCGCCTACACGCTCGTGGACGGGCTCGGAGTGCGCAAGGCGCATGATCCGTACGCCTACGCGGCCCTGCTGTTCCTCCTGCAGGGTCCCGTCTATCCGGTCGTCTTCCTGGCGCGGCGCCGGCCCGTGCCGTGGGGGCAGCTCCGCAACGTCAGCCGCGGACTCGCGGCTGGCTTTGTGTCGGTGTTGGCCTACTCGCTCGTCCTGTGGGCGCAGACGCGGGCGCCGCTTGCCGAGGTGGCAGCCCTTCGCGAGACGAGCGTCATCGCGGCCGCCATCATCGGCGCTGTCTTCCTGCGGGAGCAATTCGGGCTGCGCCGACTGGCGGCCGCCGTCCTCGTGGCGGTGGGTATCGCCCTCATCGCCGTGTGAGATTGCCTGGACGCGCCTCGTCGGCGTGGGAGACACTTCGCTGAGGGGACGGGAAGCTCATGGACACGAGGCGACTTCGCGAAGTGGGACTGTGCTTCCTCAAGCTGGGCACGATCGCCTTCGGCGGCCCGGCCGCCCACCTGTCCCTCATGCGCTCAGAGCTCGTGAACCGTCGAGCGTGGTTGGACGAGCAGGAGTTTCTCGATCTCGTGGGCGGGGCCAGCTTGCTTCCCGGGCCTACCTCGACAGAGGTGGCCATCATGCTCGCCAAGCGGCGGGCGGGCTGGCCCGGGCTCGTCGTCGGAGGCCTCGCCTTCATCGTGCCTGCCATGGCGATGGTGCTCGCCCTCTCCTGGGCCTATGTCCGCTACGGGTCCACCGGCCCGGGCGCCCGCATCGTCGAAGCGGTCCTCCCGGCCATCATTGCCATCATCGCGGACGCCATCATCGGCCTTGCCCGCCAGGCGCTCAACTCGTGGCTGAAGGCGGCCATCGCGGCGGCGGCCCTCGCCGCCTACGTGCTCGGTGGCAATCCGCTCCTCGTCCTCGTGGGCGGCCTGCTCGTATCCGTCGCAGCCGGCGAGGTGGCGGCACGACGGGACCGTTCCGCCCTGCAGATGGCGGCGTCGCCGGCCTTGTGGGCGATCTTCCTCGAGTTCTTGAAGCTCGGAGCCGTCGTCTTCGGGTCGGGTTACGTGCTGTTCGCCTACCTGCGGTCAGACCTCGTCCGATCGCATCACTGGCTCACGCTGCACCAGTTGCTGGCGACGGCAGCGATCGGCCAGCTGACACCCGGACCGGTCTTCACGACGGCGACGTCGATCGGTTACGTGGTCGCCGGCGTTCCCGGCGCCGTGCTGGCGACCGTCGGGATCTTCCTTCCTTCGTTCCTGCTCGTGGCGGCGGCGCTTCCTGTCATCGCCCGGGTGCGCAAGACGGGTCGGGGTCGCGCAGCCCTCGACGGGCTGAACGCAGCCGCCCTCGCCCTCATCACCGGCGTGACGGTCGAGGTGGCCCACGGCGCACTCGTCAACTGGTGGACGGCGGTCGAGGCCGTCGTCGCTTTCGTCGTGCTCGAGAGGTTCCGGCTCAACTCGGGTTGGCTCATCCTTGCCGGTGCCGTCCTCGGGCTCGCCCTGGCGATCCGCTGATCACCGTTCCTCCGGCGAGCTCACAGCCGGCCGGGTGAGCTCACAGCCGGCCGTCAGCGCTTCGGGGTGCCGCCGCTGCCGATGGCGCCGGCTGCGCCTGAGCCACTCGAGCCCGCAGAGCCGGCGGCGCCGGCGGCGTCGAGCACGCTCTTCAGCATCTGGGAGGCTCCCATCAAGCCAGCCGACTCGTACGGCACGACGATCTTGGCGTTGTCGCTCTCGACGAGGCGCGAGAGGGTGTCGAGCTGCAGCACGGCCAGCAGCTCCGGCGTCGGGTGTGACTCGAGGATGGCCGAGTAGACCTGGCGAACGGCCTCTGCCCGCCCTTCGGCTTCCTGTATGAGAGCCGCCTTGCGACCTTCTGCTCGCAGGCGGAGCGCCTCCCTTTCACCTTCGGCCTGGCGGACCTGCGCCTGCTTCTGGCCTTCCGAGGCGAGGATGGCGGCTTGCTTCTTGCCCTCGGCTTCGTTGATGGCGGCTTGCCGCTCACCCTCGGCCTTCAAGATGAGGGCCCGCTTTTGCTGCTCGGCTTCCTTCTGCAAGCTCATTGCCTGCAGGACGTTGGTCGGGGGCACGATGTCGACGATCTCGATGCGGTTGATGCGCACGCCCCACTTGTCCGTGACGGGCTCCATGTGGCCCTGCAGCTCGGCGTTGATGCGCTCTCGCTCCGTGAGGGCCTCGTCGAGTGTGAGGCCACCGAAGACGGCACGCAGCGCCGTGCGGGCGAGCTGGAAGATGGCCACCTCGTAGTTGCTCACCGAGAACAGGGCGGCCTTCGGGTCGACGACCTGGCTGAAGATCGTGGCGGACACGAGGACGCTCACGTTGTCCTTCGTGATGACGTCCTGCTGGTCACCGGTGCGTGGCACTTCTCGGACGTCGACCGTCTGCACCTGGTCGATGAAGGGAACGAGGAGGGCGACGCCCGGGTTGCGGACGGAATGGTACTGGCCGAGACGCTTCTGCACGCCGACGGTGCCCTGCTGGATGAGCTTGATCGATCGGTAGAAGGTCGAGAGAACGAGGATGGCGACGACCACGAGGACGACGACCAGGACGATCTCAGTACCCGACGTGGCAAGGATCATTGCATTCTCCTTAGGTGTCTTCGGGTAGCTCGAGGGGAGCCAGACCGAGGTTTGGCAGATCTTGAACGATGAAGGTCGTGTTCTGGAGCTCGAGGATCATGACGACGGTCCCGGCAGGGATGCACTTGCCGTCCTGTGAGACAGCCTTCCAGAGCTCACCGTCGAGGCGGATGCGTCCCGGGTGGGCGCCGTCGCCGGTGTCCTCTGCCACGACGGCCTCCTGACCGACGTGACCGGCGATGCCGGACGTGAGCCGGTACTGGCCGGCCGACATGGCCTTGACGAGGGAGGGGCGCAAGAAAAAGAGGCCGAGCACGGCGGCTACGACGAAGGCCGGAATCTGGATGAGGACGCCGACCCCGGCAACTGCCAGCACGGCTGCCACGATGGCACCGAGGCCCACGAACAACGCATAGAAGGCGCGGTGCCCGAACTCGGCGGCAAGGAAGATGGCGGCGATGAGGAACCACCAGAGTGCCTCACCCATGGCTACGCCTCATCGTGTGATCCTTCCTCACCACGGCTCCTCGGAGCATGACTCCGATGACCGTGCACCGCCGAGGCTATCGGCAAGATGACGATCGCGTGACTCGGAGCGGAGGCCATCGACGCCGCTACGAGGGGGGCGAGGATGACGTGACGGCGCCTGTTGCGTCCTCCGGTGTGGCCGCCGTAGCTGTGGCACCGTCCGGAGTGGCCGCTGCGGCACCGTCCGGGGCTGCCGGCTGCAACGGGGTTGCAACCCCGACGAGGGGTGCCGGTGCGGGTGCCGGTGCCGGCAACGGGCGCGGCGAGCGCACGATGCCGGAGGCGAGCAACGTCAGGTTGGGTACCAACGTCGTGCCCTCCTCGGTGTTGAACACGACGTAGATGAGGCCCATCGAGACGACGTGGCCCTCGAGCGGCCCGCCGAGCGAGCCCGTGCGGACACGCACGAGGTCGCCGGCCCGAAACGGTCGCGCCACGAGCAGGACGATGCCGGCGAAGACGTTTCCGAGGCTCTGCTGGGCGGCGATGCCGAGCACGACGCCGGTGATGGCGCCGCCGAGCAGCAGCTGCGAGACGCCGATGCGCAAGATGGCGAGACCGGCGAGCACGACGAGGATGAGCCCGATGATCGTCAGGATGAGACGTACGGAGGCGGCCGTCGCCGTATCGGCAAGGGCGATCGCCCGGCCGAGGTGGTTGGCGAGCTGCCGTACGGAGTAGCTGGCCAACAGGAGCCAGGCGCCGGCCAGTGCGTAGGCGAGGATCCGGTGCAGGCGGGCGTCGTGGGCGCTCTGGCCGAGCGCCGGCGCCGCCCGCATCTCGCCGCCGTAGTGATACCCCACGACGAAGGTCGCGATGGCGCCAGCGGCGACAATGATCTCGAAAACGACTCGCCGTTTTGCCACCTAGTCGGGGTGCAGCCGTCCGATCAACGCCAGCGCCGCCGACGGCGCCCGCTCCGAGCGATCACCACCGAGATGACGAGCAGGACGACTCCGACGGCGACGCCGGCAAGGCCCCGCCGCGAGTGGGTCTTGGCGCCGGCCTGCTTGACATAGCCCGGGACGAAGGAGGGAAGGGAATGTGCCGGCACCGCCAGGTAGATGACCCCGGCGGCGATGGCGAGCACGGCGATGATGCCGAGGAGGACGGCGAAGGCTTGCCGGCCGTTGCGCATGGCAACAGACTAGGCGGCCTCCGGCTCGCGCGTCAGGGAAGCTGCCCGAGATAGAACTCGGTGCCCTGGTCATCACCGCAGCGCGACCAGAGCCCGTAGGGTGCGCTCTCGGGATCGGTGGCCGTTCCACCGGCTGCCCGCACCCGCCCGACGGCGGCGGCGATGTCGTCGACGCGGTACATCGGCACAGCCGTGGTGACAGCATGGCCCGAGGCGATCCCGACGAGCGGGGTGACGTTCTCGACCTGCCAGCCATCCTCGACATTGCCGGGCGCGAAGTGCCAGCCGAGCACCTCCCCGTAGAAGGAGCGTGCCACCGCTGACGAGCGCGCCTGCATGGTGACGTACTCGAGGTCGCCTTGGCGGGGGTTGCGCTCCGGCAACTCGAAGGAGGCGTCGGCCGTCGGCTCGTAGAGGGCAAAGCGCACGCCGTCGTCGTCGGTGCAGGCAGACAGAACGCCATATGGCTCGTCATGTGGCTCCTCGGCCGTACCGCCGGCCGCCCGCACCCGTTGCACGGCGGCGTCGATGTCGTCGACGGCGAAGCAGAGGAAGAGGGTGCTCCGCTCCTCGTCTCCCGAGAGGCCGTGATGGAGGTTGAGACCCTCCACCTGGCGTCCTTGCGTGCCACTGGCCGGCCCGTACACCCAGCCGAGCACGGATGAGTAGAAGCGCGTCGCCCGTTCCAGGTCGGGCACGAAGAGCGACACGTAACCGATGTCGCCGTGTCGAGGTCCCCGGCGCCCGGGCGCAACTGCCGCCGCCGCCGTGCGAACGGCCGCCGGCGGGGCGGAGATCATCCAGCGGTGTCCGAAGGGATCGCGCACGACGCCGTTGCGGCCGTAGTCGTAGTCAGCAGCCGGCCGGTCGAGCACAGCGCCGGCTCCGACCGCCCGCTCGATGACGCCGTCCACGTCGCTGACCGTCAGCAGCAGCGTCACGGAGGCACCGGAGCCTGCCCGAGGCGCCTCGACACCGATCTCGGGATGCTCGTCCGAGAGCATGATCGTGACGCCGTCGATGTCGATCTCGGCGTGTCCTATACGGCCGTCCGGCATCACGATCGGCTCACCGAGGGTGCGGGCGCCGAAGGCCTCCGCATAGAAGCTGAGTGCCCGCTCGGCACCCGCCACGGCGAGGTAGGGCGTGACGCTGAGGGCGAGAGCCGCGTGTTGGCTTGCCTCGGTTGCCTCGTCGATTGTCAGGTTGGACACGGTGACTCCTTTCGGGAGCTCGAAGGCCCGCGCGAGACGCGAGCGGAGTTGGGCAGCAAAAGCCGGGTCGGGTTCGCGTAGCTCGACGGTCGCACGCATCGAGGCGAATGGGTCAGCCATCGGATGCCTCCCCGCTCTCATAGTCCCGCCGGAAGGCGACTCGGGCGCGCACGAGCAGCGCCTCGGTGGCGTGCAGGCTGCGGCCAAGCAACGCCGCCACGTCAGCGACGGGAAGATCGTCCAGGTAACGCAACGTGAGAGCGGCGCGGTACTGCGGCGCCAGGCCGAGCAGTATTGCCCGCGCCGTGGCGGCATCGAGCTGGGCGTCCCAGGGGTCCTCCACCGGCGTCGGGGAGCCCGTGAGGAGGCGAAGTCGCCGCTCGTCGCGGGCCTCCCGCCGCCAGTGGTCGACGAGCTTGTGTCGCGCCACGCCGATGACCCACGGCAGCGTCATCGTCGCCGCCTCGGGGCGCCGAGCTGCGTCAACGGCGGCGAGAAACGTCTCCGCCGTCAGATCCTCGGCGACGGCGCTGCGGCCGCACCGGGCCGACAGGTAGCCATAGACCTGTGGGAGTGCCTCGTCGTAGAAAGCCAGGAAACCGGCGGCACCGTCGGTCGCCCCGGCAGCGCCGTCGCGACCTGCGTCGTGCCCGCTTGCGGCAGCCGGCTGCTCGTTCACAGCCCTATCGTCGCTCGGGCGGCGGCAGATCCGACGGACGCTCACAGATTTTCCTCGTGACGCCAACTGCGGCCGCTCAACCCGCTGCCAGGCAGAGCGCCTATCCTGAACCGGTTCGTGCACGGAGGGCGTTCGGGCAGACCGGGAGATGCGCCTCGGATGTAGGAGAGATCGTGAGCCGAGGGGACGGGGCGAGCCGTAGGCCGTGGGGTGAGCGCCGGCGCACAGCCCCCCATGTCCTCGAGGCCGCCGCCGAGGCGCCCACAGCTGAAGCGCCGGCGGACGACGTAGCCGCCGCCCCGGTCGCCGGAGAGCGCTACGGGTCGTTCTGGCGCCCGGCGGACGTCTCGGCGGCCATGCTCTCGATCCTCAGCAACGACGACACCGAGCTGTTCGAGCAGTCCGGGCGAGCGCAAGCGGAGGCGCTCGTCGCTCTCCTGCCGTCGGCGGACGCCACCGTCGTCGATCTCGGATGCGGTATCGGCCGCGTCGCCAAGTACCTGGCACCACGATGCAAGCTCCTCTGGGGCGTCGACGTCTCCGCCGAGATGCTCGAGATGGCGGCCGAACGTCTGGCGGGAATCCCGAACGTGCGCTTCTCGCACTGTGCCGACACCCGCATTCCTGAGATCGCCGACGCCAGTGTCGACTTCGTCTACGCCGTTCTCGTTCTCCAGCACCTCGAGCGGGAAGACACGTTCTTGATGCTTCGGGAGATACGCCGCATCCTTCGTCCCGGCGGGACCGCCTATCTCGGGTTCCCCAACCTGCTCTCGGACGTCTACCTGAGGTCGTTCGTCGCCTACGCCGAATCGGGCGAGGCCGCCACGAACCCGGTTCGCGCCCGCGCCTACACGCCGCAGGAAGTGGAACGGCTGCTGCCCGCAGCAGGCCTCACGGTCGTCACACTCGAGGCCACCGTCGACATCGTCGCGGTGGTCGTTCGGAATCGGGTCCCGGAGGAGCGGGATTGACGAGCGACGGCCCGGGCGAGCCTGCGCGACTGCGGCTGCGAGGCTGGCGCGACCCCCAAGTAGTGGCTCTGGCGTTGTTGGCGATGTCGGCGGGTTTCGGGCAGTTCGGTGTTGTCGCCGCCCTTGGAGACGTCGCCCGCTCCTTCGGCCACCTGCAGTCTGGTGCCTCGATCGCCGATCAGGCGGGGCTCTCCGGTACGAAACTCGGCGCCGGCCTCGCCATCATCCGCCTGGCGTCCCTCGGCGGACTGCCCCTGGCAGGCGTGGCCGATCGATTCGGGCGCCGCCGCACGCTCATCGCGGCGTGCTCGCTCGGCCTCGCCCTCACCGTCGTGTCCGCCGCCAGCCCCGGCTACTGGTGGTTCGTCATCATCTTCGCCCTCGGTCGCCCGATGTTGAGTGCCACGAACGCCCTCGCCGGCGTGTCGGCGGCCGAAGAGACGAGCTCGGCCGACCGGGCGAAGGCGATCGCCCTGATCGCCGCCGGGTACGGCATCGGGACGGGACTCGTCGCCTTTCTCCACGGCTTGGTCGGGGGCCAGCTCGGCTTTCGTGGTCTCGTGGCCCTGGCGGTCGTGCCACTCGCCCTCATGCCGCTCCTCGCCCGTCGCGTGGAGGAGCCAGACCGGTTCGCCCGCCAGGCGATCGCCGCCGAGCACCGTCTCCCCGTCCTGAGCGCCATCGCTCCACAGTTCCGGCGTCGCCTCGCCGTCGTGTCCGTGATCACCTTCGCCTTGTCCGTCATCACAGGGCCGGCGAACAGCTTCGTGTACCTCTATGCCGAGAACGTCCTCCACGTGAAGGGCTACGTCACCTCCGCCATGGTGGCCGCAGCCGGCGTCACCGGTTTCGGCGGTTTGCTGCTCGGCCGGTATCTTGCCGATCACCTCGGGCGCCGACCGACGGCAGCCATCGCCATGTCGGCAATGGCCGTGCTGGGCGTCCTCACCTACTCCGGGACCACCATTGCCGTCCTCGTGGGCTATGTCCTGGGCGTCCTGGCCGCCTCGACGATCGCTCCGGCGGCTGGCTCCTTCGTGAACGAGCTCTTTCCGACCTCGGTGCGAGCCTCCGTCGCAGGTTGGCAGGTGGCGTCGGGCGTTCTCGGCGCCAGCGTCGGCCTCTTGGCCTTCGGGGCGATCGCCGATGTCGGGAACCGTTTCGGCGTGGCTGCCGCCACGACGTTCCTTCCCGCCTTGTCTGGCCTCCTCCTGCTCATCGTGCTCCCGGAGACCCGTGGCCGTGAGCTCGAAGACCTCTGGCCCGAGATGGGTAGCGTCGCCTAGCTCGACGACGGCGCCATGACGACGACACGAGCGGTGCGGGATGCCAGAGGTTTGCCCGATGTGGCCGACACGCTGGCGGTGATGTGGCCGCGGCCGGCGCAGGTGGGTGCAAGATACTCGGTCTCGACGACCTTCGTCTTGTGGGCGGCGACCGTGACCCGGCGGACGAAGGGGTCGGCGACGAGGCAGACGAGATCCCCGTACTGGGTGAGCTCGAGTGAGAGCGATGTGGCCGTGCAGTTGTGCAGCAGGACGCGGAGCGAGGTGTCCTTGCCCTCGGTGATCGTGGCGGGCCTGAACCCAGCCGTCTCGTCGACCACGCACCGATGGCTCGCCCGGAGCGGGGTGGATGCGATCGAGGCGCCCGCCCGGCCGGCGACACCCAGGCTCAGCAGCCCCGTGGACCCCAGCGCCGCGAGGGCGGCGCCGCTCCACACCGATCGCCGCCTCCCGCGTCGGCTCACGTCTCCCCCTCCTTGGCCGCCTCGCTCACTGCTCCTGCCGCTCGATCGTAGGGCGCCGTGGCCTTGGCACGTTCCGCTTTCGGGACGAGATCGAGGTACTCACCATGGCGGCGTAGGTAGTCAACGACGTACGGGCAGATCGGGCTTGCCGCCATGTGGCGGCTGCGAACGTCGCCCAGGGCTGCCCCGATGAGTCGGGCAGCAAGGCCATTTCCCCGCCGCGCCGGCTCGATCTCGGTGTGGATGAAGCGGCGGCCACCGGCGATGGGGGAGTACATCGCGAAGCCGGCCAACTCCGAGCCGCTGTAGATCTCGTAGCGGCTTGCGTCGACGTTGTCGAAGACGTCAGGGTCACTCGTGGGAGTGCGGGTCACTCAGCGGCTCCTTTCTCGCCAGTGTCCCATGAGGCGTGCGTAGTGTGTGTCCCGTCAGCGCGTGCCAGACGACCGAAAGGGGGAGCGTCACGTGAGCACGTCGTGTACTCACCTCGAGGAGATCAAGACGACGGAGGCAACTTCCAACGGTTGCCTCGAGTGCCTCGCCACGGGCGGGAGGTGGGTGCACCTACGGCGCTGCACGACGTGCCGTCACGTCGGTTGTTGCGACAGCTCGCCGAGCCGGCACGCCACAGCTCATTTCCACGAGACGGGGCATCCGCTGATCCAGTCCTTCGAGCCCGGTGAGGACTGGTACTGGTGCTACGTGGACGAGATCGCATTCGAGCGCGCCGGGGAGGGCCCGAGCCCGTCGCACACCTGAGATGGCCTCTTGACCCTTGTCCTTGGGTGAGACCCCAGAGTGAACCATGGCAGGCCATTGCGGAACAATCCGTGAGCCTGCGGGGTGCTTGTCGTGAGCTTCCTACGAGAGTCAGCTCGTTACGAGGGAGAATGTTATGAAGAAGTGGCCACTTGCGTGGGCCGCCACCAAGCTGACGCTGGTCCAGCTTGCACGTACGTTGTCGTCGCCCACCCTGCCGGATCCCGGCCCGCTGCCGGCGTCGGTCCCCATTCCGGATGCCAAACCGCCCGACGACATGGAGCTCGTCGCCGTGCCGACCGGGGTGAACAAACGAGTGGCCGCATACGCATTCCGCCGCGGCTCGATCTTCGACGCAGGGACTTCTACATCGGTTCGGCCCTCATCAAGCACCCGCAGGGCGATCTCCTCGTCGACGCCGGCTTCGGCCGCGACATCGCCCGGCAATTTTCCACAATGCCACGCTATTTCCAGGCGATCACGAAGTACGAGGCATGGAAGTCGGCCGCAGACCAGCTGCGGGCCGCGAGCTATGACTTCGGCCGGCTCAAAGCGATCCTGCTGACCCACGCGCACTGGGACCACATGAGCGGCATGCCTGACTTCCCCGGCCTGCCGATCATGGTCACGGCTCGGGACAAGGCGTTCTTCGAAAGCTCGGCGGCTTTGGGACCCTTCGGACCCCCGAGCTTCGGACCCCCGTTCACCGAGACGCCGTTCAACTGGCAGGTCTTCGACTTCGAGGGCGGGCCGTACCTCGGTTTTGCTCGCAGCCACGACGTCTACGGCGACGGGTCAATCGTGTGCGTGCCAGCACCGGGCCACACACCGGGCAGCATTGTTATCTTCGTCACCCTCCCTCGAAACGTCCGGTACGGGTTCGTCGGTGATCTCGTGTGGCAGCGCGAGGGACTGACGAGACGCGTCGAACGCCCGCGACTCGTGCAACTCTTGGGCGATACGGACCCTGACGGGACTCGCCAAACCTCCTGCGAATGGTCTCGGTGATGAGGAGCATCCCCGAGATGATCGTTGTTCCGTCCCACGATCAGCGTGCCTACGCCGAGATGGCCAGGCTGCCCAACGTGACGACCAAGGGCTTGCTTCTGTGACAACGCACTGACGAAACGCCGGGTTGTCGGCGTTGATCGAACCTCAGTCGCCCAGGCAACCTTCCTCGTCATCCGTGCGAACCCCAGCACGACCTCGGCTCGCCCGCTGGGCTCTTTCCGCACGAGCCACTCAAGATTCCGCCCTTCGGTCCTCCACGCCTCCCGGACCTTGTCCGAGCCCACCCGTATTTTGAGTGGAAGTTGGCATCGAATGCTTGCTGCCAGGCTTGGAGGCGGACAAGGAGCTTGCCTGGTGGAACGTTGTCGATCGACAACAGCTGTGAGGTAGCCGACAAGTGGAACTGTCTAGCAATTTCACGAGCGCCGGCGCACCATTGCTGGTGCCGAGGTGCACGAGCAGAATGCCCGGCACTTCGACGTGCAGCAAAGGGTTACTCGTTCTCGGGAGAGGCATCTTGCACTTCCGAGGTTTTGGGGTGCCTCCTTCCGAGTCGTGAGAGAACGAAGGAGGAGAGTGATACTTGCGCGAGTCGTATGCAGGAGTTTCATCGCCGCGTTCCGGGGAACTGCGATGAACGGCCAGCGCTGTCGAGACAGGGAGCTCGCTTCGCGGACCACCCGGCGGTGTGGGCAGCTTCTGGCCGGAGCCACCGCAGCTGCGGCCGTGCTCGCGATCCCCGGCTCGGCCGCCGCCGCAACGACGACGACCACGACGGTCCCGGCGTCGTTCCCGTCGGACCTGTGGGTACCGGCAGCGGTCGGGCTTGGTGCTGCGATCCTCGTCGTGATCGCGTCCGGCGTGGTGAGCAGATGTTGGAAAGGCACTCCCGCGTCGGAAACGGACCGTTGGCTGTCCAACATCTTCACGACGGCCATCAAGAACACGAACGCGTGGGATATCAAGGACAGTTGGCTGACCAACATCACTGCCGTTACAACTGTCGTGACGGCTATCTTCACCCAGACCGCGGTGACCGACTTCCTAGGCGGGGGCGTCGACAAGGACGCGTTCACAGTGATGAGCATCCTGTTCGGGTTCGCGGCGGTCATGGGACCCTTGGTATTCGGTGCGTGCGCTTCTCGGCCCCTGAACGAGTCGACTGCGGACACTCCTACCGGCACGCGAGGCGGACTCCTGGCCGCGAGCGCGGTGACATTGTTCGCGAGCTTTGGCCTCCTCGCCGACCTCGGACTGCTCGGCAGCTACACAAGCGCGACCGGCGCAGAGAAGGACGTCATGTGCGGCATTCTCCTGGTGGCGGCAGTCACGATAGCCATCTACGCTGTCCGTGCCACGGATTACATAGTTAACAATACTGAGGCTGGCGCAACCCTCATATCGCCAAAGGGACATAGGTCCGGGACGCTCTGACTCCTTGTCGAGCTATCCGAGTCATGTCGCGGACGCAGCGCTCGGACGCGTCCTGGAAGCGGGCCCACCGGATGTGAAGCAGATCTAGATCGGGCCGAGCCTTGCGCCGCTTCGAAAGCTCGATGTCCTGATCGAGAATCCCGTGCGGCGCGTAGCGCAGGGTGGGACCGTCGACCTCTTCCATCACATCTCGGGCAGTCGGCGCTTTGACGGGGCCATTGTGATCAGCTCGGGACGACCACCCAGGAGCCATGCTCGTAGCTGAGCAAGACGGAGTGGTACTGGTCGTTTGCCCGGTCGAAGTGCCAGCCAGCAATGAGTGGCCCTCGACCACCGGCAACATCGATCGATATGAGGTCCCATTGCGAACTGAGCGGCAGGTGCTGGAGCACCCACCCGCTGCCGGTCCAGTGCAGGACATAGCCTACGAAACCGCCTGTGACACCGAGCGCCCACGCCTGGTTGCCAAGCATCGCGATCCCGCTCAGGCCCCCGCTGTGGGGCACGTCGGTCGGCAGCTTGACCTGCGTCCAGGTCTTCCCGTTGAAGTGGTAGACGACCCCACCGGTCTCCGTGTCAGTTTCAGAGCTCTCGAGGAAACCGACGGCCCACGCGTCGGTCGGCGACGCCATCGCGACGCCTTTGAGGTACTCGCCCCTGGGCACCGTCAGGTCCGCCGTCCACGCCTTGCCGTTCCAGGCCTCGATCTCCTGGACGCTGTAGCTTTCGTTGTACACGATGCAAAAGCCGTTGGCGGGTCCGGTCGTCGTGACCGAGCTGCAGTCGCCGTCGACGGTCTCCTCGACCCAGGCGCGCCCGGTGAAATGCAGCGTAATGTCGCTGTCGTTGTTGGCGGGGGACAGAGCGCCACCAGCCCAGATGTTGTTCGGCGAGCTCGCCGCGAGCGTCTCGATAGCGACATCCCCGGCGAACAGGTTCGCCGGGAGCGCCTCGCGGGCAAAGCTTCTCCCGTTGAATCGGTAGATCGCGGGCAGCTCCTGGATGCCCTCCGCCTGGCGAGCGCCCGCCAGCAGCACCTCCGAGTGGCTGACGGCGTAGATCACATCGAGGCTGCCGTAGCGGCCGATCTTTGGTGCGGTGTATTTCGTCGCCTTTCCGCCGTGCACGTAGAACTCGTTGAACACCTGATTCTGGTATTCGGTCCCGTTGTAACCGAGCATCCAGCTGCCCGTGGTCCCTGGCAGGGGCGTCGCGGAGACCACGTAAACTGCTGTGGACGGCGCGTTCGCACGCAGCGATTCGCCCGTCGCGGCTGTGGACGAGGTCGCGACGACCAGCGCCGCCGCAACAAGCCCTCCGGCCGCTATCCAGCGCGTGGCATGTTGGTCCTTGGCCACTGTGTCCCCCTTCAAGCCCGGCAGGTTCGGCGAGTGGCGGGGAATCTAGCGGAGCCGTCTACCTACTACAACCGATGTCTCGCACCGCGGGACGGGTGATGCTGCCCTTGGTACGCAACGGCGAGGCCGGCGGGCAGGGTCCGATGCTGGACCGTGGGTGCCACGTGGTTTCTGATCCGGTGACAAGGGCTTCAACCAAGCGGTCTCTGGAGGCGCGCTCGCCAGAGCTGCTTGAAAACCCCTAGCAAACCGCAGGCGGGAGTCCAAAATCGCACGTGACGTAGCCCGCGTCCTCAACGCCATGACTCCCGAGCAACGGGGGGCCCCGGGATCACGCACTGGGACCCGGAGGAGGCCTACCCGCGGGTCGACTGGCTGTTCGGCCGGCTCTGCCGGGTGCTCGAGAAGAACCAGCACGGGCTCGATGCGAGCTGGTTCCCCAACGAGCTTGCCCAAGCCGCCATCCCGCCTGACTTCCTCCTGAGCCGGTCGGTGGCAGTCGATGGCACCGACGTCGAGACATGGGGGAAGCTGCACGGGAGCTCGTTGACCATCGAGCTCGACGGGGAGGCAGCCGACACCCAGCTCATCGATCAAGAACAGCCTCGTCCCCGCGTGAGGGTCAGGGCCGCCAAGGTCTTTGGCATCGGGCCCGACGGGCGCAAGGTGTACACAAAGGATCGCAACGCGAGGGCCGGGCACCGCTCGGCGATGAGCCAGCGTCTCGCTGGACCCTACGTTGGCTATGAGCTGCACCTGGCCGTGCAGACGCGAGACGTGTGCTGGACGAACTACCTCGACAAGACGACGCTCCGTGCCGAAGTGCCGAACGTAATCACGACGCTGAAGCTCGTCCCTGCAGGGTCGCATCGTGGGCTATCGATCGTGGACGACCTCATTCACTACTCGCGCGCATGCCGCCAGCTAGCGGACGTCGTGTGGGACCCCGGGTACTCCCTCTGCAAGCCCGAGACGACCGGCTTTCCGCTGGGGGCGGCCGGCATCGAGCAGACGATGCAGCTCGTGACTCACCAGCGCGGCATCCGGCCCTTTGCCAAGGACGCCCTGCTGCTCGACGGCCAGCTCTACTCGCGCTTTCTCCCCGCCGAGCTGCGCGACCTTGCGATGCCGCCGCGCGGTGCGCGGGGTGCCTACCGGCGCGCCTACGAGGACAAGTTCACCCAGCGAGCCCGCTGGCGGCTCGTCCGCCATTCCCGACCGGATGCGGACGGGTTCACCCGCTGGCGCTGTCCCTTCTGTGCCGGTCTTTTGCGCAGTCGCAAGGCTCCGAGCACGATGCGCCGACCGCGGCGGGTTCCCCTCGTCGATCTCCCCGAAGGGGAGACGTGCTGCTGTGATGGAACGCTGACGGCGCCGGCAGTCGAGCTACCGCTCACCCAGCGCATCCCCTTCGGGACGACGGCGTGGCGGGTCTCGATGGATCGCCGGCAGGTCGTGGAGTCAGCGAACGCCGCGCTGAAGGGTTCGTTCGTCGACACCTCCCGCGGCTTCCTACGTGTCTTCTGACGGGTGAAGATGTCGGTGCTGCTCGGTTTCACCGCTGCGGCCTACAACCTCGATCGGATCCGGAGTTTCCGAGCCAAGCAGGCTGAGCTCGCTGAAGCGCCTAAGCACCAGCCGAAACGGCGACGGAGGACCTGCGGCACTGTCCAGAGTCGGCAGTCGAGACCCCCGAACGCGATGTCGACCGGCCCGCCAGCCTGAGTCCATCTCCGCGCGTCGAGTCGGCCGTCGGGCCGATTTCGCCGCGCCCGGAGCCGCCCCGGACGTCTGGTCGCGAGTAGAAGGCCTGTCCCGGGCCGTTGCAGGGATGCGAATTCTGGCCCAGGCGTGACAAACCCCCGCCGAGAAGTGCCTCGGACGAGGGTTTTGTGATGTCAAGCGTGTTCTTTTGTGAACGCCTCGTCGTGGAGGTGGCGGGAGTCGAACCCGCGTCCTCCGGCTTCTTGATGGGACTTCTCCGAGCGCAGCCGGCAGTGAGGTCTCGAGGCCCGTCCCGCCACCGGCGTCCGGACGGGCCTCCAGCTGGCAGAGATTTCCTCATGCGGCGTGTCAGCACCACCACTCGAGTAAGCCCCACTTCATGACGCCTGCTACCGATCCGTGGGGCTTGGACCGGACAGACGTTGCCGTTATTTAGGCGGCAAGCGCGAGCTGGTGCTCGGCGTTTGTGTTGGTTTCCGGCTCTTTAACGTGGCTCCGGAGACCACGGCTCGCTTCTCCCACCTCGACGACCGGAGTCGAAGCCTGTCACCCCCAGGGTGATTCGTGGTGCGCCGACCTGAGTGCGCCCAGGCGGCTCGCACCGCTACCGCCTGGGTTTCCTCATCCTAGCCTTCAGAGGGCTGTCGCCTGGCGGGCTGCTCCTCACCCAGGCGTATCGCGAACCCGAGCGACATAAAAGCTGACGCGTCCGGGAGCCTCAGACGGACGACTCGAGAACTCCGCAGGTTCGGTGTCGCGTTCAGCAAGCGTCGGACTCAGCCAGCGACGAGCTTGCCCGAAGCCACTTTGATCTTCGTCAGACCTGCCTTTGTACCGCACGCCGCGAGCAGCTGGGTCTCCGTTGGCACGAGGACCATTTCGACGCTCCCAGAGCCCGCGAACGAGCCTTTCTGCTTTGAGTCAAACGTTTCCGTGACGATGCCAGCCTTGGAAGCCGTCAACTTTCCCTTCGACAGCGTGGTTGTCGAATCAGCGGCGGTCTTGCCCTTGGCCTTCGTCGTCCACACGATGGTGCCCTTTGGCGACGGCACCGACGTCACGAGGCTCTCGCATGAGGCAGATACTGTGGTCTTGCCGGTCGCCGTGCCGGAGACGATGGTTGCGCCACCCTGTGACGTCTTTCCCTTGCAGTTCGTCAGGCTCGCGTTCACGGTGATCGTCACCTTGGCCGTCTTCGGGCCGAATGGGAGCCCTGGTTTGAACGTGATCGTGGACGTCTTCGCGATCGCGCAGGTGATCTTGCCGGTGAAGGTCACCGGGGGAGTGGTCTTGTGGGGACCGACGGAGGCGTTGGCTGCGCCGGCGCTGACGGCAACCGTACCGAGGGTCATGACGAGCAGCGAGAGCGCCAGAATGGACTTGCGGATCACGTTGTGTTCTCCCCTTCTCGCGACGTGTACCCACGGCCCTTCGGCGACAGGCTGGAACCACGTCTGCAGCCGATTCTGACTGGGAAGTCATCATGAGTCAAGCGGGTGCGTGAGCAGGGCAACTTCTGCTCTCCGCGAGCGAGAAACCTCAGCGTCGCGCCTCGTACTCCTTGATGGTGCGCTGGGTGTCCCGGGCGGCATCGCGCTCGGCGATGGCGTGGCGCTTGTCGTAGAGGCGTCGGCCGCGGGCAAGGGCGATCTCCACCTTCGCACGACCCTCCTTGAAGTACACCGAGAGGGGCACGAGCGTGAGAGCCTTCTGGGCCACCTTGCCCGAGAGCTCGTCGATCTCCTCGCGGTGCAGGAGCAGCTTGCGGGCCCGGTCCGGGTCGAAGCGCCCATAACCGGTCGCATACTCGTAAGGGGCCACATGGGCTCCGATGAGCCAGGCCTCACCGTGGTCGATGCGGGCATAGGCGTCCTGCAGGGCGACGTGACCGGCGCGAAGCGATTTCACCTCGGCGCCTGTGAGCGAGAGTCCGGCCTCGAAGGTCTCCAGGATCTCGTAGTCGTGGCGGGCACGCCGGTTGGAGGCGACGCGGTGGATGCCCCGCTCCAGGTCGGAGCGAGCTCGTGCCTTTCGCGAGGAGCCTTTCTTTGCCACGTCGTGACGCTACTTGCGAACCGGGCCAGACCGGTACGGGCCAACGGGCGCCAGCCGGTCCTGCGCGGTCATGATCTGTGCATGTCCGGCCAGATGCCAGAGAACCCCGACGAGGAAGACCTCGGCGAGCTCGTCTCCAGCCTGCGGATCACCGAGGAGCGCTTGGCGGAGATGGTGGCCCATTGCATCCGATGCGTGCCGGAGGAGGGCTGCGGCTTGCTGGTGGGGGAGCAGGACGGCAGCGTCGTCTCCGTGCACCCGACGCAAAACGTCGCCGCCTCGGCGCAGGTGTACACGGTCGATCCTCGTGAGTACCTGCGAATCGACCGGCAGGCGGAAGACGACGGGCTGGCCGTCATCGGCGTGTTCCACTCTCACACCCACACCGATCCCTGGCCGTCACCTACCGACGTCCGCCAGGCACCGGACGCGGCGTGGCACTACGTCCTCATCGGGCTGCGTCACGAGGCAGCCTCGACGCGCTCGTACCGGATTGTCGACGGGAACATCTGCGAAGAGCCCGTGGTTGTGCTGGATAGATATAATCCGACCTAACCAGTCAACTTTCGGAGGCTCCGTGTCCGTCGCAATCCGCCTGCCCACCATGCTCCGCCCCGCCGTCAGCGGCCAGTCGGTCGTGAACGTCGACGGCGCGACCATCGGCGAGGTCCTCGAGACGCTGCAGCTGACCTACCCCGGCATCGCCGGCCAGGTGCTCACGCACGAGGGCAGCCTGCACCGGTTCGTGAACGTCTACGTCAACGACGACGACGTGCGCTACCTCGACAAGCTGGACACCAAACTCGCCCCCGACGACGTCGTCTCGATCCTGCCGGCCGTTGCCGGTGGGTCGCACTGAGTCACTCCTTCAACGCTCTGGCCGGCGCCGCCGGCGGGAGCCCGTGCTCATATGACGGTGTACCGAAGCATCCTCGACCTCATCGGCAACACCCCGATCGTCGACGTCTCGGTGCTCAGCCCGAACCCTGAGGCGTCCATCTACGTCAAGCTGGAGGGCCACAACCCGGGCGGTTCGGTGAAGGACCGACCGGCTCGCGCCATGATCGAGGACGCCGAGCGCTCCGGCCTCCTGCGGCCCGGTGCCACCCTGCTGGAGCCGACGTCCGGCAATACCGGCATTGGCCTCGCCATGGTCTGTCGCGTGAAGGGCTACCACCTGAAGGTGGTGCTCCCGAGCAACGTCTCGCACGAGCGTCGCCAGCTGCTCGAGCTGTGGGGAGCCGAGATCATCGAGAGCCCGGGCTCCGAAGGCTCCAACGGCGCCGTGCGCATGGCGAGAGCCCTCGCCGACGGGCATCCGGAGTGGGTCTTCCTCTACCAGTACGGCAATCCGGCCAACCCGTGGGCGCACTACGAGGGCACCGGACCCGAGATCTGGCGAGATTGCCCGGACATCACCCACTTCGTGGCCGGCCTCGGCACGAGCGGCACGCTCCTCGGCGTCGGTCGTTACCTGAAGGAGCAGAACCCGGCTGTGCAGGTCTGGGCCGTGGAACCGCCAGCCGGCGAGATGGTCGACGGACTCCGCAACCTGGACGACGGCTACATCCCGCCCATCTTCACGGATCTCGGCGGCGAGGATTTGCTGGATCGAAAGACGATCGTCGGCCCGAAGGACTCCATCCTGTGGACGCGGCGTCTCGCCGACGTCGGTATCTTCGCCGGCATCTCCGCCGGCGCCGCCCTTGCCGGAGCCGTCAAGTGCGCTTCCAGCATCGACGCCGGCGTCATCGTGTTCGTCGCCGCCGACGGCGGCTGGAAGTATCTCTCCACCGAAGCCTGGACCGGCGACATCGACGACGTCGTCGAGCGGGCGAAGAAGACGATCTATTTCTGATCCGTTTCGCCCTCACGACGGGGCTACGGAGCGCTCCGAGCGCGCCCGGTAGCCTGCGGCCATGACAAACGAGCCTTTGAAGCGCCGCGACGGGCGCGCCCCCGAGGAGCTTCGCCCCGTGGAGCTGATCCGGGACTTCACGGAGTTCGCCGCCGGCTCGGTTCTCGCCGTGATGGGCAAGACGAGGGTCCTCTGCACGGCGTCGCTGGACGAGGACGTCCCCCGCTGGATGCGGGGTACCGGGAAGGGCTGGGTGACGGCCGAGTACTCGTTGCTGCCCGGCTCGTCGCGAGAGCGCATCTCGCGGGAGGCGGCCAAGGGGAGGCAGTCGGGTCGCACGCAGGAGATCCAGCGTCTCATCGGCCGTTCCCTTCGGGCTGTCTGTGACATGGTCGCTCTCGGTGAGCGACAGATCGTCCTCGACTGCGATGTGCTGCAAGCCGACGGCGGCACCCGGACGGCGGCCGTGACGGGCGCCTACGTCGCCCTGCACGACGCGTGCTCGCGCCTTGTGGCGGCTCGAGCCATCACGAGGCACCCCCTCAGCGAGCACCTCGCCGCCGTGTCGGTCGGGATCGTCGACGCCGTAGCGATGCTCGACCTCGACTACTCGGAGGACTCGCGGGCCGAGGTGGACATGAACGTCGTGATGACGGCGTCCGGCCGTTTTGTGGAGGTGCAGGGCACCGCCGAAGGGCTGCCGTTCTCCCGCAGCGAGCTCGAGGGCATGCTGGAGCTCGCCGAGGACGGCATCCGCACCCTTCACGCCGCCCAGGCGGACGTGCTGGCCGTCTCCCCACCTCCGAGGCCGTGACGACTCGCTTCGTGCTCGCGACGGCCAACCCGGACAAGGCAGCCGAGGTGCGCCACATCTTGACGGAGGCGCTCGGCGAGATCGATCTGATGCCGCGGCCGGCGGGTGTTGACGACGTCGAGGAGGATGGCGAGACACTGGAGGAGAACGCTCGCCTGAAGGCGGTCGCCCTGGCGGCGGCCACCGGCGAGGCGGCCGTGGCTGACGACACGGGCCTCGAGGTTGATGCCCTCGGGGGCGCTCCGGGTGTCTTCTCGGCTCGCTTTGCCGGCGAGCACGCCACCTACGCCGACAACGTCGCCAAACTCCTCGGCGACCTCGCCGGCGTCGAGCCGGCCGCCCGCACGGCGCGCTTTCGGACCGTGGCGTTCGTTCGCTTCCCCGACGGCTCAGAGGTCGTGGCGAGCGGCCTCGTCGAAGGTCATATCGCCACGACGGCACGCGGCAGCGGCGGGTTCGGCTACGACCCGGTCTTCCTTCCCGAGGGCGGCGCCGGCAGGACGTTCGCGGAGATGTCGCTTGTCGAGAAGAACGCCGTCTCGCACCGTGGGCGGGCGTTTCGTGCCCTGGCGGATGCCCTCGCGGCGCGGCAGGCGGGCTGAGCCTGCCCACCTGCTCAGCTGTGTCGGTCGCCTACCAGCCTCGGAGGTCGATCGGCCAGGTCTCGAGGACGTCGCCAGAAGCGAAGTCCGCCAGGTACATCCGTTCGTGGTAGGCGAGAGTCGGGTCGATGTGCGCCGGGGCGACGAGCACGCGCTCGCCGACGGGGCGGGGCGGGTCGAACGTGAGGTGCTCGTCCGAGCAGAACCAGACGTTGGAGCCCTCGATGGACGGAAGGCCGTGGTCCATGCCGAAAGCCTTGAGGCCGGCGTTGGCCACCGACCACCCGCCCGAAGGTGGCCTCGAGGTGGAGATGACCGTGGCGAGCACGAAGACGGCCTGGCGGAAGGGCAGGCCGAGGCGGCCGTAGGCGGTGTCCATGAGGACGTAGCTGCCCGCCTGGATCTCGTCCACCCAGGTGTTGAGCCTGTAGGTGCCGGTCCCGCCGCCCGTCATGAGCTCGCCGCCCACTGCCTCGTGTGCTGCAACCAGCAACGCCATCGAGATGCGGCACTGCTCAGCGCGCGATTCCGCACTCTCGATGCCGACGACATGGCCCTCGTAGCCCTGCACGCCGCGTACCGTCAGGCCGCGAGAGCGGGCGAGGTCCGCAAGGGTGGCGGCATCCTCCGGGGCGCAACCGCAACGCGGCAGCCCGACGTTCACGTCGATGAGCACCTCGCGCACGCCGCCGGCGGCGGCGGCCTCGATCGTCTCGGGCGAGTCCACCGTCAAGGTGACGCGGTGACCGGCCTCCACGAGGGCGCCCACCCTGCGAGCGTCCAGGATCTCGTTCGCCAGCAAGAGGTCGCTGCCGAGGCCAGCCGCAGCGAGGCCCTCGCACTCACGGACGGTGGCACACGTGAAGCCGAGGTGGCCCCCGAGTGCTTGTCGACGAGCAAGTGACGTGCACTTGTGCGCCTTGATGTGCGGCCGCAAGCGGTCTCCGGGGAGGGCGGCTGTCATCGTGGCGAGATTGTGCTCAAGCGCTTCGGAGTCGACGACCAGCGCTGGCGTGGGGAGATCCGGGAGGCGCATGTTCGGATCGTACCGGGGAGCGTGCGTCGCACCGGGTGCGTGGGCAGGGCTGTCGTCGACCGGCCGCCGCGGTAGCGTCGGGCTCGCGCCCAGCCGAGGCGGCTGGGTGGTGTAGGAGAGACGGAAAGGGGATCCGTGCCGGTCGATCGCGCCGTCGTCGGGAAGTCAACGGGGCGCTCCAAGGTCGTGGTCGAGCGCGGCCCTGTGGCGGTGTTCGCCGACGCCGTAAAGGACTCCAGCCCGATCTACCGGGATCCGGAGGCGGCTCTTGCGGCCGGGCTACCGGCCATCCCGGTACCTCCGACCTACCCGTTCGTGATGGGCCACTGGGGGACGTTTCCCGAGATCCAGCCAGAGGGCGGCGACGAGCCCACGGCCGGCATGGGTTCGGTGCTCGGTCCGCTCCTGGCGCAGGGGGGACTCCTCCTGCATGGCGAGCAGGAGTTCGAGTACTACCGCCCCGTCTTCGTCGGTGACGTGCTCGTCGGGGAGGGACGGGTCGCAGACGCCTACGAGAAGCTGTCCGGTGCCAACACCTTGACCTTCGTCGTGCTGGAGACGACCTGGCGCGACGACGCCACGGGTGAGCCGGTCGTGACGTCCCGGACGAACCTGCTCGTGAGGACGTGACGCCATGACGATCAGCTACGACGCCGTCGAGGTGGGGGCCGAGGCACCCGAGCGCCGGCATGTCCTGACTCGCACCGATCTCGTCAAGTACGCCGGCGCCTCGGGCGATTTCAACCCGATGCATCACGACGAGCTGCTGGCAACGGCGGCCGGCATGCCGTCGGTGTTCGGGCACGGCATGTTCTCGATGGGTCTGCTGTGCTCGGCCCTCACGGATTGGGCCGGCCCCGGCAACGTCGTGCGCGTCGCTGTGCGGTTCTCCAAGCAGACCTGGCCGGGCGAGACGCTTGTGAGCTATGTCAGCGTCACCGGAAAGCGCGAGCACGAGGGACGCCGCCTCGTCGATGTGGAGTGCACCCTCAGCAACGCCGACGGCGAGCGGAAGGTGGTCGGCACGGCCACGGTCCTCGCCGACTGACGCCGGCAGGCCTCATGGGCCGAGGATGTCGCCCATCGTCCCGAGGGGCGGTCCGCCGAGGGTGAGGAGCGCCTCGTGGAAACGACGCAGCGAGAAGCGGTTGCCCCACGTGGCGATGGCTTCGTCCCGAAGGGCCATGATCTCGAGCTTGCCCCAGGTGTAACGGCCGTAGGTCGGGTCGAAGGTTGCCCGTGTCGCTTCCGAGCGGGCGGCGGGACCGAGTAGGTATGCGTCCGACTCGAACCGCCGCGTCGCCTCGTCCACCGTCATCGTGCCCCGATGGATGCCGAGAGCGGCGGCGAGGCGAGTCACGCGCAGGAGCGCTTCGATCCAAACGCCGAGGGCGAACCGGGGGTCCTCGGCCCGGAAACCCGCCTCCACCATGAGCTCCTCGCCGTAGTGCGCCCAGCCCTCGACGAAGGCCGGCGAGCAAAGACTGCGCCGTACGTCCCCTCGAGCGCGCTCGCGCAGGACACGGCCATGCGCGTAGTGCCCGGGCGTCACCTCGTGGACCGTGATGGCCGGCAGCGTCGTGGCGCTGAACATGGAGCGCCACTCGTCCTTCGCCTCCTCGTCCCAGGACTCGTCAGGGGGATTCACGTAGTACCAGGCGGGAGCGTCGGCCTCGTAGGCACCCGTCCACGACATCATGGCGACGGCGTAACGCCGAGAGGGAGGCGCCGGTCCGACGAGGCATTCCCCTCCGAGGGCCGGCAGGAGGTCGTGCTCGAGCGTGAACGCCGTCGCCTCCTCGATCAAAGATCGAGCAGCGGCATAGATGCCCTCGTCGTCCGGGTGGTCGCGCACGAGCTGGCGGATGAGCTCTGCCGGCTTGGATCCGGGCGAGATGCGCCGGCACTCCTCCTCGAGCCGTCCGCGCAGCCTGTCGCGCTCGGCGTCAGCTGTCGACTCGAGGCGGCCGAGGTCAACCGGCATGCCCTCGCCGTCCCCGAGGAGGCGGGAGAGCGTCGTGGCCCCGAGGGATACCTCCGGAGTCCCGGAACTGACGGCCTGCTGCACCCGTTCGAGCAGGCGGCCATGGGCGACGAGAGCAGCCGTCTCGGACGGGTCGACACCCTCGGCCAGCCCGGCGACCGCCCCGACGAGCGCTTCTGCCACCGGGGCAGGGATGGCGTCGAGCGATTCGAGAGAGGCGTCGACGGCCTCGGGCCATCTCGCGAGGTGAGCCCGCCGGGCAGCACTGCGCTCCGCCTCGGGGGCGTACTGGCGGTCGTAGCAGGCGAGATCGAGATTGGACAGGTGGGGGAAGGGGTTCCAGCGGTGCATCTCGGCGAGCTCGACCAAGGCGACAGCACCCCGCTCGAATGCGTCGAGGTGGGCCTCGTCATGCGGATCGGCCAGCCGTTCCTCCGGCCCCGTCGGCCCGAGCCGGTCCAACGCCGCCCGCAGGCCGCTCGGTGAGAGGTCCATGACGACGCCGTCGTAGTCGTGCACGCCGGCGTACTCGCGAATCTCTGAGATGTCGAGGTCCCACACGGCTCTCACGCGGCGACTCACCATGGCGGGCAAGCTAGTGCGCGTGGGGGTCTGAAGGGCGGAGCGGAGTAATCTCACCTCGATGACGGAACGGTATCGATGCGGGGCATGCGGGAACCTCACTCGTTTTGACGTCGTGGCGACGCGCCGGACTCGGTCGTTCCACCACTTCAGCATCGGCGGCGAGCTCTCTGTTGACGAGACCGAGGTGCTGTCCGAGACGATCGAAGCGGTCACGTGCCGCTGGTGCGGGAGCTCGAAGTCGATCGAACGGCTGGGCGAGCCGTCGCTCGGCCCCCTCCACCCGGCGGCGGCCGGCTGATCCGAGTTCGCCGGCTGATCCGACAGCCAGCCCTCGACGTCAGAACCTGCAATCCCGCAGCTCAGGACGTTGTGACACACCCCCCTGCGATCATGTCCTCATGGTTGCGCGTGAGCAGAAGCGACAACGAGCTCGGGGAAGAGGACAAGCGCGATGGAACCCTTGACGATCAGCTGCGACGAGTGCTGCCTCGAGGGGACAGCGGCTTGCAACGACTGTGTTCTCTCCTTCCTGCTCTGCGACGACCTCGTCAGGGACTCGCCTGTGGAGCTCGTGGCGCGGCCCTCGAACGGGGCGGTGATCGTCGATGCCGCCGAAGCTCGGGCGATGCGGCTCTTGCACTCGGCGGGGCTCGTGCCCACGTTGCGCTTCGAGCGGCGGGTCGGCTGAGCGACCCAGCTGGAAGAGCGGTCTCGATTGCTGGCGAGGCCGGGCAGTCATGAGGCACCTGCTCGTCACGAATGACTTCCCACCGAAGATCGGGGGTATCCAGAACCTGCTCCACGAGTTCTGGCGGCGCTTGCCGCCGGAGGACGTGACCGTGCTGACGACCCGTTACGAGGGGGCGGAGCGTTTCGATCGCCAGCAGGCATTCCGGATCGTGCGATCACGTTCCCCCGTGCTGCTGCCGACACCGGGGGTGATTCGCCAGATTCGACAGCTGTCCGAAGAGACAGGCGCCGAGCTCGTCGTGCTCGACCCGGCGCTGCCCCTCGGGCTTGTCGGCCGTCACCTCGGGTTGCGATATGCCGTCCTGTTGCACGGGGCCGAGGTGTCCGTGCCCGGCCGGCTTCCGGTCGGGCGTCAGTTGCTCGCCTCCGTGCTGGCGCCGGCCGACCTGGTCGTGGCATTCGGCGGTTACTCAGCCGATGAGGCGCGTCACGCCCTCGGGCGGCGGATGCCGCGAGTCGTCATCGTTCCACCGGGAGTCGACCTCGACCGTTTCCGGCCCCTGACGGCGACCGAGCGCACGGACGTGCGAGAGCGCTTCGGCTTGCCGACGGAGGGTCGGCTCATCGTCAGCGTGAGCCGGCTCGTTCCCCGCAAGGGCATGGACGTCCTGATCCGGGCGGTCGGCCTGCTGCGACCCACCATGCCCGACCTCCACCTCGCCATCGGCGGACAGGGTCGAGACGGAGCCCGCCTTCGGAGGCTGATCGAAAGGGAAGGCATCGGGGGTGCCGTTCACCTGCTCGGACGAGTCCCCGAGGAAGATCTCGGGGGGCTGGACGCCTCCGCCGACGTCTGGGCGATGTTGTGCCGGGATCGCTGGTTGGGTCTCGAGCAGGAGGGCTTCGGTATCGTCTTCCTGGAGGCGGCTGCTGCCGGCGTGCCGCAGGTGGCGGGCCGCAGCGGTGGAGCACACGAAGCCGTCGTGAACGGCGAGACGGGTCTCGTCGTCGACCACCCGTCCGATGCGAAAGCCGTGGCAGCGGCCTTACGAAGCTTGCTCGAGGACCCTGCTCGCCGCCGTAGCCTCGGTGAGGCGGCTCGGGAGCGAGCCGTGGCGGATTTCGACTACGCCGTCCTGGCCGAACGCCTACGGCTGGCCCTCGAGGGTGTCGGAGCGTGACGCCGGGGGGCGATCTCGTCCACCATCAGGCGCACGACGGCCCGGGCCGGGTACTGTCCTGCGTCGGTACAGCACGATCAGCCGGCACGACGTCGAGCGCCTGAGAAGGGAGGACCTGTGGCGGAGCAGACCACCGAGCGCATGGTCGTCGAGGCTTCCCCTGCGCGGTGTTTCGAGGCGGTGGCGGACATCGAGCACTATCCCGAGTGGGTGGCCGACCTGAAAGAGGTCCATGTCCTCGAGCGCGACGAACAGGATCGTCCTGTCGTAGTGGCCTTTCGCGCAGCCGCCTTCGGCCGCTCGACGAGCTACACGCTCGTCTACGACTACTCGAAGGCGCCCGTCCAGTTCGGATGGGTGCAGCGCACGGGGGACCTCACCGATCGCCTCGACGGTTTCTACCGCTTCACGGACGCCCCGGGCGGAGGCACCGAGATCACCTACAACCTGGTCGTCGAGCTGCGCGTCCCCCTGCCGGGGTTCATCAAGCGCCGCGCCGAGGGCAACATCCTGCACGCCGCCATCCGGGACCTGAAAGCCCGCGTGGAGTCCGAGGTCTGAATACGGCGGCGGTCATCGGCATCGACGTCGGAGGCACCAAGGTCCTCGGCGTCGTTCTCGACGAACACGGGAACGTGCTCGTGGAGGAGCGACGCGAGACCGTCAACCACGGTGAGTCGCTCCTCGACGAGCTATCGGACCTGTGTGAGCGCCTCGTGGCGGCGCTCGAGACCGCTCCGCCGGCCGAGACCGGGAGCAATGGGTCAACACTGACGGTCGGTGTCGGGATACCGGGCATCGTCGATCTGGACGGCTTGCTCCGCTTCGCCCCGAACCTCCTTGGGGCAAACGGCAGCCAGGTGCGTCACGGCCTGCAGGGCCGCCTCGGCCCGGCAGCCTTCGTACACGTGGACAACGACGGCACCTGCGCAGCGGTGGGCGAGTGCCGGGCGGGCGCCGGGCGGGGGCGCAGTGACGTGATCTTCGTCAACCTCGGGACCGGCATCGGAGGCGGCATCCTCTCCGGTGGTCGGCTGCTGCGCGGCGCCTCCAACTTCGCTGCCGAGATCGGGCACGTCGTCGTCGATCCGCAAGGCCCGCCCTGTGGCTGCGGGCGCCGCGGTTGCTGGGAACGGTACGCCTCCGGATCGGGGCTCGGCCGCATGGCCCGCGACGCCGCCCTCGCCGGCAGAGCCGCCCGCGTGCGGGCGCTCGCCGGCGGGGATCCGGACGACGTGAGGGGAGAGCACGTCGTGCTCGCCGCCGCCGAAGGCGACCCGGAGGCTGTCGCCGTCCTCGAGGAGTTCGCCTGGTGGCTCGCCCTCGGCCTCGGCAATCTCGCCAATGTCCTCGACCCTCAGATGATCGTGATCGGCGGGGGTCTCGTCGCCGCAGGCGACGCCCTCTTCGAGCCCGTGCGAGCGGCCTTCGGGCATCACCTCCTCGCACCGAAGGTGCGACCGGTCATCGAGATCGTGCCCGCCGCCCTCGGGGAACGAAGCGGCGCCGTCGGTGCCGCCCTCCTCGCCGCCGAGAGGTCGCCACAGGCACAACGGCGGGCGAGCGACCTGGCAGGCGGCTGACCGGTGCGCCTCGGCATCACGCTCCCGACGTTCAGCTCGGATGCCGCCGCCGTCATCCGAGCGGCCCGGGATGCCGAAGAAGCCGGCCTCGACGGGGTCTTCGTGTTCGATCACCTCTGGCCGATGGGCAGCCCCTCCCGGCCGGCGCTCTCGCTCTACCCGATGCTCGCGGCTGTCCTTGCCGGCACGCGGCGCATCCGAGTCGGGCCCCTCGTCGCCCGCATCGGCCTGCTGCCGGACGAGGTCGTGCTGGCATCGATCGTCAGCCTGGGGCGCATGGCCGACGGCAGGCTCCTCGCCGGCATCGGGACGGGCGATGCATCGAGCGCCGACGAGAACGAGCACCTCGGCATCCCCTACCCGTCGGCGCGATCGCGGCGGGAGCGACTCGCAGCCGTCGCCGAAGCGTTGCGCGCTGCCGGCATGGAGACATGGATCGGGGCGGGCGGCCCGTCGACGAACGAGACCGCCCGCCGCAGCGGGGCAACGTTGAACCTCTGGGGGGCGGCACCTTCCCTCGTGCGATCCCACACGTCCGACGGCCAGGTCGTGAGCTGGGCAGGGCCGCTCCCCAAGGATGGGTCTGCCGCCGAGGTGCTGGGCGCCGTGGCCGCCGCCGGCGCCACCTGGGCCGTCTGGGGCTGGCCGCAGTCGCTCGCAGCCGTCGTGGCTGCGGCCACGGAGGCCGGAATCGGGCTCACCCAAGGCGCGATGTAGCCTCCGCAGATGGAACTGCGCCGTGTCACCGGGCTCCCGCCCTACGTTTTTGCTGAGATCAACGAGCTCAAGCTGGCGGCGCGCCGAGCCGGTGAGGACATCATCGACCTCGGCTTCGGCAACCCGGACATCCCCTCGCCGAACGTTGCCGTCGAGAAACTCGTGGAGGCGGCTCGCAACCCGCGCAACCATCGCTACTCCGCCAGCCGCGGTATCCCGAAGCTGCGCTCGGCCATTGCCGACCTGTACCGGCGGCGATTCGACGTCGAGATAGACCCGGAGAGCGAAGTCGTCACCACGATCGGCGCCAAGGAAGGGCTCTCCCACCTCATGTGGGTGCTCGTCGGCCCCGGTGACACGGCGCTGGTGCCCTCGCCGTCCTATCCGATTCACATCTACGCCCCGCTGTTCGCCGGCGCCGATATCCGCATGATCCGACTGGAGGGCCTCGGCGGCGACGAGGTGGGGGCAGGGGAGGGCTTCTTCGCCAATCTGGTGGAGGCCTGGGAGTCGGCCTGGCCGAAGCCGCGCGTCGCCATCCTCTCGTTCCCGCACAACCCCACGACTACCTGCATCGACCTCGCCACGATGACACGCCTCGTCGAGTGGGCGCGCGAGCGCAGCGTGGTGCTCGTGCACGACTTCGCCTACTCTGACACGGCCTTCGACGGCTACCGTCCCCCGTCGATCCTGCAGGTGCCCGGGGCCAAGGACGTGGCCGTCGAGCTGTACACGTTGACGAAGTCCTTCTCGATGGCCGGCTGGAGAGTGGCCTTCCTGGTCGGGAACGCCCAGCTCGTGCAAGCCCTCACGAAGCTCAAGAGCTACCTCGACTACGGCACCTTCCAGCCGATCCAGATCGCCGCCATCGTCGCCATGAACGAGGCCTCCGACTACCCCCTCGAGGTGAACGAGATCTATCGAGGGCGTCGCAACACCCTCTGTGACGGTCTCGGGCGCATCGGGTGGGAGGTCGAGCGCCCGAAGGGAACGATGTTCGTGTGGGCGAAGATCCCCGAGCCGTACCGCGAGATGGGCTCGCTCGAGTTCTCCCGCTACCTCGTGTCGGAAGGCAAGGTGGCGACCTCACCGGGCGTCGGCTTCGGCGTCGGGGGCGACGGCTACGTGCGCTTCGCCCTCATCGAGAACGAGCAGCGCATCACCCAGGGCGTGCGGGCACTGCGCAAGGCTCTTCCGAAGCTCTAGGCACGCCTCACGAGACGGTGAGGGCGGCCACGCCGGCGTCCGAGCTCTGAGAACGCGCTTCCATCGTCCACTGACGGTTCAACGTGCCGTCTTCGGTGACAAAGCCCCGGCTCGTCAAGGCACCGAGGATCGGGAAAGCCGCCGCCGTAGCGCCGGCAGCCAGTGAGACCGCCGTCACGCCGCTGGCCAGCAGGGCAAAGGCTGCCGAGGTGATGCTGCCGAGCTCGGACTCGAGCTTGCCACCCGACACGAAGGCAAGCAGCGGCTCTGCGTGTGTCCCGACCGTGGCCACGGCCATCGCGCTGACACGGCTTGCCTCGCTCGTGAACGGCCCGCCCATGCCTTGGCGAGCAAAGAAGTGGCCGGCCCTCGTGTAAGCCTCCACGACGTCATCGGCCGGCTCGTCGCCGCCGGCAAGGGCGATCGAGGTGACGCCCCGTGCCACGACGTGCCATGGGCTGCCCGCCCGGAGGGCGTTCACGCCCGCTCGGTCGTAGAACGTGCCGCCACGCGAGCGGAAGCCGATGACAGCGCCGCTCGGGCCGGAGCCGGGCGCCAGCTGGACGGTGGCGGCGCCACGTGCCTCTTCGACCGGCGTGCTGTGCAAACCGCCGGCGGCGACCTCGAGGTCTCCGGCCTCGGTCACCCACGCGAGGACGGTGTGGCCGCTCGGTCCGGCGCCGGCCGAGACGCTGAACGAGCTCACCCCGGAGGCGATGGGCCAGAGCTGAACGCCGCCGCCGGGGAGATAGCTGCCACCGACGAGCACACCGCTCGTGGTGAGGGCGACGACGACAGGTGCCGGGCCATACCCGCCCCCGCCGGCGACCTGGGCCGTTGCGATGCCGCTGGCGATGCTCACGAAAGGTCCGCCGAGGCCACCGCTGTCCTTTATCTCGAGCTCGCCCGAAGGCGTGACCTCCCACAGGAGCGGCTGCTCGAGGGTCCAGTTCGGGTTGTGGAGCCACCCGATGACGTGATCATGGGCATCCCCGTCGGACACCACCCAGTGTGAGACCGAGAGGGCACCCCAACCGCTGGCGCCCGGTGGGTCGTTCTCGGTGATGACGGTGAGGGTGCCGTTGCCCGCTCCGTCCACCGAGGACGAAGCGACCACCTCCGTGTGACCGTCCGGGTTGCTGTTGTCGATGGAGAGGACGTCGCCCGGTTGCGGCGCCCGGTCGATCGTGCCGTTCTTCACGACGGACAGCCTCGGGTAACCGGCGGTGCCGTTCGGGTAGTTGGGGACGACGCCGTTGCCGTTGGCAGGATAGGGATCGACACCCCAGGCCATGTACATCCAGCGCATGGACAGCTCGACGCACTCCCACTCAAGTTCGCCCCAGGCGCCGGGAAAGAAGTTGACGAGGAAGTCCGAGTGCTGCGGGGTACCCGGCCCGCAGTCCGCCAAGCCGTCGAAACGAGCAGGCAATTCGAACGAGCGAGGGTCGTTGCCGACATCACATCGCCCGTCCCACCACGGAGGAGTCGGCAGGGTGTCGTTGGGGGCAAGGCGGATCTGGGCGCCGTGTGCGAGGGCAGCTGCGGCGACCGCGGGCGGCGCCAATCGTGTCGCCGCAGGCGAGCGGGCCGTGTGTACGGCAGCGGCTGCTTGCAACGGGTCCGCCGTGAGGAGGGCGGTTGCCGCCACGGTCGTGACGATCGCCGCAGGCAGGCGGCGCCCGCCGACGTGTCGATGTCCTCTCCGCCGTCGGTACGAGAGCCCGTGACTGTCCATCGACCACCCGTCACTTCAGCGGTCGAGCACGCGCGCCCGACCGTTCCTGCGAAGCATTGGACCGTAGCCTTCGAGCAGGGTGTGGTCAATGTTGCAGTCGTGCGACATGGACTCGGTGGGACCATGCCGGCGCTCGGCCCCGGGGTTAGGGTTGCGCATGTTCTACGGACTGATCAAGGCGGTCCTGTCGCCGATCTTCCGTGTTCTGTTCCGTGTCCGGGTGCACGGCATCGAGAACCTGCCGATGTCGGGTGGCCTCGTCATCGCCTGCAACCATCAAGCCTTCTGCGACTCGCTTTTCCTTCCCATGGTGACGCCAAGGCGCGTGACGTTCGTCGCCAAGGCCGAGTACTTCGAGTCGTGGAAGACGAGGTGGTTCTTCCGGGCCGTCGGTCAGATCCCGATGGAGCGCTCCGGCGGCTCGGCCTCGCAGAAGGCGCTTGGTGAGGCCCTCGAGATCCTCCTCGCCGGCGGCTGCATCGGTATCTACCCAGAAGGCACGCGACCGCCCGACGAGCGACTGCACCGCGGCCGCACCGGGGTTGCCCGCCTCGCTCTCGCCGCTCACTGCCCGGTCGTTCCGGCTGGCATCAAGGGCACCCGCGCCATACAGCCGATCGGAGCGCGTCTGTTGCGGCCCTTCAAGCCAGTTGACATCTCCTTCGGAGCGCCGATCGATCTCAGCGCCCGTTACGGCTCCCGGCTGGAAGAGCCGCTCGTGCTCCGGCAAGCGACCGACGAGATCATGTGGGAGATCCGTCAGCTCACGGGCCAGCAGTACGTCGATCGTTACGCCTCGCGTTCTGCCCAAGCCGCCGAGGATGCCAAGGCGGCGGCCGCATCTCCGCCGAGTGACGACCGTACCGACCGAGTGGGCGGCGACCCGATGCCCATCGCAGCCTTCGCGCAGGAAGGCTGAGGCAACAGCTCAGCGCTGGGCCCATCCCCTGGATCGCTCGAGTGCCGCTATCCAGGAGGCGTGGTCCCGATCCGCCTTTGCCGGGCTCACCTGCGGGGCGAACGTCGCCTCGGGCGGAGAGAGGCGCTCGAGGTCGTCAAGTGAGGCCCAGACACCTTCGGCGAGGCCGGCGAGCATGGCCACCCCGAGGGCGGTCACCTCGGTCGTGCGAGGGCGGACAACGTCGACCTGGGACTGGTCCGCCTGCAGCTGGAGGAGCAAATCCATGGCGGCGGCGCC
>JBKQSP010000030.1:0-33731 GCA_052143575.1 Acidimicrobiales bacterium
GCCCGCCTGAAGGACGAGTTCGCCAAGCGTGGCGCCAAGGTGATCGGCGTGTCGGTCGACGACGTCGACTCGCACAACCGCTGGAGCCAGGACATCGAGGACGTCACCGGCAACAAGCTGAACTACCCGCTCATCGGCGACGAGAACCGCACGGTGGCCGAGCTGTACGGGATGATCCACCCGAATGCCGACAACACGCTCACGGTGCGCTCCGTCTTCGTGATCGGGCCCGACAAGAAGCTCAAGCTCACGATCACCTACCCGGCGAGCACGGGTCGCAACTTCGAGGAGATCCTGCGCGTGCTGGACTCCCTGCAGCTGACGGCGAACTACTCGGTCGCCACACCCGTCAACTGGCACGAAGGCGAGGACGTCATCATCGTGCCGGCCGTGACGGACGAGACGGCGAAGGAGAAGTTCCCGAAGGGCTTCAACGCCGTCAAGCCGTACCTGCGTTACACGCCGCAGCCGAACCGCTGAGCAGCCAAGGCCGCCAAGGCTGTTGAGACCGCCGGCTCGCCGCCTCCGCCTTCGGGTGGAGCGGTGACGCCGGCGGTGTCGCGTCCGGGTCCCTAGCTGGCGTCCTCTACCTGGTAGAGCGTCATGACGACCGAGCTCGTCGAGGTCTGGTTGGAGCCGGCGAGCGCAGGGCTCAGCGTCGGGTTCACCGTCGTGATGACGATGGCCACCCGCCACTGGTAGCCGTCGCTGCCGCTCCGCTGCCCGATGAGCTCAAGATCACCGTCCGCTTTCCCGTTGAACTGCAGCGACCACGAGCCCCCGGGGAGCTCCTTCGCGTAGAAGGTGGCGACGGTGGCCGGCGTGGCCGGCACGGAGAAGGTGACGCTGCGATCGAACTGGCCGGCTTCCGCGTCCTCGTTGGCGTAGCCGACGTAGTGCGAGTTGGCCGGCACCGTCAGCGCCTTCACGACGTCGGGCGGGGGCTCGCCGCCACCTTCCACCTGCCTCAGGTCGGGCGAGGCGGCGATCGCCCTGAACGGCACGCCGGGCACGTTCGTGCCGAGCTGTGTCGTCGCTGGATGCGCAGAGGAGGTGCCGATCAGGGCCACGGCGGCGCCGGCGCCGAGGATGACTACCGCCAAGGCGATGACGATGACTGCTGGCCCGAGGGACGGGCTGCGTGGACGAGAGGCGGAGACGGTCGACACGAGCTGCGGCGAGCTTACCTGCCGGCTCCCGCCACTCCCAAAGCGCCCCCGCCGCCCATGACGGCGCGTCGACGGCGGGCCCTCTTCTCGCCGCCGCCGGCCGATCATTCACGGCCACCCCGGCGGCCAACGGTACGCTCAGTGGGATGATCAGCTCGCCGGGCGACGACGCTGCCCACGGGGAGGGGCGGGAGGACGACGGTGAACTGCCGGCGGAGGACGAACCCGGTCCCGTAGGCGTCGAGAACCCGGCGCGAGCGAACATCCCGCCGCCGACCGAAAGCGTCGACGGCCTCATCGCCGTCCTTGAGAAACACCGCCCGGATCAGGACTTCTCCATGGTGCGGCGAGCCCACAGCCTGGCTACGAAAGCCCATCACGGGCAGCGCCGAGCATCCGGCGAGCCATACATCACCCATCCGATCGCCGTCGCCACGATCGTTGCGGAGCTCGGCCTCGATGCCGTCAGCGCCACGGCCGCCCTCTTGCACGATGCCGTCGAGGACACCAAGGTCGATCTCGACCAGATCCGCCAGGAGTTTGGCAGCCAGGTCGCCGACATCGTCGACGGCGTGACGAAGCTCGACCGGCTGCGCTTCGGCTCGAAGGAAGCCCAACAGGCCGCCTCGATGCGCAAGCTCTTCGTGGCCATGGCCCGCGACTGGCGCGTGCTCGTCATCAAGCTCGCCGACCGCCTCCACAACATGCGAACCATCGATGCCCTGCCCGAGTGGAAGCGCAAGCGCATCGCCCGCGAGACACTCGACATCTACGCCCCGCTGGCGCACCGCCTGGGCATCCAGGAGATCAAGTGGCAGCTGGAGGATCTGTCCTTCGAGACCGAGCATCCGAAGCGCTTCGCCGAGATCGCCCAAATGGTCGCCACTCGAGCGCCTCGCCGCGAGCACGAGCTGGCCGAGGTGCTCGAGGCCATGCGTGCTCGCCTCAGCGATCTCGGCATCGAGGCGGAGGTGACCGGCCGGCCGAAGCACCTCTGGAGCATCTACGAGAAGATGGTCGTCCGCTCGAAGGAGTTCGACGACATCACCGACCTCGTGGCGATCCGCGTGATCGTGGCGGCGGAGAAGGACTGCTGGGCGGCGCTCGGAGTCGTCCACTCCCTCTGGCCCCCCGTCCCCGGGCGTTTCAAGGACTACATCAACTCGCCGAAGTTCAACCTTTACCAGTCGCTGCACACGACCGTGGTCGGCCCGCAGGGCAAGCCCGTCGAGGTGCAGGTACGCACCTATGAGATGCACGAGCGCGCCGAGCACGGCATCGCCGCCCACTGGGGCTACAAAGAGGCTCCACAGCGAACCGCCGGTCGCGGAGCGCGCTCCACCGACGAGATCGCCTGGCTGCAGCGCATCATGGACTGGGAGCGGGAGACGCCCGACCCGCAGGAGTTCCTCGAGACGCTGAAGGAGGACCTCGAGTACGACGAGGTCTACGTCTTTACGCCAAAGGGCGAGATCATGACGCTGCCGGCCGGTGCCACACCGGTCGACTTCGCCTACTCCATCCACACCGAGGTCGGTCACCGGTGCGTGGGGGCACGCGTCAATGGCCGCCTCGTCCCGCTCGAGACACACCTCAGATCCGGCGACACGGTCGAGATCGTCACCTCGAAGATCCGGTCCGCAGGCCCGTCGCGCGACTGGCTGAAGATCGTCACCTCTCCACGGGCGCGCAACAAGATCCGGCAGTGGTTCTCCCGTGAGCGTCGGGAGGACGCCATCGAAGGCGGCCGCGAGGAGCTCGCCAAGGCGTTGCGGCGGGCGGGTCTGCCGGTGCAGAAGCTACAGAGCTCGCCGGCGTTGCTGGCGATCGCCGCCAACCTCGGCTACGGCGACCTCGACACGTTGCACGCCGCCCTCGGCGAGGGTCACGTCTCGGGGCAGTCGATCGTGCAGCGGCTCGAGCGGGAGCTGCGTGGCGGTGACAACGAGCTGCAGCTGCCGTCGACCGCCCTCACACCCCGGCGCCCATCCAACCGGCGCAGCAGCGCCATATACGTGGAGGGACTCGACGACGTCATGGTCCGGCTCTCCCGGTGCTGCACCCCGGTGCCGGGCGATCGCGTGCTGGGCTTCATCACCAAAGGCCGCGGGGTGTCGGTCCACCGCGAGGACTGCGCCAACGCCCTCGCCCTTGCCGGGAGCGAGTCGGAACGTGTCATCGAAGTCGAATGGGACGAGGACCGCCGCGGCGTCTTCGTCGCCGGCATCGAGGTGAAGGCGCTCGACCGCAACCGCCTGCTCGCCGACGCCGCCCGCGTGCTCTCCGAGCATCATGTGAGCATCCTGTCTTCGTCGTCGAACACCTCCGGGGATAGGGTGAGTCGCATGCGCTTCGAGTTCGAGCTCGCCGATCCCGCTCACCTGGACTCGGTGCTGACCTCGCTCCGGGCGCTCGACAGCGTGTACGACGCCTACCGGCTGCTCCCGGGCGCGGCGGCCTCTTCGTCTTCTCCCGAAGCGAATTGAAGGGGACGACCATGCCCGACAGCGATCTCTCGCGCCCCATCACCGAGCCTGACAGCGACCCGGCGCGGCCACGGGGCCTTCGCACCCGCTACTGCGGCACGCTCACGGCCGCCGATGCCGGCGCCGCCGTCACGATCTGCGGTTGGGTGGCCCGCCGCCGCGAGCACGGCGAGCACCTCGCCTTCCTCGACGTCCGCGATCACACGGGCATCATCCAGTGCGTCGTCGACGGCGCCCAGGATCTCCGCTCCGAGCACGTCGTGCGTATCTCCGGCACCGTACGCCTGCGTCCGGAGGGCACGGTCAATCCGGCGCTTGCAACGGGCGAGGTCGAGATCGGCGCCGACACAGTCGAGCTCCTCGCCGCCGCCGAATCCCCGCCGTTCTCGCTCGACGCCCGCGCCGAGACCGACGAGCCCATCCGGCTGCGTTACCGCTATCTCGACCTGCGGACAGAGCGGATGCAGCGCAACCTCCGCATCCGGGCGAAGGTGAACGCCGCCCTGCGACGGGCGATGGACCGGCAGGGGTTCGTGGAGGTCGAGACACCGCTGCTGTGGGTGCCGACGCCGGAGGGGGCGCGCGAGTTCGCCATCCCCTCTCGCTTGCAGCCGGGCTCGTTCTACGTCTTGCCGCAGAGCCCGCAGATCGCCAAGCAGCTGCTCATGGTGGGCGGGCTCGATCGCTACTACCAGATCGCCCGTTGCATGCGGGACGAGGACCTTCGAGCTGACCGGCAGTTCGAGTTCACTCAGCTCGACCTCGAGGCCTCCTTCGTCAACCAGGAGGATGTCTGGGAGGTGGTCTCGGTGGCCGTGCTGGAGGCGGCGGAGGCCGCCACCGGTGACGTGCCGCCCCCGGTCGTCCGCATGACCTGGAACGAGGCGCTCGACCAGTACGGGACGGACAAGCCGGACCTGCGTTTCGGGATGGAGCTCGTCGACCTGGCCGGCGCCGTCGCCGGCACGGAGTTTCGCGCCTTTCAGTCCCCGTGCGTGCGGGCGATCCGCGTGCCGGACGCCGCCTCACTCGGTCGCGCTCGACTGGACGCCCTCACGGATCGGGCCAAGTCACTCGGGGCGGCTGGCCTCGTCTGGATGCGTGTGCTCGAGAGCGACGGCGCCGCCACGGTGGAGTCCCCGGTGGCAAAGTTCTTGTCCGACGCCGAGCAGGCGGGGATCATCGCGCTCACGGGCGCGACACCGGGCGATCTCCTCCTCATCGTGGCTGGGGAGCGGGTCACGACGTGCCGCACGCTCGGCCAGCTCCGGCTCGAGCTCGGACAGCCGCCGGTGTGGGAACGGCCGCTGCGCTTCCTCTGGGTGTCCGAGTTCCCGATGTTCGAGGGCGTGGACGCCGACGGCAACCTGCAGGCGGCCCACCACCCCTTCACGATGCCGCACCCGGACGACCTCGATCTGCTGGGGACCGACCCGTTGAGCGTCCGCTCGCAGTCCTACGACCTCGTCGTGAACGGATGGGAGCTCGGCTCGGGCAGCATCCGGATCCACCGTGCGGATATCCAGAGCCGCGTCTTCGCCGCTCTTGGCATCAGCGAGGAGGAGGCAGAGAACCGGTTCGGCTTCCTGCTGGGGGCGTTCCGGTACGGGGCGCCGCCTCACGGCGGCTTCGCCTTCGGGACCGATCGGCTGGCGGCCGTGCTGGCGGGTGAGGACAACATCCGCGAGGTGATCGCCTTTCCGAAGACGCAATCCGGAACCGATCTCATGACCGGTGCGCCCCGCCCGATCAGCGATTCCCTGCTCGGCGAGCTCCGGATCCGCGTCGTCGATCCCGAGATTCGCGGACCTACCTGAGGGCTCGGCCGAGGAAGCCTCCCGCTCGGATCTCAGTCGTCCCGGCGGGACCTTAGAGACCAGGCCCTCTCGTGGGATCGGCCGTTCACCGGCGTCTCGGCGGCGGCCGACTCCTTGCGCTCGCACTCGACACAGACGTAGCGACCCTCTACGAGGTGGGTGAGGCGCTGCTGGCGGCAGATGCTGCACGAGTGGTCGAGGTAGGCGAGCGTGGTGGTGGCGCGTCGCCGCTCCCGGGTGAGCTCGTCGAGGCGCTGCTGGGCGAGATCGCTGAGCTCCCACCGATGAGCGCCGTCCTCGAGGTCGACTCGGTGGATGAGACCCCATCCAAGGAGGCTCCGGAGCAGGGGGTTGAAGGCTTCCACGGGGAAGCTCTGGGGACTCACTGCCCTCGGCAGCGGTTCGTGTCGTGGGTCGACTTCCATGCTGCCGCCTCCATCGGTTTCGAATGCCGTTCTGCACATGCCTGCGGCTCTTCGAGTGTGTCAGCATCCTTCCGTCCATGGGGTCGCGGCTGCCGTGAATTTCATGTGAACGCGGCCATTTCCCGCCGGCGCCTCCACATCTGCCGCCGCCGGCGCCGCGCCGGCGGCGCGACGGGGGGAGGTGGGCGCCCCTTTATACCGATAACGGCCAGAAAGGGCGCCCACCTCGTGCCCCGGCGCCCCGCTTGACAGCAGCGGCGTCCTCTGTGACGGTCGGAGCCGTGACGGGCGACAGACACGGGCCGGAGCGGCCATGACGCCGGCGCGCCGGCCGGCGGGCGCCGCCTCGAGCGCCCGCTCGGGCGAGCCGAGCCTCTTCGACGCCGCCGTCGACGCCGAACTGGCGAAACGGGCGCCGCTCGCAGCCCGAATGCGCCCCCAGACGCTCGACGACATCGTCGGCCAGCGCCACCTGCTGGCGCCAGGCGCACCGTTGCGGACGCTCGTCGAGGCGGATCGCCTCTCGTCTGCGGTCTTCTACGGGCCGCCCGGAACCGGCAAGACGTCGGTGGCCCGCCTCGTGGCCGTGCACACGAAGCGCCGCTACAAAGCCCTCTCGGCGGTCGAGGCCGGCGTGAAGGACGTCCGCACCGAGCTCGACGAGGCCCGGCAGGCTCTGGGGACAGACGGTGTCGGGACGATCATGTTCCTCGACGAGGTCCATCGCTTCAACAAGGCGCAACAGGATGCTCTCCTGCATGGCGTCGAAGACGGTGTCGTGGTGCTCATCGGCGCCACAACGGAGAACCCGTTCTTCGCCCTCAACACACCGTTGCTGAGCCGGTCCACGCTGTGGCGCTTCGAGCCGCTCTCCGACGAGGAGGTCGCTGAGGTCACCCGACGCGCCGCTCGCGCTGACGGCGCCGAGGTGACCGACGAGGCGCTGAGCCTCGTGGCCGACCTGGCATCGGGCGACGCCCGAGTGGCGATCACGGTCATCGAGGTGGCGGCAGCGCTCGCCCGCGGCGCCGGCGCCCACCCGGCCGGCGGCGAGAGCGCTCCGAGCGTCCTCGTGGAGGCGGGCCACATCGATCAGGCACGCTCCATGCGGGCGTTCCGTCACGGCACCGAGGAGCACTACAACCTCGTCTCGGCGCTCATCAAGAGTGTGCGCGGATCCGATCCGGACGCCGGCCTCTACTGGCTCGCCCGCCTCCTCGAGGTCGGTGAGGATCCGCGGTTCGTCGCACGCCGCCTCGTCATCCTCGCCAGCGAGGACATCGGCATGGCCGATCCGATGTCGCTCGTGGTGGCGTCGGCGGCGGCGCACGCCGTGGAGCTCGTCGGGTTGCCGGAGGCATCCCTCAACCTCTCCCAGGCCGTCATCCACCTCTCGCTGGCGCCGAAGTCGAACTCGGCGGCCACGGCGCTCTGGGACGCGCAGAAGGACGTGCACGACGGCCCCTTCGCGGCGGTCCCTCCCCACCTGCGGGGGGCGAACTACTACGGGGCCTCGGCGGTCGGAAGCGGTATCGGCTACGAGTATCCTCACGATGACCCGAGGGGCTACCTCGACCAGCAATACCTGCCGGATGAGCTCGCCGGTCACCGGTACTACACGCCGAAAGCCCACGGTGCCGAAGCCAGCCTCGCCAAGCGTTGGCGAGAGCGGCGTGGCGAGCCGGAGCCAGGTAGCCCACGAGAGGAAACGAGTCCCTGATGCAAGCCGAGCGCCTCCGCACAGCGTTCACGGAGTTCTTCGTGCAACGCGGACACAGCGCGGTCGCTCCCGCCAGCTTGATCCCCAACGACCCCACGGTGCTCTTCACGATCGCCGGCATGGTGCCGTTCAAGGCCTACTTCACCGGCGAGGCTCCGGCGCCGTACCAGCGGGCGACGACGATCCAGCCGTGCCTGCGGACGAGCGACATCGACATCATCGGCACGACGCAGCGTCACTGCACGTTCTTCGAGATGCTCGGCAACTTCTCGTTCGGCGACTACTTCAAGGAGCTGGCGATCCCGTACGCCTTCGAGTTCGTGACCGAGGTGCTTGGCTTCGACCCGGATCGCCTCTGGGTGACGGTGCACGAGTCCGACGACGAGGCCGCCGAGATCTGGCCGTCGACGACGCCCATGCCGTTCGGTCGCGTGCAGCGCCTCGGCGAGGACAACTTCTGGCGGATGGGCGAGACGGGTCCCTGCGGCCCGAGCTCGGAGATCTTCTTCGACCGCGGCCCCGAGTTCGGCCCTGGCGGCGGCCCGGCCAACGATCCGAGCGACCGCTACCCGGAGATCTGGAACCTCGTGTTCATGCAGTACAACCGGGGGCCTGACGGTGCCCTCACGCCGTTGCCGAAGCGCAACATCGACACGGGCGCCGGCCTTGACCGGCTCCTCGTGATCCTGCAGGACGTCGACAACGTGCAGGCGACCGATCTCGTGGCCCCGATCGTGCGGACGGCGGAGCGCCTCACCGGCCACCGGCTTTCCGAGGGCGGACGGGTCGAGACGAGCCTGCGCGTCATCGGCGACCACGCACGGGCCTTCACCTTCCTCGTCGCCGACGGGGTCTTCCCCTCGAACGAGGGACGCGGCTACGTGCTGCGGCGGCTCATTCGCCGCGCCGTCCTGCGAGCCAACCAGCTCGGAAGCGGTGGGCTCGTGCTGCCGGACCTCGTCGACTCGGTCGTGGAGACGATGGGGGGCGCCTACCCGAAGCTCGCCTCCGACGTCGAGCGGATCAAGAAGGTCCTCGTGCACGAGGAGGAGACGTTCCTGCGCACGTTGCGCCAGGGGACGGCGCTCCTCGAGACCGAGCTGTCCAAGGGCGTCACCACGATCCCCGGTGAGGTGGCGTTCAAGCTGCACGACACCTTCGGGTTTCCCTTCGAGGTCACCGTCGAGATCTCAGGCGAGCGGGGTGTCTCGGTCGATGCGGACGCCTTCGAGCGGGAGATGGCCGAGCAGCGCTTTCGCGCCAAGGAGGCCTCCAAGCTCGGCACGGCGACCCCAGAGGAGCTCGCCGAGACATGGCGAGCCATCCGCGCTGAGCACGGGCCGACGGAATTCCTCGGCTACGGCGACGTCGCCGTCGAGGCGAAAGTGTTGGCGGTGCTGCCGAGCGCCGTCGCCGCCGACTTCGAAAACGTCGACGGCGAGCGTGCGCCCGAGGGGAGCGACCTGCTCGAGGTCTACCTCGACCGCACACCGTTCTACGCCGAGGGCGGCGGCCAAGTCGGCGACACGGGCGAGATCGCCACGCCGACGGGACGTTTCCGAGTGCTCGACACGACCGCCGTCGTGGACGGCCTCACCCGGCATCTCGGCCACGTCGTCGACGGTCACATCGAGGCCGGCGAGGAGGCCACGGCGGCGATCGACGCCGATCGGCGCGACGCCATCCGAAGAAACCACACCGGCACCCACATGCTCCACTGGGCGCTCCGGAACGTCCTCGGCGACCACGTCCGCCAGCAGGGGTCCCTCGTGGCGCCCGATCGCCTGCGGTTCGACTTCAGCCACTTCGGTCCCCTCAGTCACGAGGAGATCCGCCGCATCGAGGATCTCGTCAACCGCGAGGTCCTGAGCGACGCGCCCGTGGAGACAGAGGTCACGGCCCGCGAGCAGGCCGAGTCGGAAGGCGCCATCGCCTTCTTCGGCGAGAAGTACGGCGAGCGTGTCCGGGTCGTGCACGCCGGCCACGGGTCCGTCGAGCTGTGCGGCGGGACCCACGTCGCCGCCCTCGGCATGATCGGGCCGCTGCGGATCGTCTCGGAGCGGTCCATCGCCTCCAACACGCGGCGCATCGAGGCCGTGACCGGCACAGTCAGCTTGGCGATGATGCGAGCGGCGGACGAGACCTTGGAGGCGGCCGCCGAGGTGCTGCAGACGACGCCGCTCGAAGTGGTGACGGCGGCTCAGCGGGTCGTCGCCCGTCAGCGGGTGCTCGAGCAGGAGCTCGCCGATGTGCGTGGCGAGGCCCTCGGAGCCGACGCCGCCGCCCTCGCCGAGGAGGCGGCGCTGCACGGAGGCGTCGTCGTCGCCCGGCGGGACGGCCTCGACGCCAACACGCTGCGCGACCTGGCCCTCAGCGTTCGAGACCGCGCTGGTGTGCTCGGTGTCGGGCTCGTCGGCCTTGTCGGCGACGACGGTCGCGTGTCGCTCGTCGTCGCCGCCACGAAGGGCTCGGGCATCGACGCCTGTTCGGCGGCTTCGACGGCCGCCAAAGCCGTCGGCGGCGGCGGTGGTGGGACGGCGGAGCTGGCGACGGCCGGCGGCAAGCAGCCGGCGGGCATCGGCGCGGCGCTCGATCAGCTGAGGGAGTTGCTGGGGGCGTGAGGCGGGCGGTGGGGGTCGACCTCGGGGAGCGGCGGATAGGAGTGGCGGTGAGCGATTCAGGCGGTGTGCTGGCCTCGCCTTATGGGGTCGTGGAGCGCTCGGGTGACCCGATTCGGGATCGCCAACGCTTGGCGGACATTGTCGCCGAGGTGGGCGCCGAGGTCGTCGTTGTCGGCCTGCCCCTCTCCCTCAGCGGTCAAGCCGGCAAAGCGGCCCGTGAGGCGACCGAGGAGGCAACTGCCCTCGCCGCCGTGGTGGGCGTGCCCGTGGCGACGTTCGACGAGCGCCTGACCACGGTCGAGGCGACTCGCTTGCGCCGCGAGCGTGCTGCCGACGCGGCGGGCAGGCCGGGAACGGGCAGGAGCAGCAGGGCGGCCCGGCGCACCGGAGCCGGCGCTGAAGGCCGCACCGTTAACCGGGGAGGGGCGAGGGCGTCGGCAGGCAAGGGCGGCCGCTCGCGGGGGGCGGCGGCGCGGACTGGGATCGATGCGGAGGCGGCTGCGGTCATGTTGGCGGCCTGGCTGGAGGCACAGCGATGACCGGAGGGGTGCCTTTCGTGGCGGCGAGCCTCAGCGGCGCCGGCTGGCCCTCGGCAACGACCCGCCTGGCCGGAGTCATCGGTCACCCCGTGAGTCATTCCTTGTCGCCCCGTCTCCACCAGACGGCGTACCGGGCGCTCGGGCTGGACTGGGCCTATCTCGCCTTCGACGTGGAGCCGGCGTCTGTAGAAGCCGCCATCCACGGGGCGCGCGCCCTCGGCGCCGTCGGCCTCTCGGTGACGATGCCGCACAAGGAGTCCGCCGCCCGGCTGGCGACACGGCGAAGTGCCGTCGTTCGGCGCCTCGGCGCAGCCAACACGCTGACGTTTTCCGGTTCGCAGATCGCAGCCGACAACACCGACGGCACCGGCCTCCTCGCCGACCTGCGGCTCGAGGCGTCCTTCGAACCGCAGGGCCGTCGTTGTGCCGTCATCGGGGCCGGTGGGGCTGCCAGAGCGGTCATCCTGGCGTTGGCAGAGGCGGGAGCGAGCGAGGTGCTCGTCGTCAACCGCACGCGGGTTCGCGCCTTCCAGGCGGTGGCGCTCGTGCCGGGACGCGCTCGAGTCGCCCGGCGCGAGGAGCTCGACACGGCTGATCTCATCGTGAACGCCACGCCGGCGAGCATGCCGGCGAGCAGCGCCGGTGTCGGGGAGGCAGCTGAAGGTGCTGAGGCCGCTGAGGCTGCTGAAGCTGCTGAGGCGGCCGCAGCAGCGGCAACGAGTCGGGAGGACTTTGTCGACTCCTCGAGGTTCGGCTCCGGCCAGCTCGTCGTCGATCTCGTCTACGACCCGCCCGTCACCGAGTGGCTCGCCCGCGCGGCCGCCAATGGGGCTCGCGTCCGAGGTGGGCTCGGCATGCTCGTGTACCAGGCCGCACTCCAGATCGAGTTGTGGACGGGGTCTCGTCCTCCGCTGACCGAGATGTGGCGAGCCGTCGGCCGCCCAGGGGCCGTGCGCCCCTAGCTCCCCTCGACCGCCTGCTCCGACGCCTCGCCACCGGGCCTGACCTGCGGAGAAGTCCTCGCCGGCCCGACCTTGGCTCCGAAACGCCCTATCCTTCGCAGGCGTGGCGACCGTTCTCACAGCGCATGAGTCTCCCGTCGGGCGACGGGAGCGCCACCCGGTGCTCGCCCTGCTCCGGCACGTGGACCTAGCCCTCATCGGCAGCGCGGTCGCTCTTGGGCTGATCGGCGTCGTGATGGTGTACTCGGCCACGAAGGCCGAGTACGGCCACTACTACTTCACCCGTCAGCTCGTCTGGGTGGCCCTCGGCATCGTCATCATGGTTGTGGTGATGCTCATCGACTACCGGAAGTACCGGCAGTTCGGCTACATCATCTACGGGCTCGTCGTGGCGTCCCTGCTCGGGGTGTTCGTCGTGGGCAAGTCGGCGCAGGGCGCCCAGCGTTGGTACCAGTTCGGTGCACTGCAGCTGCAGCCATCCGAGTTCGCCGCCCTCGGGCTGATCATCGCCCTCGCCACGTTCTCGAGCCGGCGCAAGGGAGTCCTCGAGCTTCGCGAGATGATCGCCATCCTCGTCCTCGGCGGGGGTCCCATGGTGCTCGTCTACCGGCAACCGGACCTCGGGACGACGATCATCCTCGGGGTCACGCTGGCAGCCATGCTCGTGGCAGCCGGCGTCCGCATCCGCTACCTGCTGCTGCTGACGGTCTTGGTGATCGGGGGTTTCTTCTTCGCCATCCACGTCCACCTGCTGAAGGAGTACCAGCTCCAACGTCTCACGAGCTTCCTCAACCAGAATCAGAACACGCAGTCGACGAACTACGACCTCGCCCAGTCCAAGAGCGCCATCTCCTCCGGCAGCCTTTGGGGCACGGGAATCTTCAAGGGGAACGCCACCAATCTCGGATACGTGCCGAACCAGCAGACCGACTTCATCTTCTCCGCCGTCGGCGAGCAGCTCGGATTCATCGGTTCAGCCGTCGTGATCGGCCTGTTCGGGATCATCAGCCTGCGCATGCTGCGGGCGGCCCAGATCGCCCGTGACAGCTTCGGGCGAATGGTGTGCGCCGGGGCGCTCGCCTTCCTGGCATTCTCGGCCTTCGAGAACATCGGCATGACGATCGGGATCATGCCTATCACGGGCATCCCACTACCCTTCATCAGCTACGGAGGCTCGGCCTCGTTTGCCTTCTTCGCTACGGTCGGGCTCGTAGCGAACGTCGAGATGCGCAGGATGGGCCGAAAATGAGTGACGTGGACGAAGTGTCCCGCGACGCCACCGACGCGGCGCACGCCGCCGCCGCCGACGGCGCGGGGCCGTCGCAGGACGGGCTGGTGGGCGATGACGCGTTGGCCGCCGCCAGCGGCCCGGCCGGTGCCGACGGGACCGCGAGCGAGCTCACCGTGACCGAGAGCGATCTGAGCGGGGGTGAGCGAGACGGGGACGGCGAGGGCCAAGCCCCCGACGAGCCGGCCGGCGCCGAGGCGGACGGATCGCTCGAGCTCGAGTCAGACGAGGCGGCCGACGAGGAGCCGCTCGGCTTCGAGCTGCCGCCGGCGATGTCGCAGATGCTCTTCGTCGACGTCGTCATGGTGCTGCCGTCGACCCATCCCGTCGTCGTCCTGCAAGAGGCGGACTTCCCCTATCGCGAGCTGCGCATCCCCATCGGCGGGCCGGAGGGGATTGCCATCGGCTACGCCAGCCGCCAGCTGCCCACGCCACGACCACTCACCCACGAGCTCATGTCACAGCTCCTCGAGAGCTTCGGCCTCACACTCGACGTCGTGAGCATCACCGGGCTGCAGGGCGGCATGTTCACGGCGGAGATCACCGTGTCCGGCCCGACAGGCCAACGCGTCCTCGACTGCAGGCCATCGGACGGAATCGCTCTGGCGCTGCGGCAGCCGATCCGGGTACCGATCATGGCGGATCCCGATGTGCTCGATCGTGCCGCTTCCGCCGCTGCCGGCCAGAACTAGGCGTCTCAGCGAGCAGCCGCCGCCGCCGTTCGGCGCCGTTCGGCGCGGCGCACCGTGACGGCTCGGACACCGCGCATGACGGGTACGGGTGGCTCGGCGCCTTCGTTCGAGATCCGCATCACAAGGCCCACGAGCACATAGTTCGCAAGGAGCGATGACCCCCCGTAGGAGACGAAGGGCAGCGTGACACCGGTCAACGGGAGCAGGCGGGTGACGCCCGCCATGATGAGGAATGCCTGGAAGCCGAGCGTCACCGTGAGCCCGAGCGCCACGAGCTTGGAGAACTCCGAATGCGCCCGCAAGGCCGCCCGTAAGCCGGATCCGACGATCAGCACGAACCCGGCGATGATCGCACCAGCTCCGATCAGCCCGAGCTCCTCCCCGAGGGCGGCGAAGATGAAGTCGCTCTGGGCGACCGGGATCACCTGCGGCGTGCCGAGCCCGAGCCCCGTCCCCGTAATCCCTCCCTGGGCAAGGCCCAGCTCGCCCATGACGGGCTGGTAGCCCGTCTGATTGACGCCAGGTGGGAGGTACTTCCAGGGGTCGAGCCAGATGTCGACACGTTGGCCGATCTGGCTCAGGGCGGCGGCGGCGAAGTACGTCCCGACGATGAAGGCGATGATGCCGAGCACGAGGTAGGTCCAGCGGCCGGTGGTCACCCAGAGCATCGCCAGGAACAGGATGAAGAGCAGCAGAGAGAAACCGATGTCCTTCTCCAGCAGGATGACGGCGATCGATGCCGCCCAGGCGAAGGCGATGGGACCGAATGGTCGCAGATCGGGCAGGAGGTGGTTTCCCACGCGATGGGTCGACATCGAGAGGAGCTCTCGCTTCTCGACGAAGTACGAGGCGAAGAAGATGACGAGCAGGATCTTGGCCGCCTCGACCGGCTGGAAGGTCACGGGACCGAACTTGACCCACAGCTTGACACCGCCGACGTTCTCTGCCGGGTCCCCGAGGTGAGGTACGAGCGGCATGACGAGCAGCATGATGGCGATGAGGAGGATGACGTAGCGGTAGCGCTCGAGGTCGCGAGAGCGCCGGATGACGAAGAGCGTGACGGTGTAGGCGGCGACGCCGAGCAACGACCAGGCGGCTTGGAAGCCCGCCAGATGGGGAGCGCTCTGATACGGCGCCAGCCGCATGATCATGACGAAACCCAACCCGTTCAACACGAGGATGACCGGCATGAGAACGGGATCCGCCTCGGGCACGAGCCAACGGTTGACGAGGTTGATGAGCACGGCGACGCCGAGCAGGATGGCGACGAAGGTGATGAACCGGGCGGGGAGGCGGTTGTAGACGCCGAGCGTCGCAAGGACGTACGCGAAGCTCACGACGATCATGCCGACGAGCAGCAGCCCAAGCTCACTTCGGCGCCTGGGCTTCGACTTCGAGGTCGTCGCCAGTGCGGCCACGGCTTGAGGGTAGCGTCTCCATCGTGGAAACCGACGTCATCGCCGCAGATTCAGTTGCGTCATCGGGGACAGGAGTGTCCTCGGCGGCGGAGGGATGTGCCGTCGAAAAGGCAGATGCCCTCGTGAGGATCTCTCTCGAGAGCCCTGAGCGCTTCCTCAACAGAGAGCTCTCCTGGCTCGACTTCGCAGAGCGGCTCGTCGACCTTGCCGAGGACGAAGACCAGGCGCTGCTCGAGCGCGTGAAGTTCATCGCCATCTGGTCGGGCGGTCTTGACGAGTTCTTCCAGGTTCGTGTCGCCGGCTTGAAGGACCAGATCGCGGCGGGCGTCAACAAGCGCTCTCCCGACGGCATGACCGCCGCCGAGCAGCTGAGAGCCATCGGCGAGCAGTGCAGGGCCCAGATCGCACGCCTCGACGCCATCTTCGGCAATCAGATTGTGCCGGCGCTGGCGAGCGCCGGCGTCGAGATCTGCACGTGGGAGGACCTCGACGACGCCGAGCGGGCCGAGCTCTTGCGCTCCTTCGAGCGGGACATCTTCCCCGTGCTGACGCCGCTCGCCGTCGACCCTGGGCACCCGTTCCCCTACATCTCCAACCTCTCGCTGAACCTCGGCGTAATCGTCACCGACGGCAGCGACGGGGAGCAGCGCTTTGCCCGCGTGAAGGTCCCGCCGCTGCTCGAACGGTTCGTCCGGGTGGGGGAGGGCTTGCGTTTCGTGGCCCTCGAGCACGTGATCGCCGCCAACCTCGACCGCCTCTTCCCGGAGATGACCTTTGGTGGCCGCTACGTCTTCCGGGTGGCGCGCAACGCCGACCTGGCGCTCGAGGAGGACGAAGCCGACGACCTCCTCGCAGCCGTCGAGCTGGAGCTTCGGCGCCGGCGCTTCGGTCGCGCCGTTCGCCTCGAGATCGAGGCCGACATGCCCCTCGAGATCCGGGAGCTGCTCCTGACCGAGCTCGAGCTCACCCCGGGCGACGTCTATGAGTCGTCGGCGCCCCTCGACCTCAGCCAGCTGTGGGCGATCCACGCCATCGACCGGCCGGATCTGCACGACCCGCCCTGGGTGCCGCGGACGCCGCCCCGTCTGGCGACAGCGGCAGACGAGTCCGTCGACTTGTTCGCCGTCCTGCGAGAGCGCGACGTGCTCGTGCACCACCCCTACGACTCCTTCACGACGTCGGTGGAGGCCTTCATCAGCCAGGCAGCCGACGACCCGGCCGTCTACGCGATCAAGCAAACGCTGTACCGGACCTCGGAGGACACGGCCATCGTCGGGGCCCTCGTGCGGGCGGCCGAGCGCGGAAAGCAGGTGGCGGCACTCGTCGAGGTGAAGGCGCGCTTCGACGAGAAGGCCAACATCTACTGGGCACGCCAGCTCGAACAGGCCGGCGTGCACGTGGTCTACGGCCTCGTGGGGTTGAAGACGCACTCGAAGACCTGCCTGATCGTCCGCCGGGAGGACGATGGCCTCCGCCGCTACTGCCACATCGGCACGGGCAACTACAACTCCAACACGGCCGGCGTCTACGAGGACCTCGGCTTGTTGACGGCCGACCCCGACATCGGGCAGGACCTGACGAACCTGTTCAACTACCTGACAGGTTTCGGACGGCAGCCGGCCTTCCGGCGGATCGTCGCCTCGCCGCACGGCGTCCGCGCCTGGTGCCTCACTGAGATCGAGCGAGAAGGCGCCGCCGGCCAGGCAGGGCTCATCACCCTCAAGGTGAACGGCCTCACGGACCCCGAGCTCATCGACGCCCTCTACCGGGCCTCGGCGGCCGGGACGCGCATCGATCTGTTGGTGCGTGGGCTGTGCGGCCTGAGACCCGGTGTCCCCGGGCTGTCGGAGAACATCACCGTGCGATCGATCGTGGGGCGCTTCCTCGAGCACTCGCGCATCTACCGTTTCGGCCGACCGGTCACCGAGGACACCCGCGAAGGCGATGAACCTCGCTACTTCATCGGCTCGGCAGACTTGATGGAGCGCAACCTCGACCGCCGCGTCGAGGTGCTCGCACCGGTCTTGGATCCGGAGCTTCGCAGCCGGCTGGACGAGACGCTCGAGCTCAATCTGGAGGATGACACCTCCACCTGGGAGCTCGAGCCGACCGGCAAATGGCACCGCCTTCCCCGCCTGAAAGGCCTCAGCACCCAGAGGCGCCTGCAGGAGCTGGCCGTCGGGCGCTCACGCCGCCGTCGCAGCTCCGAGATGCACAACTAGGCGGCGAGCGCCACCGTGCGGATCGCCGCTCTCGACCTCGGCAGCAACTCCTTTCACCTCCTCATCGTCGCCACACGACCGGACGGCAGCTTTGTGCCGATTGTCCGGGAGAAGGAGATGCTTCGCCTCGGTGACGTCGTCGCCCTGAACGGCGTCATCACCGACGAGGCGCTCGAAGCGGCCGTCGGCGTCGTTCGCCGGTTCCGCGCCATCGCCGAGTCCTACGAAGCCGACGAGATCGTCGCCTACGGTACGGCCGCCCTGCGGGAAGCCGCCAACGGCGCCGCCGCCGTCGAGCGGCTGGAGTCCGAGACCGGGCTGCGCGTCAAGGTGATCAACGGCATCAGGGAGGCGCAGCTCATCTTCGAGGCCGTCCGCGCCAGCGTTCTCATCGACCCGGGGCCGGCGCTGTGCGCCGATCTGGGGGGAGGAAGCCTCGAGCTGGCCGTCGGCGACCGCTCCGGCCTGCTGTATGCCACCAGCCTCCACCTCGGTGTCGGCCGCCTGACGGCCGAGCTCGTCCGCTCCGACCCCCCGACGGCGAAGGACCGCGGGCGGTTGCGCCGTCGCGTCGAGGAGGAGCTTGCCGTTGTGCTGCCGGAGGTCATCGACGAGGGGCCGCAACAGCTCATCGGTTCCTCCGGGACCCTGTGCGCCATCGTGAGGGCATCGGTGGCGCTCCGAGACGGCATCATCCCGCCGGTGCTCAACCAACTGAGCGCCTCCTCCAGGGAGGTCGTCGACTTCGCCGATCTCGTCTTCTCGTTGTCCTCGGCCGACCGCGCCCGTCTTCCCGGCATCGACGTCAGGCGTGCCGAACTGCTGCCGGCGGGAGTCACGGTGGCGGAGGTGTTGATGGACGAGACGGGTTTCTTGGAGATGACCGCCAGCGAGTGGGCGCTGCGGGAGGGCATGGTGCTCTCGGCCATCGGCAAGCACGACCGTGCCGACCTCACCGGTGACCCGAGAGCCATCCGCCGCGCCTCGGTGCTCTCGCTCTGCCGGCGGTCGAACTGGCGGGAAGCGCACGGCGAGATCGTCGCTCGCCTTGCCGGCGAGTTGTTCGACGCCACCGCCGAGGTTCATCGGCTCGGCCCGCACGATCGCGAGCTGCTCGAGCTCGCCGGCCTCCTGCACGACATCGGCGAGCACGTGAGCCGGGACGGGCACGGTCGTCACACCGCCTACCTGATCGAGAACGGCGGCCTGCGCGGCTTCTCACCGGACGAAATCCTCATGCTGTCGTGCCTCGGCCGCTACCACACGCGGGGCCGCCCCCGGGAGTCGTTCACGGCCTGGGAGTCCCTGTCGGCAGCCGACCGGGTGAGGTGCCTGTCCATGCTGTCGCTGCTGCGGATCGCCGACGGCCTCGATGTCTCCCATGCCGCGCTTGTCTTCGACGTGGGCGCCGTCGTCGGTGGCGAGGCCGTCGAGCTCGTGGCGCACTGCCGGGGAGATGCCGAGCTCGAGCAGTGGATGTTCCAGCGCAAGAAGGGCCTCTTCGAGGAGATCTTCGGGCGCACGCTCACGCTCCGCTGCTCGTCGGCCGGTCACGACGAGTTCGAACCGATGGCCGCCGGCAGCGCCGGCCTCGGATGATCCTCGACAGGTTCCGGCTCGACGGGCAGGTCGCCATCGTGACAGGAGCCGGGCGGGGGCTCGGAGCCGCCACGGCCGTGGCGTTCGCCGAAGCCGGTGCTGACGTCCTCATCGCCGCCCGCTCGGCCGGCGATCTCGAAACCGTCGCCGATCAGCTGTCGGCTCTCGGCCGCTCCGCCGAGGTGGTGGCAGCCGACCTCTCGGACCTCGACGCCGTGGCGGCGCTCGCCGGCCGTGCGGCGCAGCGTTTCGGACGGCTCGACGTCATCGTGAACAACCTCGGCGGCTGGATGCCGCGGGGGTGGCTCGAGACGTCACCCGGCAACCTCGAGCGGGCGTTCCACTTCAACGTGGCGACGGCGCACGCCCTCACCCGTGCCGCCGTGCCCTTCATGCTGGAGACGGGCGGCGGCGCCGTCGTGAGCATCTCGTCGGCGATGGGCCGCCTGGCCAATCGGGGGTACGTCTCCTACGGCACCGCAAAGGCGGCGCTCGCCCACTGGACCCGGCTGAGCGCCCGCGACCTCGCCCCCCGCATCCGTGTGAACGCCGTCGCCGTCGGAACGGCCGCCACCTCGGCCCTCGACGTCGTCGTGCAGGACGACTCGATGCGGCGGGCGGTCGAGGCCGTCACCCCGCTGAGGCGTATCGCTGACCCGTCGGAGATCGCCGCCGCCGTCCTCTTCCTGGCTTCGCCGGCAGCCTCCTTTGTCACCGGCAAGATCCTCGAGGTGGACGGGGGAGCCGAACAGGGCACGCTGGACCTGGGGTTTCCCGACCTCTAGGCGCACCGCCAGCCGAGGTCGGCAACGGCGAGACACGGCTGTCATCTATGGTGAGCACAGGGCGCCGAGGTGACGCCCCGGTCCGTCTCATGGAGGCCTCATGCTCGACTACGCCATCACGGGCGGGACCGTCGTCGACGGGACCGGAGCGGCCGCCTTCCAGGCAGACGTCGGCATCAAGGACGGGCGAATCGTCGAGATCGTGCCTGTCGGAACGGGCGCCGGCGCCAGCGGAGCTGCAGGGGCCGGCGGCGACGGCCTCAGCGAGGCTGCCATCACGACCTTTGACGCCAGCGGCCTCGTCGTGGCGCCGGGGGTCGTCGACGTGCACACCCATTACGACGCCCAGCTGTACTGGGATCCCTACGCCACGCCCTCGAACGTGCACGGTGTCACGACCGTGTTCGGGGGCAACTGCGGGTTCACGCTCGCCCCCCTGCGGCCGGCCGACGGTGACTACATCCGACGAATGATGGCCCGCGTGGAGGGAATGGCCATCCCGGCGCTGGAAGCCGGGGCTCCTTGGGACTGGGAGTCGTTCGGGGACTTCCTCGGTGGTCTGGAAGGCCGCGTGGGGGTGAACGCCGGGTTTCTCGTCGGGCATTGCGCCCTGCGTCGCTACGTCATGGGACCGCAAGCCGTGGAGCGGGAGGCGAGCGAGCCCGAGGTGGCCGAGATGGTGGCCGTGTTGCACGACTCGATCGCCGCCGGCGGCCTCGGTCTCTCCACGACGCGCTCGTCCACCCACATGGACGGGGACGAGCGCCCGGTGGCGAGCCGGCTGGCGTCGGAGGAGGAGCTCGTGGCGCTGTGCGCCGCCGTCGGCGAGCACGAGGGAACGACGCTGGAAGGGATCGTCGAAGGGTGCCTGCGCGGGTTCACGGAGGAGGAGGCCGATCTGCTCGCCCGTGTGAGCGCCGCGGCGAACCGGCCGATCAACTGGAACGTCTTCACCGTCACGGGCCGTCGGCGCGAGAAGGCGTTGCACCAGCTGCTGCCATCGCAGCGGGCGAGGGAGATCGGCGGCCGCGTGATCGCCCTCATGATGCCCGTGCATGCCGAGATGAACATGAGCTTCGGGACGTTCTGCGCCTTGTGGCTCATCCCGGGCTGGTCGGCCATCTTCTCGCTCCCCTTCGAGGAGAAAGCCGCCGCCCTGCGGGACGCGGGCACACGGGCCGAGATGCTCGCCTCGGCGAAAGGGACGCCCTTCTCGCGCCTCACCTACTTCGAGACCTACGTCATCGGCGACACGGGCGATCCGGCCAACGCCGCCCTCGAGGGCCGCATGGTCGGCGACGTCGCCCGCGAGCGGGGCCTCGATCCCTTCGCCTGCTTGTGTGAGATCGCCATCGCCGACGAGTTCCGCACCGTGCTGTGGCCGACGCCGGGCGATGACGGCGACGACGACTGGGCGCTGCGACGGGAGCTCTGGGATGAGCCCGACGTCGTGCTCGGCGGATCGGACGCCGGCGCCCACCTCGACCGCATGATGGGCGCCTCCTACCCGACCCGATTCCTCGCCGACTGCCTGCGGGGGCGCCGGCTGGTTCCCCTCGAGCGCGCCGTGCACATGATGACCGAGGTCCCGGCCCGCCTGTACGGGCTGCGCGAGCGCGGTCGGCTGCAGAGGGGCTATCACGCCGACGTGCTCGTCTTCGATCCCGAGACCGTTGGCTCCGGCCCGGCGCGGCGCGTCTGGGATCTGCCGGGGGAGTCACTTCGTTTGACAGCGAGCTCGACGGGCGTGCGGCGCGTCCTCGTCAACGGCGTCGTCACGGTCGCCGACGGTGAGTCCACGGGCGCCTTGCCGGGGACCGTCCTTCGATCTGGCCGCGACACCGAGACGGCCGCCGCCCGGTGAGCTCTTCCAGAGCAACGTCGTCCAGCCCGCCCGAGCGGAGGAGTCACCCTCGATGACCGACCAGCACGAGATCCCGCGGATCATCTCGGTCGACGACCACGTCGTCGAGCCGCCGGATCTGTGGCAGTCACGGTTGCCGGCGAGGTACCTCGACCGCGCACCCCGCGTGATCCGCATGAAGGGGCGCCTCGGAGGCGGCGGCACGGGTGGCCGCTCCGTCGGCTTCACGGCGACCGAGGACGGCCAGTGGTGCGACGTCTGGCACTACGACGATCTCGTCACGCCGTTCCTGATGCTGTCGGCGGCGGTGGGTTTCAAGGAGGTCGGCTTCAACCTGACGACGTTCGACGAGATCCGGCCGGGAGCCTGGAAGCAGGCGGAGCGCCTCGCCGACATGGACGCCAACCACGTCGACGCCGCCATCTGCTTCCCGAACACGATCCCGCGCTTTTGCGGCCAGACGTTCTACGAGCGGGAGGACAAGGAGCTCGCCGGCTTGTGCGTGAGGGCCTACAACGACTGGATGATCGAGGAGTGGTGCGTGGGCGAGGGCGCCGGCAAGCTGATCCCGCTCACCATGGTGCCGCTCTGGGATCCGGAACTGGCGGCCGCCGAGATCCGCCGGTGCGCCGACAAGGGCAGTCACGCCATCACGTTCCCGGAGAACCCGTTCCCGCTCGGCCTGCCCTCCATCCACGACCGCGATCGTCACTGGGACCCCGTCTACCGGGCCTGTGAGGAGACAGAAACGGTCCTCTGCATGCACATCGGATCGTCCTCCCGCATGCCCTCGACGTCGCCGGACGCCCCCTTCATCGTCTCGTCGGTGCTGACGTTCCAGAACGCCATGGGCTCGATGGTCGACTACCTCTTCTCCGGCATCCTCACTCGCTTTCCCGGCCTGACGCTCGCCTATGCGGAGGGGCAGGTCGGTTGGATGCCCTACATCCTCGAGCGGGCGGACAAGCTCTGGGCGGAGCGCTCCGACAACTCCTTCGGGACGGCGCTGCCGAACCCGCCGTCGTCCTACGTCGCCGGTCGCATCTACGGCTGCCTCTTCGACGACGAAACGGGTCTCAAGAACCGCGACGTCGTCGGCATGTCCTCGATCTGTTTCGAGACCGACTACCCGCACGCCGACTCGACGTTCCCCGAGTCGAAGGCGGTCCTCGCCAAGATCGCCACGGACGCCCGCTTGTCGGCGGCCGAGCTCTATGCCCTTGCCCGCGGCAACGCGATCCGGGCCTTCGGCCTGCAGCGCTTCGGCATCACAGAGTGAGCTCGTGAGCGGCCGACGCCGGCCGCCGCAGCCGGCGGCGGCCGGCTCGGGCGGAGCCCTCTCGCTCGACGAGGTGCTGTCCGCCGTCGAGGCATCCGTGGCGCTCGTCGACATCGGTGACGGCGCCGGCATCTGGCAGGCGCCGAACGTCGTCCTGCCGGGCTACCGGCGGTTGTTCGGCGGTCAGCTGCTGGCGCAGGCGATCGCCGCCGTCCGCTCTCCCGGCAAGGTGGTGCGCTCGCTCCACCTCGTCTTCATCGCCGAGGGTCGCCCCGACACAGCCGTCTCCTGGTCGGTGGACGCCCTGCAGGACGGGCGCACCTTTGCCACCCGATCGGTCGTCGCCCTGCAGGGCGAGCGCGTGCTCGCCACCGGTCTCGTGTCGCTGCACGCCCCCGATGCGTCCGGTCACCGGCTCGAGCACTCGATCGCCCCTCCCATCGTGCCGCCGCCGGCGGGGATCGCCGCCATTCCCCAACTCGGTGCTCTGGCTTTCGAAACCCGCCCCGTCCTTCTCGACGAGGCCCTCGTCCGGGGCCCGCTGCCGCCGGTCGGCCACCCGCACGGCCACCTCCTCGAGCCGTTCTGGCTGAGGCTTGGGTACGCATCTGTACCAAAACCACAGCCAGAAACCCCGCCCGCGCCCGGCGACGCCCCGGCGCCGCCACCCACGCCGTCCCTGGACGGACTCGCCGTCGGCCCGCCGGAGCTGGCGGTGTGGATGCGGTCGCCGCGGCCTCTTCGAGAGGCCGCCGATCAGCTTTCCCACCAGGCGTTGCTCGCCTATGCATCCGACGTGACGATGATGGTGGCGGCGATGCGCCCGCACGCCGGCGTCGGGTTCGGGTCGCCCGCCGTCGAGGCTTCTGCCGTCACGACCCACACGATCTCCTTCCATCGCCCATTCCGAGTGGACGAGTGGCTGCTCTTCGTGCAGGAGTCACCGGCCGCCGCCGGCGGCCGGGCCTATGTCCGAGGGGACTGGTTCGACGAAGGCGGCGAGGTCGTCGCCTCCTGTGCCCAGGAGATCCTCATCCGCCTCGCCGGCGACTGAGCCGTGAGCGACTGGCCCCTCACGGTCGCCGCCCGCGCCTCGCGCACGCACGGGCGGCGCACGCTCGCCAAGCTGCTCGACGCCGCAGAAGCCGAGCTGGGTGCGCACGGATACCACGGCGCCCGCATGGTGCGCATCGCCAAGGCGGCCGGCGTCGCCCACGGCACGCTCTACGTTTACTTCCGGGACAAGGCGGACCTCCTTGCCGCCCTCCAGCTCGATGTCGATGCCGAGCTGCGAGCCGTCTTGCTGGCGATGCCGGAGCTGAGGGCGGACGAGGAAGGCGCCGGCGACCTGCGGCAGTGGGCGAGAGCGGTGTGCGCCGTCTTCCAACGCCGCGGGGCCGTGCTGCAGGCGCTCGCCGAGGCCCTCAACGAGGACGAGCAGAGCCCGGCCGGCCGGGCCGCCCTTCGCAGCATGCAGGTGACGACACGGCACATGGCCGATCGCCTCCGAGCCGCTTGCGGCGCCTCGCCGGAATTCGATCCTGAGATCGCCGCCCTCTGCCTGTTCGCCCTCGTCGAAGGCGCCAACCGGGCTGTCTTCAGAGGCGAGCTGGAGGCATCCAGCACGCAGCTGGCCGACGAGATCGCCCGCTTCGTGCAACGGGTCGCCCATCCGCAAATGCTGGGATGACCCTCAGCTGACGGCGCCCTGAGGTGCTGCGGGCGACGCCGACGTGCGAGGCTATGGGCCTGATGGCTGCCCGTCCCGATCAGTTGCTGCGCAGCAACCTTGACGAGCGCGTGCACGCCACGATCGGAAAAGGGCGCCGCCCCCTCCAGATCTACCGGGAGCCGGCCGGCGACCCCGGGTGGTTCGGTCCTGAATCGATGACCTGGAAGGTGCACGCCCGTCTCGGCCCCATGCTCGTTGGCGGCCTGTCGGCCCTCATGTTGCAGACGCTGCACCCGCTCGTCGTGCAGGGCGTCGCCGACCATTCCAACTACCGGGACGATCCCCTCGGGCGCCTGCAGCGCACAGCTGACTTCATCGCCCTTACGACCTACGGTTCCGACGAGGTGGCCACCGAGGCGGTGCGGAGCGTGCGGGCGATTCACGGCCGCGTGCGGGGCACGACGGCGAGCGGCCAGCACTATCGCGCCACCGACCCGGCGCTGTTGACGTATGTGCACGTCACAGAGGTGTGGAGTTTCTTACGGGCTTACCAGCGGTACTCCCAGCGCCCCCTCCTTTCGAGCGAGAAGAACCAGTACCTGTCGGAGGTCTCCGTCGTCGCCCGCCGCCTCGGCGCCCGTTCCGTGCCCGAGAGCGTCGACGACGTGCGTGCCTATCTGAGCGACCTCCGGCCGCAGCTGAAACGAGGGCTGGAGGCGGAGCGGATCGTTCGGTTCCTCGTGCGCTCGCAGCGAGGATCGTCCGTGCTCGAGCGGGCCGCCCACCGCACGATCATCGAGGCCGGCATCGACCTGCTGCCGCCCTTCGCCCGCCGCGAGCTCGGTTTCTGGCGGCCGCCGAGCCTCCGGCTCATGACCGTGCGACCGGCGGCCGCCGTGCTCAGCCAGGCACTGCACTGGTCCGTCGGAGAGGCCCCCATGCTGGGTGCCGCAACCGAGCGGGCGGCGAGATCGAGCTAGCCGGCCCTCTCAAGCACCGAAGAGGTGGAAGAGGCGGTCGAGCGACCAGGCCTGATTGGCCTGCGCGAAGATGCAGACGATCGAGATGAGCGCCATCATCGAGTTCTGGCCCTGCTCGGCCCAGTCCTTGATCATGAGGACGAAGTACAAGATGTTGAGCAACAGCCCGCCGGCGAGGGCGATGGGCGTGAGCAGCCCGGCCGTGATGCCGAGGCCGATGGCGAGCTCCGAGAAGACGACGACGTAGGCCATCGCCTTCGGATGGGGCTCGACCACCTTTGCGAAACCGGTCTTCACGAAGGCCCATTTGTGCTTGTCGGCCACCGACTTCGCCCAGGCGATGCCGGAGCCGCGCTGGAACCACGCCTTCTTGTCCTTGTGACGGAAGCTCTCCAGCCACCAGAGCCCGAGGCCGATGCGCAGGATCGCCAACCATTGCGGGGCGCAGAGTCCGATCGACTTCGTGGGGAAGACTTGGGCGAGGAGCGACGATGTCACCGGGCAACCTCCGCCAGCAGGATCTCGGGGGAGCCGAGCGTGACCGACCACTCGAGCGTCCGCTTCACGTAGAGGTGAGCCGTGCACTCGGCCGTGAAACCCATTCCGCCGTGGTTCTGCACGTTGTCATGGGCCGACACGACGGCGTACTCCGAGGCGAGCGCTTTCACCGATGCTGCCAGTCGATGGGCCTCGGGCGCCTTGGCGTCGAGGGAGAGCGCCGCCAGCCACAGGAGCGAGCCGGCGGCCTCGGCGCGCACGGCCATGTCGGCACAGCGGTGCTTGACGGCCTGGAAGGCGCCGATCGGCTTGCCGAACTGTTCCCGCAGCAGTGCGTAGGCGACCGACATGTCCCGCACCGCCTCGAGGATGCCGACGAGGAGGGCGGCGGCGAGGAGGCGACCCTGGGCGGCGATGACGGAGCCCGCCTCGCCGGCGACGACGGCGACGTCGCTGGTTGCGCCGTTCAGCTCGACGAGGGCGACGGTGACGGAGGCGTCCGGTGCCGGCAAGCGGCGGGCGATGGCCCGCACGGGGTCGGCCGCAAGGAGGGCGGCGCCATCGGGCGCCAGGCAGGTGACGTAGTCGGCACCCTCGGCGTCGAGCAGGCGGAAGCGTCCACTGGCGCCGGCATCGGTCGTCGCCGTGGCTGCAGGGTCGCGCCAGGGTTCTGCCAGGCCGGCTGTCGTCTCGCCCGTGATGAGGCCGGCGGCGAGATCGCAGCGGCCGCCGGCGAGGGCGACGGCGATCCCGAGGGCGGTACCGAGAACGGGGCCCGGCGCCAAGGCGCGTCCGAGCTCACGGAACAAGAGGGCCTGGTCGGCGAGCGACCCGCCGCTGCCGCCCGCGTCGCCCGGCACCCCGATGCCGAACCAGCCGAGGTCGGCCATCTTCGGCCAGAGCGCTGCCGTCGGCGCCGCATCGGCGAGCCCTTGCACGGGCGCTTCGGCGGCGAGGAAGCGGGCAGCGGCTGTCGCCAGCTCCTGCTGCTCGGGAGTCGGGAGGAGGTTCACCGCGGCAGGCCCAGCACGCGCTCGCCGATGATGTTGCGTTGGATGTCCTTCGAGCCGGCGGCGATGGTCGCCTGAAAGCTCCAGAGGTAGTCGTCGGCCCACGTGTGACGGCGGGCGGACAGGCCGGCGGCGGCGCTCGCCACGCTGTCGGGTCCGACGATGTCGAGGGCAAGCTTGGCGATGCGCTGCTCGAGCTCGCCGTAAAGGACGCGGATCATAGAGGCCTCCGGACCGGGCTGAGGCTGAGAGGCCGCCCGCGACACGGCGGCCAACGTCATCGCCCGCAGGGCCGACACCTCCGATCGCGCCCGCCCGAGCCGGCGGGCCAGCTCGTCGTCGGCGATCGCCGGCCGGCGGCCGTCCGGTGCGACGACGACGGCGGCCAGCTCGATCAGCTCGTCGACGGTGCGCTCGAGGCTGACCTGCTCGGCCATGAAGGCGGTGCCGCGCTCGAACGACAGGGTGGACATCGCCACCGACCAACCGTCGTTGAGCTCGCCGACGACGTTCGAGAGCGGGATGCGCACCTCGTCGTAGAAGACCTCGCAGAATTCCGACACGCCGGCCAGCGTGCGGATGGGCCGCACCTCGATGCCGGGCGATCCCATGTCGCAGATGACCCAGCTGATGCCGCGGTGGCGGGGTGCCTCCGGATCGGTGCGCACGAGCAGCTCCTGGAAGGTGGCGACGTCGGCATAGCTCGTCCAGATCTTCTGCCCGCTGACGACGAGATCGTCACCGTCGAGGATCGCCCGCGTGCGCAGCGCCGCAAGGTCGGATCCGGCTCCCGGCTCGGAGAACCCCTGGCACCACGTCAACTCGCCTCGCAGTATCGCCGGCAGGTGGGCCGCCTTCTGCTCAGGCGAGCCGCGCAAGATCAGCGTCGGCCCGGCGTGGCGCAACCCGACGAAACACGCCCTCGGTTGCGGGGCGCCCGCCAAGGCGTACTCCTCGTACCAGATGAGTTGTTCGGTCAGCGAGAGCCCGAGCCCGCCGTACTCGGCCGGCCAGGAGACGCCCGCCCAACCCGCCTCGAACTGCAGCTGTTGCCAGGCGAGCTCGAACTGCTGGGCACCTCGGGCATCGGGGGGCGGCTCTTCGCGGGGAGCGTATTCGCCGAGCCAGGTGCGGGCTCGCTCACGAAAGTCTCGCTCGGCGGGGGACACGTCCAGGTTCATGGGCGAGACACGTCTATCAGGTATGGTGCCGGCGGGCAACGAGGAGGTAGGACGTTGGGGGAGTACCGCTGGCTCACCTGGGAGTCACTCGACGAGGGCACCATCGTCCGCATCCTCCTCAACCGACCTGAGACCCGCAACGCCCAGAGCCGGGGGTTGCTCGTCGAGCTCGGCGAGGCCTTCCGGGAGGCGGAGGCGGACGATGACGTGCGTGTCGTCATCCTCGGTGGCACCGGGAAGATGTTCTCCTCCGGCCACGACATGGGCTCGAAAGAGGCGATGGAGGAGTACAACGGCCCGAACCGGCACCCGACGGCCATGGGGGACGGGGGCACCCGCGAGGGCCTCGAGCGGCGCATGATCCCGGAGTGGCACTACTTCTTCGAGAACACGAGGCGCTGGCGGGACCTGCGCAAGATCACGATCGCCCAGGTGCACGGCCCGGTCTATGCGGCCGGCCTCATGTTGATGTGGGCGTGCGACCTCATCTGTGCCGCTGATGACGTCACCTTCGCCGACGTGACCGGGACGCGGCTCGGCATGTGCGGCGTCGAGTACTTCGCCCACCCCTGGGAGTTCGGGCCGCGCAAGACCAAGGAGCTCATGCTGACCGGTGACTCGATGGACGTCGAGGAGGCCTACCGGCTCGGCATGGTGAACAAGGTGTTCGCCGCCGAGGCGCTGGCCGACAAGACCCTCGAGTTCGCACGGCGAGTGGCCAAGCTGCCGACGGTCACGGCACTGCTCGTGAAGGAGGCGGTCAACCAGAGCCAGGACTCGATGGGCTTCCATAACGCCCTGAACGCCTGTTTCAGCTTGCACCAGTTGAATCACGCTCATTGGGCGGAGCTCACCGGTGGCTGGGTCGGCACGCCGGAGTATGGCGTACCGGCGTGGGGGACGGCGCCGCCGGTTCGGCCGGCACGCCGGGACGAGCCCTAATGGGTCAGGCAGTTGTCAGCCCGAGGAGTCGGTGCATGTTGCCGCTCATGATCGCCTCGACGTCGTCGGCGGGGAGGTCGGCGATCTCGTCCACGTAGGCGAGCGGGTCCGACATGCCCTCAGGGTGGGGGTAGTCGGAACCGAAGATGACCCGGTCGGCGCCCAGCACCCCGACGAGACTCCGCGGGTCCTCCTCGTGGAAGGGATGCACCCAGAGGTTCCGCCGGAACGCCTCGACGGGGTCCTCTGGCAGCTCCTGCGGCATCTTGCTGTAGACGTCGGCGAGCGCCTTCAGGATGGGGCGTACCCAGGCGCTGCCGTTCTCGACGAGGGCGATCTTCAGGGCGGGAAAGCGGTGCAGCACTCCGTGGCAGCACAGTGAGGCGACGGCGTCCTCGATCGGGCGGTGCCCCATCGACACGAGCCCGAAAGGGCTCGGCTTGAAGGCCAGGTACTCGCCCCGGCTGCCCTCCCACTCGCTCGTGTAGCGCGTGTAGCCACTGTCAGATGCGTGCATGACGACAAGGACGCCCGAGCGCTCGACGAGGCGCCAGAAGGGGTCGAACTCCTCGAGGGCGAACGAGCGCGGTCCGCGCAGGCCGGCGACTGGCGCCGGCCGGATGAGGATCGCTTTGGCGCCGCGCTCGAGCACCCACTCGAGCTCCTCGATCGCCTTCTCCACGATCGGCAGCGTGATGACGGGCGTCGAGAAGATGCGACCCTCGTAGTCGAACTGCCACTGCTCATACATCCACTGGTTGAGGGCATGGATCGTGAGATGGGTGAGATCCGGGTCGTCTCGCATGCGCTCCTCGACGAGGCTGGCGAGCGTCGGGTACATCATCGCCTTGTCGATGCCGAGCTCGTCCATGAGCTCGAGACGGGGTGCCGGTTCCCGGAACGCCGGGACGGAGGTGATCGGCTTGCCCATGATCTCCCGGTAGCTCTTGCCGTCCGGGTTGCCGTGCTTGAAGTACTCCTCCTGGGCGCCTGGCGCTGCCACGACCTCAAAAGTGGGGTTCGGGATGTAGTTGCTGATCTGACCGCGTACGACGATCTTCGTGCGGCCGTTGACCTCCACGTAGTCGATGACGCCCTCGTAACCCGGTGGGAGGTGGCGCGTGAGCGCCTCACGGGTCTCGTACATGTGGTTGTCGGCATCGAAGACCGGAAAGGTAAGCGTCCGGGACGGCACGGTCGTGGTGGCTCCTCTCAGCCCGGCCGGTGGCCGCGGCGAGAAACATGATAGTCGTGTCTCGTTTCCTCTCGCCGGGACTCGAGCCGAGATCAGCAAGCCGAGATCAGCTCAGTGGGGGAACCTCGGGAGCTCGACGAAGGCGACGAGACAGAGATGCACGGCGACGGCGGCGACGACGAAGGCATGGAAGATCTCGTGATAGCCGAAGGTCCTCGGCCACGGGTCCGGTCGTCTGCGGGCGTACACGACGGCTCCGGCTGTATAGAACAGCCCGCCGCCGAGGAGGAGGCTGAGGCCGACAGCACCGACGGCATGAAATATCTCCGGGATGACGGCGACGGCGAGCCAACCGAGCACGAGATACGGCAGAGCCACTGCCCACTTCGGAGCGTCCAGCCACACGAGCCGGAGAACGACGCCGCCGATGGCGCCCGCCCACACGACGCCGATGACGATCGGGGCGTCGGCACCGGGGAGCACGAGCCCGGCAGCCGCCGTGTACGAACCGGCGATGGCGAAGAAGATCATCGAGTGGTCGAGCCGCCGCATCCTCCGCCGCGCCGGCGGTGCCCAGTTGACGCGGTGGAACAGTGCGCTCACCGACAGCATGGCCGTGATGGTTGTGACGTAGATGGCCGTGAGGGCCTCCGCCATGGGAGTCCTGGCACGAAGCACCATGAGCGGCCCGACAGCCAGCATGGCGAAGGCGGCGGCTTCGTGGGAAACACCACGGAGGAGGGGTTTCGGGCGGGCTTCGGGCGTTGCGGTGACCGGAGAATGAGCTTCGGCTGTCGGTCGACTCGCCATGAGCCGAGCGTACCCTCGCCTCAGGCCGCCCTGGCCTGCACGGGCGCCACCCGTTACTCCCGTGCGGAGCCGAGGCTTCCGTCGGCGAGGGCAACCAGTTCCCTCGGCAGGGGACGCACAACTTGGGACGCGGCGAATCAGCGAGCGGTCCGTCAAACGAGCTGTCGCACCTCGGGATTGCCCGCCGCTCGCAACATAGAGTGGTCGCGCCAATACGGACAGCGATCTTATGGCGAAATTACGGTGGGCGAGTTTCCCCTAATTGGGACTTTCGACCCTATTGGCAAATGGTCGATTAGCGCAGCATCGGGTCTTGTTGAGTTCTAGCGATGGAAGGCGTTCGATATAGGGAAAGCTGTTTTGACATTTCGTGTCTGATCCAGGTAAAATGCCCTGACAGAGGGAAGCAAAGGTGACGGCACATGGGCGAGGGTTCCCTGGCCGATCAGGTCGCCATTGCGGACTGGCGGTCCTTTATCCGCAGTATCTCTCATGTTGGTAGCAATGGCGCATATGTAGATCGCGCCCGTCGTTGTCGTCCTCTTACGGCAAATGACTTGCCATTCGTGTCAACGCTGTCTGCACTAAAGCGACTCTTCATGGACTCTGAAGGGTCGCTGCGGCGCGCCCCGGTCTCGATTCACAAGGTGTTGCGATTCTACGCGACGGGCTTGTCATCCCGCCCCGTCTGGACCGCACCAACGGCGGCTCTGGGAGGGCGGGCTTGGCGGCCCGCCTCGTCAGACCCAGGGGTCACGAGGTTCCCCGGTGGGGTCCCTGGCTACATGCAGCATCCTAGGGAAAGAGGGACGAGATGAAGAGGTTCCGTAGAGTTGCGATGGCAGGGTCGCTGGGCGTCGCTGCCCTCGGCCTGATTGGTGCTGGCGCTCACGCCATCTTTACAACGTCCACGACGAGCAGCCAGCAGATTACGGCCGGCTACCTCAGCGTGGAGGTGTCCGCACCTGGCGCAACCTGCACGGCCACCGACACTTCTGGCAACTGCACGGCAATCAGCCTGCCAGTGGTCGGGCCGGTCGGTTCGACGTTCGACACGACGCCTGTTGACATCACACTCACGAACGTCGGGAGTCTCCCGGCGTACTTCACGAGTGTCACCGTCAGCGACCCCAACAACAACTCCATCTTCCAGTGGGCCTTCCCCCTCTCAGCCGGACACTCGCTTATGCGGCGAGAAACTCCTGACGACGGTACTCAATCTCCCACTCGATCGGCGGAACGTTCCCGATGCTTGAGTGCAAGCGGACGGAGTTGTAGCGGTTGATCCAAATCGTGATCGCTCTTTTCGCTTCGTCACGGGTCGCGAATCGGTAGCGGTGCACGAGCTCGCGCTTGAGCGTCGACCAGAACGATTCGGCCGCAGCGTTGTCGGCGGCGGTGCCGACCCGGCCGGCGGACTGTTCGATCCCGAGGCGCTCACAGAGGGCCCTGTAGTCGCCTGAGAGATATTGGCTGCCGAGATCCGAGTGGAAGACCGCCCCGGCCATGCAAGCGCGCAGAGCCAGTGCCCGCTCGAGTGCTCGCTCGACGAGCTCGGAGCGCATGTGCCCGGCCATGTGCCAGCCGGCGAGCCGGCGCGAGCCAAGGTCGAGCACCGAGGCGAGGTAGAGCCAGCCCTCGTCGGTGCGGACGTAGGTGATGTCGCCGACGTAGCGCCGGTTCGGTTCGCCGGTCGAGAAGTCGCGTCGCACGAGGTCAGGAAGCGGCTCGGCGAGCTTGGCGGGCAGTGTCGTTCGCACCCATCTGCGCGGCGTGACGGCGACGATCCCGTTCTCGGACATCAGGCGCTCGGTGCGCTTGTGGTTGACGCAGTAGCCACGCCGCGCCAGCTCCGATGTCATGCGCGGGCTCCCGTAGCTGTCGTCGTGGTGGCGGTGGATGTCGATGATCTCGTTGACGATGGCCGCTTCGTCCCACTCCGCCTCGGTCGGGCCACGAGCGACCTTGGCCGCCCATTCGTAGAAGGAGGACGTCGACACCGCCGCCGTCCGGCAAGCCGCCACCACAGGAAACCCTTCGGCCTGTCTGGCGTCGATCCAGCGGTAGCGGCTCACCGGTCCGACTCCTTCACCCAGAAGGCCGTTGCTTTTTTCAAGAGATCTCGCTCAATGCGGAGCTGGCGAACCTCACGGCGCAGGCGCGTCAGCTCGTCGCGTTCTTCGGTCGAGAGCCCTTCGCGCTGGCCGCGGTCGACGCGTTCCTGGCGCACCCAGTTGCTCACGGTCTGTTCTACGAGGTCGAGCTCTCTCGCCACGTCGGCGATCGTCCGGTGCTGGTCGATCACGAGCGCTGCGACGTCGCGTCTGAACTCGCGCGGGTATCTACCGCGCCGGCGCCTCGTCGGCTCTTCGGTCACTGTTGCCATGACTACCTCCTAATCGAGGTGTCCGGCTAGAGGGGGGATGCTCCCCCGTCGCGATACCGCCGGAGCCGGACAGGCGCGCCTTGCAGCTGCGCGTGCCGTCCGAGACGGTCACCGAGCCCGAGGGGGTGGGCACCTCGCTGCCGGTGAAGCCCCCGGCGACGCGCAGGTCGA
>JBKQSP010000031.1:0-115487 GCA_052143575.1 Acidimicrobiales bacterium
AGGAGAGGTCGAGATCTCCAACAAGATCGGTGGTGTCCTGCCGGTCAACGCCCTCGACAACCTCACGCCTGAGTACTGGTACTTCAAGGCCGCTTCCTGATCGGGAGCACGTAGTCAACAGAGGTAGCTGACTCGCCTGGCCCCCACCGGGGAGGGATGTCCCTCCCCGGTGGGGGCCTCGAGCATCCAGTGCCGGCAAGGCGATGGAAGGCGCAGGACCCTGCCCGCAAGCCCCGCAGCGAGCTCAGAGCACCACGACGGCGACGCACGACGGCAGCCCCGGCTGACCATCCGGCGCCATGACAGTATTGGAGTGCAGCCACGGCGCAGCAAAGGGCGGATAGACCACGAAGTGAGGGTCACATGGGACGTCGGTACGGCGGCACGCTGATGGCGATGATCTCGCTCGTCGGCGGAGCCATCGCCCTTGCCGTTGCGGCCCCCTCGGCGGGGGCAACAGCCTCGGCGACGAAGCGGCCCGGGGCGGCGGCGCACGGGACGTCGCCCGTCCACCTCACCGCATCCGGCTCGTGGCAGGCGGAGACGGCGCCCTTGCCGGCGGCTCCGCTCGACCCAGGAGCCTCGATCGAGCAGACCGTCTGCCCCGCCGCCGCCGACTGCGTGTCGGTGGGCCAGTACCTCTCGGACAGCGGCACCCGTGGCCTCATCGCCCGAGAGGACGGGGGCACCTGGAGCTCCGCACCGGCTCCTCTCCCCTCCAGCTTGCGGGACACGACCTACTTTGCGCTCGGCGCCGTCGCCTGCCCGGCCGGTGCCGTCTCGGTGAGCCACTGCGTCGCCGGCGGTGTGGCCTCTCAGACACCCGGCGGAGATGGTCATGCCGTCCTCCTCGTGCAGTCAGCATCGGGATGGCAGGCGGTGACGGCCCCGGCCGTGCCAGCAGCGTCGGGTATAGCCGCCACGCCGGCGAGCGGTTATTCCGCCGTCGTCGGCATCTCGTGCCCGGCAGCGGGTGCCTGCATCGCCATGGCGTCGACCGACGAGGAGAACCGCGCCGTGTTGCTCGAGCAGAGCGGAGCGCACTGGAGGGCGTCATCCGTCCCGCTCCCCGCCGGGGCTGCCTGGGGAAGCGAACGTGCCCTGCAGCTCTCCCAGTTGGCCTGCACCGGGATCGGCGTCTGCGACGCCGTGGGCGCCTACGCCACGACGAAGGGCGCCGAGCAGGCGATGATCCTCTCGCTCTCGGCGGGCGACTGGTCCGTGGCAGCGGCACCGCTGCCGACGAAGGCGGGCGACTCCGACCTCACCGGTCTCGAGTGTGCCGACGCCACCTCCTGCGTCGCCGTCGGCTGGTACCAGACCTCCATCGGCAGCCTCACGCCCATGGCCCTCACGGGATCGCCGGCGGGATTCGTCGCTGAGACCGTGGCACTGCCCGGTGCCTTGGCAGACGACAGTGCCGCCCTGCTGGACGTCTCCTGCCCCGCTGTGAGCGACTGCGTTGCCAGCGGCGAGGTCGAGAACCCGAATACCGGGAGCACGCGCTCGTTTCTGTGGAGCCAATCCGGCGATACGACGCCGGCGGTTGCCCTCACGCCGTACCCGAAGGGCTTCGGCGGGACGGACAGCACGGTCCTCGACGCCGTCTCGTGCGTGTCATCTGACGAATGCGGCTTGGCCGGCGCCGTCGCCACCTCCGGGCGCTCGGCCGCCATGGTCGTGCTCGACGACGGCGGGACGTTGCGCGCCACGGCGGCAGCACCGTCTACGTCCTTCGCCTCGCTCACGAGCCGTGACACCCCCTTGGTCCGCCTCACGAGCCGGGGGCCGCTCGCAGCCATCGGCGCCGAACGACTCGGATCGGCGGCCGTGAGGCTGCGCTTGGCTTCGCTGCGGGAGCGACCGTGGATGGAGCGCCTCGCCCGCGCCGACAACGCTCTCCGCCTCGCCACCCCGCCTCAGGCCCCGCCAGCGGGGCGGCCGGCGCTCGACCCGGCCCTGCGGGCGACCGCGGCGGCGCCGGCCGACCAGCTCACGGCGCTCCTCGACACCATCACCTGCGGCCCTGAGCCACTCTCGTCCCCGCTCACCTGCAGCGGTGGTGGTGCGACGCTCGATTCCCACGGGGACGTCATCCCGGCGTGGCTGCACGTGGCCGGAACCGAGATCGTGTTTTCGCGACCGCCGGTTCCAGGGGGCGGTATCCACGACGAGCTCGCCAGCATCGAGGCCCTCGCCTGCCCGGCACCGAGCGAGTGTCTCGCCGTCGGCTCGGCGGTGAACTCGAGCGACGGCTTCGACGACGGGAGCCTCGTCGAGGAGATGGCCGGCACTCGTCTCGGTCATCTCACGAGCCGCATCTTGCCGCTGCCCCCCGGAGCCCTCGCCCATCAGTCCGAGAACCTCTCCGACGTCGCCTGCGTGTCGCCGGGCGCCTGCATCGCCTCGGGCGGCTATGAGGACGCCGGCGGCAACGAGCAGGGTCTCCTCGCCGTGGACCACGCCGGCCGCTGGACCGTGCAGGAGGCGCCCCTCCCGCCGGGCTCAGCGACCGACGCCTCGCCGACGTTGAACGCCGTCGGCTGCTCAGCGGGCGGCGGTTGCCTCGTCGTCGGCGAGGACGGGCCGTACCAGCCCTACGGCGGTGGTGTGGGCCTCCTCTGGACGGACTGGAACGGCCACATCGAGGTGCAGACGTCACCGCTCCCCCGCGGCTCCTCGACTCCCGAGCTCGAGACTCTCTGGACCGTCTCGTGCCCCGGCAAGGACGACTGCCTGGCGGGAGGCAGCTACCACGACAGCCACTTCTCCGAACTGCCCTTGATCGTGCGCGCCCGACCGTCGTCGACCAGGAGCATCGCCGTGGCGGTTCCGGGCAGCCTCGCCGGTGACGACGAGCCCGTCACGTTCCTCAGCTGCGGAGCCGGACTCGGATGCCGAGCCGCCCTCTGGGACGAATCGCCCACGGGGGCCCTCGGCGGAGCCTTCGCCCGAGCCTCCTCCGGAGCCTGGCCCTCCGTCGTGGCGTCCCTCCCCCTCTATGGGGTGCCAGGCGACACCGTCATCGACGATCTGAGCTGCGCGCAGCTGTGCGTTGCCGTCGGCAGCGTGCCCCGTCGGTCGCACCGGTCAATGGCGACGCTCTGGACCACAGCGGGTGGCGGCGGTGCCTGGAGCGCCCTGGCGGCGCCCGTGCCGGCGTCGCTGCGACGAGGGCCGGTCTCATCGCAGCTGTCCTCGGTGAGCTGTCCCGGCCTTAACCTGGACTGCCTCGCCGTCGGCGAGGCCGGCGGCGCCCCGATGGTGGACACGCTCGAGGGCGGCTCGTGGCATGCCGCCGTGCTACCGAGGCCGAGCGGGTTCTCCGATGTCAGCCTGGACGAGCTGAGCTGTGCCGCCAGTAGCGATGCCCTCAGCTGCGTCGCCGTCGGCTTCGCCGACGAGGGTACGGGGCAGCTCGAGGCGATCCTCGACCTGCGCACGATCGCGGGGGGGACGGCGGCGCCTCCGGCGTGACCTTCGGCCCTACCGGTGCGGCCGCGGCGCGGTGATGATCGTTGTGAGCACCGAAAGGAGCCGAGCATGCAAGCCAAGCTGGGTGACCACATCGTGATCAAAGGCCATCACATCGGCGAGGCGGACCACGACTGCGAGGTGATCGAGGTTCGCGGCCCAGATGGCGGGCCGCCGTACGTCGTTCGGTGGCAGGACAGCGGGCAGGAGGGGCTCTACTTCCCGGGCTCGGACGCGATCGTCAAGAACTAGGACGACCGAGGGACTCCCGCCACGCGCTGGCCTCGTGCGGCTCGGGGTGCTGGGTAGAGTTTCCGCCCATGGTCATCGACATCACCGTTGCCGAGGCCGTCGCCCTCCTGGAAGCGGGCGGCGTGTTGCTGGACGTCCGTGAGCCAGATGAGTGGGCGGCCGGGCATGCCAAGGAAGCCCGCTTCATACCGATGAACTCCGTGGCGGCACGGCTGGCAGAGCTACCGAGCGACCGCCCGATCGTCGTGATCTGCCGGTCCGGCGGGCGCTCAGCCGCCGTGGCAGAGGCATTGCTCGGCTTGGGATTCGACGCCGCCAACCTGGCGGGCGGCATGCATGCCTGGGCCTCGGAGGAGCACGCCGTGGTGACGGACGCCGGTGCGCCGGGCAGCGTGATCTGAGACCCTGCCCCACCGGCTCGTGGGCACCGAGGGACAGGCAGCAGGGCGTGCGCGTCGGGCCTAGCGCCGTCGCTCCATGTACCGTTCAGCAGCGACATCGAGAAAGCCGAACTTGCGATAGAGCCCGTGAGCATCCCTCGTCGCCAGTAGCTGCAACCTGATCTCGCGTAGGTCGTCATGCGACGCTGCAACGCCGACCATGAACTCGCCGAGGCGGCGGCCCCGGTGCGCTCTGTCGACGAAGACGTCGCACAGCCAGGCGAACGAAGCGTAATCGGTGACCCATCGGCAGATGCCGGCCTGCTCGCCCGAGCTCGTATAGAGGCCGAGCGTCAAGGATCTCTCGATCGAGCGGCGCACGAGCTCGATCGACCGGCCCGTCGCCCAGTAGCTCTCGTCGGCGAGCCAGCCGTGCACGCGTTCCGTCTCGATGAGCGAAGGGTCGTCGCTAACGAAGTAGCCGTCCGGGCCGTCCCAGCGCACGGCACGATGATAGGGACGCCACGGGGCCTGAGACGGCCGCAGGCGGCGGCCCGGCGCTCACCCGATGAGCCGATCCTGGCCGATGATGCAAGGATCCTGAGGTGCAAAACACGCAGAGAGGTCGCCTGCACGTCTTCCTCGGAGCGGCTCCTGCCGCCGGCAAGACCTATGCCAGCCTGCAGGAAGCCCGGCGCCTCGCCGACGAGGGTGTAGAGGTGGTCGTCGGCCTGGTCGAGACGCACGGGCGGGCGGCACTCGATGAGCAGCTCGAGGGCCTGGTCGTCATAACACCGCGACAGGTCTTCTACCGCGGCCACAACTTCGACGAGCTCGACCTGCCGGCCCTTCTCGAGCAACACCCGCAGACCGTGCTCGTCGACGAGCTCGCCCACTCGAACTCCCCCGGTCTTGCCCACGCGAAGCGCTGGCAGGACGTCGAACAGCTCCTCGACGCCGGCGTCAACGTCATCAGCAATCTGAACGTCCAGCACCTGGCCAGCCTCAGCGACGAGGTGGAGCGGATCACGGCCCTGCCCCAGTCCGAAACCGTGCCCGACGAGCTCGTGGCGTCGGCCGCCCGCATCGACCTCGTGCGCGTCAGCGCTGCCGACTTGCGCAAGCGAATCGGCGCCGGCGAGATATTCGAGAAGGACGTCGCGACGACCGCCCTTGCGGGTTTCTTCAGTGCGGGGCACCTCGAGGTGCTCGACGAGCTCATGATGAGGTGGATGTCCGAGCACGGGCGGAGCGAGGTGCTCGGATCCGGCTCGACCGGCGATGCCGGCGCGCTGCCGGCCAGCGCATCGGACCGTGGCACGGCGCCACCGCGCAGCGGCCCCCTCGTGGCCGTCCTCAGCGGGGCGGCAGAAGGCGCCCGGCTGCTGCGCCGCGCCGCCCAGCTCGCCAAGTCGACCGGTTCGGACCTCGTCGGTCTTCGAATCCGTGAGCCGAGCGACCCGCGCGACGCCGAGCCGGCGTGGTTGCAGGGACAGCGACACCTCCTGACCGAGCTCGGCGGTCGCTACGCCGAGGTGGGCGGCGAGGACGTGGCGAAGGCCGTGTTGCGCTTCGCACAGACCGAAGGGGCCGCCCACCTCGTGCTCGGCGCCACGAGGCGCTCGCGCCTCGACGAGCTCGCGCATGGCTCCCTCGTCAAAGACGTCGTCAAGGCGAACCCGGCGCTCGAGCTTCACGTCGTGCCGCCGCCGAGGTCCACCCGAGAGCGGCAACGGGACGAAGGGGCGGACGAGACCTCCACCGCCGGCGCCCGCACGAGGCCCGCCGTGCCTCGGCGCTTCCCGCAGTGGCGCCGCAGCGAGCTCCCGCTGCGCCGGCGAGTCACCGCCTACGTGCTGGCCTTCGCCGCCCCGGCCGCCATCGCCGGTGCTCTCGTGCCCTTGCGCGACTCCGTCGGCTTGCCCGGGACGCTCATGACGCTCCTGCTCGCCGTCACGCTCGTCGCCGGCGTGGGCGGGCTCGGACCGGCGGTGGTGTCAACCGTCTTCGGCGTCCTCCTCTCCGACTACTACCTCACGCACCCGCTGCACAGCTTCCGGCTCGATCGCGTGAACGAGATCTTCGCCCTCATCGCCTTCGCGGCGGTCGCCGTCGTCGTGAGCGTCCTCGTCAACGTCCTCACCAACGCCGGCGTGGTCGGCGCCCGCCGGCTCGCCGTGGCCGGTGGTCTCGCCCGCCTCGCCGCCGACTGCCTCGTGGCGGCCGGCTCCTCCGTGCCGCAGAAGACGCTCGACGCCCTTCGCAGCACCCTCGATCTCGATGGCGTCTCCGTGCTGAGCCCGGCAGGCCCGGACTGGAACGTCGAGACCGTCGCCGGCGAGCACGCCCCGCAGCGGCCGGAAGAGGCGTCCTCGTTCGTCGAGATCGGGGACGGCCGAATTCTCGCTCTCGCCGGCGGCCGCGCCGTCTCGGAGGAGTCGGACCTCATCCGAACGTTCGTGTCGGAAATCCGGCTCGAGCACGAGCGCGTGCAGCTGGAGCGGATCCGCCGGCTGGCGGGGGACGGCTCGGACCTCGCCTCCCGCCCCGCCCCTTCCGCCCGCTCGGGAACAGCCGGCGATTGACGCTTCAGGCCGTCATTGCTAGAACGCCCTCGTGGCGACGGCAAGCCACCCGAGGGCCGGCGGCGACGCGGCCGGAAACGAGGCGTCAGCGTGGGCAATGGCAATCACCTCCGTCGAAGCTGGCGTTCCACGCGACCGAAGGCCCGCCCGGGGGGCGGCGCTCCAGCGGGGGCGGCCGCATGGCGGCGCACGGGAGCCGTCGCCGTCCTCGGCGTGCTCGCCCCGGCGGCGGGCCTCATCGCCTCCACGCCTGCTCGGGCGGCCGCCAACCCGCCGTCCTGGCGGCTCGTCGAGGTGGCCGCGGCGCCGCAGCTTCCCACGAGAACGGTCCGCCTCGGCGCCGTCGCGCCCGCCCAGCTCATCACGGGTGCCATCGTCCTTCGTCCCCGCGACGAGGCAGCGCTCTCCGGGTTCCTGGACGATGTCACCGACGCCCGCTCGCCCCTCTTCCATCAGTATCTGTCGAAGGGGCAATTCGGCAGCCGCTTCGGTGCCACACCCGACACGATCGGCGCCGTCACGAGACTGCTGACCGCTGACGGGTTGCACGTCAGCGGCGTCTCGGCGAACGACCTCCTCGTGCAATTCAGCGGATCGGCCGCCCGCCTCGAGTCCGCCTTCCACACCGGTCTCGTCAACTACCGGTTTCCCGACGGCGCCGCCGGGCGGGGCACCACCTCGGCGGTCCGGCTGCCCGCCCCCATCGCCGCCAGCGTCGTCACGGTCGTCGGCCTCGACGACCTCTTACACTCGACGAGCAGCCTGGAGCACCTCACGAGACACCTCCGCCACAGCGTGGCTGCCGAGACGCTGCCGGCGACTCCGTCGGCGGCGCCCAAAGCCTGCGGCGGCGCCCTCGGTCAGGGCACGTTCGGCGGCGTGACCGACGACGAAGTCGCCCACTCCTACGGGGTGGACGGTCTCTACGACGCCGATGACTTCGCCGCCGGCCAGACCGTCGACGTCTTCGAGCTGGAGCCGTTCGCCACGTCCGACATCGCCACCTTCGACGACTGCTACTTCGGCGTGAGCCACACCAGCCAGATCACCGTGAAGGCGATCGACGGCGGAGCCGGCACAGGACCGGGCTCCGGCGAAGCCGTCCTCGACGTCGAGGACGTCTCTGCACTGGCTCCCGCCGCCCACATCGACGTCTACGAGGGGCCGAACACGACCTTCGGCAGCATCGACACCTACAACGCCATCGCCGTGGCGGACAACGCCAGGGTCGTCACGACGAGCTGGGGGTTGTGCGAGTCGGCGCTCGCCGTCGGGGCACCCGGCACGCAGGAGGCCGAGAACGTCATCTTCGAGGAGACGGCCGCCCAGGGGCAGTCGGTCTTCGCCGCCGCCGGCGACGACGGATCGGACGACTGCGCCAACCAGGCGAGCAGCCCGATCGCCCCTGACCTCTCGGTCGACGACCCCGGTAGTCAGCCGTACGTCACCTCCGTAGGGGGCACGAGCTTCCTGACCACGTCGGAGCCTCCCGACGAGATCGTCTGGAACGACGGGTCCAACTTCGGGGCCGGGGGCGGCGGTGTCTCCGACACCTGGGCGCAGCCCGCCTGGCAGGCGAGCGCCTCGGTGGACGGAACGGCCGTCAGCGGTGTCACGAGCGCCGAGCCGTGCAGCGACGATCCAACCGGTGCCCTGACCTCGAGCTACTACAACCTGCCCGGACTGGCGACGACTCTGCCGAGCGGGACTGCCTGCCGCCTCGTGCCCGACGTCACGGCGCTCGCCGACGAATTCACGGGCATCACGGTCTACATGGCGGCGGCCGGCGGTTGGACGACGTTCGGCGGCACGTCCTCGTCCACTCCGCTGTGGGCAGCCATGACGGCCGACGTCAACGCCTCCAGCTTCTGCTCGGCGACGGCCGGAGCCGGCGTCGGCTTCATCGGCCCGTTGCTCTACGACGTAGCGTCCTCGTCACCGTCCGACTATGCGGACGCCTTCAACGACATCACCGTGGGAGACAACGACGATCTCGACGTCGGGCCCACCGGCACGACGTTTCCGGCTACCACCGGCTACGACCTCGCCTCCGGGCTCGGGTCGCCGAAGATCACCGACGGAAGCAGCCCGGGGCTGGCAGCGCAGCTGTGCGACCTCGTGACCTCTGCGAACCGACCAAGCGTGAGCGGGGTGGCGCCTACGGCGGGCACCTCGGACGGCGGCACCTCCGTGACGATCAGCGGCAGCGACTTCGGCTCGACACGGGGCAGCGTCTACTTCGGGGACGAGCACGCCACCGTCGTCAGCTGGACGGCCGCATCCATCGTGGTCACAACGCCGGCCTACGACGCCCCTCCTGGCACCATCGGCCCCGCCGCCGGCCCTGCCGACGTCACGGTGGTGACGGCCACCCCACAGGCCTCGAGCGCGCCGGGACCGGCCGCCACCTTCCACTACACGGCGGAGGGTTCGAGCGGGAAACCCGTCGTCGACTACCTGTCGCCGTCGGGCGGAACCACGAGCGGTGGTGGCACGGTGGACGTCATCGGGAGCGGCTTCAGCTCCGCCATCACACCGACGGTGACCTTCGGGGGCGTCCCGGGCTCGGTCACCGTCCGCAGCGACAGCGAGTTGCAAGTCGTGCCACCGCCCCTCGGGGGCGGTACGACGTGTGCGCACCCCTCGGACCCCTCCGTGTGCCAGGTCGACGTCGTCGTCACGACGAGCACCGGCTCGTCGGCGGCCTCCGACATCCTGCCGGCCTACAGCGGCCCCTTCCAGTTCCAGCCCTCCGGGCTGCTCGTCGCCCCGGCAGGGACCGAGACGGTGCCGGCCCCGACCGAGTTCGACTACGCGCCGGCGCCCACCATCTCGAGCGTGTCCCCGTCCTACGGCTCCGAGACGGGCGGGACGCCCGAGACCCTCACGGGGAGCGGCTTCGACGTCCTCACCTACGAGTGGGTCACCTTCGGCCCCCCCAAGCAGGGGGCGTCGCAGGACTACGCCATCGACTCGATCTCGCCTGACTCCCTCGTGGTGACCGCACCACCGGATCCCAACCTGGCCGGCGGGACGACGACCGAGCCGGACGCCGTCGCCGTCGGCTTCACCTCCATCGCCGGTTCGGCGGCGGCGCCGCCGTCCGGCTCACGTGGGTCGTTCTCCTTCGCCGGCATCCCGACGGTGAGCAAGCTCTCGACGCACGTGGGCTCGACCGCAGGAGGCCAGACGCTCACCATCACCGGCAAAGGCCTCGTCGATGCCGACACGGTGGAGTTCCTGGCGCAGGACGCCGGTGCCTGGGGTGCCTCTGTCACCTTGCAGGTGAGCGCCCGCTCCGACACCTCGCTCACGATCACGACGCCGGCCGACCTCCCCATCGCAACCGACGTCCTCGTCTGCAGCGAGACGGGCTGCAGCGCGCAGAACAAGGGAATTGACGGCTTCACCTACGGCTACCCCGGACGCCCCGTCATCGAGCACCTGAAGCCGAGCTCCGGCGCTGCTGAGGGTGGCACCTCGGTGACGATCACCGGGCAGCTCCTCGGCAACGCCACCGAGGTCCTGTTCGGCTCCCGACCGGCGACCTCGTTCGCCTCCGTGCCGGAAAGCCTCTCGGAGTTCTCGGACTCCTACGAGATCGTCGCCGTCGCGCCGGCCGGCGTACCGAGATCGACCGTCGACGTCCGAGTGTTCACCGTCGGCGGTGAGGCCGTCGGCAAGGCCGAGAGCGTCGTGAGCTCGGCGGACCGCTTCACCTACGAGCCGTCGCCGCCGAGCGCTCCGCAGGACGTCACCGCATCGCTGCGGCACGGCGGCGTCACCGTGGGCTGGAAGGCGCCGGCGCAGGACGGCGGTTACGCCGTGACGCGATACGAGCTCGTGGCATCGGCCAAGGGGGAGAAGGCCGTCAGGATGTCCGCGACGTCCGGGACGAGGAGTGTGCAATTCGGCGGTCTCAAGACGGGCATCACCTGGACCATCACGGTACGGGCCGTGAACAAGCTCGGCGTCGGGCTCGGGGCGGTCGTTTCGCTCAAGGTGTGAGGGCGGCGGCGGCGGCCTGTGGCGAGGTCTCCCCCTCGCTCGGCGGCGGTCAGGTGGCGGCGGGCTCCTTCGTGGAGCCGACGGCCGGCATCACATAGCCGAGGACGGCGAGGGCCGCCCCGACGAGCATGAGCGCCATGCCGAGGAGGCGGAGCCCGTGCGGGACGGTGAGCAGGCCGCCGGCGGCTCCGATCGCGACGCCGACGAGCCCGAGGACGGCGCTGATTCGAACGGAGCGCTCAGCGTGCTTGGCCGACGCGAGAAGGACGACGGCACCGACGCCGAGGACGGCGCCGACGGCGCTGTGCAGGAGATACACGACGGTCCCGCGAGAGGGCACCCAGCCGCTGCGGCGTCCTGCCGGCACGGCCACGAGTGCCACGACGCCGAGGACGAACTCGAGGCCGACGAGGCCGAGCATGGAGACCCAGGCGGCCGAGTGCTCGGAGAGGCGGCGGCCCCGTGCCGCCTCGGCCGGAGCCCTCACCCCCGCCTCGTCGCCACCGGTCTCGGGCGGCGGCTTCGGTACCTTCAGCGCCTTCGGCGGCTTCGGCACGGCGATGTTGACGAGGGCGCTGTAGGTCACAACGGCGATGGCGAGATGCATGACGATGAGCACGCCGACCGCCTTGGGAGGCTCGCCTCGCAGGAGAATCCACACGTCGGGCAACCACAGCACGAGGGTGACGAGCACGGCCAAGCGCAGGAACAACCAGCGCGGCGAGGGGGACGCCCGTGTCACGACCGGCCAGGCGGCACACGCCGCCAACACGCCGATCGTGGTGAGGAGGCCGTAGTCGCTGAAGCGGAAGTGGACGAAACCCTTCGTCGCCGGGAACAGCCTCGTCCCGATGATGACAAGGAGAGCGTCAGCGCCGAGCGAGGCGCCGAGTGCCACGAGGCTGGCGAGCGCCAGGGAGAGGGGTGACGGCGCCGGTCGTTGCCGCAGGGGCGTCGTCATATCGATGCGGGCGAGCTGCAACGCTCGTTGCAGGTTACGGGACTTCGGCATTCTGGCGCCCTCAGTTGGCGGCGTCACCGGCCGGCGCTGCCGCCTGGGCCGCGCTGACCTTGGCGCTCTGCTTGGCCTTGAGAACCGCTGCGGCGCTGTAGGCGCTGAGGGCGGCCGCACCGAGGATGCTCAAGCGGGTCAGGCTCCTCGGGAACGAGCGCCCGACGAGGCCGTCGATGCTGTAGCGGCCGGGCCCCGTGCCGATGAGGGCGGCGGCGGCCGCAAGGTTGGTGGCAGGCAGCTCGAACCCGCCTTTCTGGGACATCGGCCCCTTGTCCGAGTGCACGACGGTGGCGACTGCCATGGCACCGACGACGGCGAGTGGTCCGAGGGGCGAGGCAGCCCCCACGGCCGTCAGCAGCCCTCCAACGAGCTCGGAGCCACCGGCGAGGCCGGCGAAGGCCTTGCCGGGCTTGAGCCCGAGGTGCTCGAAACCGGCGCCGGCCTTGTCGAGGCCAGGTCCGCCAAAGCTGCCGAACAGCTTCTGGGCGCCGTGGGCGGCCAGGTACCCGCCGAGGGTGAGCCGGAGGCCGAGGAGTGCGGTGTCACGCATGGTTGATGTCCTTCCATCCTTTGCAACTAACATAACAGTAGTTCCTGAAATAAAGTCTGTTGTAGACTCGAAGCGATGGCGTCGCCGGCAAGACAGGACGAGGTTGCGCGCGGGGCGCGCTGTGACGGTTTGACGGCCGTCTTCGCCCTGCTCGGCAAGCGCTGGAGCGGGATGATCGTCGGCACCCTGCTCTCGGGACCGGCTCGCTTCACCGAGATCTCCCGCCACGTCCACGGTGTCAGCGAGCGCATGCTGTCCGAGCGGCTCATCGAGCTGACCGCCGCCGGCCTCGTCGAGCGGACCGTGCTCGCCGGCCCTCCGGTCGGTGTCGAGTACCGGCTCACACCACGTGGCGAGGCCCTCCGGCCGGCGCTCGACGAGCTCGGAAGGTGGGCGACCGAGCACTTGAACGGTGACGAGAACGGGGACGGCGAGCCCGCCCACTCCTCCTCGCAGTCCGCCGCCTGCTGAGGGCCCGCAGTCGACGGCGCCAGCCCACGCCCCGACCGACGGCACGCTCCCGTGCCGCCGAGCGGGGCACGGCAACGGCGCCTGGACCATACTTTCCCGCGTGTGGCCCGCACTGGACGAGGCAGTTCTCAAGCTGGCGGACGAGACGGTCACCTACGGCGAGCTCTTGCTCATCGGGGCCGAGACGGGGCGCCTGAGAAAAGCCAGCGCCGGGACGGGTCGCGCCGTCGCCGTGCTCGAAGGCGGCATCCTTCAGCCGGGCCGAGACGAAGTGCGTGCGGAGGCGGCCGCCTTCCGCCAGGCACGACGGCTGCAGAGCGGCGAGGATCTGCGCGCCTGGCTGGCGAGCCGTTCCCTCGTCGTGGCGGACTGGGAGGGCCACCTGCGGCGATCGGTAGCGGGGCGATGGCATGGTGACGTGCCGCCGGCACCGCCCCCCCGCTCGGTCCTCGATCCGGCTCTCGTCGTCGACCTCGCCTGTGCCGGCTGGTGGCGCCAGCTGGCCGACGAGGCCGAGCGATACTGGTCAGCCGGCCTGCTCGCCTCGGCCGGCAGCGGCTCCAGCGGAGAGTCGTCAGAGCTGCCGCCCCACGCCCGTGCGGGCGACAGCGAGACCGTCGCCGGCGCCGAGGAGCTGGCGACGTGCCTGCCCCTGTTGGGCACTCTGGATGCCGGGTGGTGCGCCGAGCGCCTCACGGTGCTCCGATCGAGGCAGCAAGCCCTCGCCCAGGCCGAACTGACCTACGGCTCGGGGGCGGCCGTGGCCGCCCGCATCGCCGACCGCGCCGTCGACTGGATGCGGCTCGTGTTCGATTCCCTTCGCCTGCCGACGCGCACGGCCGCCGACGAGGCCCTCCTGTGCGCGAAAGAAGACGGCATGGCCCCGCCGGAGATCGCCCGCCGGGCCGCCGTCGCCCTCGAGCACCACGATCTCCGCCGAGACGAGGTGTCGACGACGATGGCGGCGCTCCTTTCCGGGGCGGCGCCGGGCGAAGCCCTCGGTCCCCTCGAGATCGGCGGCGGCGGCGTTCTCGTGCTCTGGTTGCAGGAGCGGCGCACGCCCTCGGCGGAGGACCCCGTCGTCCGCCGCCAGGCTGCCTCGGAACTGCTCACGGAGGCGCTCGAGCGGGCGGCAGCCGGGCGCGCCCGGGCGATCGGACCGCTGTGAGCGAGGTCCTCGAACACGAGGAGGCGGTGCGCCGTCTCCCGTTTCTCGCCAGGCTCCCGGCGGCCTTGAGCGAGCTGGTCGTTCGGCTCTTCCGGCCTCGGTCGTTCGGCTTCGGCGACATCATCTTCGCAGAGGGCGATCGCCCCGACGGCATGTACGTGCTCGTCGAGGGCAGCGTTCGCGTGCTCGCCAATCACGACGGCACGGAGATCACCTTGGCGCGCTTCAGCAGCGGCCAGTGGTTCGGTGAGACGTCGCTCCTCGACGGCTCCAACCGTACGGCGACGATCAGAGCCTCCGAAGAGGTGCACCTCCTCTGGCTCGACCGCCTCGTGTTCGACTCCCTCCTCGAGTTGCACCCGGAGATCCGCGAGGCGTTCGGCGACCAGGCGCGCATCGAAACCCTCCACCGTTTTCTCCGCACGCACGCCGCCTTCGAAGATCTGTCGCTCGAGGCAGCCACGGCCATGTTCCCGCATCTCGAACCGGTCACGGTGACGGCGGGCGAAATCGTCGTTCGGGAGGGGGACGCCGGCGGAGCCATGTATCTCGTCGAGGACGGCAGGCTGGAGGTGACGGTGGCCTCCGACTCCGAGATCCGCGTGGCGGGCTTCCTCCGGACCGGTGACATCTTCGGCGAGCGATCCCTCGTGACGGGCGAGCCGAGGGTGGCGACGGTACGCGCCATCAGCGAGGGGCGGTTGCTCAAGCTCGAGCAAGCCCCCTTCCGCCAGCTGGCGGCACGCTTTCCCGGCTTCGCGAGACGGATCGAGGAGATGGCCTTCGGGCGGGACTTTCGCCGCGACGCTCGTGTGCCGCTCGACTTTCACGACGAGATCCTCCCCGGCGGTCTGACAGAGGCCCCCGAAGCGGGCGTCGAGCTGTCGGAGACGTCGACGCCGGCGGCGCCGAGCGGACGGCGGCGGCGGCGGGGGCGCTTCCCCTTCGTGCAGCAGCTCGACGAGATGGACTGCGGGGTCGCCTGCCTGTCGATGATCGCCCGGTGGCATGGGATCGACGTCTCGATCTCGTGGCTGCGCGACGTGGCCGAGACGGGGCCGGCCGGCACCACCTTGCGCGGACTGGCGGCCGCTGGCGGCAAGATCGGGCTCGACGTCGTGCCGATCAAGGTCTCGCGGGACCGCCTGCAGGACCTCGCCCTCCCGGCCGTCATCCATTGGAACGCCGAGCACTGGGTCGTGCTCGCCCGTTTCGAGAACGATCGTGCCGAGATCGCCGACCCGGCCATCGGACTCCTCACGATGACCCGCCAGGAGCTCGTCAAGCACTGGGACGGCTATACCGCCCAGGTCACTCCGACAGGCGTGGCGCCGGACGTGCCGGGCGGGGCACCCAACCTCGGGTGGCTGAAGCCGTTCCTCCTCGCCCACCGGCGTGCCCTCCTCGGGGCGGCCACGCTGGCGCTCTGCGCGGCCGCCGGCGAGGTGGCCCTCCCCCTCATCGTGCAGTTCATCGTGAACGACGTCGTACACCGAACCTCGACCTCGACCATCGACCTGCTCGGTCTCGGCATTCTCGCCCTGGCCGTCTTCGGCACGGCGGCATCGCTCTTGCAGCAGCTCGTCCTCGTGGGGGCAACCGCCCGCTTCGACAGCGACACGCTGGACTTCATCACCGAGCGCCTCTTGGGCTTGCCGATGTCGTACTTCGCCAGCCGCCGCATCGGTGACATCGAGCGACGCCTGACAGGGGTGCGCGAGATCCGTCGTGTCGTCGTGCAGCAGGGGATCCAGGCGCTCTCGGCCAGCACGCAGGTCGTCGTCGGGCTCGTCATCATGTTCGTCCTCTCGTGGCAGCTGGCGCTCGTGTTCGTCGTCGTGACGCCCGTCTATCTCGTGGCCATGCGCTACTCCTCACGGCGACTCCGCCCGCTCTACGCCAGCATCGAGGAGAGCTTCGGGCGCTATGCCTCCGACCAGATCGACCTCCTGAAAGGCATCGAGACCGTGAAGTCGACGGGCACCGAGGACGGCCTGCGGGCTCGGCTGCACGGGGCCTTCGCCGAGCTCATGGGGCGCACGACCGACTCCTATCGGGTCATCGCCGGCTACGGCTCGGTCATCCAACTCATCTCGGTCCTCACCTACGGTCTCTTCGTCTTCCTCGGCGCCCTCCTCGTACACGCCGGCCACCTGAACGTCGGCAAGTTCGTCGCCTTCACGGTCCTTGTCCTCATGATCACGGGACCGCTCGTCTTCCTGCTGAACGCGTGGGATGACGTCCAGATCTCGACCGTGCTCCTCAACCGCATCGCGGATGTCCTCGAGCACGAGCCCGAGCAAGGCTTCGACACCTCCGCCCTCCTGCCCGTGCCGACGCTGGAAGGCCGCGTGCAGCTGCGCCAGGTGTCCTACCGCCCTGCCGACGCCGACGAGCCGATCCTGGCCGGTATCGACCTCGACGTGGCACCGGGCACGACGGTGGCCATCGTCGGCCGCTCCGGTTCCGGCAAGACGACGCTGCTGCGATTGCTGGCGGGGCTGATCGAGCCTTCCTCCGGCACGATCCTCTTCGATCGCTCCGACTCGAGGACGCTGCGCTACGGCGACCTGCGGCGACAGGTCGGTTTCGTGCTGCAGCACTCCTATGTCTTCGCGGCCTCCATCGCCGACAACATCGCCCTCGGTGACCACCCGCCAGACCTCGACGCCGTGCGTTCGGCGGCGGAGATCGCCGATCTCTCCGACCTCGTCGAACGGCTGCCCCTCGGTTACGGCACCCTCGTCGGCGATCGCGGGCTCCCGCTCTCCGGCGGCCAGGCGCAGCGACTCGCCATCGCCCGCGCCCTCTACCGCCGGCCGCCGGTTCTCTTGTTCGACGAGGCGACGAGCGCTCTCGACACCGAATCGGAAGCCGTCGTGAAACGCAACATCGACCGCCTCCTCGAGGGCCGCACGGCCTTTGTCGTGGCGCACCGACTCAGCACTATCCGCAACGCCGACGTCATCGTCGTGCTCGAACGGGGGCGCCTCGTCGAGAAGGGAACGCACGACGAGCTGCTGGCACGGCGAGGCATCTACTTCTACCTTTACAGCCAGCAGCTGTCCTCCTCCGAGGAGTGATGGTTGTGTCAGCCCTACTGTCACCCTGTCTCGAGCGTCACGGCGGCACGGCGCCGGATCTCGGGGTGGTACGAGTACTCAGGGTTGGGGGCTTCGCAAGGACAGGCGCGGCACTTACTATGACAACTGTTCCGCAAACTGCGGACAATCGAGGAGGCACTCAGATGGACGAGAAGCGGGACGAGACAGAGACAGAGCTCGAGGGCGACCTGGCCATCGACGACGAGACAGCCGGAGAGGTCACGGGCGGAAAGGCCGCCGGACCGCACCACTTCCAGCATCACAAGTTCGGCGACCGCGACGTGGCCGGCGGCCCGAAGAACTAGGACCTCCCGGCGAAACCGCGGTGGTGGTGCCTCACCCGGCATCGGCCGACGAGCGAAGCTTCCTCCGCCGGCTCACCGACGCCGAGGCCTCGAGCCTCGAGCGTCTGAGCCGACGGAGGAGCTATTCGCGCGGTGACATCCTCTTCCGACAGGGCGACGCTGGCGACGAGGTCTTCATCCTGCGAACCGGGCGCGTCAAAGTGTGCGCCCGGCGCGCCAGCCGTGAAGTCATCCTTGCCGTCCTTGATGCGGGAGCACTCCTCGGCGAGCTGAGCGCCGTCGACGGCGACGCCCGCTCGGCCACCGTCGTGGCCCTCGAGGACGTCGAGGTCGACGTCACGACGCATGGGGAGTTCAACGAGCTGCTCGACGAGCACCCCCGTGTGGCGACTGAGCTGCTGCGCCTCGTCGCCGGCAGGCTGCGCGACACCTCCACGCGCCAGCTCGAGTTCGGGACGATGGACACCCTCGCCCGCCTCTGCGCCAGCTTGGCCGAGCTGGCCGCCCGCTACGGAGAGGAAGGCCCCGGGGGCATCGTCATCAGCGCGCCGTTCCACCAAGGAGAGCTGGCGTCGTGGTCGGGGATGTCCCGCGAGGCGGTCGTGAAGGGCTTCCGGCAGCTGCGCAGCCTCGGCTGGCTGTCCATCGACGGCCGCGCCCTTACCCTGCGTGACCCGGACGCCGTCCGCCGCCGCGCCAACATGCGCTAGCACCGCCGTGGCCCTGACGAGCAGCGCCCGTGGTCGACAAGCCGTTCAACTCGCCGGTGTCGACCCGAAGTACGCCTCCGAGACGCTCTTCGGCACGACCATGCACCAGGCGTCCAGCACGAGCTCAGCCATCTCGGGCTCGTCGACCTCCGCCAGGCGCACCTCCACCCAGTTGTAGCGAAGGTCGGCCTTGCCCGGCATGACGAATTTGCGGGGCTCAGAGGCCACGAGGGCTTCGCGCTCCTCCCGCGGGAAGGCAAAGCCCATGACGGTGTCGTCGCGCGAGAACGCAAGGTAGACGATCCGGCCGACGCGGAACTTCACCCGGTCCCGCACCAAGGCTTCGTAGGAGCGCGGCAGCGTGCTCGCAAGCGCCCGCACGTCCTCGATCGTCACCACGAAGGGATTCTGCCCTCGACGAGCCGTCGCCACCGGTCAGCCACGAGGCAGCAAAGCGTCACGCCGCAGAGTCTCCGGCTGCACGCAGCCGCCGGCTCACGTGGCCGGCGGCGTGGCCGTGCAACCGTCGCAGGGTCCCTTGCCGGCGAAGTAGGCCGGTATCGAGGGCGAGTCCGTGGGCGGGTTGGTGGGCAGGAGCACGGGAGGGCGGGGCGCCTGCGCGAAGTCGAAATCGTCGACCATGTTGCCGAGGATGGGTTCGTCCTCGCGCACGTCGGGGCGCGGATCCGGGCGGCCGTCCGTCCTCGGGTCGAGCCTCGCCCCACCGAGGAAGTCGTCCTCGATGAACTTGAGGTAGGCGTCACTGCTGAGGGTCTGCTGATCGATGAACCCCTTCTTGGCGTACGGGGAGATCACGAGCGCCGGCACGCGCAGGCCGTAGCCGTTCTCGTCGACCTGTGGCGGCACGTCGTTGTCGTAGAAGCCGCCCCAGTCGTCCCATTGCAGGAAGATGGCGGTCGAGTCCCAGTCCGGGCTCTTCATGGCGGCGTTGATGACGGCCGTCACGTAGGCCTGCCCCTGGTGGACGCTCGCCGGTGGGTGCTCGCTGTCGGCCGCCGACGGCGTCACCCAGCTCACGGCCGGCAGCGTCCCCGCTTTGGCGGCGGCGAAGTACGAATTGAGAGGCTTGATGTTGCCGAGCTGATGGTCCTTCTGGACGTCCTCGAAGATGGGCAAGGGGTTCCAGATGCCCGGTGTCAGGTAGCTCTGAGGAACTGCTGGGCAGGTCTCGGCCGAGTCGTCGGTGCAGTCGGGCTGATCTCCGGTCTGGACGTAGTACGCCCACGAGACGTGTTTCAGGTACAGCAGCCAGGTGACGTCGGTCCAGGCGTCGACGATGTCGGCCGTGCCGGTCCTGAGGGCTTGATCGACTGCCTGCTGCATCTTGGCGACAGATGCCGGCCGGACGATGTTGTTGACACAGCTCGACGGGGCGTCGTTCTTGCACTTCGCGGACCAGCCCGAGACGAGATAGAGGTGGTCGGGAAGTGACCAGGACTTCACCGGCTCGAACATGTGGTCGTCGAGAACGAAGTCCCTCGCATAGGTCCAGTAGTTCGGGATCTCCGCTGCCGTGTGGTACCCCATGACGTCGGGAACCTCGCCGGCGCCCGTGCTGCAGGCGGGATCGAGGGGGTTTCGGCATCCTGCCGCCGAGTTCTTCGCCTCGTCGCGTTGCACGATGAAGCCGTTCATCTTCCCGCCGTTGACGTCGGCGACGGCGTTCGCCTCGCCATGAGGACCGCCGCCGTCGATGTCCTCCTTGTCGTGGTACGGCCGCGTGCAGCCCCCCGTCGCCGGGTTCGGGACGCAGACGGTCGGCACGCCGTTCTTCATCGCAATGCCGTCCGCCCCCGGATAGGTCCCGAAGTAGTTGTCGAAGGAACGGTTCTCCTGCTCGATGATGATGACGTGCTTGATCTTGTGGATGCCGGCCGGCACGAGGTAGCTGCCGGTGGGGCCACCGCTCACGCGCTCGAGATGCCCCGAGGCGGTAGGCGTCGTTGTCGCACTGCCGCCCGCCGTGCAGCCGGCGAGAACGCCGGCGAGCGCGAACGCGACGGCCGCCGTCCGCCACCTGGCGCCGAACCGTGGCGATGGACGACGCATCACCCAAGTATGGGGAGCCACCTCTTGAAACTCAACCGCAGTTGTCACTGCCGATCGGGCCGAGAAGAGCTCGGCAGCCCCTGGCCGAGGCGGTAGAACACTGCAATGCCAAAACCGGTTGCGGGCGATGGGGGTGGGAGCGGGCCGGGCCTGCCATCGGTGGCGCCCTCGGCGGCCTTGGAGCTGGCGGCCGATCTGAGCGACTCTCTGCTCTTCCCGGCGGTTCTCGAGCTCGACCGGGCTGACGCCGTTCCTCTCTCGCATCTCGACGCTCTGGCGGCGGCCGGGCTCTACGGTCTCGCCGGCCCCCCCGAGGCAGGCGGACTCGGCCTCCGACAGGAGGAGGCGCTCGCCGTGATCGAGCGGTTGGCATCCGGCTGCCTCACGACGACGTTCGTCTGGCTGCAGCATCACGCCTCCGTGCGGGCAGTCAGCAACGCTGACGATCGCCTCGCCGCCGAGTGGCTGCGCCCCCTCTGTGCGGGCGAGCATCGCGCCGGCGTCGCCTTTGCCGGCCTCCGTCGCCCCGGTCCACCCCTCCTCACGGCCGAGCCTGTCAGACAGGGTTGGGCGCTCAGCGGCACCGCCCCCTGGGTGACGGGGTGGAGCCGGATCAGCGTGATGCTCGTGGCAGCCCGCGTGCCGGCGATGCCGGGGGTGCCCGTGGTCTGGCTCCTCGTGGACGCCGTCGAGGGCGGCGGCGTCTCGGTCGAGCGCCTTCGCCTCGAGGCGCTCGACGCCAGCGTGACCGTGAGGGCCACGTTCGAGGGAGCCGTCGTCCCAGCTGACCGCCTCGTCGCCATCGAGCCGTTTGCCGACTGGCAGGGGCGCGACGCCGCCGGCCTGCGGACGAACGGTTGCCTTGCCCTTGGTCTCGCCCTGCGGTGTGCGAGCCTGCTCGGCGCCACGACACGCCCCTCCATCGAGCGGTCCGTCGCTGCCTGCCGAGGCCGTCTCGACACGGCCGGTGCGGGACAACTCCCTCGGGCGAGGGCGGCCGCTGCCGAGTTGGCTCTGGCGGCGGCCACGTCGCTCGTCATCGAGACCGGAGGCGGCGCCCTGCTCCTCGAGTCCGTCGCCCAGCTCCTGGCCCGCCAAGCCATCTTCCTGCTCGTCTTCGGGCAGACGGCGGCCATCAAGTCGGAGCAGCTGCGGCTACGGGCGATGACCTGACCCGTCGCGAGGGTCCTTGACCCGCATGATGCGGTGAACAAGGCTGACCCGGCGGATGAGTAGCCGCTGCTCATGCTGCCGGGCCGACGGCCCGCTATGAAGCTCACGTTCGCATCGCGGGAGCCCGCCCTGACGGCCAAGGAGTTGCAATGCTGCGACGGATGACACCATCACACCCGGCGAGGATACGTTTCGCGCGGGCGTGTGCCCTGCTTGCGGGGCTCTCGGCCGCCGCACTGGCGCCGACGACCGTGGCGGCGGCAACCGTTGCGCCCACCGCGACCGGGCGCCCGCAATCCAGCCTCCACGGCCTCCACACCCTCCAACTTCCAAAAGGCCGCCTTCCCCTCCAAGAGCTGGCCGCCTTCGGCAGCGGCGTGACAGCCACCGTCGCACACCTCCGTGACTCGGGAGCCGCGAGAGCGACCGCCGGCAGGGCCAGCGACCGTTCTCGAACCGCTGTCGCCCGGCCCCGCTTGCCGAAGTCGGTGACGACGTTCGCGGTCAATTCGACGGCCGACGATCCGAACGCCTCCGCCACGAGCACGCTGTGCAGGGCCACGAACGGCAAGTGCACGTTGCGGGCAGCCGTCACGGCCGCCGACAACCTCAACAAGGCAGCGGTCGTCAAGCTGCCTGCTGGCAGCTTCGTGCTCAGCGACACGACGGCCGGCACCATGATCGTCACCGATGCGGGCGCCCTCTCGATCGAAGGCGTCTCGCCCGCCAAGACGACCATCTCCGTGAAATCGGGCGACGCCATCGAGCCGTTCGCCATCAGCGAGAACGCCAAGAGCCAGAGCGGCGTGCTCTTCCTCAGCGGCCTCACGATCCGCGACGGCTCGGCGACCGATGGGGGTGCGCTCGCCCTCTTGAGCCAGGACGCCACGGCTGTGGTCACCGACGTCACGCTCGAGTCGAACATCGCGACAAACGGTGGCGCCATCTTCATGGACAGCGGTCACCTCTGGCTGACGGACTCGACCGTCTCGGGTAACAAGGCGGTCTCGGGCGGGGGGATCCTCGTCGACGATGGGACGGTCGTCATTGCGGACTCGTCGATCGTCGGCAACTCGGCGAGTCAGAGCGGCGGCGGGCTCTTCATGGTGGAAAGCACAGGGACGATCGGCGGCGGCGCCGTGTCGTTCAACTCGGCCGGAACGAGCTCAACGGCCGGTGACGGCGGCGGCATCGCCCTCGTGGAGGAAGCTTCCCTCAGCCTGAGCGGGACGAACGTCAACTCCAACACGGTCCGCCACGACGGAGAGGGCGGTGGCCTCGTCGGCGTTGCCTCCGAGATCGACATAGCGGGGGGTCAACTCTCGCACAACGCCGCCCCCGGCGGGGCCGGCGGCGGGGCCCTGCTTGAGAACGTCGAGGCGATGCTCAGCAACGTCGCGGCCAACTCGAACACAGGAGCCCTCGGCGGAATCGCCTTGATCGGCCAGGACGGCGTCACGAGCACGCTCGACATCCTCGGCGGATCGATCTCCCACAACTCCTCGGAGGCGGTCCTCGCCTTCGGGGAGTCTGCCGGGAGCTCCGTCAGCCTCGACATCGCCGGAACCGAGCTGGAGAACGACACGACGACCACCTCTGCGGAGATTCCCTGCGGGTCTGCCGTGTGCGCCGCCGCTTCTGCGGGAGGCGCCTTCCAGCTCACCCTCGCCAGGGACACGATCGAGGGAGACAGCGCTCACATCTCGACGCAGCTCGGCGGCGCCGTCGAGGTCATCGCCACGGAGGGCGGCTCCGGATCGGCCGATCTGCAAGGCGACACGGTGGATTACGACTCTGCAACCGGGGTGAAAGGAAGCGCCGGCGCCATCCTGATGGCGAGCGTGGCCGACCCGACAGCGACGCCGCCAGAGTATTCGCCGCTCGCGATCAACGTGACCGATTCGACGTTCGAGCATGACTCGGTCGGAGCGGGCGGCGACGGAGGCGCAATCGGCATCACCACGGGTACGACGTCCGGGGACCAGACAGAGACCTCCCTCGTGATGTCGGGGGACACGTTCGAACACGACGTCACCGGCACTCCTTCGAGCACGGCCGACGACTACGGCGGCGCCCTCGCCATCGCCCCGACGACGACCGGCTCGATCACGGACAGCACCTTCAGCGACAACACCGCCCTTGGGCACGAGGGCGTGGGCGGTGCGATCTTCGACGAGGACGAGGCCGTCTTCAGCTACGCCGGGGACAGCTTCACCTCGAACTCGGCCGGGGTGGCCGGCGGTGCGTTGGTGGTCGAGTCCCTTGGAGACGCGATCACGCAGTGCTCCTTCTCGCACAACACGGCGGCGAGCGGGGCGGGTGCGATCTTCCTCCTCGAGTCCCTGTTCTCCATATCCGACTCCACCATCAGCGCAAGTTCCGTCTCGAGCGCCGACGGGGGGGCGGGCGGCATCGAGCTGGGCCTCGCCCAGGGGACTATCTCGAACTCGACCATCAGCGGCAACTCTGCTGGAAAGAGCGGCGTCGCTGGTGGGATCGCCGTGTTCGACTCCCTCGTGGCGCTCGACTCGGACACGATCACGTCGAACCATGCCAAGCTCGGCTCCGGTCTCTACACGGAAAGCGACGGGCAAGACGCTTCCATCAGGAACTCGATCATCAGCCACAACACGACCAAGGCGACGGGCGGCTCGGAGAACGACTGTGCGCTCTCCACCACGACCGGCGAGATCGCCGTCGCCGCCACCTCGGAGGGCGGCAACGTCCTCGGCTCTTCCAAGTGCGTGCTGCAGGCAGCGCCCAGCGACAAGATGTCGGCCAACCCGAAGCTCGCCCCCCTGGCGAACAACGGAGGCTCGACCGAGACCATGGCGCTCCAACCGGGCTCGCCTGCCCTCAAGATCGCCCTCGCCTGCCTCCCGACCGATCAGCGAGGCAAGGCCCGGCCGGCAACGAATTGCGACTCGGGCGCCTTCGAACTGACCAAGGCGTGACGAGACGGCAGTAGCCGCCGCCGGCCGGCGGTGTCAGGCGTAGCGAAACGAGAGGGCGTTCGAGGTTCCGGACTCCGTGCTGATCGTCAGTGGGACGGTCGAGGTTGACCCCGGAAGCGTCGGCACCGTGACCATGCAGGTCGTCTGGGAGGGACAATATGTCCGCGCCGGTTGCGCCCCGAAGCGGGCGAGCACGAGGCCGTTCCGGCTGAAGAAGTTCGTGCCGTGCACGACGACAACCGTGCCGGCGCCGGCCGCCGAGGGCGAGACCGAGGAGAGCTGCGGGAAGCTGCCCGGCGCTGGCGTAGTCGTCGTCGTGCTCACCGTTGACGACGTGGTCGTCGTGCTCGGCGTTGACGACGTGGTCGTCGAGACGGTGCTGGAGGGGCTCGGCCGCGTCGACTGCGGCGGCGTCGGCAGCGTGCTGGGAGGAGACGTCGTTGCCGAGCGGGCATGTGCCGGCGGGCGCGAACGGCTCGAGGACGGCGACGGCCCCGGGACACCGGCGAGTCGGAGGGCTACGAATACGACGACGAGGAGCGCCACGATGGCGACGGCGAGCGTGAACCCGCCGGGGACGGCGAAGGGGATCGAGCGCCGCCTGCGAGGCGGGGGCAGGCGAAGCCCGCCACGAGGCGGTGCACCCGCCCCGGCCTGGGGCGGGGTTCGCCCGCTGTACGACGCCGCCGGTGATCCGGCCAAGCGTCCGGCGCCTGGCGCCGCCTCCGGCAAGGACCGTATGACGGCGGGCGGCCGAAGGGGCCGCGATGCTGACCCCGTCATCGCTGAGGAGGCCGCCGACGTGCCTGACGCCTCGCGCGCCTTTCGGACGGCCTCCCCCAAAGCGTCCAGTGTGCGCTGGTCAGGCGGCGAGCCGTCGGCGCTCTGCTCGGCCCGTTTTCCAGTTCTCAGGCGGCGGAGACCCTTGCCGCTCATTCGGTTCGCTCGGCTGAGTGTATGGCCTGGGGGTTCCCCGGCTCGTGGTGAGCGAGGGCGCTCATACGGACGGTCTCCTCTGTGCAGCGCGCAGGGGCGAGCGGCTGCGCGCCCCTGTTCACGCGACCCAGGGTAGGACTCTTCATGGTCGCTCTGATCGCGGCCCGCCTCGCCGATTCGGGCAGGCGCTGACGCCGGCGCGGCGGTACCGTGCGCGGCGGTACCGTGCGAGGCGTCGCCGTTGCCGATGGAGGTCACGTGACCAAGCACGATCCTGATAGGCAGCTCGACGCCGCGCGGGCGTCCCGACCAGCGGAGGTCCGCCAGCGGGCAGGCGACGACCCAGAAGCAACCCCCGTCGCCGAGACGGCGGCCTTCCTCTCGAGCGCCGAGGACGGCGTCGTCGCAGAAGCCGTCGACGAGCTCGAGCGACGCCAGCACCTCCATTACCAGGCCTCCACCCGGCGGGAGCGACAAGGCTACCTACGCGACCTCTTCAAGCTCGTCGTGCGGTGCGTCGACGAAGCCGATGTCGAGCCGATCGTCGAGTCGTCCCAGCGCATCGCCGCTGACCGCTTCGCGGCGGGTTTCGACATTGCCGAGATCCAGGGAGCCTTCAACGTGCTGGAGGAGGTGCTTTGGCGGGAGGTGGCCGAGGGCATCACCGGCGAGGGGCGGATCGAGGCGCTCGGCCTCCTCAACGCCATCCTCGGGGCAGGACGCGACGCCCTCGCTCGCACCTACGTCGCCCTGGCCGGGCAAGGCGCCGACCCGGGTGGCGAAGCGTCAGCTCCGCGGCGCTCCGCGGTGGCGGCACGGGCCGGCACTCCCCCACCCGGTGTGCCGGCGCCGGCGCAGCAGGCCGTCCGCACGGAGATCCAAGGCCGCGTCGGCATCGTCACGCTGGACGATCCTCGCAAGCGCAACGCCCTGAGCGCGCAGCTCGCCAGCAGCGTGACGGGCGCCCTCGCCAGCCTGCGAGCCGAGGACGTGCGCGCCGTGGTGCTGCGCGCCGCTGCCGGCTTGAACGTCTGGTCCTCCGGTCACGACATCGACGAGCTCCCCCGCGGCCGGCGGGATCCGTTGGCCTACAACGACCCTCTCGAGCAGCTGCTGCGCGCCATCCGATCGTTTCCGGCTCCGGTACTCGCCATGGTGCACGGCGCCGTGTGGGGCGGGGCCTTCGACCTCGTGCTGAGTTGTGACGTGGTCGTGGCCGACGAGTCGGCGACCTTCGCCATCACACCGGCGAACCTCGGGCTGCCCTACAACACGACCGGGCTGCTGCACTTCCTCGGTCGGCTCCCCATCAACCTCACCAAGGAGATGTTCTTCACGGCCGCTCCGCTCGACGCTCAGAAGGCAAAGGAATGGCTCGTCATCAACCACCTGGTCCCTTCCGACGAGCTCGAGCGCTTCACGCTCGAGCTGGCGGCGACTATGGCCACGAAGTCGCCGTTGGCCATCGCGGTCATCAAGGAGCAACTGCGCGTCCTCACCGACTACCAGCCCATCGCGGCGCAGGTGTACGAACGCATCCAAGGCCTGCGACGCGAGGTGTACGACAGCAGCGACTATCTCGAGGGGCTCAAAGCGTTCAGTGAGAAGCGCGCGCCGAAGTTCCGGGGCACTTGAGGCGGCGCAGGCAGCCGCTCAGCTACACGACCATGCGGACGTATCCATCGGCTCGAGTCGGAACCCGGCCTGGGTCTCGTTAGGGCTACCGGTCCACGAGTCGATCCACTCATAGGCCTGGCCGCGAACGGTGAACACGGTCCGCGGTTGCCCCACGCAGTAAGCCGTCGACAGCACGCCGTGCGCTGTCCACGGACCCAGCATGGAGGGCGCTGTGGCGTAGCCTGTCTGCACCTCCTTGGGACCTGCGGCCGACTTCAAGGTGGGCGGGCCGGTGCAGTACCCGCACCCGGGCAGCGAATACGTCATCTCCCACGTCCCGTTCGGCAGCCGATAAGCCCCTTCGCCCTCGGCCCTCGTCAGACCGGCGAGCTGCTGGTGACCGACGCCGTCGCCGTCGATCCACGAGCTGGCGAGCTGCTCCTCGGCGAGGGTGCCGTGCTGGCAGAGAATCGCAGCCGACGTGCCGTCGGTGATGATGGAGAAGTCGCCGTCCTTGTCGCACACCGTCAGCTTCGGCTTGTGGTCGAAGCCGTCGCGTCCCCCCGCAGACGAACCGCACGGGCCGAGAGGGCCGTCGCAACCGAGCACCCAGTAGGCGTTGGCGTGACGGTGCATGGTGTCGCCGGGTGCATTGAACCACAACAGCCACTTACCGTCGGGCTCGTGCACCATCCGCGGGTTGAAGCACCCGGCCCCATCTGAGCCGCACACCCAGTCCCAGGTCTTGCGGTTGTCGCCGGGCCAGTTCCCCTTCGGCGTGTGGACCTTGGCCGATGGCGAGAACAAGAGCCTCGCCGCGCTCCACGGTCCCGTTAACGACTTGGCCGAGCGCACGCCGAAGCCGCACCACGGCGTGTGGGCGAGCCGCCAGGTGAACCCGCATCCGTACTCGGTGCCGTACAGGTAGTAGGTGCCATCGGCCAGAACGACCGTGCCGTCGTGCAAGTCGAGGCCGACGAGGGTCACCTCGGCCGGGGTCGTCGTGGCTGCGGCGGCGGTGCCGATGTCAGCCGTCAGCATCGCCAGCACAAGAACGATCAGACAACCCTGAAACCTCGTCACCGTCTTTCGCATGCATCCTCCGCCGCGGGCCAGGCCTTTAGGATTCGCTTTCTGTCAGCGTCGAGTGTGCAGATCGTAGTCTGAGCTTCCAGCCCGGCCGACACGAGCGGGCGGGCCGCTCGACATGCTCGCCTCCGGCGTTGCGGTTCGTGACCGTCGCCGGCCGTCGGCGAGTGCCCGCCTTGCCTGCCCGGAGATCGACATGAGAGACCTGATGACGACATGATCCGGGACGCCGCTGGCAGTGATCAGCTCGAGGTAGGCCCGCTCGATCGTCGGCTCCTGCTGCGCTACCGCGTGATGGCCTTCACGACCGCAACCTTGCTCATCGTCCTCGTCTTTGCCGGCATACCGCTGCAGGTCGCCGCTGGGCGGCCCGAAGTGGTGAACGACGTCGGGACGGCCCACGGCTTCTTGTACCTCGTGTATCTCTTCACGGCGTTCCAACTGACGCGGCGGCTCGGTATCCCGAAGTGGCAGATGGCCCTCGTGCTGCTGGCGGGCACGGTGCCCTTCTGCGCCTTCGTGGCCGAGCGGAAGCTGACGAAGCTGTTCAAGGCTCGTGCTGCGAGAACGGGTGACGCGGCGGGGGCGACGAGTCGGTCGCCGGACGGCCGAGCCGCCTCCCTGCGGCGGCGCTGGCTCTCCCGCCGGGCCCTGCTGCTCCATCTCGAGGTCATCATCATCGCTCCCGGCTGTGCGATCGCCGGCTGGTGGCAGGCGACGAGCGCATTGGCCGGCAACAGTCTCAGCTGGGTGTACACCGTCGAGTGGCCGGTGTTCGCCCTGCTCGCCATCGCCGGCTGGTGGTACCTCATCCACGAGGATCCGGAGGCGTACCAGGCCCGCAAACGAGGTGCTGCGGCTCGAGACGGAGAGGGGCTGGGTAGCGGCGCCAATGGCCCCGTGTCCGGTGCCGTCAAGGATGTCACCGTCGACGCCACCACCGCCCGGCTCGTCAAGCTGCTCGCCCTTCTCGTGGGGCTGGAACTCGCCTTCGGGGTCGTCGCCGTCGTCTTCCTGCCTCTCGAGCGACCGAGCGGCTGGTTGCCGGACAGGTGGGTGGCGATCTACCTGGCGCACGCCATCCTCGGGCTTCCGCTTGCCTTCGGCGCCGTCGCCCTCCTCGCCCGCGTCAGGAACGCCACGCGCATCTCCCGATTGAGCGGATGGATCGGCGCCATCGGCGTCGCACTCGCCGGCCTGTCCGGCTTGCTGACGGTCGCCCAGCCCGTACGGCTCGTCGGCATGGCCTTCATGTTGCTCGGGACGGTCGTCGCCGGTTTCGGTTACCTGATCCCGACCTTCGAGAAGCTGTCATGAGCACCAGGCGCTTTTCGATGCCGTCGGCATATAGTACGATAGGCACATAGGTAGGAACCACGGATCGGCCACCGGCCGATGGTCCAGCCCGGGTGGTTGGGCCGGTTGACTCGAGGTGTCATGCCATGAGCAAAGCAGCGAGCTCGGCTGGCGACATGAGCGCTCCCCACCTGCTGGCCGGGAGGCTCCGCCTCTCGATGGTTCGCCTCGCACGCCAGCTCCGCCGCAGGGAGTCGTCCGACCTCACGATCACACAGCTCTCGGCGCTCGCCACGGTGGTGCAGGCCGGCCCCCTCGGTGTCGGTCAGCTCGCCGAGATCGAGGGCCTACCCTCCCCGGCGGCCACGCGGCTGGCGGACCGGTTGGAGGAAGCCGGTCTCATCTCTCGGCAGACGAACCCGGCCGACCGCCGCGGCGTGCAGCTCGTGGCGAGCAAAGCAGGCACCCAACTCGTGGCACGCCGCGCCCAGCTCGGCAACGCCTGGCTCGCCGAACGCCTCAGCGCCCTCAGCAGGGCCGACCGGCTGGCGATCGAACGCGCCGTGACCCTGCTCGAGTCGTTAGCGACGGAGCGCGCGGAGGACCCACCGGGGGCAGGCGACCGCCAAAAAGCCAAGGAGGCGCATTCATGACCGCAGCCATACCGGGACGATCGTCGATGGTCGGGCCGCGCTACAAGTGGGTCGTCCTCTCCAACACCACCATCGGGGTGCTCCTCGCCACGCTCAACGCCACGAGCCTCATCATCGCCCTGCCGGTCATCTTCCGGGGGATCCACCTCAACCCGCTGCTTCCGGCGAACTTCCCCTACCTGCTCTGGATCATGATGGGCTACATGCTCGTGTCGGCGGCTGTCGTCGTCACGGTGGGGCGCATCGGCGACATATTCGGCCGGGTGAAGATGTACAACCTCGGCTTCGCCTGGTTCACGCTCGGGGCGATCCTCCTCTCGCTCGTCTGGAGCACGGGTTCCACCGGTGCTCTCGAGCTCATCGGCCTTCGCATGTTCCAGGCCATCGGCGGCGCCCTCCTCATGGCCAACTCGGCGGCCATCATCACCGACGCCTTCCCGGCCGAGCAGCTCGGTCTCGCGCTCGGGATGAACATGGTCGCCGGCATCCTCGGCTCCTTCCTCGGGGTTCTCGCCGGAGGCCTCCTCTCACAGATCGGCTGGCGCTGGGTGTTCCTCGCCAACGTGCCGATCGGCGTCTTCGGCACCGTCTGGGCCTACATGAAGCTGAAGGAGATCGGAGTCCGCATCAAGGCCAAGATCGACTGGCTGGGCAACTTCTCCTTCGCAGCCGGCCTTGCCATGATCCTCACCGGCGTCACCTACGGCATCAAGCCGTACGGCACGTCCCTCACGGGATGGCGGAATCCCTTCGTTCTCGAAATGATCTTCGGAGGTCTGGCCTTTCTCGTCGTCTTCATCGTGGTCGAGATGAAGGTGGCCGAGCCCATGTTCCGCCTCTCGCTGTTCCGCATCCGAGCGTTCACGGCCGGTAACGCCGCCAGCTTCCTCGGCTCAGTCGGGCGGGGGGGACTGCAGTTCATGTTGATGATCTGGTTCCAGGGCATCTGGCTCCCCCAGCACGGCTACTCCTTCACGGACACCCCGCTGTGGGCCGGCATCTACATGATCCCCTTCATGCTCGGCTTCGTGGTGGCTGGGCCGGTTTCCGGCATGCTCTCGGACCGCTACGGAGCCCGGCCCTTCGCCACAGGCGGGATGCTGCTCTCGGCCGCCATGTACGGGGCGATGATGGCCTTCCCGGCCAACTTCTCCTACGTGCCGTTCGCCGCCGTCATGTTCGTCTCCGGGATCGGCGGCGGCCTGTTCGCCTCGCCCAACACGGCGTCCATCATGAACTCGGTGCCCGCCCGTCACCGCGGGGCGGCCTCAGGGATGCGGGTGACCTTTGCCCAAGCCGGCTTGCCACTCTCGATGGGCCTCTTCTTCACGCTGCTCGTCGTGGGCCTGAATGCCAAGGTGCCGGCGGCGATGTACCAGGGTCTCGTCTCGCACGGAATACCGACGGCCAGCGCCGCCCAGCTCGCCCACGTGCCGCCGCTCGGCTACATCTTTGCGGCCTTCCTCGGCTACAACCCGCTGCGCAGCCTGCTCGGGCCGACAGTGCTCAGCCATCTCGCTCCCGCCCAGGTTGCCGCCCTTACGAGCCGCTCCTTCTTCCCGCAGCTCATCGGGCCATCGTTCAAGCACGGCCTCGTGCTCATCCTCGGCTTCGCCGTCGTCATGAGCGTCATCGCAGCCGTCGCCTCGGCATTGCGTGGTGAGAAGTTCGTCCACGTCGACGACGAGTCGATCGCCCAAAAGGCCGGCCTCCTCCACCATGGGCAACACGTCGGGGCCCGTCCCGTCAGCGAGGGCGTCGTCCTTCCGAGGCTGCTCGACGCCGCCACCGGGGCGGACGGGGTCACGCCGGCACCACCCCAGCCGGTGCCGGCACTCTCGGGCACTCCAGCCCCTGCCACCGACGAAGAGGGAAGCGCTCGTCGACTCGTCGGCTAGACGCCGGCTCACGAGATCGAGGATCCTGCAACGGCGCTGCGATGAGTTCCCGTTGCCGGCGTCGGTGCGCGACGATCGTGAGATGATCGCTGCCTTTTCCATCGCGCCACTCGGGACGGGCGACTCGGTGAGCGAGGCCGTCGCCGAGTGCATCGCCATCGTGCGGGCGAGCGGCCTCCCAAATGAGACGAACGCCATGTTCACGAACCTCGAGGGCGACTGGGACGAGGTGATGGGCGTGATCAAGCACTGCGTCGAGCACATGGCCGAGGTCGCTCCTCGCGTCAGCCTCGTCATCAAGATCGACTACCGGCCCGGTGTCGTCGGCGCCCTGCACGGCAAGGTCGAAGCCATCGAGCGGCACCTCGGTCACGCCTAGGTCGCTGGTCGAGGCGGCGCACCGCCTTGCCGAGGGCTGCAGTGGCGTGCCAGGGTCGCAGAGCCGCTGGCGACCGTCTCGCCATGGCGTGACACCTCTCGACGACGCGAAAGGCCACGACGACCTTGCAGAGGATTCGATTGGGAGTACTCGGAGCAGGCAACATCGCCGACCTCAACGTCGCCGGTTACCTGGAGGACCCCCGCTGCGAGGTGATCGCCGTCTGCGACGTGATGGCCGACTCGGCGGCGGCGGCCGGCGAGCGTTGGAACGTGCCCAAGATCTACACCGATCTGGATCGCTTCCTGGCCGATCCTGACTTCGACGCCGTCGAGATCCTCACCCCGACTTACCTGCATCACGGCCACGTTCTCGATGCCCTGGCGGCAGGCAAGCACGTCTCGGTGCAAAAGCCCGTCTCCAACACCATCGACGAGGCGGTCGCCATGGGCAAAGCGGCCGACACGGCCGGGCTCACCCTGCGGGTCAGCGAATGCATGGTCCACTACCCTCCCCTCGAGCTGGCCAAGTCGCTCATCGCCGACGGAGCCATCGGCAAGCCCGTCAGCTTGCGCATCCGCACCGTGGTCGGTCAGACCGACTCGGCCTTCCAAACGGGCCTCAACCCTGACGGCTACAGCTGGCGCCTCGACGACCGCTCGCCGGGTGGGCACCTCTTCGACGACATGGTGCACAAGTACGCCGTCGCACTATGGCTGCTGGACAAGGACATCACCTCGGTGCAGGCGGTCGTCCGCCGCCGCGACCTCTTCTTCGAGCCCTGTGCCGCCCTCTTCGAATACGAGGACCCGGAGCTGCTCGGGACGATGGAGGTGCAGTACGCCCCCCACATGTGGCTGCGCAGCAACTACTTCGGAGCCGACGAGTTCTTCGAGATCCAAGGAGAGGAAGGGCTCTTGTGGGTGACACGGGCCACCGGGCAGATGCTCGACCTCGCCCCAGTCGTGCTGTACAGGGGCCGGGACAACAACATCTCCACGACCGAGTTCACCGACGTCGACTCGAGCTTCCTGACGGGCTTCAAGCGCTCCGCCTCACACTTCGTCGACGCCCTCGCGAACGGGACGGTCGCCTCCATGACGGCCACCGACGCCGTCAAGGTGCTGCAGCTCTGCTTCGCCGTCTACCTCGCCGGCGAGAGGCGGGAAGCCGTCGATCCGCGTCTCGTGACCGGGTCGGTGAAGCCCACCGGTTGGGGGGATTGGTAGCCGAGCTCGCGGGCCGGGCCTTTCCTCGAGCTCGCTGCGGTGGGAGACTTCGTTAGTGCTTGAAACGTCTCGTCCATGCCCGTCATGGCGAGTGCCACACTGCTGGAAGAAGCGCCGTCAGGGGAGCGGTACCGCTCTTTCATCAAATTCAAGGAAATAGATGGCAGCGAAAGACGCTCCCCTCACGCGGGAACGGTGGTTCGAGATGCTCGTACACAACTCGAGCGACCTCACCGCCGTCATCGACACCGGCGCCCGTCCCTCGGCACGAACCGGATCGACGAACCCGCCATCGGGGGCATCGTCGTCAATGCCCGCGACATCACCGAGCACGTGCAACTCGTCCGCGCCCATGAAACCGTCATCGCCGCCAACCAGGTCCTCGTGCACGCCGCCGACGAGGGGGCGCTTCTCACGAACCTCTGCAACACCCTCGTCGAGGTCGGCGGCTACTTGCTGGCGTGGGTGGGCTACGTCGAGCACGACGATGCGTGCACCATCCGGCCGGTCGCCTCAGCGGGGGGGCCTCGAAGTACCTCGAAGAGGTCACGATCAGTTGGGGCGACGACCCCTCTGGGCAAGGGGCGAGTGGCATTGCCGTCCGCACCGGCAAGATACACGTGGTCCGGGACATCCGCCGAGCGCGCTCGTACAAGCTGTGGCGAGATGCCGCCGCCCGTTATGGGTTTCGGACGTCCTGTGCACTCCCACTCGAAGTCGACGGAGACGTCATCGGAGTTCTCGCGATGTACGCCCACGAGCCCGGCGCCTTCGATTCGCCCGAGATCGCCCTCATGACCGGCCTCGCCTCTGAGCTCGCTTATGGAATCGGGCGGCTCCGAGACGGGCAGCGCCTCGAACGCAGCCTCGACTCAACCATCCGGGCGATCGCTGCGACCACAGAGATCCGTGACCCGTTCACGGCCGGACACCAACGGCGCGTCTCCCAGCTCGCCGCGGCCATTGCAGACAGGCTCGGCATGGACGCCGAGGAAAGCCGTGGCATCGCTCTGGCGGCCGACGTCCACGACATTGGCAAGATCGCCGTGCCGGCCGAGATCCTCACCCGGCCGGGCCGAGTCTCCGACGTCGAATTTCGCCCTCATCAAGACGCACTCGGAGACCGGAGAGGGCATCTTGGCAGGAATCGAATGCCCCTGGCCCATTGCGAGCGTCGTGAGGCAACATCATGAGCGGCTCGACGGTTCGGGCTACCCCGACGGCCTGCGGGGAGACGAGATCCTTCGTGGGGTGCTCATCGTCGCCGTCGCCGACGTCGTCGAGGCGATGTCGTCCCATCGCCCCTACCGCCCGGCACTGGGCTTGGCGCCGGCCCTCGAGGAGGTCCGGCGAGGTGCAGGCACTCGCTACGACCAGACAGCCGTCGACTGCTGCCTGGCGCTGTTTCGCGAAGGATTCGTCTTCGAGGCGAGCGACGACGAGCCGGCCGCCGTGCCCCCCGCACCACAGCTCTGAGCCGCCGAGCCGCTCACAGCCGCCCGGGCGTCTCCCCGTGCTCGTAGACCTCCGCCGCCGGTCCGACGACGAGGCGGTCGGGAACATTGACGATGGCGTCGTCGCGGCGGGGATACTCGAACTGCCCGAGCACGAAACGCATGGCGCCGATGCGGGCACGCTTCTTGTCGTTGCTCTTGACGACGGTCCAGGGGGCGAACGGGGTGTCGGTCTGCTTGAACATCGCCTCCTTGGCGACGGTGTAGTCGTCCCAGCGCCCGAGCGAGGCGAGGTCCGTCGGCGACAGCTTCCACTGCCGGACCGGATCGATGCTCCGAATCAGGAAACGGGTGCGCTGCTCGGCGCGCGAGACCGAGAACCACAGCTTGATCAAGTGGGTGTTGCCGCCCGTCAGGAGCTCTTCGAACACGGGCGCCTGCTGGACGAACACTTCGTACTCCTCGTCGGTGCAGAATCCCATCACGCGCTCGACGCCCGCCCGGTTGTACCAGGAGCGGTCGAACAGCACGATCTCCCCCGACGTCGGCAGGTGCCGGACGTAGCGCTGGAAGTACCACTCCCCCCGCTCTCGCTCCGTCGGCTTCTCGAGGGCCACGACCGACGCCCCGCGGGGGTTGAGGTGCTCGGTGAACCGCTTGATCGTGCCACCCTTGCCGGCGGCATCCCGCCCCTCGAAGAGGATGACGACGCGCTGGCCCGTGTCCTTGATCCAGTTCTGCAGCTTCAGCAATTCGATCTGAAGCTGCCGTTTGACGACCTCGTAGTCGGGGCGCGGCATGGTCTCGGCATAGGGGTAACCCTCCCGCCAGGTGTCGACGAGTCGACCGTCCTTCCACCTCAGCACGGGCTCGTCCTCGTCGTCGGCCTCGTCGAGGACGAGGTTCTCCAGCTGCTGGGAGAGGTCGACGTCGAGGTCGAGCAGGGCGGCGTCGCCGTCTGCGGAGCCGGTCATGGCTCGTGACGCGGGGGCCGCACTCGTGTCGGTCTGGGACGTCACGATCGGCTCATCGGCCACAGCGGCAACTTCATCATCAGGGCGCCTCCCGTGCAAACCGTCCACTCGGCCTGACCCGACTGGACGTTGGAGTCACTGGACTACGTCTGGCTCTGGCCCGCCTCGTGACGACTGCGTCAAGCGGCCCGGCCCAGGTTGGTGAGCTCCTCGGCGACACCCGACACCCACGTGTGGACGTGTGCCGGGTCACGCCAGTCACCGGCCATCTTCTTGGCCATGGCACTGGCGGGGAAGCCTTTGGCGGTGGCTTCGAGGCGGCCCCCGAAGGTGACCTGACCGCGGGCGCCGATCCTCGACATCTCCCTTGCCACCTGCTTGACAGCCGGGATGTCGCCCGCGACGGCCGATTCGTCAAGTGGCCCGCTGCTGACGAGCCAGACCGGGCACCCGCGCAGCACCTTGGCAAAGCGGCGGACGAAGCGGCGGGCATCGTGGTGCCATCGCTTCGCGTAGAGGGCACCGGCGACGACGACGGCGTCGAAGCCGTCCAGACTGTGCACCGCACCGGCCGGCCGCACCACGCTTTGCAGCCCGGCGGCGGTGAGCTCGTCGCCGATCATGTTCGCCAGACCGGCCGTGCCGCCACGCTTGGAGCCGTACGCAACGAGAACCTGCATGGGTCCTCCTCTCATGACGTCACCTTCAGCAAACCATGATCCGGCCATGGGCTCCAGAGGCCAACGTCACTTCCGGGCGGGCGCCCCGCCATGCCGCCGGTGCCATCGGCCCCGGCACCACTGGCGGGCGCCCGCAGGCCGGTGCGACGAAGCCTCGGCGAAGCTGCCAAACTGGCGCAGCTCAGCTCGTCCTCGCCGTTTGCACACCCGTGCAGCCGTATCGACGCGGACTCTCTGGTTGGGCTCAAAACCGAGGGGGCCGTCGATGTCGAAGTGTTCGAGTTCACGAAGTCGCCACGAGCCGACGGCGGGGCGCCCGGCAGGCGGGGCGGAGCGTGCTCGGCGCCTCCGCAAGCTCGGCGGCGCCCTCCTCGTGACGGCCGGCCTCGTCGCCACTCTCGGCGCCGCCGCGGCCCCGGCGACGGCGAGCAGCCGCACGACTGCCCCGACTTGGCGGCAGCTTCACCCTGCCAAGGTGCCGCCGGCCCGCGAGAACGGCTCCATGGCCTACGACCCGGCCACTCATCAGGTCGTGCTCTTCGGCGGTCTCGGCAACAACATCAACTCCCTTGCCGACACGTGGATCTGGAACGGCACGACCTGGAAAGAGGTCTTTCCCTCGCACCAGCCGTCCGCCCGCTTCGGCGCCTCCCTCGCCTACGACGGCGCCAACCACACGCTCGTGCTCTTCGGGGGCGAGGAGGTCTGCTGCGGGCTCGGAGACGGCGGCCAGCTCAACGACACCTGGACCTGGAACGGCACGACCTGGAAGGAGCTGTCCCCAGCGACGAGCCCCGGGCCGCGCGCCTATGCCTCCATGGCCTACGACCCTGTCGGCGGCCTGCTCGTGCTCTTCGGGGGCGAGAACCCGAACGTCTACTCCTTCTACGGCGACACCTGGACCTGGAACGGCAGGACGTGGAAGGAGGCATCCGCCTCCACGAGCGGCCTCAGCGCCCGCGACGAGGCCTCCATGGCCTTCGACGGCGGCAACCACACGCTCGTGCTCTTCGGCGGCAGCAACAGCAGCGGGACCGATCTCAACGACACCTGGACCTGGAGCGGCACGGCCTGGAGACAGTCGGCGCCGGCACACAGCCCACCGACCCTGAGCGCCGCCTGCATGGGATACGACGGAGCCACCAACCAGCTCGTGCTCTTCGGGGGCGAACATGCCGTCACCACGCTCCAGCTCGAGAACGAGACCTGGACCTGGAGCGGCACGAGCTGGACCGAGCTGAACCCCTCCGCGAAGCCTCCCGTCCGCTCCGCCGCCACGATGGCCTACGACGCCACCAGCGAGCAGCTTCTCGTCTTCTCGGGTTATCCCTCGCTCGACGACACCTGGAGCTGGGGCGTTCCCGTGCGCCTACCAGGGGACCCGAGGTTCTTGAAGGCGACGGCCGGCAGGGACAAGGTCACCCTCTCCTGGAAGGCGCCGACGCCACAGAGCGGCGGCGCCGTCGCCGGCTACGACGTCTTCGAGGGGACGAAGTCAGGGCACGAGTCGAGCACGCCGCTGAACGCCTCGCCGCTCTCGGCGCACGCCGACAGCTATGTCGTGACGGGATTGAAGAAGGGGCACCGGTACTACTTCATCGTGAGAGCCGTCAACGCCGCCGGTGTCGGCGCCCCGTCGAACCAGGTCTCGGCGGTTCCGACCTAGCTCGGTGGGCTGAGGCTCCGTCCCCGGGACAGTAGGGCGGGCGCCTCGAGGAGGCGCTTCGAGGGGACGCTTCGGCACTCGAGGTGGGGGCGACTATCCCTCGACAACACCGCGCAGCACTCCGGCGGCCCCGAAGGTCGCCTCGAGCTCGCTGCGCAGCGAGGCCAGGTTCTTCGTTGTCCTGGCGGCCCCGATCGCCCCGCCCGTCCAGCCGGAGGACTGACGCTCGATCCGTACCGTCGTCTCCGCCGGGCTCGTGGCAAAGAGGCGAACTCCCACCTTGAAGTACTGGGCGAGCGCTCCGGCAACGACGTTCATCGCCTTGGAGCCGCGCTCCGCCGTTGCCGTCCACTCGTCCTGCCAGCTCAGCTTGAATTGTCGCTCCACAAGGGCGCGCTCGGCCGTGGCACGGGCGGCGACCGGATCACCGGTCACGAGGAAGTCGACGTACTTGGTGGCCATCTTGTCTCTCCCTCCCGCCGTACCGGCGGTGTCCCCCGGCGGTTCGGACACGCTAGCGGTCCGGCGCCGTCCGGGCTGGCTGAACTCGGGGAGCGCTGACTCGTTTCTTGGTTTCGGCTACGGCGCCGGGCAGGCGGACACCGTCAGCGTCGGGAAGAAACACGTGTTGAACGCGTCGACCTGGAGCCCGGGCGCCGAGGGCACGGATGCCTGGCCGTGCGGGTCCGTCAGCACGATCTGGTTGACCGGGGCGAGGGCCGGGATGCTGCCGTTGGCGGACGCCCCCAGGTAGTGGGTGGTGCCGTAGGCGGGAAGCACCGAGATGCCAGAGGAGAACGTCGGGGCCTCCGTGATCCACTCAATCGAGCTGAGGGACGAATCGTAGGTCACGGTCTTCGTCCAATTCTGAACGGTGCCGTCGGGCGCCGTCACCTTGAAGGCGAACTGCCACATCTGCGCCGTGCTGGCCGCGGGGGTGGAGAAGAGCTTGCGCAGGTCGGCCGCGACCTCCGGGAACCAGGGCTCGCTCGCAAGATGCGACTCGCCCTCCTCCAGCAGTTGACGGAGTCGCTGGATGAGGTGGGAGGTGCCGAAGTTCGGGTCGAAACGGCGGATCTCGGACATGACAGCGGCGAAGGCGGCCGTCTCGGCCTGCGTGTCCGTGTTGGTGTCGCCGTTCAGCAGTTGAAGCGTCGCCAGGACCTGGTCGCCCGGTTGGATCGTGAGCGTCGTGATCGGCGTCTCTACCGCCGGCAGCGTCTCGTACCAGATGTCGTAGGCGGTCCCGGAGGAATCCGAGCAGCTCTGGGTGCCGAGTTGGATGAGATCCTTGCTCGTGAGGCCGCCGATGCCGTCCCAGTTCGCCACGCAGCCGAACGACGACATCGTCGAGACGGTCGGGACGTCCCACTCGAGGGCCACTTTGGTGTACTTCTGGCCGGTCTGGGCGGTGGAGAGGGCATAGCCGGACCAGTTGCCCGACGTCGAGTTCCACCCTGTCGTCGTCGACACGGCCGCAGGGTTCGGCGGGCTGTGGTGGCGCAGCACGAGAAAGCCGGCGACCAGGACGACGACGACGGCGAGGGCGACGACCATCGTCAGGCTCGTCCGTCGCCGCCTCGGGCGCTGGCCGGCAGGCGGCTCCGGAGGCCCCGCCGCGAGTGGGTATTCGTTCTGGCTCGTCATCGTGTCGTTTCCTCCCGGGCCGGAACTCTACGCTCCATTGCCGAGAGGGGTGCGCCCTGCGCTGGACAGGCGAAGAGGCGGCGGTCAGCCTGTTCGCCGCCGGGCGCGACGACGCAGCCGTCGACCTCCTCGACGAGGCTGCCTCCATCCACCTCGACACCGGCGCCGATGCCGACCTCGGGCGGGTCGACGCCTTGCTGCGGGCACACAGCGCCCGCCGGCGCCGCCGAGGGCCGGCCCGGGCCGACCGCGGTTGGGAGTCGCTCAGTCCGAACGAGCGCAAGGTCGTGGAGCTCGTCGCCGAAGGGCTCAGCAACCGACAGATCGGCGGCCGGCTCTTCATCTCCCGCCGTACCGTCGAAACACACCTCGCCCACGTCTTTCGCAAGCTCGGACTCTCCAGCCGCGCCCAAGTGGCGGCCGGGGCGGCATCACGGGCGCCCTGAGGCGCCGGCCGCGGCGGCGGTCGTGACCTGCAGCCTCTCACGGGACGTCCCGGGGCGCCTCAGTAGGATTGCGCCAGAAGGGGGTTGGCATGCGTCGAATTTTGGTACTTGTCACCATCGCAGCCATCGTTACGGCAGGAATCATCACGGCTCCCATGGCTCGTGCGGCCGGGCGCGCGGGAGCGAGGTGGGTAATCGAGGCGGCGCCGAGACCGACGCTCCCCAACGGCGACTTCCGCGGCCTGGCCTGCCCGACGCCGAGGCTCTGCGTCGCCGTCGGCTCCAGCGGCGTGCCGAGCACCTTGGCCTTCCCGGACGACGCTCCGTTGGCGGCGTTATGGGATGGCTCCAAGTGGACGCTCGACGAAGCTGCCAAGCCTGCCGGCTCTCCTTCCTCGACGCTCACGTCCGTTGCCTGCACGAGCGCATCCAGCTGCATGGCCGTGGGTTCCTACGAACACGGTGGCGGGAGCCTCGCCTTCGCCGATCTCTGGAACGGGGCGCACTGGACGGTGAAGGCCGTCCCGAACCCCGCCGGCGCGAGGTCGAGCGCCTTGTCGGGCGTCGCCTGCCTCTCGACGGCGTCGTGCGTGGCGGTGGGCTCCTACGGGTCCGGCAGGAGTGAGCTCACCCTGGCGGAGTCTTGGGACGGCAGCTCCTGGAAGGCGGTGAAGACGCCGGACAAGTCAAAGATCTACAACGACCTTGCCGCCGTGGCGTGCAACGGGGGCAGGTGCCTGGCCGTCGGCTCTTACACGAGCGGCTCGAGCACGCTGCCGTTGTCTCTTGCCACGAGGGGCTCGGTGTGGTCGATGGCCACACCGACGTCTCCGGCCGGCGGCAGTGCCTCCCTCGACGGCGTCGCCTGCTACTCGGCGACCGGCTGCCTCGCGGTGGGAAGGTTTCAGGGAAGCGCCGCCACTCAGGTACTGATCGACTCCTGGGACGGGACGAGGTGGTCCTCGATGACCCCGGCGACGGCCGATGGCTGGCTGAACTCGGTCACGTGCCTGACTGCGAAGTCCTGTGTCGCCGTCGGAGTCGGCTCCTTACAGCTCCTCGCCATGTCCTGGAACGGTACGAACTGGGCGACCTCGCCCGTCGTGACGCCCCCCGCCCCGCTGAAGACCAACTTCAGCCTCAACGGCGTCGCCTGCGCCGCGGCGGCGACGTGCGTCACCGCCGGTGTCACGGCGACCGTGGCAACCAACTCCGCCGTCACGCTCGCCGAGACACTCAGCGGTGATACCTGGCTCGTGACGCCGACGCCGGACCTGCCCGGCCCGACGCAGGTGTCCTGGGACTCTGTGTCCTGCACCTCGGCGACGGCCTGCGTGGCCTCCGGGCTGTACTGGTACAACCAGGGGCTCGGCGGCGTCGTGTACTACCCCACCTACTTTGGCCTTGCCGAGCAGTGGAACGGTCGGCGCTGGCGGATCACCTCGACCGCCAGTTTCGGTTCACAGGCCTACGGCGAGGCCTACGGCTACCACACCACCTGCGTCTCGGCCGCGAGCTGCGTGCTCGACGGGTCGCCCGTGCCCCTGCTGTGGAAGGGCACGGCCTGGACAGGAATGCCCGTCTCCCCAGGTGCCCTCGTGCCCACCGGTCAGCTGGCCTGCCCTTCCAGCAAGGACTGTCATGCCGTCGGCAGCTTCCTCGCTGGGGACGTCCAGCCGGCGCCCTTCATCGCGAGCTGGAACGGGTCGAAGTGGGTGTCGCAGGCGGCGCCCGTGCCCCCGAACCTCGTCTCGAGTGGCCTGAACGGTGTGGCGTGCGCTTCTGGCGCCTCCTGCTTCGCCGTCGGCAGCTACTTCTCGAACGCGAACTTCCGGACCTACCCGCTCGTCGACCACTTCACCGGGACGCACTGGAGCTTGGGCTCGATGCCCGCACCGAAGACGTCGATCGATAGCGAGATGGACGGCGTTTCCTGCGCCGCCAAGATGTGCATGGCCGTCGGCGCGTGGGATTCCGGCGGTGAGCCCCTCGCCGAGCGTTGGAACGGGGCGCGCTGGACGATCGAGGCGACCCCTCTGCCGAAAGGCGATGGGACGGGCGCCCTCGTCTCGGTTTCGTGCACCTCGGCCAGCTTCTGCATCGCCGTCGGCACTGCTCAGAACAACACGACGTTCGAGACGGTCCCCCTCACCGAGACATGGAACGGCTCGAAGTGGTCCGTGGACTCCGTCGCCTACCCGAAGCCGAATCTCCCGTCGGCTGCCGTCTCCTGCACGACAGCGACGGCCTGCACGTCAGTGGGCTATCAGATCGAGCGCTACATGAGCTGACGGGCCGGTGCAGGCGTCGACTCACGAGCAGCGTGCACGGCACCCAAATGGCCCTCGAGGACATCCCGTCCCACTCAGAGTCAGCCTCGCGACGGTCGATACATAGAGGTGTGAACGAGCGTCTCCGGCCGCACGTCGACATCGACGCCTTGCTGGAGCGGACACGTCTGGCAGCAAGCCCGATGGCGTGCGAGGCGTGCCTGCCCGAGATCACACGGGCGCTCGAGACGGTGACGTCCCCCGGCGATCGGGCCCGACTGCTCATCTGCCGGGCCCGCGTGCGCTCCCATCAGTCGCGCGACCGGGAGGCGTGCGAGGACGCCGCCGGCGCCATGGCGCTGTTCGAGCTCTCGGGCGACACGGAGCTGGCGGTCGACGCCGCCAGCCTCGGTGCAGCTCATGCCTCCACCTTTGGCGACGTCTCGCTCGCCTCGGAGCTGGCGGCAAAGAGCATCGTGGGCCTGGACTCGGTCGCCGACGACCGTCTCCGCATGGAGATCACGAACCGCCTCGGCGTCTTCTGCTACCACTACCTGGACTACGACCGGGCCGTTGAGCAGTTCGAGCTCTCACTCGCCGCCGCCGAGCGCCTCGGTGACCGCGACCGGGTCTGCCGCGAGCTCTACAACCTCACCGAGGCCCTGCTGCTTGCCTCGCAGCAGCAGGCGGCGACCCACCCGGAGCTCGAAACGGAACGGCTCGAGCGGGCCGAGGCGATGGCACGACGGTTGCTGGGCGAGGAGAAGGCGGTGATGAGCCCGCGGCTCGGGAACCACCGCCTCCTCGCCGAGGTCCTCTGCGACCTGGGCCGCGTGGAGGAGGCCCTGCAGGTGCTGGACGACTTCCGACGCCAAGCGGGCGTCGCCACCTCCGAGGCTCCGTGCCTCGACCTCGCCTGGGTCGAGGCACGATGTCTCCGCCTGGCGGGCCGGGTGGAGGAGGCCCTCGCGGCGGCCTGCCGCGACGTGCTGATCATCGAAGCGAGTGGCGACGAGCACGACTTGATGCTTGCCCTCGAGGAGAGGGCAGCCTGCGAGGAGGCCGCCGGCGAACTCAGCCGTGCCCTGGCGGACGCCCGAGAAGTCAAGCGGCACATGTGGGAGATACACCAGCGCCAGACCGGACAGCTCGTGCAGCAGGTGTGGGCGCGCGTGGACATCGAGCGGGAACACCGGAGCCTGCAGACTCAGGCGGCAGAAGCGACCCGGTCCGCTGAAGAGGACGCACTCACCGGCATCGGCAACCGGCGGCTGCTGGCGCGTTTCCTCGACGACGAGGCCGAACAGCAGAGCGAAGTGGCATGGATCATCGCCGACATCGACTCTTTCAAGGAGATCAACGACACCTTCGGCCATGACGCCGGCGATGCCGTCCTGCAGCACGTCGCCCGCCTCTTCTCGACCAAGACGCGAAACGGCCAGCTGGCCATCCGCTACGGCGGCGACGAGTTCGTGGTGGCGCTGCCCGGCGTCGACCTCTCGGGCGCTTACGGGTTCGCCGAGCGGCTGCGCCTCGCCGTCTGCGGTCTCGACTGGACAACGGTCGCCCCGGCGCTGCACGTGACGGTGAGTCTCGGGGTTGCCTGCGGTCCGGTGAAAGGCTGGCAGGGAGCCCTCACTGCCGCCGACGGGCGACTCCTCGCCGCCAAGCGGCGAGGAAGGAACGCCGTCGTCATGGCGTCCAGCTCTGCCTTCGTCGCTTGACGGGGCGTGTGGGCGGCTGATCAGGCCGCGGCCGCGCCCGCCGCGAGCCTGTTCCCACGCGTGTTGCGGGATCAGCTCAGCGTTGTCCAGACTGCGAGACTCCGCAGTGCCGCGCCGCTCGTCCCGATGCGCAGAGCCGAAGCCACCGCCTCAACGGTGCCGTTCAGCCGCCCGGTCTTTCTCATCAGCGCGTCGCAGATGAACCCACGTCTTCGCTGGCCAGCAAGCAGGATACAGCGCATGCTGGTGGTGCAAGAGCGAGAAAGGGACGAGATTGCCGCCAGCACGCGGTGCGACCGAGGTCCCGGAGCTCGAGGCGACTGCAGCCGGCGGGGACGTGTCCGTCCACCTCCGCATGGCCATCATCCGGCTCTCCCGACGGCTCGAAGAGACCTCTGCGGGTGCCGCGCTGACCTCCGCAGAGACGACCGTGCTCGCGACGAGCGCCCTACGTGGGCCGGTAGGCCTCTCCGCGCTCGCCCGGGCGGAGGGGATGAGCCCGAGCATGCTGGCCGGGGTCGTCCGCCAGCTCGAGAGGTTCGGATTGATCGTCGGCGGAGCGACCCGGACGATCGCGGCGCCGCGCTGGCGGCCAACTCGGCTGGCAAGCGGCTGCACGAGCAGATCGGCGCCGAACGCAGTGACGTCGTGAGCGCGCTGATCGCCGGAATCTCTCCTCGTGGGCAAGCAGCGCTTCGTGCCGGCCCGGCGGCGCTCGAGGGAGTCGCCAAGCGTGTCGAGGGGAGTGGCCCTTGAGACACCGCCTGCGCCGGCTCGTCCGGCAGACCTTCTCCTCGCTCAAAGTCCACAACTACCGCCTCTACTTTACCGGGCAGTCGATCTCGCTCGTGGGCACCTGGATGCAGACGACCGCACAGGCGTGGCTGGTGCTCACCCTCACCCACTCGGCCGTCGACCTCGGGTACGTCGTGGCGCTCCAGACGCTCCCAGTCCTGCTCTTCGCCTCCTACGGCGGCGTCATTGCAGACAGGGTCGACAAGCGCCGGCTGATGGTGCTGCTGCAGACCTGCATGGGTCTCCAGGCGCTCACGCTCGGAATGCTCACCGTTCTCGGCATCGTGCGGCTCTGGGAGGTCTGCGCCCTCGCCGTCGTGCTGGGCCTGAACAACACGTTCGAGAATCCCTCCCGGCAGGCCTTCGTCCGCGAGATGGTGGGGCGGCAGGAGCTACGCAACGCTGTCACCCTGAACTCTGTGACCGCTAATGCCGCCCGCGCCGTCGGGCCGGCGATCGCCGGGATCCTCATCGCCACGGTCGGCGAAGGGATCTGCTTCCTGTGCAATGCGGCGAGCTTCGCGGCAGTCGTGACCTCGCTGCTCGTCATGGACCGCTCGGCACTGCAGCCGACCCAACCAGAGCCACGGGCGAAGGGCCAGTTGCGGGAAGGCTTCGCCTACGTCGCCCACACGACGGACATCGCAGTACCGCTCGTGATGATGGCACTGGTCGGCATGCTCGCCTATGAGTTCCAGGTCTCGCTCCCGGTGCTCGCGAAGAACACCTTCCACGGCGGCTCGGAGGCCTATGGCTTCATGACGGCGGCGATGGGCATCGGGGCGGTAGCTGGGGGCCTGCTCACGGCTGCGCGGGGCAGGACCGGGATCAGGCCGATGATCGTCTCCGCCATCGGTTTCGGGCTCGCCATCCTGTTCACTGCGCTCGCGCCGGCAATCTGGCTGTCCTACATCGGGCTGCTGTTTGTCGGCTGGGCAAGCGTGTCCTTCGTGTCCATAGGGAACTCGACGATCCAGCTTGCGGCGGCACCCAACATGCGAGGACGTGCGCTGGCCCTCTGGCAGCTTGGCTTCCAGGGAACGACACCGGTCGGGGGGCCGCTGATCGGCTGGGTGATCGAGGAGTCCGATGCCCGGATCGGCATGGTGGTAGGCGCTCTCTCCTGCTTTGTGGCCGCCGCCGGCGGGGCACTCCTGTCACGCCACCGGCTCGTCTCGGCGCCGCTCGACAGACGGGAGACTTCGGGTATCGACGTCACCGACCTGGAGCCGCCGCTCGGCTTGGACACTCGGTAGTAAGGCGCAGGGCGGAGCTGCAAGGTCTGTCCTGCCCTCGAGGCACCGCCGATTTCGACCGCAAAAGGCCACCCCACGCCTGGCAACAAACAAAGCACGGCGCGGAAACACCTCACCTGTGTGCGAGGCTTGCGACGTGGAGAGCCGAGAGCTTCGCGACTGTCTCGAAGCCGACTTTCGTCGCCTGCGCGACGTCGCCGCCGGGGCCGACCTGGATGCTGCCGTTCCCAGCTGCTCTGGCTGGACGATGGCCGACCTCCTGCGTCACGTCGGAGCCGTCTACCTGCACAAGGTCGAGTGCATGCGCCTCGGCCGCCAGCCCGACGAGTGGCCGCCGGAGGGCTTGAATGACGAGCCCCCGCTGAGCTTGCTCGACCGCAGCTATGCGGCGCTCAGCGAGGAGTTCGCCAACCGCCGGGCGGAGGATGGCGCCTTTACCTGGTACGAGCCTGACCAAAGCGTGGGGTTCTGGATCCGGCGCATGGCGCAGGAGACGGTCATCCACCGGGTCGACGCCGAGCTGGGGGCAGGGGCGTCGATCGCTCCGATAGCCGCCGACCTGGCCGCCGACGGCATCGACGAGCTCCTCGTGGTGTTCGTCCAGTACGCCACGACAACCTGGCCGGAGGACTTCGGCGAATTGCTGGACTCGGCCGCTGAGCGCACGATCGCCGTCGCCACCCCAGAGCGATCATGGCTGCTCCACCTCGGCAGCAACGGAGTGCGGGTGGAAGCGCCCAACGTGGACCGTCCTGATGCCACCGTGAAGGGGTCGGCGCCGGACGTCCTCCTCTGGCTCTGGAACCGCCGCCGCGAGGGCACGGCGACTGCCGGCGACGAGGAGACGATCGAGCTGCTGGGCAAGGTGCTCGTGGAAAGCACGCAGTAGCGGGAGGGGCCGCTCTCAGGGGACGCGATGACGGAGTGGGCGGGACGAGCCGCCGCGGCGACGGCGGCGGCGGGCGTGGGACCTTCGGCCCTGTGCAGCCGCTCTCCGGAGACGTACCGTGCCTAGGCAGACGAGGTGTGCCGATGGCGGTCCGACCTGCCAACGACGGCGACGCCGGCCATTGGCCTGCCCCGAGGGACGTCTGAGCTCCGCCAGACGCCGTTCGCAACGACGTGCAGACCACGTGACCCGAACCGGTCGCGGAAAGGAGAACGACCCATGGACGAGAACCTGGAACGGTATCGGCCGCTGTTCATCGGCGGAGAGTGGGTCGAGTCGATCGACGGCAGGACCGACGACGACATCAACCCGGCGACGGGAAAGGCGATTGCCAAGGTCGCCGTCGCCGTCAGCAAGGACGTCGAGCTCGCCGTGAACGCCGCGCAACGTGCCTACGACGAGGTGTGGCTCGATACTCCCCCGAAGCAGCGCGCCGCCATGCTCCTGAAGCTGGCCGACGCCATCGATGCCCATGCTTCCGAGCTCGCCAGGCTCGAGTCCCTCGACGTCGGCAAGCCGATCTCCGTGGCGCAGGCGGACGTGCCGTTCATCTCGGATTGCCTGCGTTTCTACGCCGGGGCTGCTCGCTGCCCGGAGGGCAAGTCCAGCGGTGAGTACGAGAAGGGCTACACGAGCATCATCCGCCGCGAGCCCCTCGGGGTCACAGCCGGTATCTGCCCGTGGAACTACCCGCTCATGATGGCGATCTGGAAGATCGGCCCCGCTTTGGCCGCCGGCAACACGTCGATCGTCAAGCCGGCGCAGATAACGCCGCTCACGACCCTGTACCTGGCCGAGCTGACGGCGGACATCTTCCCGCCCGGTGTCGTGAACGTGGTGACCGGCCCCGGCGCCGTCATCGGGGAAGCCCTCACTCGGCATCCGGCCGTCCGCCTCGTCTCGGTCACGGGCGACACGTCCACGGGCAAGCGCATCGCCGCCGCCTGCGCCGAGACCGTGAAGCGCGCCCACCTCGAGCTGGGTGGGAAAGCACCCGTGGTGGTCTTCGACGACGCCGACGTTCAGGCCATCGTCGACACCATCAAGTTCGCCGGCTTCACGAACACGGGTCAGGACTGCACTGCGTCCTGCCGCGTCATCGCAGGCCCGAAGATCTACGACGAGCTGCTGGCGTCGCTCGTGCCCGCCGTCGAGTCGATCAAGCTCGGCGACACGGGCGACCCCTCGGTCGAGATGGGGCCGCTCGTCTCGGCCAAGCAGCGCGAGAGCGTCAAAGGCTTCGTCGACCGGGCCCGCAAGGCGGGTGCCACGGTCCTCACCGGTGGCGAGGAGATCGAGGGAGACGGTTTCCACTACCAGCCGACCGTCATCGTCGACGTGGACCAGAAGGCCGAGATCGTCCAGCAGGAGGTCTTCGGGCCTGTCGTGTCCGTGCAACGCTTCTCCGACGAGGAGCAGGCGGTGGCCTGGGCGAACGACGTGGACTACGGCTTGGCGTCATCGGTCTGGAGCCGTGACAGCTCACGGGCGATGCGCGTGGCTCGCCACCTGCAGTACGGAACGGTCTGGATCAACAGTCACTTCTTGCTCACGCCGGAGATGCCTCACGGCGGCTACAAGCAGAGTGGCTACGGCAAGGACATGTCGATGTACTCGGTCGAGGACTACACCCAGATCAAGCACGTCATGATGCCCTTGGTGTAGAAGCAGCCCCGCATGGGTGACACGCCGGAAACATGAGCTGCCGGCGTGTCACCGGGCACGAAGCTCAGGTGTTGCGCCGGTTCCTGGCGCGGTCGATTCCACTGCTTCGCGACTGCGCCTCGAGCCATTGCCGGGCGCGTTCCAGTCGTCGCTCGTTCGGGACGTGACCCCCCTGCGGACCGTCGGTCTGAGCCCCGCAGCGCCGGCAGACGGCCATCCACCCGTTCGTCTCGGGGGCGTGGTGCTCGTCGAGCCGAGAACCGAGCTGCACCGCCTCAGGGGAGGCCACGGCGTCCACAGGCCCGGCTCGGTCGACAACTGGCTGTTCGGTCACCACGAGGTTGCCCTCGTGTGTCGCCGTGACGGGTGAACGCTTGAGCGGGCGAGTCGAGGTGAGCTCATCGGGCTGAGCGGATTCCCACCGCTGGCGCGGCGCGAAAACGAGCGCTCGCAACGTTGGCGCGGTCGACGCAGCGACCGAGGTACCACCACGCAGACATGAGGTCAGCCTGTCTGATCGACCAGCAGATCTCGTCACCCTCGATCCTCGGCAGCTGGGAGGCCGGGCGACCTTCGAAGACGGACTTCGCCGGGTCCCGCTGAGAGAAGGCCTCCACCCAGCAGCGGTCGGGGCGCTCACTCAACCCCAACTGCAGATGCAGCGTGTCGTCGGACAGAGTGCCTCGCCGCTTGCCGCTGATCACGAGCGGCCGGAACCTCGGCGAAAGCGGCGTGAGTGGGACGGGTCCCACGGGGACCCCCGATCTCCTCCGAACGCGCGGAGGTGTGCTCTGTCTCGAATGAGACGTACCTCAACTGTAGCTCTCCCGCGTCGCCAGCCCTCTCCAACCCTGAGATTGCCGCCTCCCTGGCCGACTCGAGGCTCTGGACGTGCCGATCTTCATGCCGGCCTCACGTCGACGGTGAGGCCGCCCGTGGCGGGAAAGGCTGGCGCGGCCTGCCGGAAACCGTCCACTCTGGTGACATGGCAGACGACCGCGAGACGGGGTCCGGCGACGGAAGCGACACCGAGCCGCAGGAGGAAGGCGTCACTCGCCGCTTCGGATGGTCCGACATGTTCGTCCATCCCGAGGACGACCCCCGCAGCGAGGGCGGCTTCGCCGACGAGCGCACGACGCTGGTCGGTTACTTGCGCGACTACCGCCTGACCATCGAATTGAAGTGCTCGGGTCTCGACGCCGCCGGTATGGCTCGCCGCTCGGTGGAGCCGTCGAACCTGTCGTTGCTCGGGCTCGTGCGCCATCTCGCCGACGTGGAGCGTCATTGGTTCCGCCGCGTCCTTGCCGGCGAGGACGCCGCCTCGCTCTACCGTAGCGACGGCGACCCGGAGGCCGCCTTCAACGGGGCGGTGGCCGACCCGGAGGTCGTGGGATCCGCCTGGGCCGACTGGCGGGAGGAGGTCGGCTTCTCCGAGCACTTCGTCGAGGAGGCTCCGAGCCTGGACGTGGCCGGCAGCTACGCGGAGGGCAAGATGATCAGCTTGCGCGAGGTGCTCGTCCACATGATCGAGGAGTACGCCCGCCACGCCGGGCATGCCGACTTCTTGCGCGAACGCATCGACGGACGAGTCGGGCAGTGACCGCCCACGTATCAGGAGAGGTTTTGGCAGGTCCAGGTGACGGTTCCTGCGATCGACGGTCCGCTCGTGGCGGAATCGCCCCCGGCCCACGCCTTGGCGAAGGTGAAGGATCCTGACCCGTCGGCGTTCTCCACCATCGTCCAGGTCGTACCGTTCGACGGGTTGATCCAGTACGTGAAGTTGCCCGAGCTCAGCGCGGCTGCGCCGATCGTCACCCCACCGCCGCCACCGGCGGTTTGCGTGTACGTTCCGGGACCTTTGTAGCTGCTGATGTCGGTGTCGACGTCCACGGTTATTGGCGTGTTGCCATAAGGGACCATGCTGATACCGGAGTCCGGCTCGGGAATGTTCCAGATTGGAGTCGGGCTCCCGACGTAGGTGGTGGCATCGGTTTGCGCCGCGGCCTGGGCGCAATCGAGCCTGGCCCCTGTTTGCAGGTTCGTCAGCTCCTCGCCGGCTGACCACGACTCCGAGACGGAGGCAGCGCCGTGGATGCTCACCGTGCCCTTCCAAAGGACGGTGTCCCCGACAAGGGTGCTCGGGAGGGACGACGACGTCGTGGACCCCGCCCCCGGCGACGACGTGGTGGTGGACCCCGCCGTCGATGACGGCGCCGAGGAGGAACCAGCCGCCGTGGTGGACGTGCCGGGCGCGGCAGGCGAGCTGCACCCACTCAGAAGGGCGAGGCCGACGACCACCATAGCGATGGATGCCGGCTTAGTGAACAAGCTTCGCGACACGCGACTCCTCTTCGGTTCTCGAGACCTCGGCAGCCTCACGTGACCGTCAGCTTGAGCTTCTTCGTCGCCGAGTGACCGAGACCGTCACGCACCTCCACCGTGAAGGTCGACGTTTCCTTCTTCGTGGGCTTGCCGGAGATCACGCCGCTCGAGCTGAGGACAAGACCGCTCGGCAGCGAGCCGGCTGACCGCAGCCACGTGTACGACCCCGCCCCCCCGCTGGCTGCCAGTCGAGCTGAGTAGGCCTTCTTGATGGCGGCGTTCGGCAGCTTGCTCGTCGTGAGCGTCAGCGTCGGCGGTACGTAGGTGGCCAGCACGCCGCCTCCGGACAGGCTCGTCCCACCCGTCTGGCAGTAGCTGGTCAACGGGCAGGTGAGGGCCGTCAGATAGTTGAGGGCGGACGGCAAGGCCTGGTGAACCCATTTCGCGCCCGAGTCCGTCGTCACGATCGCCATCGAGCCGGAATCGCCTGCATTGCCGACCGCCTCGCACACAACACTGGACGGACAGGACACTGCAACGAGGCCCGTGATGCCCGATGGCAGGCTCTCGGGCTTGCTCCACACCTTCCCGCCATCGGACGTCCGGATAGCCACGGCCGTGCCCACGAAGGCATCGGTGCCCTCATACCCGACGGCCTCGCAGACCGTCGTCGACGTGCATGCCAGCCCGAGGAGGCCGTTGATGGGGACCGTCGTCTTCGGCAGCGATCCGATGCTCCATGACTGGCCGGCGTTCGTCGTGTAGAGGACTTCGCCGCCGCTCTGGAAGGGCTCCATCCCTGCGGCCACGCAGTCCTTCGCCGACTGGCAGGAGAGGGACTCGATCGGGCCGGTGTTGGCGGGAAGCGTACGCACGACCCAGCCGGCCGCCCCGGCGCCGCCGTTCGTCGTCGTGAGCAGCAGCCCGTTGCTGGAGCTGTTACCGGACGCCTCGCACACGCTCGCGGACACGCAGGCGATGGAGAGGAGATCCCCCGCGGTGATGGATGACGGCACCACCTCGCTCTTCCATGACGATCCGGCATTCGAGGTGCTGAAGATGATCGGGACGCCAGCGGCGCGCCCTACCGCGAAGCACACCGTGGTCGACGGGCAGGCAACGGCGTTGAGCGACTGCTCGCCCGGCGGGCTTGGGTGGTTGGTTTGCTCGACCCAGCTCGTCCCGCCGTTTGTCGAGCGGAGTATCTTCACAGGCCCGGTCTCAGAGGCGTAACCAACGGCCTCACACGTCGTGGGTGAGGGACACGCGATGCCGGCCACCTCGCCTACCGTCGTCGGCAGCTGCTGGTTCCGCCAATTGGCGGTGGCGCCGCTGGAGGCGTTCGACGTAGTCACGACGAAGCCGACGTTCGGCGACCCGTTGGTCGATCCAACAGCGAGGCACACGGCGGTCGAGGGGCAGTCGATGCCGTAGACGATGTTCACGTTGGCGCTGACCGGCAGTGCCTCGTCGTTCCAGGTTGCGCTGAGGCTGGTGGCGTCATCGGTCGAGAACACGTCGCTCCCGCTACCCGCATAGCAATCGCTGGCGGAGGGACAGGAGATCTGGAAGATGTCGAAACCTGACGGGCCGGTCTCGTTGCTCCACGTCGGCGAACCAGCGGTCTCATTCGTGGTCTCGAACCACCCGTCGGGCCCGGAAGCGAGGCACTCGTTCGTGGTCGGGCATGTCACGAGCGAGAGGCCCACGCTCGATGCGGTCAGGTTCGCCTGCAACGTCCAGGTGGCGCCTGAGTCGGCGGTTTGCAGCACGACGGCGTTGCATGGGCAGGCGCCCGAATGGCCGCCAACGGCGATGCACGTGGACGAGCTGAGGCAGGTCACGTCACCGAGATCGAAGGTGCCCGCCGGGAGCGTCCCGGCCTTCCAGGAGATCGACGTCGAAGCGGCGTGCGTCGTGTACTCGAGGCTGTCCGACGTGGCGGCAACGCACACCTGCGAGCCTGCCGCGCACGAGATGCCGACGATGTCCGAGTTGCTGCCGGAGGGCACAGAATCGTCGGTCCAGGACGATCCGGCATCGTCCGTGGATTGCGGAACGCCGTCCGACACCACGACACACACGCTGATTGAGGCACAACTGATCCTGACCGGCGGGTTGTACCCGTAGTTGGTGGCGAGTTGCTGGACAGCCCACTGCGACCCGCCGTCCGTCGTCCTGTAAGCAAAGGAGCTGTCGGAGCTCACGGCCTCGCACGTCGTCTTCGTCACACAGGAGATGCCCGTGATGGGATTGACGAGGGGCGGGTAGACGTCTCTCACCTGCCAACCACTCTGCGCTGCGGCGGCGCCAGCCGTAAGCGGAGCGGCGAGGATGCTCGCCGCGAGAAGACCGGCGGTCACGGCGAGACCCCTGAGGGCGCCCGGCCAACACCGGCGCCGGTGCGACCTACAGGCAGCGCCAGCACCGTTCATCTTGTCCCCTCCCGCCCGGCTACCAGGTTGGCGCCGACGCAGAAGTGTACTCAGGGCGGCACGCCCCCGGCTGTCCTCGGCTGCGCTCGGCCGAGGACGTTGATCCGCGCTACGAAGAGAGACGGAAAGCACCTTTGCGCGTCATCGACGGGTCAGAGAGGCTTCACACGGTCCAAAGGGTCGTGTTCTCGGTGCGGGAGCAGTCGTCGTCATCGCCGCTCTCGTATCCGAACACCATCGTCGATGACTCTGACGCAGATGTCCCGAGCGTGCCGGGATCGTTGTCGGAAGAGGCCATCACGCTCATGGGCGCCATGAAGTTCGGCGGCAGCGGCACGGTGAGCCTCCAGTGTGCAACCACCGACACTCGCGCCAGCGGTCTCGCCTACAACACGGTGATCACGGCCATCGGTGTCGGAACGCTCGTCACGAACGCCCTCCCCATTCAGTGAGGGAGAATCCGCCCGCCCTCTCCGTGTCCGCCGGGCGGTGGCTGCGTCGTTCCGGCGTCGGATCGACGGCCCGGAATCGGGCGCCCGGCTACTTCGGAAGGAAGTCCAGCAGGAGCCGGTTGACCTCGTCGGGCGCCTCAAGCTGCATCCAGTGGCCGGGGCCGGTCATCTGTTCGTAGCGCCATCTGCCGGCGACGTACGCCTCGGAGCCGGTCATCTGCTGCTCAGTGAGGGCAACGTCGCCCGAGCTCCACACCCCGAGCGTGGGTGCCTGCACGGCGGGCAGCTGGAGCGGCGGCTGCACGAGGACGCGCGGGTGCAGGTTGGCCCGGTACCAATTGAGGCCCGGTGTGAGCGATCCGTCCGACTCGAGAGCCTTGATGACGGCGTCGGCGTCAGGGTGACGGCTCCAGGCCCGAAAGTTGGCCCAGCCGTCGGCGCTCAACCACTGCTCGGCGATGCCTTCGAATTGGAAGAGCAGCATGTACCAGGACTTCTCGCGCTGCTCGAGGCCGGCGGCGGCGAACGACTGAGGGTGGCCGACGGACAGCACGGCGAGATGGTCGACTCGGTCCGGCGCAACCGACGCCACGACCCAGGCGACAGCCGCCCCCCAGTCGTGGCCGACGACGTGGGCCCGTTGGACCTCGAGAGCGTCGAGGACGGCGGCGACGTCGGCCGCTGCGTAGATGAGGCTGTACGAGTCGACATCGGCAGGCTTGTCCGATTGCCCGTACCCTCGCTGGTCGGGGACGATGACGCGGTAGCCGGCTTCGGCGAGCGCCGGCGTCTGACGGTCCCACAGCCGTCCGCTGTCGGGGAAGCCGTGCAGCAGGAGCACGGGTCGCCCGTCCTGCGGGCCGGTTACCTCGACGTGGATGTTCACACCCCCACTGTCAACGTCCATCAGTCCCTCTCTCCGATGCTCGGGTGCTAGCCGGCCAGCGCCGCCAGCACATCCGAACGGTCCGGCCCGATGCGGGGCGCTTCGCCGGCCGGGCGCTCGTTCAACCGTTTCACGAGCCGCTCGTCGGCGAACACCTCGGCGGGCGTCCGCAGCACCATAGCCACCTCGAGGTTGGCCCGCAGGACGTCACCGTCGCCCAGGGCGCCCGTCTCGACTCCCTTGATGAGGTTCCACTCCGTGTCGTCGGCCGCGTACGGCCGGCCCTCGATGCCGGCCTGCATCTCGGCGAGCCGGTGACGGTCGTAGTTGACCGTCGAGCGGAACCAGGGCTCGACGCTGGCGCTCGTCGCATCCGCCCATTCCGTGGCCAGCTGCGCCGGGTCGTCCTCTTCCGTGCGGCGGAGCAGATCCCTGAGGGCGACGGCATGCAGCAGGCCGAGGCTGGCACCTCGGCCCAGCGACGGGTTGGTGCAGGCCCAAGAGTCGGCGACGGCCGCAACGCCCGTCACGACCGGCTCACCCCCTGGTGCGTAGTCGCGGATGCGATCCTCGATCTTGCCCATGAAGCTCACAGCCCGGTCAATCGGCTCGCCGTCAAGCCAGTGCGCCGCCAGGGGCAGCAGCTTGACGACCGACTCGAATTTCTGTGGATCGAGGACGCCTCGCATTGTGGAGTCCCGGCTGCTGGCGACGATCGTCACCGACCACGTGCCGTTGTCGGCGGGGAGGGTGAGGCAGGACAGGCAGCCGTAGTCCTGCCGGAGGGGACCGACCATGAACGGCAGCGTCCCGTCCGGTGAGCGGAAGTGGCGGCCGAAATAGGTGAAGCCGGAGTCGTCCAACTCCTCGCTGGGCGGAGCAGCGCCGACGGCCTCCAGCCATCTCGGCAGGGGCGACCGGCGGCCGGTGGCGTCGATCACGAGGTCCGAGGTGATTCGCTCACCGCCCTCGAGTTCGACTCCGGTCACGTGGGGCACGCCCTTTCGGGCAGGCACGCCGGTCAGCAGGCCCGTGACGGCGACACCGCGGCGTACCGTGACGTTCGGCGTCTCCTCGCAGATGCGCGACGTGACGGCCTCGACCGTGGCACGCCGGCCCGTCAGCGTGTCGAATCGATCGTCGTCTGGCCTCGCTCCGCCCTTCATCTCGTCCGGGATGTTGTGGACGACGTTGTACTGGCAAGCGCCGGCCGCCCCGAGTGCGGAGGTGAGCCGCGGGAGTTCGGCACTGGCCACCGTACGGAACCGGCTGAGAAAGTAGTGGGCGAGGCGGAACTGGTTGACCCCTTTGCGCTCCCAGGAGGACCAGGCCTCGAGCGGGTCCGGTGGAGGAGCAGGATCGCGCTCGAGTACCAGCACGCTGTGGCTGTCTCCGGCCAAGAGCATCGCCGTGCAGAGGCCCATCATCCCGCCGCCCACAATGGTCACCTTCATCGTCGCCCCCCGCGTCAGTCGTGGCGGCCGTCAGCCTATAGATGCCTACCGGGCGGGATCTCCCCCGCCTGCGCCGGTGGGAGGACAAGGTAACGGCCAGAGCTACCCCGGGGCCGCCTCGGCTCGCAACATCTCGACCGACGCGCGAATGTGCGGATCGCGGCGGTACATCACCTCTTGCTGCGCGATGCGGAACAGGCTCGAAACGATGAAGTAGAGGTTCACACCGGCGGGAATCGAGACGTAGATCACAGCAAGGACGAGCGGGAAGACCCTCTGCAACTGCTGCAACTGCTGCGTCTGCGGAGTGGCTGCCGCAGCGGTCGGGCGACGCCCGTTCATCTGCCTCATCTGGACGTACTGGAGAGCGATCGCGACGAGGATCATCGCGATGAATGGCAGCCTGGCGTCCCAGCCCAGTCCCGGTGTGCGGAGCGAGTCGGCGAGGTTCAGCCCAAAGGAGACGAGATGGCCGTGGGCGCTCTGGACCGCGAGGTAGATCTTCGACCCGTGGGAGATGTAGAGCGGATCGGGAGCAAGCGTGCCCTTCACGACGCCTCGGTGGACGAGGCCGCGGATCGTCCCGTACAAGACGATGAAGACCGGGAACTGCAAGAGCATCGGCAGGCAGCCGCCCGCCGGACTGACGTCGTTCTCTCTGTACAGCGCACTCATCTCTTGCTGTTGGCGCTGACGCAGCTCCTGGCGTTCAGCGACGCCCATGCCGGGCAACACCTTGTACCTGGCCTGCAGCTTCTTGATCTCAGGGGCGAGGAGCTGCATCTTCATGATCCCTCGCGTGCCGCGAAGCGTCAGAGGGAAGGTCACGATCATGACGGCGAGCGTCAACAGCGCAATGGCGATCGCATAGTTGGGAACGAGCGCGAAAAAGGCGGCCAGCAGCCAGGCGCATGCGAGGTAGAAGGGGTGGCCGATCTGGCCGATGATGGAGGCGAGCATTGGGTTCTCCTGTTGTGTCGGAACGGTTGAGGTCGGAACGACGGTCCCGAAAGACCGTCGTTCGACTCAACGCCGAGGCTGAGACAGGAGAACGAGACGAACAACTCCCCGACCGTGATCCATCGACGCCTGTCCGGACCAAGGGTCGGCAACTCCACCGGACACTCTCGCTCGCACACCCTCGGCGGTCGCCCTGGCCAGGCCCGAGGACTCGAGAAACAAGGCCATGAGAGCCAGTGCAGCAACGGCGACGACCAGTTGGGCGGCGTCAGGGTTGAGGACGGCGACAGACCCGAGGGCAGCGCAACCTAGCGCGACGAGCCGTCGGAACACGTGGAGGAATCTATCGGCGCCGGCGCCGGAGGCGGCTGCGGGGCGGCAGCGCTCAGCCCTGCGGTGTGGATCCGTACCTTCGGCGCCGCCTCCCCGACTCGAGCACGGCCACCCCGCTGCCCATGAGCACGATCACGAGGAGCCAGTACCACAGGCTCGACCACGGCTCGCCCGTGTGCGCCGGCGGTACGACGACCGGCGCCGCCACAGCCGCCAACGCCGTCGCGCTCTTCGTCTGCCCGGTCGGGTCGTACGACTGGTCGGTGAGATCGGCCGTGTTCTTGATAGACCCCGAGGCCGCTGTGATCTTGACGATGATGTGGAGCGCTGCGTGGGCACCGGCTTCGAGCGTGCCCACGTCCCACGTGACAGTCGTGCGCCCGGATCTCGCTGCCTCGGAGACTGTCCCAGTCGAGGCAGAGGCGGAGACGAACGTCATCCCGAGCGGGAGCGGATCCGTCACGACGATGCCGAGAGCCGAGTTCGGACCTTTGTCGAGCACCGTGATGGCGTACGTGTCGTTCTTGCCCTGCAGCGGCGAGGCGTCGGCGACGGTCTTCGTGAGCACGAGCGCCGCGTAGGTGGGGGTAATCGTGACGACGTTCGACTTGCCGGTCGTGCCTCCCGACCCGTTTCGCGTGACCTGTGTGAACGTGGCGCTATTGCTCACAGGGGAGGTCGTGTCCACGGCCACGACGACCGACAGCACGGCCTTGCTCGCCGCACCGGAGGGTGCGAGGTCCGGGATCGTCCACTTCACCGTCTGGCCCGAGACGGAGACCGATCCGTCGGCCGCCGATGAGGACACGAACTCGAGGCCGCGTGCCAGGACGTCGGTCACCACCACCGTGCCGCTGCTCGACGGCCCGGCGTTCTCGGCCGTGAGAACAAACGTGTCGTCCGTGTGCGCACCGGGAATGAGCGTGGAGGCAGCCTTCGTGAGGGTCACGGCCGCGAACGCCGCCCGGACGGTGGCGGACGAGCCCGCCGACGTCACCGGCGTGCTCGATCCGGGCGGGTCGCCCGACGCCGTCGCCGTGTCCTTTACCGAACCGTGCTGCAGGTCCGCCAGCGTCACGGTGTAGGTGGCGGAGCATGCTTCGTGCGCCCCCGGGGCGAGGGTAGACACGGGGCAGTCGACCGGGGAGAGGTTGGCCTGCGTGGCCGGCGCCGTCTCGGTGTCGGTGACCGTGATCGCGTGCAGCGTCACGTTGCCCGTGTTGGTGACGAGGAAGTCGTACACGATGGTCTGGCCGACCGCCGAGTAAGTCCCCGTCGGCGAGGACTTCACGACGGTGAGCGCCGGCGACTGCGTCAGGGTCACCGTGGCCGTGGAGCCGGCCGATGTCGTCGCACACGCCGACGAGCTGCAGTCGGGCGGCTCGCCCGTGGCGGTTGCCGTATCGCTCACCGAGCCGTTGTCGAGGTCGGCCTGGGTGATCGTGTAGGTAGCGGTGAACGTCGCCACCTGCCTCGGTGAGAGTGCGGTCGTGGCGCCGGAGCACGGCCCGGCTGGGCTGGCGAGGCCCTGGCAGGTCGGCCCGCTCGTGAGGGCGCCGGCGGGCGCCGCCTGCACATCGAGCACGCCGACGTGGCCGAGGGTGACGTTGCCGCTGTTCGTGACGGTGAACCGGTAGGAGATCGTCTCACCGACCGTGTCGTAGGGGCCGCTCGAGGTGACGGACTTCACGACCGTGAGCGCCGGCGACTGCGTCAGGGTCACCGTGGCCGTGGAGCCGGCCGAGCTCGTCGCACACGACGACGAGACACAGCCGGGCGGCTCCCCCGTGGCGGTGGCCGTATCGCTCACCGAGCCGTTGTCGAGGTCGGCCTGGGTGATCGTGTAGGTGGCGGTGAACGTCGCCACCTGCCCCGGTGCGAGCGAGGTCGTAGCGCCGGAGCACGAGGCAGCTGGGCTGGCGAGGCTCTGGCAGCTCGGCCCGCTCGTGAGGGCGCCGGCGGGCGCCGTCTGCACGTCGGTGACGCCGACGTCACTGAGGGTGACGTTGCCGCTGTTGGTGACGGCGAACTGGTAGGAGATCGTCTCGCCGACGGTGTCGTAGGGACCGCTCGGGGTGACGGACTTCACGACCGTGAGCGCCGGTGACTGCGTCATGGCCACACTGGCGGAGGAGCCGGACGAGCTCGTCGCACACGACGACGAGCTGCAGCCGGGCGGCTCCCCCGTTGCGGTGGCCGTATCGCTCACCGAGCCGTTGTCGAGGTCGGCCTGGGTGATCGTGTAGGTGGCGGTGAACGTCGCCACCTGCCCCGGTGCGAGTGCGGTCGTGGCGCCGGAGCACGAGGCAGCTGGGCTGGCGAGGCTCTGGCAGCTCGGCCCGCTCGTGAGGGCGCCGGCGGGCGCCGTCTGCACGTCGGTGACGCCGACGTCGCTGAGGGTGACGTTGCCGCTGTTGGTGACGGCGAACTCATAGGAGATCGTCTCGGCGACCGTGTCGTAGGGACCGCTCGAGGTGACCGACTTCACGATGGAGAGTCCGGGCGTCTGGGTGAGGCCGACGGTTGCCGAGGAGCCGCGCGACGTCGTCGCACACGATGACGAGCCGCAGCCGGGCGGGTCGCCCGTGGCGGTGGCGCTGTCGCTTACCGACCCGTGGTCGAGGTCGGCCTGCGTGATCGTGTAGGTGGCGGTGAACGTCGCCACCTGCCCCGGTGAGAGCGTGGTCGTGGCGCCGGAGCAGGTTCCCGGCGGGCTGGCGAGGCTCTGGCAGCTCGGCCCGCTCGCGAGAGCACCGGCGGGCGCCGTCTGCACGTCGGTGACACCGACGTCACTGAGGGTGACGTTGCCGCTGTTCGTGACGGCGAACTGGTAGGTGATCGTCTCGCCGACGCTCTCGTAGGGACCGCTCGAGGCGACCGACTTGGCGACCGTGAGCGACGGCAGCTGGATCAGGCCGACGGATGCCCCGGAGCCGGGGGAACCCGTCGCACACGACGACGAGCTGCAGCTGGGCGGGTCCCCCGTGGCGGTGGCGGTGTCGCTCACCGACCCGTGGTCGAGGTCGGCTTGGGTGATGGAGTAGGTGGCGGTGAACGTCGCCACCTGCCCCGGTGAGAGCGTGGTCGTGGCGCCGGAGCAGGTTCCCGGCGGGCTGGCGAGGCTCTCGCAGCTCGGCCCGCTCGCGAGGGCACCGGCAGGCGCCGTTGGCACGTCGGTGACGCCGACGTCACTGAGGGTGACGTTGCCGCTGTTGGTGACGACGAACTGGTAGGAGATCGTCTGGCCGACCGTGTCGTAGGGACCGTTCGAGGTGACCGACTTCACGACGGTGAGCGCCGGTGACTGGGTCAGGCCGACGGTCGCCGAGGAGCCGGGCGACGTCGTCCCACACGACGACGAGCTGCAGCCGGGCGGGTCGCCCGTGGCGGTGGCGGTGTCACTCACCAAGCCGTTGTCGAGGTCGGCCTGGGTGATGGTGTAGGTGGCCGTGAACGTCGCCACCTGCCCCGGCGAGAGTGAGGTCGTGGCGCCGGAACAGGTTCCCGGCGGGCTGGCGAGGCTCTGACAGGTAGGCCCGCTCGTGAGGGCACCGGCGGGCGCCGTCTGCACGTCGGTGAGACCGACGTGGCTGAGGGTGACGTTGCCGCTGTTGGTGACGGCGAACTCGTAGGAGATGATCTGGCCGACGGCGTCGTAGGGGCCGCTCGAGGTGACGGACTTCACGATGACGAGGCCGGGGGTCTGTGTCAGGTCGACGCTGGCCGATGAACCGGCCGACGTCGTCGCACACGACGACGAGCTGCAACCGGGCGAATCGCCGGCGGCGGTGGCGGTGTCACTCACCGAACCGAAATCGAGGTCGGCCTGCGTGATCGTGTAGGTGGCGCTGAACGTCGCCACCTGCCCCGGTGCCAGCGAGGTCGTGGCGCCGGAGCAGGGGGCGGCAGGACTGGCGAGGCCCTGGCAGGTCGGCCCGGTCGTGAGTGCGCCGGCGGGCGCCGCCTGCACGTCGTTGAGGCCGACGTTGCCGAGGGTGACGTTGCCGGTGTTCTTGACGACGAACTGGTAGGCGATCGGCTGGCCGACGTTGTCGTAGGGGCCGCTCGAGGTGACCGACTTCACGATCGTGAGAGCCGGGGACTGCGTCATGTCCACGCTGGCCGAAGAGCCGGCCGACGTCGTCGCGCACGACGACGAGCTGCAGCCGGGCGGCTCCCCCGTGGCGGTGGCGGTGTCGCTCACCGAGCCGTGGTCGAGGTCGGCCTGCGTGATCGTGTAGCTGGCGGTGAACGTCGCCACCTGCCCCAATGAGAGTGAGGTCGTCGAACCCGAACACGTGCCGCCCGGGCTGGCGAGGCTCTGGCAGGTCGGCCCGCTCGCGAGCGCACCGGCAGGCGCCGTCTGCACGTCGTTGACACCGACGTCGCTGAGGGCGACGTTTCCGGTGTTGGTGACGACGAACTGGTACGAGATCGTCTGGCCGACGATGTCGTAGGGGCCGCTCGAGGTGACCGACTTCGCGATGGAGAGGCTGGGCGCACTCTCCGGATCGTTGCTGGTCGAGGAGCAGTTCGGGCTGCATCCTGCATCGGTCGCCCCCGGCGGCGGTGTGACGGTCACCGTGTTCGTGAGCGTGCCCGACGCCGCCGCCGGCACCGTCCCGCTGACCGTGTAGGTGAGTGTTCCACCGGAGGCGATGTCGACGGTGTCGGAGATGTTTCCCGAGCCTGAGGCGGTGCAGGAGCTTCCGGACGTGGCGCCGCAGGTCCAGGTGAACCCGGCCCCTGCGAGGGCCGCCGGCAGAGGATCCGAGACGGTCGCCTCGTCGGCGTATCCGGGCCCGCTGTTGGTGACGGTCACGGTATAGGTCAACCGCTGGCCAGGCGAGTACGGATCCGGCGACGCCGTCTTCGCGACGGCGAGACTCACTGGGCAAAGGGCGCTCGGGCGAACCTGGGCGTCGAAGCCCTCTTCCGGGGGACCGCTCTTCATCTGGACGATGATCGTGTTCGCCCCGGTCTGCCAGTTGTGATCGAGCGTCGTCTCGGAGGCGTTGGCTATGTGGTAGCCGACGTAGTCGTACGGATCCGAGCCCACGGTGGTGTCCTGTGGCAGGTTCGAACCGGGGTACTGGCTCTGGTCAACGTTGTTGACGAAGACGGTGGCGACTTCGTTGTCGGACATGAAGTTCATGGCCAGCGAGAACGACGAGGGCACGACGGACGGGTCGAGGTTGAAGTTGTACTCGTAGTACCAGTCGCCGTTGGGGCTCGACGGGCTGGCGATGGTCTGTTGCGAGATCCACTGGGCGTTGCTGTAGGGGGTGGCCGACCAGGCGCCGGGGACGAGGTTGCCGACATTGGCGAGGGCGAAGCTCGGGTTCGCCGGCGGATCAGGGTTCGCTCCCGGCAGATAGGTGGCCGTCTCTGGGGAGGTACCGGCCGGGCTGTCGTAGGGACCTGCGACCTCCCAGTTCGCGTCGAGCGAGTTGTTCGGTTCCACACCGCCAGTGGCGGCGTCGTATCCCGTGTTGAAGATGTTGGGATCCGTGGCGCAGGTCACCGTCGGATCCTGGGGGCCGGGCGCAGCGGCGCTCCGGGTGGCCGGAATGAGCATCCCGGTGGCGGCGAGGACGGATCCGATCAGAAGGGCCGGCACCATCCTCCGCCGCGTGGCGAGCGCCCGCCGAGAGCGCCCGCGACGCTGGGCTGCGGCTCGTCCCCATCGGTGCATTCGTGGCTCGCTTCCGGCTCGAGAGTGTCGTACTGCCCACCCGCGTCGAGACAACCCGGATAGGTATCGGCCCAGGAGGGACCGATCGGCATCCTATTGCCCCCGGTCTGGCGGGAGATGGATCTCGGCGACGAACCATCCGTGCTGGAACTCGCTCGTCGCCAATTGATTCAGGGCAAGGAACCGCAAGGCTCGGGCGTCTCTCTGACGTGCAGCGCACTGTTTTCCTTGCGTTGGCGTCCTTGGTGCTGATGGCCGCCGGGTGTAGTTCCGTTCGCCCAACCCCGAATGCCACCCGGACTGCGACGATCCCTCCGACGAGCCGGGCCATCGACCTCACCGATGGTGCCATCACCGGCAGAGTGCTCCCCTGCCCGGGCCTTCCGCGATCGGGTGTGCCAACGGTGGTCGTTGACCTCTTCCCGCCCTCAGGCATACAGATAGGTGTAGACCCGGAAACCGAGACGGCGGTCGAACCCGGCAGCACGTATCACCTAAACGCCGTGCCGCCAGGCAATTACGCCCTCATCGACGGCTGGGTCGTGCCGGACGAGGTTGTCGACGAACACGTGACGGTGACCCGCTCGCGAACCCTCGTGGCGAACCTGCCGTCCTGCTTTCCGACCGTTGGCGGCCCTTACCGCGCCGCGAGCCTCAGCGCCGTTGCCCGTTTCGTCGCCGAAGCTCGGAGAGGAACCGACGCCACTCTGTCGGCGATGTATGAGTCCTTACTGCCTGGGAGGCTTCCACGGAGCTTCCTGGTCGCTCAGCGGCAATCGAAGGGAGCTGCCATCGTCGGAACCGACACGTTCCTCTACTCTGCTCGCGAGAGCGGGAAGTGGTTCAGATTCCTCGAGCTCGCACACGGGATATACGAGTGCGCCCAGAACTCCGATTCCCGGTGGGGCTGTGAGGGCCCTGTCCCGTATTTCTCCAACGGCGTGGCCCTCACCACCCTCTACTTCGACGAGCCAGTGCTGCTCGCCCAGGATGTCGGTCCGCGGCCCGGCGAGCAGGGCGCGCTCTGGTCGGGACGGCTGGACGGGCGGAGGGTCACCTGTCTCCGCGACGGGGAATATGGCGGCCGGACAACCTCGTGTATCGCTTCAGACGGCCTCGTGGTCTTTGCGGCCGGACCGGGTCTTCCGAGCGTGGCGGTTGTGCAGCTCACCTTCTCCGTCCCTGCCAGCGACTTCGTTCTGCCGGTACGGTCGGGTCGCTGGACGGGGTTCATGTCCGAGGGTTCGTGAGCTGCTTCCCGGTGCCTTGAGATACGGCGGGGTCTCCGACGATTCTTCTTGCTACGCATCCCTTCCGCCGATCCCCAAGCTCACATCAAGGCGTGCCAGCGTCCTCAAGAGCTGCGGCACTCGCCCCGGGCAGCAGAGGCAGACGATCAGGCCTTCACCGTGAGGGTGTACGTCTTTGTCGTGCTGAGCGCCGGGTGGGAGGAGTCCGTCACCTCCACGCTGAAGCTGAAAGTGGCGGCCTTCGTCGGCATCCCCGAGATGACCCGCCCTTCGTCCCCGACAAGGACAGCCCGGCGGGTAGCCGTCCCGAGACAAGCTTCCAGCTGCAGGGAGACGTCCGATGCGACCCGCGGGAGCGCAGCGCCCCTACCGCGACCTCTCCGCCGTGACGCCACCGTCGGTGCCCAGGTTCGAGGCCGAGGACTGTCAGTTCGTCGCGCGTCCGCCAAGTGTGCCGCCCGTCGGGGAGAGCGCACCGACGTTCTCCGGGATGATCGCCTGCTCAGAAGCTCGGGGCGCCGACACCGGGGCGGCGGCGCCGTACATTGCGAGCGTGGTCGCGAAGCTGCACACTCCTTCTGATGGTGCTCCACGAACTCACCGACAGCGGCTCGCAAGCGTGAGGGTGCCACGAACGAGGTCGACGTGACTCCGCGAGATTTCACGCCGCTGCCGGATCTGGCGCACTCGCACGCGCGGGCCGGACCGGTTCGGAGTCGCCGCCCCGTCTACGTCGACCTGCTGCCTCCGTGCAACGCCGGCTGCCCGGCCGGCGAGAACATCCAGGCCTGGCTCGCCCACGTCGAGGGCGGCCGTCATGAAGCGGCGTGGCGGGCACTCGTCGCCGACAATCCGTTGCCGGCTGTCCACGGCCGCGTGTGCTACCACCCCTGCGAGAGCGTGTGCAATCGCACCGAGCTCGACAGCGCCGTCTCGATCCACTCGGTAGAGCGCTTCCTCGGCGATCTTGCTGTGGAACAGGGATGGCTGCTGGCGCCGCCACCGGCCCGCCACGGCCGGCGGGTGTTGGTCATCGGTGCCGGGCCGAGCGGGCTGTCGGCCGCCTACCACCTGGCCCGGCTCGGCCACGAGGTCGAGATACGCGACGCCGGCAGCGAGCCGGGCGGGATGATGCGCTACGGCATCCCGGCCTACCGGCTGCCCCGTGAGGTGCTCGACGCAGAGCTGCAGCGCATCGTTGATCTCGGCGTCAGGATCACGGGCGGACACCGGGTCGAGGACCTCGACGCCGAGCGACGCGAGGGCGGCTTCGACGCCGTCTTCGTGGCGGTGGGGGCGCATCTTTCCAAGCGCGTCGACATCCCGGCCCGCGACACCGGCCGGATCATCGACGCCCTTTCTTTTCTTCGCAGTGTCGCTTCCGGCGAGCGGCCGGCGATCGGTCGGCGCGTCGCCGTCTACGGAGGAGGCAACACGGCGATGGACGCTGCCCGGACCGCCCGGCGACTGGGAGCGGACGACGCCCTCATCGTTTACCGGCGAACCCGCGCTCAGATGCCCGCCCACGAGGAGGAGGCGGTTGACGCCGAGAGCGAGGGCGTGCGTATCAACTGGCTGCGGACGATCACCGCCTTCGACGGCCCGACGCTGACGGTCGAGGCGATGGAGCTGGACGAGAGCGGGTTTCCTCAGCCCACCGGGCGTTTCGAGGACCTCGCCGCCGACACGGTCATCCTCGCCCTCGGCCAGGAGACCGACACCGCCTTTTTGAGGGAGGTGCCAGGGGTGGACTTCACGAGGGATGGCACCGTCGTGGTGTCGAGCTCGATGATGACGGGCTGCGCCGGAGTCTTCGCCGGCGGAGACATGGTGCCGGCCGAGCGAACGGTCACCGTCGGCGTCGGGCACGGCAAGAAGGCCGCCCGGCACATCGACAGCTGGCTACGCGGCGACATGAGGCCGCCGGCGCCGAAGCACCAGCCGGCCACCTTCGAATCGTTGCACCTGTGGTACTTCGGAGACGCCGCTCGCCGCCTCCAACCGGCGCTGGCGCCGGAAGAGCGAGTCGCCGACTTCACCGAGGTGACGGGCGGGCTGTCGGTGGCGGAAGCGAGCTACGAGGCAGGGCGCTGCCTGTCGTGCGGCAACTGCTTCGAATGCGACGGCTGCCTTGGAGCATGCCCAGAGGACGCCGTGATCAAGCTCGGCGCCGGGCACCGCTACCGCTTCGACTACGACCGCTGTACCGGCTGCGAAGCATGCTTCCGGCAATGCCCCGTGCACGCCATCGAGATGGTCGAGGAGGACGCCTGATGCGAGCCACGCTCGACGGGAACGAAGCGGCCGTATCGGTCGCCTATCGGCTCAGCGAGGTCTGCTGCATCTACCCGATCACGCCGGCCTCCCCGATGGCCGAGCTGGCCGACGAGTGGGCGAGCCACCGGCAGCCGAACCTCTGGGGCAACGTTCCCGCCGTGATCGAGATGCAGAGCGAAGCCGGTGCGGCCGGCGCACTCCATGGCGCCCTGCAGGGCGGGGCGCTCTCGACGACCTTCACGGCCTCCCAGGGCCTCCTGCTCATGATCCCGAACATGTACAAGATCGCCGGCGAATTGACGGCCACCGTTCTTCACGTCGCCGCCCGCTCGCTGGCGACCCAGGCGCTGTCGATCTTCGGTGACCACTCCGATGTGATGGCCGTCCGGCAGACCGGTGTGGCACTGCTGGCGTCCTCCTCGGTCCAAGAGGCGCATGACTTGGCGGCGGTGGCGCACGCCGCCACACTCTCGACGCGGGTCCCCTTCTTGCACTTCTTCGACGGCTTTCGTACGTCGCACGAGCTGAACACGATCGAGCTGCTCTCCGACGACGATCTGCGGGCGCTCGTGCCCGAGGAGCTGGTCCGGGAGCATCGGCGGCGGGCGCTGTCGGCGGAGCACCCCTTCATCCGGGGCACCTCGCAGAACCCCGACGTCTACTTCCAGGGACGTGAAGCCGCCAACCCCTTCTATGCACGCACACCGGGGTTGGTCGAAGACGCCATGGGGCGCCTCGCCGGGCGGACCGGGCGCCGCTACCGCCTCGTCGACTACGCCGGCCACCCCGAGCCGGAGCGTGTGATCGTTGCGATGGGATCGGGGGCGGTGACGGCGCGCGAAACCGTCACCCACCTCTGCGCGGCGGGAGAGCGCGTCGGGGTGGCGACGGTGCGCCTCTACCGGCCCTTCCCGACCGAGGCGTTTCTCGCGGCGCTGCCGCCGACGGTGTCGCGAGTGGCCGTGCTCGACCGCACGAAGGAGCCGGGCTCACTCGGAGAGCCGCTCTTTCTCGACGTCGTCACTGCCCTGGCGGAGGCGCACAGCCACTCCGAACGGGAGGCCATGCCGCTCGTGATCGGCGGCCGTTACGGGCTGGGATCGAAGGAGTTCACTCCCGGAATGGTCGCCGGGGTGTTCGAGGAGCTCAGAACGGAGCGACCACGACGGCGCTTCACCGTTGGCATCACTGACGACGTCTCGCGAACGAGCGTCTCCTATGACGCCGCTCTCGACATCGAGCCGCCCGCCACGTTCCGAGCGGTGTTCTTCGGCCTCGGCTCCGACGGGACGGTCGGCGCAAACAAGAACTCGGTGAAGATCCTCGGTTCCGAGGCACACCTCTACGCCCAGGGCTACTTCGTCTACGACTCGAAGAAGTCGGGCTCTCAGACGGTGTCGCACTTGCGCTTCGGGCCAGAGCCGATCGAGGCCCCCTATCTCGTCGACGATGCGAGGTTCGTCGGCTGCCATCACTTCGGGCTCCTCAACCGGAGCGAGGTCCTCGATCGCGCCGCCCATGGCGCCACGCTGTTGCTCAACTCTCCCTATCCAGCGAGCGAGCTCTGGAAGGTCGTGCCCCGACCGATCCAGGAGCAGATCGTCGCCAAGGAGATCAAGGTGTACGTGATCGATGCGGGCCGCATCGCGGGCGAGGCCGGGCTCGGTGAGCGGATCAACACGGTGCTGCAGACCTGCTTCTTCGCCATCTCCGGCGTGCTCGAGCGCGATGAAGCCATCGCCCGCGTGAAGGCGGCGATCAAGAAGAGTTACGGCCGCCGTGGTGCCGAGGTGGTCGACGCCAACCTGCGGGCGGTCGATCGCGCCATCGAGGGCCTCGAGCGCGTCGAGCTGCCCCGCCAGGTGACGATTCGCACCGGGCTCGCCCCGCTCGTGCCGGCGGGGGCGCCCGAGTTCGTCCGCAAGGTCACCGCCGTGCTGATGGCCGGGCGCGGCGACGAGCTGCCGGTCAGTGCCCTGCCGGCGGACGGCACATGGCCGAGCGGCACGGCCGCCTACGAGAAGCGCCAGATATCGGACGTCGTCGCCCTGTGGGATTCCGACCTCTGCATCCAGTGCGGAAATTGCAGCTTCGTCTGCCCGCACAGCGTCATCCGCTCGAAGTACTTCCAACGGTCTCAACTGGCGACCGCACCGGCTGCCTTCCGGTCGGCTCCGCTGCGCTCCCGTGGTCTGCCCGACACCAACTACACCTTGCAGGTCTACGTGGACGACTGCACCGGCTGCGGCCTCTGCGTCGAGGCCTGCCCGGCTCTGGCACCGGACGACCCCTCCCGCAGGGCGATCAATCTGGCGCCCCTCGAACCACTTGCCGCCGAGGAGCGGGCCAATATTGCCTTCTTCGAAACCCTGCCGGTCGCCGAGCGCTCGCGAGTCGACTTCGGCACAGTGCGCGGTACGCAGTTCCTGCAACCGCTCTTCGAGTTCTCGGGAGCGTGCGCCGGATGCGGCGAGACGCCGTACGTGAAGCTCCTCTCGCAGCTCTTCGGCGACCGCGCCGTGATCGCCAACGCGACGGGCTGCTCCTCGATCTACGGCGGGAACCTACCGACGACGCCATGGACGACCGACGAGAACGGACGCGGGCCGGCGTGGTCGAACTCGCTCTTCGAGGACAACGCCGAGTTCGGCCTCGGTCTGCGCCTCGCCGCCGACCGCCACCTCGAGCTCGCCCGACGCCGGCTGGGCGAGCTGCGCGGCGATGTGGGGAGCGAGCTTGCCGATGCCATACTTGCAGCGCGGCAGCTCTCCGAGTCTGAGCTTCGAGCCCAGCGCGAGCGCGTGGGCGAGCTCAAGGCTCGGCTCGCCGCCGTCGAGGGGGCCGCCGCCGTTGACCTCTTGAGCGTCGTCGACCACCTCGTCCGGCGCAGTGTCTGGATCGTCGGAGGTGACGGTTGGGCCTACGACATCGGCTACGGCGGGCTCGACCACGTCCTGGCGAGCGGCCGTGACGTGAACGTCCTCGTGCTCGACACCGAGGTGTACTCGAACACGGGGGGACAGATGTCGAAGGCGACGCCTCTCGGCGCCGTCGCAAAGTTTGCCGCCGCAGGCAAGACCGTGGAGAAGAAGGATCTCGCCCTGCAGGCGATCGCCTACGGCAGCGTTTACGTCGCTCGCGTGGCGATGGGGGCCGATCCCGAGCAGACGCTGCGCGCCTTTCGCGAGGCGGAGGCATACGACGGCCCATCGCTCGTGATCGCCTACAGCCATTGCATCGCCCACGGCATCGAGATGCGGACCGGACTCGACCAGCAGTACCGCGCCGTGGCGAGCGGGTATTGGCCCCTCATCCGCTACGACCCGCTGGTTCGCGCAGCCGGCGGCAACCCGTTCCTGCTCGATTCGCCGAGACCGCGCATCACCCTTGCCGAGTACAGCCACCGGGAGCTCCGCTTCTCATCACTGGCCAACTCCGATCCCGCCGAGGCGGAGCGCCTCGGCAGTCTGGCCCAGGCGGCAGTGACACAGCGATGGGAGACGTACGAAGAGATGGCGACACGCCCCGCTCACCGCTTCCCGGCCGACGCCCGCAAGGCTCACTGATGGACCTCTCCACCTACTACATGGGACTCCCCCTCCGTAATCCCCTCGTCGCCTCGCCGTCGCCCCTGTCTCATACCGTCGACGGGTGCCGCCGCCTCGCCGACTCCGGCGTGGGCGCAATCGTGCTCCACTCGCTGTTCGAGGAGGAGCTGCTCGAGGAGGCGGCGCGCAACGCCCAGCTCGTCGACGCCGGCAGTGAGAGCTTCGCCGAATCGCTTTCGTACTTCCCCGAGACGGCGGGCGACGAGCCTGGTCCTCGCCGATACCTGAGCCTCCTGCAGCGTGCCGCCGCCGCCGTCGAGATCCCGGTCATCGCCAGCCTGAACGGTGTCACGCCGGGCGGTTGGACCACCTACGCCCAAGCGATCCAGGACGCCGGCGCCGTCGCCATCGAGCTCAACATCTACTACCTCCCTGGCGACCCGAACGTCTCGGGTCGCCAGGTCGAGCAGCGCTACCTCGAGGTCCTTCAGAGCGTCAAAGCCGCCGTGAGCCTGCCGATCGCCGTCAAGCTGAGCCCGTACTTCAGCTCGATCGGGGAGATGGCTCGCCAGCTCGACGCCGCCGGCGCCGACGCCCTCGTGCTCTTCAACCGGTTCTTGCAACCCGACATCGACGCTGAGTCGCTCGGGGTGGTTCCCGGCGTCGGGCTCTCCAGACCGGGCGAGGCCCGGCTCCCGCGAACCTGGATTGCGCTCCTGCACGGGCGGCTGCGCGCCGCCCTTGCCGCTTCCACCGGAGTTGAGGACGCCGACGATTTCGCCAAGTACCTCCTTGCCGGGGCGGACGTCGTCATGACCACGTCGTCGCTGCTTCGCCACGGCCCCGCTCACGCCGCCGCGTTGCTCGAAGGTCTCTCCGCCTGGATGCAGCGCAAGGGTTTCGAGAGCGTCGGCGAGGTGCGCGGGAAGCTGGCGGTGCCACCCGGCGGGGACGAGACCGCCTTCAATCGAGCGGGCTACGTGACAGCGCTGCGGGCGGCCAACGCCAGCCCGTACGGGCCGTGGTGAAGCCATCGAGCAAGTGTGGCGCCACCTCGTATCACTCTATGCAAGCGGCCGCCGGGCAGTGCTCGTGCGCAGCGGCCTGCAGCCAAGTACCTTCTCATCGGCGGACGTCAGGACTCGCGAGCTTGGCTGGGTTTCGGTAGCGTTCACGGCTCCCCCCGTGGAGGCGTGTGGGGTGACATTGCTGCGTCAACGGACGGGAGGCTGAGTAATGAGCAGGGCGAGGAGCGAGGTCGGAGGCCGCGCAAGCTGGCGGGCGGCTCGGACAGCCGTCGTGGGTGCCTTGCTGCTCCCGGCGGTGGCAGCAGGTGTCGCAGTCGTCGATGCCGCCCCGGCGCGGGCGAGCAGCGGGACGCTGGTTGCCTACATCGCCCTTGAGGCAGAGGGCGCCGTCGTCGAGCTCAACCTGGCCACGGGAAAGGTGGTGTCCACCGTCACGGGCATCGGAACCCCTGTCTACATCGCCGTCACCCCGAACGGGTCGACGGCCTACGTCACCGACATCGACGAGGGTGAGGTCACGCCCATCAACCTCAACACGATGACGGCCGGTACACCCATCCACGTCGGTGCCGGACCCACCGGCATCGCCATCACGCCCGACGGCACGACCGCTTACGTCGCCTGCCAGGATGCCCCCGACGTCACGCCCATCGACCTGTCGACGAACGAAGCCGAGACACCCATCTCCATGCCGCCGAGCTCGTACCCTGAGTTCGTCGCCATCACGCCGAACGGCTCGCAAGCCTTCATCGCTCTCTACGGAACCAACTTCGTCGTTCCCATGTCGCTCCCCTCCCAGACCCTCGGCACACCCATCTCCGTACCGGTTGGACCGAACGGACTGGCGATGGAGCCCAACGGCAAGAACGTCTACGCCTCTCCCATCTCCAGCGGCACGGTCGTTCCCATCTCGGTCGCCAGCCTCACCGCCGGCACGCCGATCACGGTCGGGCCATTGGGTTCCGGAACGGAGAGCCTTGGAATCACTCCCAACAGCTCTACCGGCTTCGCCCCCAACTTCGACGAGTCTGACGTTGTCCCCATCGACCTCGCCACCGGCACGGCCGGCAAGCCCGTCGATGTTGGCACGTATCCCTCGAGTGTCGCGGTGACTCCGGACGGGTCCACGGCCTGGGTGACACGAGGCTTCGGTGCGACAAGCTCGATCGTGCCGTTCAACGTCGCCACTCTCAAAGTTGGCAAGAGCATCCCGATGGCGGGCAGCCCCGCCGGCATCGTCATCGCCTATGCCCATACCTACCCGACCACGACCAAGCTGTCGGCAAACCACGCGTCGGTGACAGCCGGCCAGACCGTCACGCTCACCGCCACGGTCGCCAGCGGGACCTCGGGCGCCCCCAGCCCGACTGGGACCGTCACGTTCTCGGATGCCTCACGGCACCTCTGCACCGACGTGGCACTCTCGCACTCTGCGCCCTTCACGGCCAGCTGCCACGCACCTCTTACACAGTCCGGTCGGCAGTCGCTCGCCGCCACCTATAGCGGCGACGCTCACACGTCGAGCTCGACCTCGAGGCCCCTTGTCATCACTGTCAAGGCGATCGCCACGACAACGAAGCTCACCTACGCTCCTCACCCCGTCAAGGCGGGCAAGCCGGTCACGTTCACGGCCACGGTATCGAGCTCGGGTCTTCCTGCCACGGGCAAGGTGACGTTCAAGATCACAGGCGCCCGCGGGGTCGGCGTCGTGTGCAAGGGAGGAGACGTCGTTTCCCTCGCGCACGAGACGGCCGCCTGCCGCATCCCAGGCGGCCTGAGCACCGCCAAGTCGCCGTACACCATCTCCGCTGCCTATGGCGGCGACGCCGAGCACAGCGCCAGCAGAGCGACCGGACTTCGACTCGTCCTGTAGCGGATCAACTGCTCGCCAGCGGTCGGAGCCACCCATCCGGCTGCGGGGTGATGAAGTCGGGTCTCACACCGCTTGCTCTCGACTTACCCGTAGGTGGGGTGCTGCGGCCAGCCGGGCGGTGAATCCTCCCAGTCCTCCTGGCGCCCATACGGGGTGAGGTCGAGGATGCTGTTGACGAAGACGAGCCGGTCGACGCCTCGGGCGGTCGTGCAATAGGTTCGATAGACGTCGTCGCCGTCGCGCAGGAACACGCTGAGCATGAAGCCGCCACCTGCGCTGCAGTCGTCGGCGAACGTCGTGCCGTGCGACGACACGAACGGTATCGTCCAGCCCATCCGCGCCTTATAGGCCTCCATCTGTCCGAGGGGCATGTTGGACACCGTCGCCCAGCTGACGCCGGCATCCGCCAGCGTGTTCACATCGACGACGTTGTTCGTGAAATGCGTGCAGCCCGGGCAGTAGTCGTCGGGCCCGTTGTCCATGAATTGATAGACGATGAGCTGCTGGCGTCCCGCGAACAAGTCCAGCAGGGTCTTCGAGCCGGCTGGCGCGTCGAAGACGTACCGGTCGTTGTCGAACTTGACCATCGGCAGGCGGCGGCGGCGCGCCGCGAGGACGTCAAGGGCGCGAGTGGCCTCCTTCTCGGCCTTCAGCAACTCGTCGCGAGCCTGCTGCCACTCCTCAGCTGAAACCACCTCCGGCAGAGCGGTCATCGGTAACTCCTTCACAGTCGTCGGCGATCTTACGATCGACAGCAACTCGGATCAGCTGTTCTCCAGCTGTGCGAATGTTGCCCACATGCTGACTGACGCTTTGGCGCGGCAAAAGGCATCGGCGCGACTTCCACCGGACCTCAGACAGCGCTGCCTCGGCGCCGACCGTCGCACGCCGGGCCACGAGGATCACCCCGGCAAAGGGCCGCTCAAGGCGCCGTGATCGAGACCGACTCACGTCGGCGCATCCCGGCGAGGTCTTTCCCATCTGCCTGCCTGAGCGCCCGCCAGACCCGCTCGGGCGTGAACGGCGTCTCGTAAAGAGCCACCCCCGTGGCGTCGAGGATGGCGTTGCGAACGGCCGGAGCAACACCGACGACGCCGATCTCACCGATCGCCTTGGCACCGAACGGCCCAGAGGGTTCCATCGTCTGGACGAGGAACACCTCGCTCGGCGGGGCGTCGTCGGAGCGGAAGACCCAGTAGGGACCGAAGCGCGGGTTGACCACCCTGCCCGTGGCATCGAGGACGATCTCCTCGGTGAGGGCATAGCCGAGGCCCATGAGAACAGCGCCTTCGACCTGCCCGCTCGCCGTGAGGGGGTTCACGGCGACACCGCAATCGACGGCAGTCACGAACTTCTTCACGGTTACCTGCCCCGTCTCGACGTCTACCTCGACTTCGACCAGCTGCGCAGCGAACGGCGACGGCGACTCCGAGGCGAGGTGCGAACCTACGCCAATGATCTGCTCCTGCTGTTCGAGATGAAGCGCCCGCATGGCGATCTCGGCCAGCGAGATAGCCCTCCCGTCTGGCGCCCAGGCCTGCCCGTCATGCAACACGACGGAGTCGGCTGAGTCCAGCCCAAGAATCTCCGCCGCCCGCTCGGCGATCCGGCGGGCGACGACCGTCGCTGCCTTCTTCGCGGCCATGCCGGAGATATAGGTCGTGCCGGAGGCGTAGGCGCCAACGTCGAACGGCGTGAGGTCGGTGTCGGCCTCGTAGACGATGATGTCGTCGAGGGACACGCCGAGGACCTCGGCGGCAATCTGGGCGACGACGGTGTCAGCCCCTGTGCCGAGGTCGGTGGCGCCGATCAGCAGGTTGAAGGATCCGTCGTCGTTCATCTTGATCGAGGCGGCACCCATGTCCACCCCGGCGATACCTGATCCCATGACACACAAGGCAAACCCGATGCCCCGGCGGATTGTCGGCCGATCTGGCGGCCGCTTCCAGTCCGGGTCGTTCCGGCGCTCCCAGCCGATGGCACGAAGCGCCTGCGCTACGCATTCCTCTGTCCCGCAGCTCGCCACGCGGGGCAGGTCTTCGGGGGCGACGTCCTCGACGCCGCCCCGCTCACCGAGGCGGGGCACGATGTCGAGCTGGTCGTTGGCGCGCACCCAGTTCTGCCGGCGGAACTCGACCGGATCGAGTCCGAGCGCGTTGGCGATGTCGTCGAGGTGCGACTCGAGGGCGAAGACGCCTTGGGGTGCACCGTAACCCCGCATGGCGCCGGCGACTGGTCCGTTTGTGTAGACGACATCACAGTTGTACTGCTTGGCTGGACAGTTGTAGGACGAGAGCCCCCGCATCCCCGTCACCGAGCACACCGTGAAGCCGTGCACGCCATACGGACCCGTGTCGGCGACAACCGACATGTCCTGCGCGAGAAGGCGGCCGTCGTTCGTGACGCCGGTGCGGAAACGCAGCGTCTGTGAGTGACGGGTGCGCGAGGCGACAAACTCCTCGTCACGGCTGAGCTCGAGACGCACGGGGCGCCGCGTGGCCAGCACGAGGTGGCCGACGATGTCCTCGATGAGCATCTCTTGCTTGCCACCGAAACCGCCGCCGATTCGAGGCTTGACCACCCTGATCTGCTTCACCGGCAGCCCGACGAGGGGGGCGAGCATGCGACGGACGTGGAACGGCACCTGGGTGGACGTCCGGATGACGAGGCGCTCGTCCGGATCGAGCCAACCGACCGTGACGTGTGGCTCGATGGCACAGTGCTGCACCCGCTGGACCTGGAACGTGCCCTCGAAGACGCGATCGGCGCTTGCGAAGGCGGCCTTCATGTCCTTCACGGTGCGGCCCTCGACGTGTGAGCTGACGTTCGTCGTGGTGTCGACGACCCCAACCGAGTCATCTTCGTCGTGGACAACCGGGCCGCCGGGCGCCATGGCCGCCTGCGGCTCGAAGACGGCCGGCAACACCTCGTAGCTCACCTTGATGCGCCTACAGGCCTCCTCGGCGATCTCGAGGGTCTCGGCGGCGACCGCGGCTACCCGATCGCCGACGTGGCGCACCGTGTCGTCAAAGCTGACTTGGTCCCAGGGGTACGGGTTGGGCGCGCTCTGGCCACCGGAGGCGTACTTCACTCGAGGCGTGTTCCCGTGGTGCACGACGGCGTGGACGCCCGCAAGGGCGCGTGCCTCGCTGTCGTCGATGGCAACGATGCGAGCGTGGGCGTGCGGGCTACGGAGCACTCTCGCGTAGAGCAGTCCCCGTAGCTCGACGTCGTCGGTGAAGACCGGCTTGCCTTTCACGAGGGCGAGCGCGTCCACCTTCGGTTCCGGCTTGCCGACGACCGTCGTCACCCCCACATCGCGTGAAGGGACGAGGCGAGGCACGGCATCGGGCGCCGTCATGGAGCCACCGCTGTCGTCTGCGTCCGGCCCTTCTCCTGGTTGGGCCACGACGCTCGCCAGTGGGCGGACGACGAGCGGCTCGAAGGGATCGGGTTTCTCGCCGCGAAGCGCGGCGGCCGCTCGAGTGACGGCCTCGATCACCTTCGTGTAACCACTCTCCCGGTCGAGGATTCCCGAAAATGCGTCTCGAATCGTCTCTTCCGAGGGAGCCGGTTCCCGTCGCAGGAGGGCGACTGCCGCCAACACCATGGCGCCAGCCGAGTAGCCCGACTGGATGGCCCCCGTCTCGACGAGGGCGGCCTGGATCGGGTGCATTTCGCCCCGGGCGACGTCGAGGCTCTCCACCGTCATGACATCATGCCCATCGGCCTTGGCGGCGAGCAGAACATCGGCCGAGACGAACCTCCCGTCGAACAAGACGCCGGCAGCACCGGTCTCGCCCGTCTCAGAGCCGAACCGTACGCTCGTCAGCCCCTCGCGCCGCAGGACTGAAAGAAGGGTGTCGCCGGGTCCGCAAGCAAGCTCGCGGCTGACGCCGTTCAACTGGATGTGGACCGTGATCATCGCAGTGCCTCCCGTACGCGAGCGTCGAGGCTCTTGGCCATGGCCTTCCGGTACTCGCTCGAACCGCGAAAGTCACTTGGCGGCGCCAGCGTCTCCAGGTCGTCCGTCAGCACGGGCACTGACGCCACCCCGGAGAAGGCGAGCAGCAGCGCTCCGTTCGAATCGCGGCGGGCGACGGCCGCCACGATGGGCCTGTCTGCCGACGTGCGGCCAACGCGGGCCACAACGCCCGCGCCGGCCGTCTCGATCTCGACAGCGACGATGATTCGGCCGCCACGTTGGCCAGGCTCGGCGAGAAAGGTTGCGAGTGGCGTCACAACCGCGCCGGACTGACCGACGAGCGTGACGGTCGCCGTGTAGGCGAGCAGCGTGGCGAGGAGCTCGCTCTCGAAGTCCGCCGTCGCCACGCATCCCCCGAGCGTCGAGAGCGCCCGCAGGCTGCTGGGTTGCTCGCGGCGGGCGGCCTCTCGGACGACCTCCGGTAGCTCAGGACTGGCGGCGATGTCCTCGAGGGTTGTCGTGGCGCCGATCACGACCCTGCCTCCTCCGCTCGAGCGCACGCCTCCGAGACCGGCTGCCTGCAGGTCGACTACAAGGACCGGCTCGGTGCCGTTCGCAGACCTCAGACGCGTCCCACCGCCCATGACGACGCTGCGACGATCTTCGAGCGCAACCAGCGCCTCCTCGAGACTCGCCGGCCGCTTGTACGCATTCACCTGGACCATGGTCGATTCACGTCCTCGCCAACCGCGTGAGAGCGGCATCAGGCAACGAGAAAAGTGAACGCCGGCTGGCGCCCCCCTGGTAGGGGAGAACGACCTTTATCGCACATCCACCACGCGGTGGCAGCCGGCGGCTGCCTGACGCGACGAACTAATGACCCGCTCACAGCTTGTTTCCGAGCCTCGGCGCCTTCATCGCCAAGATTCACGGGCTCTGACGACCTTGATCGCCGCGACAACTCAGTCGGGCTGAGCGGCCTTGGTCGGGCCTTTGGCGGCGCCCTTTGTCATACACGACACGTGCCCGTGGTTTCGGGCCGCATTGGCTTGCTCCTCGCTCACGTACGCGTCAACAGACAAACCGCGCCGATTTGATATTCCGATCGCCTTGGAACAGGGTGAGAGGCCGACTGCCGTCAGACGTCACGTCAAAGACTGCCGAGCATCGCGCGTCGTCACGGCGACCCGAACCAGGTAGTCAGGGCGTCTCGCAGTCCCGTATCTGTGCCGTCCCCCACCCAGGCGACATATCCGTCGGGCCGGATCAGCAGTGCGGTGGGAGGGGTGACGGCGCCAAGTACCGGTAGCTCCCACGCGCCGGCATATCCGGCATCGATCGCCTGGACCCGGTCAGCCCATGGAGTGATCTCAAAGCCGCCCGGCTCACCGAGGTTGAGCAACACCGGCTTGGCGTCGTGCAGCAAGGTGAAGACCCGCAGCGGGCCGTCAGCGGTCAGGAGGTCCAGATCGGGCATGCGGCGTCCGAGCAGGGGGTGGCCCTCGCCGAGCTCGTAGTGAATGTCCAGCCCGGAGATGATCCCGGCGAGCCGCTTGCGAGGCTCGTCCATGATCGCCAGCTCCGACACCAAATCGACGAGGGCCTTCATGCGCTCGTCCGGTCGCTGGAGCACGGTCAGGGCCATCGTGTGCCGAAGCGCGCGGGCAACGACCGGGTGGCGCTCGTCGTGATAGGTATCCAGGAGGCTCTCCGCCGAAGTCCCCTTGACCACCTGAGCCAGCTTCCATCCCAGATTCACCGCATCGTGCACACCGAGGCTGAGGCCCTGCCCACCCGCCGGGTAGTGCACGTGGGCCGAGTCTCCGGCGAGGAGGACACGTCCTGCTCGGCAGGTCGCTGCCTGACGTGTCATGTCGGTGAACCTGGCGATCCACGTGGGACTGTGGATCCCGAAGTCGGTGCCGTACACGGTGATGAGCGCCGCCCTCAGATCGCGCAGGGTGGGCTCGCTGCTCGGCCCGAGCTGCTGCTCGGTCACGACTACCCGCACCGTCCGCCCATCCTCCAACCTGTGGAGACCATGGACGCCCGTGGCGTCCTGGCGCATGCCCCGCGGCGGTTCCTCGGTCACCTCGGCCTCGGCGATCAGGTTGCTCCTCGTCGGATCCCAGCCCGGGAACTCGATGCCGGCTGCTTTACGGATGACGCTGCGTCCTCCGTCGCACCCCACGAGATACTGCGCCCGCAGCGACTCTCCGCCGGACAGCTCGACGTCGACGCCGCTGTCGTCTTGCGAGAAGCCCTTTACCTCACATCCGTAATAGATCCGCACCGGGAGCTCGGCGATCCAGGCGGCCATGATCCGCTCGATCTGGTTCTGCCAGATCCCGAGCGAATACGGATGACGCGTCGGAAAGTCGCTCATGTCCAGCACGGTCGTGCCGATCATGGCTGCCTGAGCTACCTGGCCCTCCGCCAGGAACCGAGCAGCGACCCCACGCTGATCCAGCAGCTCGATCGTGCGCGAGTGGAAGCCGCCGGCACGTGAGCCGACGAGCACGTGATTGGAACGCCGTTCCACGACGGCGACGTCGACCTTCGCCAACGCCAGCTCGGCCGCCAGCATCATCCCCGTCGGCCCGCCTCCGGCGATCACCACAGCATGCTTTGCCATGGGCCACTCTCTCTTTCCGCAGCCTCGGGTCGGACCGGAGATTATGCACACCGACCAGGGCCTTGATGCAAGCGCCCGACGAGCGCTACATTGAGAATGGCGGCCAGTAGGACTCCATTCCTTTGTTCGGGACCGGCCGACAATGCCTTTGTTCGGGTGCGGCCGACAATGCCTTTGTTCGGTGCGGGCGAACAATTCCTCAGCGATCGCAGAATCAGGACGTCTCGTGCTGGAAGCACAGAATGGCTGACGAGCTTCGGTGGCGCTGGAAGTCGGACCGAAAGGTAAGAAGTTCGCGGCGGTGGCTCCCGACTGGCCCGGTCTGGAGCGGGGTGGGAAGACGGGAGAGGCCGCGACTGAACGCTTACGGGCGTACCTGCCACGCTATGCAGAGGTGGCAAAGCTGGCCGAGATGGGTGCGGAGTTTGCGGCTCTCACAACGGTACGGACGGTGGAGCACTATCCGGGCACCGGCTCAACGGACTTCTGGGGCATCTCGTTCGCGTTCTCGAGCATCGACAGACAGGCCATGTCGAGCGAAGAACTAGAGCGTGAACTGACGCTGATGCAGGCGTGTTGGAGGTTCTTCGACGATGTGCGTACCCGCGTGTCGGATCAGATGCAGAAGGGTCCGCGGGGCGGAGGGCGTGACCGGGACCGAATTGTTCGTCATACCCTCGGCGCCGAGCAGGAGTGGGCAAGGAAGGTCGGGGTGCACGCGCCCCAAGATGAGGTGGTAACCGACACCACGGGGCTGAAAGCGTATCGGGGCGCCTATTGCGCGGCGATTCGGACATTCCATTCCGAGGGCAGAATGGCCCGGACCTGGCCGCTGCGGTACCTGATCCGGCACACGGCGTATCACACGATGGATCACGCCTGGGAAATGGAGGACAAAGATCTCACGGTATGAACCGCGCCGGACGCAATTGGCCCTTCACGGGCTTAGCCCGAACGCGTCAGGTCGAAGGTGGCGTCATCTCGCCCCAGCGGCGGCGAGCGCGTCCTTCCAAGGCTTGCTGGTCCCCTTGCTCTTGAAGATGTGGCTGAGCTGCGAGATGCCCCCGCCAGAGGGGTAGTCGAGCGTGATGATCCACGTCCGCGAGCCGTCGTCGACCTTCAGTCCGTAGCCGCCGAGGCTCTTGGGCCAGGTGATCTGCTGCTGGGCCACTGGCAGGTCGAACACAACCGGGCGCTCGCCGTTGTTGACCCGCTCCTTCATCCCCTGTGTGTCGAGTGCCTTCTCGAGCCAGCCGAGCATGCAACTGGCCGCTCCTGCATCGAGGGTGAAGCGGAGCCTTCCATTGTCGTCCAGACTCAGCACACCCGAGACCGGGAACGGGTTGATCTGGTTTTGCAGCAACCAAGACGGTCGTTCGAGCATTGTGGTGCTTCCCCTTTCAGCGGCGATTACTTACCCGAAGAGGCCGCCCGAATCCACTGCGCCGTGTGGCTGTCGCCGCCAGCTTGGTCGGACCACTTCCCCGCCATCGGCGTGGGACCGGGACCAGGTCACTGCAGCGTCGGCGGGGCGATCATGCCGGGATCGTCGCCGCCCGTCAAATGCGGCGGCGCCGTCGGGGTTCGATCGGCTCTCACTAAGGCTCCCACTCGAGGCCCTTGGCCATCGAGCGAGAGTTGCCTGGCATACAACCTTCGGCCCACTCGGTGAAGCTACGAAGGTCTCCCGCCCGCGGCCGAGCACGCCGCAGTCCTCTCCTGGGCAATCATGTCTCCGTGGCAAGACGTCCAACCCTGCTCGTGGTGACGGGGCCGCCGGGCACGGGGAAGTCCACACTGGCAGAGTGGGCCGCCACCGTGCTGGATGCTCCCGTACTTGGCTGGGACTGGGCAATGGCCGCCATGAGGGGTTTCGAAGACCTCCAGGAGGCGCTCGAGAGGATGTCGCGCGACGAGTACCGAAGAGTTGGATGGTCGATCCTTTGGAACCTCGCCACAGCGCAGCTGCGAAACGGCCGGTCTGTCGTCCTTGACGGCGTCGCAAGAGAGGTCGAAGTCGAGGGGACGCGAGCCGTGGCGAGCGCGACAGGGGCGACTGCTCTCGTCGTCGTGACCTCGTGCAGTGACACCGACATCCTTCGAGGTCGCGTCGAGGGCCGTCTCCGCGGCATTCCTGGGTGGCATGAGTTCGATTGGGATCACGTCGCCGGCGTTCTTGCGGGATGGGTGGCACCGCACCGAGCCGACCTCTACCTCGACGCTGTCGACCCATTGGACGTGAACAAGGCGCGCATCGGGACGCTCGTCGCGACCTCGTAGGGGCGCCGTCCCGAGGGGAGGGTGGGGTGCCGCAGGTGGCCGCCGAGCTGGACGGTCAACCTGCGGCCGGGTGGGCTTGGGGCTCTGCGAGCCCGAGAGCGGCGTAGACATCGGGACGCCGAGTCGTGAGGAACGGGAAGAGGGCAAGCCAGTCGTCTCGCTGCGAGATGTCCAGGTCCGCCACGAGGACCGCCGGTTCGTCACGGGGTGCCTGCGCCAGCTTGCGTCCGTAGGGGTCCGAGATGAAGGAAGACCCGTAGAAGGTGAGCCGTCCCTCCGTACCCGTCCGGTTGACGGCGACCATGAACGTCCCGTTGGCGACGCCGTTGCCGATCATGACCGACTCCCAGAGGGGCTCCGTGTCGAAGTCCGGGTGATCGGGCTCGGAGCCGATGGCGGTCGCGTACACGAGCACGCTGGCGCCGGCAAGGGAGTAGAGGCGCACGAGCTCGGGGAACCACTGGTCCCAGCACGTCGGGAAACCGAGGTCCACGTCGTCGATGCGGAGCGGCCGGACGGCACCCTCCGCCGGCCCGGGCTCGAAGTAACGGTCCTCGTGGTAGCCCGCCGTGATGGGGATGTGCAGCTTCCGGGTGCGACCGGCCATCGTTCCGTCAGGCGCCATCACGACCGCCGTGTTCAACCCCAGGGACCGGCCAGGTTGCTCCTCCCAGAGGGACGCATGGACGTAGCACCCCGTTTCCCGGGCGAGGCCTCCGGCGAAGACGGTCGTCGGGCCGCCGACGAGCGGCTCCGGTAGGCAACCGGGGCGGGGACCCTCGTCGGTGGCGGCGAAGTACGGCGAGAGGGTGAGCTCCTGTAGGCAGATGAGCCTTGCCCCCGCATTCGCAGCAGTCCGGACGCCCTCGGCGAGAGCGTCCCTGTGCTCGTCCGGATCCGGGTGCCAGCGGTGCTGCACCGCACCGACGCGGAGCACGCTCGAACCACCCGGGCCCACTCTCGCAAGGGAGACGCCAGGCGAAGCCGAAATCAGTCGCACGTTGCGCCCCTCCTGGCCGGGACCTGCTGGGTGATGCAGTGCGGCCCCCCGCCGCCGTAGGAGATGACGAGGCCCGGGACGCCGACGACCTCCCGACCCGGCAAGAGCGAGCGGAGGATCGCAAGCGCCTCCTCGTCGGTCTTGGCAGCGGCGCCACCGGCGAGGGGCACGATGGCTGCCCCATTGCACAGGTACAAGTTGAGATACGGGAGCGCCACGCTCACGTCGCCGACGTCGGCACGCGCCATGGGAGTGAAGTCAACGACCTGCATGCCGGCGGCGACGGCCCGCTCGTGGTTCTCGGCCATGGCCTCGTGGTCGGGATCGCCGGGGGGTCTCGCCTGGAGGATGAGCACGCCGGCGTCGCTGAAGGCGGCGAACCCGTCGACGTGCCCGTCGGTGTCGCGGTCGTCGTAGAGCCCCCGCCCGAGCCAGACGACCTCGGTGGCGCCGAGGTTGCTGCAGAGCGCCGCTTCGATGGCGGCCCTGTCGAGGTGCGGGTTGCGGTTGGGCGAGAGCAGGCACTGCTCGGTTGTGACGAGCCGGCCACCCGCGTCAATGAGGATCGACCCGCCTTCGAGGACGATCGGCACCTCGTAGGTGAGGTCCCCGTAAGTGCCTGCGAGCACGCCGCCGGCCGCCTCATCCCGGTCCCACCCGGCGAACTTCTCGCCCCAGGCGTTGAAGCGGAAGTGCACCCCCGCCCGCCTGCCGGCATCGTCGAGCACGAAGATCGCGCCGTTGTCGCGCATCCAGGAGTCGTCGAGGGGAAGCGTGACCACCTCGACCCGGACGGTCAATCGCGCCCGAGCCTCCGCTGCCGCCTCTGCGTCGGCGACCACCATCGTGACGGGCTCGAAGGCGGCGACACTGTTGGCAACGCCGGCGTACTCGTCCCTTGCAGCCCCGAGATGGGGGCCCCACAGCTCTGCTCGGCACGGCCAGGCCATGAGCGTGCGCTCGTGTGGGGACGTCTCCGCAGGCATCCGGAACCCGTCTTGCGCCGGCGAGCGGGCCGAGGACGCCGCGGGAGGCACGTCGAGGAGCCTATTGCAGGCGACGGCCTCTTCCTTCAGGGCTGCGGCGTGGGCCGCCCTTGGGACCTTCTCCCCTACCTGCGGTCGAGACATCGGTGCAGCATGTCTTCGGAAAGGGTTCGACCATGGCCCAGTCGAGCGAACTGCCGTCGAGCGTGCTGGACAAGGGCCTCAAGCCGGGAGCCCTCGGCTTGGTGGCTTCCACCGTCATCGGTGTGGCGTCGACCGCGCCCGCCTACAGCATCGCCGCCACGCTGGGACTCGTCGCCCTCGTGGTCGGCTATCAGTCGGCCGCCATCATGCTCATCTCCTTCGTCCCGATGCTCTTCATCGCGGGGTCGATGTACTACTTCAACCGGGTCGACCCTGACTGCGGGACCACGTTCTCGTGGGTGACGCGTGCCTTCGGCCCGCTGCAGGGGTGGATGAACGGCTGGGCGACGATCGCGAGCGACGTCGTGGTCATGCCGAGCCTGGCCCTGATCGCCGCCAAGTACACGTTCTTGCTTTTCGACGCGAACGGCCTGGCCAACAGCGTGCTGTGGGTCACAGTGCTCGGTTGCGGGTTCATCGTGGGCATGACGGTCATCTGCTATCTCGGGATCGAGCTCAACGCCAGGACGCAGTTCGTCCTGCTGGCGGCGGAGATCGTCGTACTCGCCGTCTTCGCCGTCGTCGCCCTCGTGAAGGTCCTCGCGCTGCACCACGCAGGCTCCGTCACGCCGGCGTGGTCCTGGGTCAACCCCTTCTCGGTCAAGTCGTGGTCGTCGTTGTCAGCAGGCGTGCTGTTGGCCGTGTTCATCTACTGGGGCTGGGACACCTCCGGGAGCGTGAACGAGGAGACGGCGGGCTCCACGAGGACGCCTGGCGTCGCCATGGTGCTGTCCACGGTGGTGCTCCTCGCCATCTACGTCATCATCTCGGTTGCTGCCACGGCCTTCGCGGGCACCCAGTTCCTCGGCGCCCACTCCGACGACGTCCTCAGCGCCATGGCGAAGGCCGTCCTCGGGTCACCGTGGGACAAGCTGCTCATCCTCGCCGTGCTGACCTCGGCGGCGGCGTCCGCACAGACGACGATCCTTCCCACCGCCCGCACGACGCTGTCCATGGCGGCCCACGGCGCCCTGCCACGCAGCTTCGCCGCCACCCATGAGAAGTACCTCACGCCGACGTGGTCAACGATCTGGATGGGCGTGGCGTCGATCGTCTGGTACATCTTCCTCGTCGTCGTCAACCACGACGAGGCCGTCCTGTTCGACTCCATCTCCGGGCTCGGGTTCTCGATCTGCTTCTACTACGCCGTCACCGGCTTCGCCTGCCCGGTGTATTTCCGCCGCTTTCTCCTGAGGAGCACGAAGAACTTCGTCTGTATGGGCGTTGCGCCGATCCTCGGATCCGCCGCCCTCACGTGGGTCTTCGTGAAGTCGGCCTTCGTCTACTGGAATCCCGCCAACGCCTACTCGCCTCCGTGGTTCAAGTTCGGCAGCTTCAGCGGCGTTGGTGCGCCCTTCGTCATCGGGATCGGGATCCTCCTGCTCGGCATTCCCCTCATGTTCTGGCAACGGCGAGCCACACACGAGTTCTTCGAGCGCAAGCTCGAGGTGGCCGAGACGCTCGAGGAGGGATCGGCGCCCGGGGCAGTCCTCGGCGAGGGCGACATCGAAAGCCACGTCATTTAGCGGGCCGGCGGCGAAGCACGGCGCAGGACACGTCGGGCGGTCAGGGAAGGGAGTCGCAATGAAGGTGCTGCTGGTGGGTACGGGAGGGGTCGGCGAGTCGATCGCCGTCCTTGCTGCACGGCGTTCCTGGCTCGAGCAGATGGTGCTCTGTGACGTCAACCTCGAGCGTGCGCGCGCGGTGCAGGCGAAGGTGGGGGCAACCGAACGCTTCCCCGTGGAGTCCATCGACGCCGCCAACCGGGACCAGGTCATCGAGCTGGGAAAGAAGTACGGCGTAGACCTCGTCATGAACGCCGTCGACCCGGTGTTCAACTCGGCCGTCTTCGAGGCCGCCTTCCTGCTCGGGCGCACGTACATGGACATGGCCCTCGACGGGGACTGTGGTGTCCTTCTCGGCCGCCACCAGCTCGAGCTGTCCGCCGCCTGGGAGGAACGCGGGCTCCTCGCGCTCGTGGGCATGGGCGTCGAGCCGGGGATCTCCGACGTCTTCGCCGCCTACGCGGCCAAGCACCTGTTCGACACGATCGACGAGATCGGAGTCCGCGACGGCGCCAACCTCGAGGTGGCCGGCCGGGAGTTCACGCCCAACTTCTCGATCTGGACGACGATCGAGGAGTGCCTCGACCCACCGATCGTCTACGAGCGCGGTCGGGGCTTGTTCGAGACCGAGAACTTCTCCGAGCCCGAGATCTTCGAGTTCCCGGAGGGCATCGGACCCCTCGAGTGCGTCAACGTCGAGCACGAGGAAGTCGTCCTCGTCCCCCGCTGGATCCCGTGCGACCGCGTGACGTTCAAGTACGGATTGGGTCGGCAGTTCATCGAGGTGCTGAAGACGCTGCACATGCTCGGCCTGGACAATCCGGCGGCGATCGACGTGAAGGGCGTCGCCGTGGCGCCACGGGACGTGGTCGCGGCCTGCCTGCCCGATCCCGCCGGTCTCGGTCCCGTTATGACCGGCAAGACCTGCGCCGGCACCTGGGTGCGTGGCCGGAAGAACGGGCAACCACGCGACGTGTACCTCTACCAGGTGGCCGACAACGCCGAGACGATGCGCGACTTCGGCGTGCAAGCCGTCGTGTGGCAGACCGCCGTCGGTCCCGTCATCGCCATGGAGCTGCTCGCCGAGGGCCTCTGGTCGGGTGCCGGCGTCCTCGGGCCGGAAGCCTTCGACCCCGATCCCTTCATGGAGCGGATGGCCGCCTACCAGGCACCGTACGCCATGAGAGAGAACGCCACCTGAGCGTCAGAGGGCCGAGGTCGCCATCTTTGCGACTGGCTCGGTGTCGCCCCGCCGGGCCGGAGCCGCCGGCAGCCCTACGAGTCCTTCGAACGAGGGCCATCCACGAGAGCCCCCCCGACCGACGGCCGACGGGTTCGCCGCTGAAGACTCGGCTGGGTTGTTGGCGGCTAGGCCCGCTCCGTAGTCACGAGCTCGATCCGTTCCTCGAAGACCGACTCGCCTTGCAACATGCGATGGACCGGACACTTGGCGGCGACGATGCTCAACGTATCGAGCTGTTCCTGGGTGCAGCTCGCCGGAAGCCGCAGCACGATCTTGAACGTCGCGGGAGAACCTCGTGCCGGCGTCTCGTATTCGCACTCGACCTCGAGCTCGCCGATGTCCCAGCCCTTGCGGTCGGCATACATCTCCATCGTGATCGCGGTGCAGGAGGCGATGCTCGCAGCCAACAGCTCCTGTGGGCTTGGACCCTGGTCGCTGCCACCATGGTCGGTGGGTTCGTCAACGGTCAGCTCATGGTCGCGGATCGCGATCCGATGGGTGAAGCCCCCTCTACGCCGCGCGGTCGCCTTCATCGCACCGTCCTTGTGCCGTCCTGACTTGTGCCGTCGGCGCGAGTCTACGTTTCAGCCGAACCGGTGCTAGGCCAGGTCGACCGCTGCTGCCGCCTTGAGAAGCCACTCGACGTCGACCTCCTCTCCCCCGACGCTGCCCGTGTCCCAGGGCTCGCTGACAAGAAGCGTGTGCAACGTTGGTCCTAGAACCCGCCCAAGGTGGCTCTGCAGGGTCGTGTCATCCGGCAAGCCGGCGAGCCGTGATTCCAGCCGGCGGCGAATCTGTTGTAAGCGTTGCATCATGGCATCAAGGTCTGCGTCCCTGTCGTAGGCGCCTTGGTCACCCTCAGCGATCCCCAGTGCAATCTGGTCCTTGATGGCCCGAACGTTCCCAGCCGCGTCGGTAGTGACCATCTGCCGCCACGCCCGGCTCTTGTGCCGGTATTGCAGCATCGCCATGACCGCTTCGTGTCGGAGGAAGTCAGCGTCCCGCAGGCCGGCTTCCCTCCAAGTGGACGCGAGGCACCGAGACAGCGAGATGACCGACGCCAGGCCGCTGTTGAGCCCACGCCCGGGCCAGAAGTGAATCGCATTGGCCGCATCGCCGAGCAGGAACCCGAACGTGCCGGGAGTCGTCGCAGTCCTGGGAAACAAGGGCGCCGTGAAACGGGCCCGCTGCACCATGTCCAGTCGGAAGCCAGTCACCGCCGTCAGGTTCTCCGGCGGAACCCCGAAGAGCTCCAGTCCCTCTTGCACCCGCTGCCAGAGCGGCGAGCCTTTCAACAGCGCTGGCAGGAAGATGGCGCGATGTCCGGCACAGTAGAACTCCCGGTCTCCCCGCAGCTCCAGAACGCATGGCTCCGACTGGATGCAGGGCGTGAAGACCCGCTGGAGCGGGTCGATCCCCACCGCCTCCTGCGCCTCTTGATCCGTCAACCGCATGTTGAGGAAGCCGTCCCCCCGCAAGGAGTTCAGGAGGAACCGGTTCTGGGCCACGGTCAGCAGCACCGACATCGGGTCGGGAAGCTCGGACTTCACCCGCAGCCCCAGCACCATGTCCTGCACGTGCTTGCCGTCGAGCGCGTACATCGATGGGTCCCCGACCCCGAACCTGTCGGCGAAGTGTTCCAGCGTGACCGAGCGGCTGCCCTCGCAGATAGCGAGCACGTGCCTCGTGGCGACGTCGTCTTCCGCACCGGCTGGATCGAAGACCTCGGGGATGAGATGGATGTGCTCAGACTTCTCGTTGGCGAGGGCGAGCAACTGATCCTCGACGTAGGAAATGCGAATATTGCGCGGGCCGAGGTCCTCGATCGAGTCCGGACCCGCCGGCCACATCTCTGAGTAGTTGCCCGGGCTGAACAGACGCTCCTGCACCTCGAGAGGGAGCCTCAGATACTGGCGGCTCTGAACGGTCACGACCTGCTGCCGGCGCATATTGCCCTGGTCAGGACTCTTCCAAACGACCTGGCCACCGGCCCGGGTCCAGCGGCCGTCGTAGATCGTGATGTCAACGCGCGACCCCAGCAGATCCTCCAAGAGCAGAGCGAAGCTCAGGCCGACCGGACCGCCCCCTGTGACGATCGCGCGCAACGTCCGCGCTGAGGTGAGCATGGTGGGAGGTTCCGGGGCGGTGCCGTCCGCCTCCGGCGTTTCGAAGCGGAAGACGTCGTCGCCCATCGCGATCTGGTCCCCCGACTGCAGTCGGTGAACGGTGACGCGACGTCCGTTGACCCACGTTCCGTTGCTGCTGCCGCGGTCCTCCAGAACGAAAGCGTCATCCTGCTGCCGAACCTCGGCATGGAGGCGCGACGCGCTCTCGCCGTGGAGGACCACGGCGTTCTCATCGCTGCGACCGAACGTGATCGGCTCTCCGGCCGGCACCGCAAACCGCTTCCCCTTGAGGGAGCCTTGAACCCCGACAACAGCGCCCTTCGGCATCGCTCGCCTCGGCTAGAACTCGACGGCACAGAAGCCCGAAGCGTAACCCGGCGGCACCACAGCCGGAGGTGCAAAGCGGCCCTCCTCGCGGATCGCTCCGCAGCACTCGCAGCCCCGGGGAGGTGGGATCGCGCTCGGCCCCTCCCGCTGGCCACCGGACTGGGGCACCCGAGCCGCCGCGGCGGCGCTGCTACGCTCCCGCGCGAATGTCTCCGTACGACCCTCAGCGTCCGCTGCCCGCGAGGACGGCCAAGATGGTGGAGGACTTGTGCGAGCTCCTGCGCGAGCGCGCCCAGCCCCTGCTCGAGGAAGGTGAGGAGATACAGGCGATATTCCCCGCCAAGATCGGCCTCAACCCGGGCGGCAGCATGCTCGCGGGTGCCTTGTCTACGTTGGACCGCAAGGTGGTAATCGTCGCGACCGACCGAGCGGTGGTGGTCGTCGAAGCGCGGCGGCGCTACGAGCCGACGTCGGTGACCAAGCGCCTTCGACGGGAGACGAGGCTCGGCCCTGCACGGACCAGCCCGCTGAAGCGTGCCTTCGCCCGCGTCGGGCTCGACGAACCGACCTGGATCTCCTCCATCTGGCGGTTCGAGGTGGACAGGGCCGACTCCTTCCTCGACGACGTCGACACCGGCACGCCTGCCGGCAACGACGTCGGGGGCGCGAGCGAATAGTCCTCGAGCCCCGGGTCATTCACGAGAAGGTGGCCGGAGCTGCGGCGTGCGGTCAAAAGACCGGCGGCTCCCAGGATGCGGGGTCTTTTCTGGCGAGGTGCGCTCGCTCCGCCTCTTGCTGGAGCTCGATCGCTCTCGCCCTTGCCTTCTCAGGTTCAGCCGGCTTCTTGAACACCCAGAACTCCTCCGGGTGGAAGGCGACCAACTCCCAACCGTCCTTGCCGAGGACCTCTAGCTTCTGCTGCACGGTCAGCGGGCCACCGCTGTCATCCGTCCGCATGTCCTTCTCACTGAGGGCTAGGTACTCCCACATGTGCAGGAGCCTACCCTGGTGGAGCACGAACGTGTGTTCGATACGATTTGGCCGGTGCTGACGTGACGCGATCACCTTCTGCAATTCGTCAATCGAACCCTCTTGGGTCAATCGGGTGGGTTGGCCCGATAGCAATGACCGGTCGCTGGGGAGCCCACGCACTAACTTTTTCTGATTGTGGAGGATTCGGCTGATGTGACAACCCGTCAAGCCACCACCACGGCGAAGAAGCCGTCCAGCATCGAACGCATTCAGCGGTTGGAAAAGCTTGAGCAAGAGCGCCTCGAAGAGAAGGCGCGCAAGGAAGAACGACGGCACCAGGTGATCGCCGGGGCGAAACCGTCGGGCGGGCGCCACGATCTCGTCGATCGAATCGAACGAATCACGAAGTTCCCGATGACTGTCCTGGGGGTCGCCTGGCTCGTCCTCGCCATCGTCGTGCTCAGCGCTGACCTCAACGGTTCTGCCTCCGAGGTCCTCGTCGGCGGCCTTTTCGTGCTCTGGGTCGTCATGCTGGCGGAGTACCTCGTGCGCCTAGTTGTCACCCCTGACACGCCCGGCTATCTGAGGCGGCGGTGGGTAGAGCCGGCGACCGTGTTGTTGCCTGCCCTCCAGGGCTGGCACGTCGTAGGAATCGAGAAGATGAGCCTCCTCTTGCATGAGGGGGAGCTGCGGGTGGAGTCCATCCTGAAGCACCACAGCCTCTTTCGGGTGCTCATCGCCGTCGTCGCAGTCCTCTTCCTCGGGGCCTGGCTCGTTCTTCTCTTTGAGGAGAAGGCCAAAGGGAGCAACATCCACGCTTACCCCGACGCGCTGTGGTGGGCCATCGTCACTGTCACCACCGTGGGTTACGGAGACCGGTATCCCGTCACCGAAGGTGGACGGGTCGTGGCCGTGATCCTGATGCTGGTGGGAATCGGCCTCATCGGTGTGCTCACGGCGACGGTTGCCTCCGTGTTCATCAAGGAACACACCGACGACAACAAGGAAGAGTTCAAGAAGGGCCACGCCGACCTGGGCCAGCAGCTATCGGTGATCAGCGACCGGCTGGCTGACGTCGAACGCCGGCTCGGCGCCACGCCTGCTGAGGTGGCGGCGGTGGATGCCGTGGCAGACGCCGAGGCTGCGGCGAACGGGCCGGTCGAACCAGATCCGTGAGCGTCGGCACTCGGCCCACGGACATCGTCGGAATCGTTCTGGTGTTGCTCTGCCGCCACGAGGCTCCTCGAAAGGAGATCGACGCACGGAGCCGGCGTTTCCATATCAATGACGTTCCAGGAATCCCGTGTGATACTTCCCAGACGGTGAGGGAGCTGGGCTGATGAATCAGGGTGGTTGCGAAGAGCCTTCTGAAGCGAAGGCTAAGCGAGAGGTCGGGAAGGGCTATGAAACGAGGTCTCACTATTGGTTTGCTGCTCGTCCTCGTTGGTTTCTTAATACTCGTCGTCGTCTTCTGGACTGACTCTGCGCATTGGTTCCTGCGCTACACCGGTGCGGATGCCGAGTCGGGTACCTGGTACGGGTTCTGGTCTGGGTTCGGTGGTGCGATTCCTGACTTCCTCATCCTTGGCAGCATCATCACCGTCTACCGCCACCACAACTGCCACGTCAAGGGATGTCTCCGACTTGGGAAGCCGGTCGAAGGCACCCCATATCTTGCGTGCCCCGCGCACCACCCGGCACATGAAGGCAACAAGCGATCCGTGTCAGAGGACATCATCAAGCTCGCTCACGAGGCCCACCTCAAGCGGGCGGCGTCATGATTCTGAAGACTCTGAGCCCTCGGCCTCGCCCGCATCCAGGAGCAGAGCCAGGGTTCAACCTTCACGTTCATCCGGCAGTGTCCCTCGTCCTCCAAGCGCCCTCGGGAGTCCGGCGGGGCGACATGCCGACCGCCTTGTAGCGGCCCGGGTCGTGCCCGTACCATCGCGGCGGTGCCGCGTCGTTCGGTTGCCGAGATCGTTCGTGGCCTGTGGGTCGGCCGGTCGCACTTGGAACATGGAGCTGCCGCTGGTAGGCATGCGCCCGCTCGGTCGTCTCACGTTGGAACAGGAGCTGATCCGGTCGAGGTGCTGGCCGAAGAGCGCGAGCGACGGAGGAAGGTCGATGGTCGCGCGCTGACGATCGTCGTCGTGGTCTGGTTCTACGTCCCGCTCGGCGTTGGCTTGGCCGTTGGTCTCTCACAGCACAGCCTTGGTTGGGGGTTGGCGGCATTTGGCTTGGTGCTGGCGGCGCTGGCTGTTGTAGAGATCATGGCTCTCATGCTCGGTGGTCTTGGCTTGCTCGTGGCAGTCTTCCGCCACCGTCACAGGGGCCGACGCCCGAGCTGGCCCTGGTTTGTGAGCTGGTTCGCCTGACTGACGGCATCCCGTCCTCTCCCATACGCGAAACCCGAGGACCCGAGTCTCAACACATAATTCCAGCTCGGGGCTCGTGTCGGAGGGCCGACGGGGCGCGATCCCAGCAATCATTCGTGCCCGGGATCGCTGCCGAGGAGGGAGGACGTCCCTCCAGAAGGATCGCCGCTCGGCGCGGTGGATAGCGTCAAGCGAGACTCCGGAGACGGCTCACGGACACCATGGTCGAGATCGAGGGCGAGAACATGCGTCCGGTCACTTGGGTTGTCGTCGAGGAGGTGGGAAGCGGCGAGTGGGGTATCGGAGGGAATCCCCTCACGACCGCCGACGTGAAGGCTTTGGCCGCGGGCGCCCCGGTGGGATGACATCCTGATCTCAGATGGTTCGGCGTCTGGATCGCCCCGGAAGTCCCCGCCGGCCGTCCTCAGCCGTGCCCTTGCCGCGCCTGGCCGGCCGAGCTCCGGTCGTCACGTCGCCCAAGCGTGGCGACTGCGAGCAGGTAAAGTCACAGACCTCGGCTTTGAAATGGACGCAACGCGAGGGGGAAACGTGGGAAAGCGCAGCCGTTGGTCGTTCGTAGCCGTTGCCGGGGCAGTGGCGCTCGCAGCCGCCCTGACGACCCTGCCGGCCGGGGCGGCGACCGCCGGGACGGCGGCGGCAGCCTGGAAGTGGTCGAAGTTCGTGGCCATCCCGGGCAAGGGTGTCGCCCTCGGCGGGATGAGCTGCCCGTCGGTCCATTTGTGCGTGGCCGACGGCTACCGCGGGAAGAGCGAGGGCATCTTCTACACCACCGACCCGGCTGGTGGCGGCAAGACCTGGAAGTTCGTGGCCTGGAGCGAGGCGTTCAGCGGCGGCGGCAGCGGCCAGGATCTCTCGTGCGACCAGGCGGGCGTGCATGTCGACTGTGCCCTCGCCGGTTTCGCGCCGATCAAGGGCAACCCCACTGAGTCCTACGGCGGCTCCCTGTTCCAGTCGGGCAACCCGACAGCCCACAACTGGGGGGCTGCCCTCGTCGATACCCAGACGAACGGAGACCTTGGCGCTGTGTCCTGCTGGAGCGGCCCCAGCTGCGCCGAGCTCGATGACGCCGGCAACGTCCTAACCACAGCCGGAGCCACCGTCACCAGCCTGACCGCCCTCTTTCCGGAAGACGACGGCTACTCCGGCATCTGGTCGATCGGATGCGCCCCTTACGTCACTGGACAGCCCAACATCTTCTGCGCCGCCGTCGACCAGAACTCGGCCCACTCCGTCGGCTGGTCGACCGATCCGTCGGCCGGCAAGTGGACCACCGCCTCCGTCGCCGGCCTCGGGGGCAACGAGCTGGACCGCATTGCCTGCGGCGCACCGGGCATCTGCGTCGTCGCCATCAACAGCGACGCCGGCACCGGGGCCGCTCGCATCGCCGTGTCCCACGGTGTCACCACGGCCGCCGGCTGGGCCAAGTCCTTCCGCAAGTTCGATTTGATCGCCCACTCGCAAGCAGACATCTCTGCCCTCGCCTGCAGCTCCAAGAGCTTGTGCGCGGCCGCGGGCATCGACGCCATCTTCAACAACCATCCGTACTACCTCGTCTCGGTGTCCACCAATCCTGGCGGCGGCTCGGGCGCATGGCACACGACAAAGATCGCCACCGAGACGACCAAGTCAATCCCCGACTACCCGCTGGCGATCAACTGCCCGTCCACGAAGTTGTGCGTGATGGTGACCGGCGGTGGCAAGGTGTTGGTCGGCACGTAGCTCTCCGCTCCTCGGTCCGCGAGGAGGATCCGCGGCGGAAACGGGAGTTGGGTCAACCGATTTCGGCCCCACCGCGATCAGGGCACGGTGTCGGCCAATGCAAGTTGACAAACTCACCGCCCGCCGAGCCCGCTCATTTCCGAGGAGCCACATAATCCCAGCTCAGAACCGGAGTCGGAGGGCCGACTCGAGGATCTGCGACTACTCCCGAGCGGCCTTCAGCTGACGGGATGTCTTCCACCCGGCGCCGCCAGCGTCAAGGTCGTCGGAACCTGTCACCCACACACACCCGCCGCCCTTGTCGACGCCTCGCGCTTATTGAGACGGTGGTACTCTGCGCAGCCGGGAGTGCCGCGACCAGGCAGGTCGAGGCCCGAGATTCGGGGTTTGGTCACGATGTCATCGGGTGGGCTTCCGACACTGGCGGTCACGACCGAAACTTCACCGACGGTGCTCGGGGACACGGTGAACGCGATCGTCACGATTACTGGTGACCTTGACCGCAAGGTCAGAGCGGTCAAGGTGCAATTGGTACGGACCGCCCTTCACAGGTACACCAGCGTTGACGTGTTGGATCACGGTAGTCACAACACCCTCTTGCACGAAGAGGTCGTCATCACTGAAATGCCGATCACCTCCCCTGATGGAAAGGTGGTGCAGGGCAGCCACGCCGTCAGTCTGCGCGTTCCCGAGGACGGTCTGCCCTCGGCGACCGATCAGGTGAAGTGGTCGGTCAGGGCGATCATCGACCGGCGCCACGGCGTCGACGTGAAGGCGGAGGCACCGGTTGAGGTGCTCGCAGGCCCGGAGCGCTTCGCCAGCGAGGCAACTGCCGAAGCCCGCTACAAGGGCGAGCGTTACCTTGACCTTGAGTTGTCCAACCGCACGCTGCGGCCCGGCGAGACCATCACCGGCAACGTCGTCATCCGGCCAACACGGCCGATGACAGTGACCAAAGTCGCCGTCACTTTTGTTCTGACCATCTCTGTCAAGAAGGGTCTCGAGGGCACGGCGGTGGTTCCCCAGATTCTGCTCGATGAGCCTCTCGATGTCCAGGCGGGCGATACAAAGAATCTCCCGTTTGACCTGACCCTGCCAGATGATGCTGCTCCGACCGTGCGCGGGGGTATGACGACCCCTCCGTGCCACTCCATCATCTCCTACGATGTTGGAGCGGAGGCCGAGGCTTCTCTGTCGGCTGACGACAAGACCGGTACCGAAGGCTTCGTCTACCTCGGGGTCAACGTGTACAACACAGACGTCGCTCCGGCAGGACAAGCCTGATACCTGCAGCATCGACTCGGACCAGTCGTCCTGCAGCGAGTGGACACCTGGGCAGTGGAGTACGGGTGGCGGGAGAAGATGCTGTAGTGCTCGCCGCCCCGGCTGATCGCCTGAGCGCGTTGCGACCCGATGCCCCGGATGGCGGTCGCCCGGGCGCTACGGAAGTTGCTTGTAGACTGGAAGCCGGTCTCAGTCGGTCGTGACGTGAAGCCTCCCTCCACCCCCTGCTGCATCAGCGGCATGAGCGTCTCGTCACGGAACTTCACCCAGCTCTCCTCGGAGTCATGAATCGCGATCACCGTCCAGCCACCCTCTGACGGGCCGGCGGCGTGGAAGAGCTGACCCTCCGGGAGTTCAAACTCCCCGGGGTGAACCGCTTGCAGCACGGCGTCATACTGCTCCGTCGTACCGCCCGGGAAGAAGTGAATAATCCCGTAAGACATGGTTAACCCCCTGTATATGTGTGCCGGGGGCGATAGCAGGGCTTTCAGTCCAGAGAGTCCGTCGCTTCGTGTGCTCGGTTGGATGTGCTCTGTGACCTCTCGCGAACCAGGACTGCTCTGGCGAGCACCGGGTGGGAAGAGGCGCCAGTGATCGCGGCGCCAACGGCGGCACCCCGCCCGAGAGGGTCAGCTCGGTGACACTCGCTCCCGACGCGTCGATCTGGCGCGAGTGCTCGGCCTCTCGAAGTTGAGCGTTCTCGCTCCAGATCGGTAACCATGGGCGGGTGCTGAAGTGGGAGCAGGTAGTCGTTGACGCTCGCGATCCGGTCTCATTGGGCAACTGGTGGGCCCACGCGCTCGGTTGGGTCGTGGTGAACGACGACCCCGAGGAGTTCGAGATTCGATCCGCGCCGGATCACTTCCCGGGCCTGCTCTTCGCGCTCGTCCCGGCGGACAAATCCGGAAAGAACCGCCTACACCTGGATCTCCGGCCCGATGATCGCGACGGCGAGGTCGCTCGGCTGATCTCGCTGGGCGCCAACCGAGTAGATGTAGGGCAAGGCGAGCCGTCCTGGATCGTTCTCGCCGACCCCGAGGGAAACGAGTTCTGTGTGCTGCGTTCGAACCGCGAGGCGTGAGGCCCGGAACTGCCGATCTGGGCGCCGACGCAACTTTGGCTTGGTCGACCCGAGTCGGCGATCGGGGCGACCAATTCTTCCAGCGCACTTTCTGCCCCGTCCGGTCATTGCATGCCGCCCCGAGAGCGTCGATCAGGCTGAGCATTGGTCACCTCCGCGAGTTCGCGCTCGGCGGACCTCGGTCCACCGACACGATGCCCCGGCGCGTGGACGCGGACCGAATCTCCTTCTATACACATAGGCATGGAGTCGCGCATGGGCACTGGCAGGTTGCGCACCTACGTCGGGATCGCCCCCGGCGTGGGAAAGACCTACGCGATGTTGCGGGACGGGCGGGCCCGGCGGCGGACCGGAACTGACGTCGTTGTCGCCTACTGGGAGCGTCACGAACGTGAGGTAACCGCTGCCCAGGTCACCGGCCTGGAGCTGCTTCCGGCCAAGACCGTCACCTACCGCGGAGGGACCTTCGAGGAGCTGGACGTCGGCGCGGTTCTCGCCCGGCGACCGGACCTGGCGCTCGTCGACGAGCTCGCCCACGCCAACGTCCCGGGCGAGGGCCACGAGAAACGCTGGGAGGACGTCGACGAGCTCCTTGCGAACGGCATCGACGTGTTCACGACCCTCAACGTCGCCAACATCGACTCGCTCGCCAACCTCGTCTCCCGCATCACGGGAGCTCACCCGGCCGAGCCCGTTCCCGACGTCTTCGTGCGGGCCGGTGAGATCAACCTCGTCGACCTTGCGCCTTCGGCGCTGCGGCATCGATTGGCCGAGGGTCTCGTCTTTCCAGAGGAACGCGTGGGCGCGGCTCTCTCGAGCTACTACCGCTTTGCAAATCTCGCCGCCCTGCAGGAGGTGGTCCGCCTCTGGCTTGACGACTCGGTGGCCGATCCGGCGGGTGCGTTCCTGCAGGCCCATGGTGCCGTCCTGCCCCAGCCATGCGACTGCGTCTTCGTCGGCCTCGACGGGTCGCCCGCCGACGAGTGGCTCATCCGCTATGCAGCCCAACTCGCCGAGCTGTCGAAAGCGCCGGTCATCGGCGTGCACGTCCGTGACGCCGACAATCTCGGGCGGCCGCCGATCGGGCGACTCGACGAGGACCGGCGCCTCCTGGAAGAGCTGCAGGGGACGTTGCTGGAGCTGAGGGCGGACGACACCGCTTCTGGACTGGTCGAAGCAGCGCGCACGGCCGGCGCCTCCCAGCTCGTGATCGGGTCCGGGCGCCGCTCCCGGTTCTCACGGGCGTCGAGGAAGACAACCGTCGCCAGGATCCTCGGGGCGGCTGGCGACCTGCCCGTCCAGGTCGTGAACGTCGGGAGACCGTCCACCGAGGGCGCCGGCAGGCCTCACCCTCAGTGACGTCAGGGGATCGACCGGTAGACACGGATGAATGCTGCCCGAAAGCCGCGGGCCGGCCAGAAGCGCGAAGCGACGAGGTTGGTTAAGCGCCAGTCCGTCGACATCGTCTTGAAACCGTTCTCCGCCGCCCAGGCGATGACGTAGTTCGTGAGCGCGATGCCGAGCCCGGTGCCGCGGACCTCGAGATCCGTCGCGCAGCCTGCGAGATCGATGCTCCCTTGCGGCACTCGCATGTCGGGCGGTCGCCGATACAACAACGCGTGACCGACAATCCGCCCGCCGCGCTCGGCGACGAAGTGATCGAAGCACTCATTGGTCCAGGTATCGCCCCACTCGTCCTCGAGCTCGAACTGGCTCGAGCGGCGGAAGCCGTTGAAGCTTGGCGACGAGGTGAGGTGCTCCTCTTGGACGGCCTGCAGTCGCGCTGCGTCGACGAGGTCGGCGGGGGTGCTCGGCCGGATGCCGGCCGCTTGGTCGCAGGTCGCCCGCTCGGGCACCGCCAACAACGCCTGGATGGCAGAGCCGCCGAAGCTGAGGCGGAACCACGGTTCGATGAGATCGTCCAGTTGCGGGACGAACACGTTGTGGCGCACCAAACCCTCGTTCACCCAACGCTCGGCCGCGACTGCGTAGAGATCGCGAGTGATCTCGGGCTCGGTGGCGGCGTGCCCGGCGTGTCCACTCCGCAGCGCTGGGCCGACCGGGCTCTCCTCGCGCTTGCCGACGAGGTATCCGACGACCTCGTCTCCGCGCAGCGCCACGGCGCCGCTCCCGCCGCCTTCCAGCTCAGCCGCGACGTAAGGCTCGAAGTCCTCGATCGCGGGGAGCAAAGGCTCGGCAAAGCGGTGTACCGCATGCCGCTCGGCCAGCAGCTTGGCGGCTTCGGGCACGTGCTCGGCCTCGAACGGCACGATGCGCGTTACTGGCACGAATCCTGTCTAGTCGATGGCTGCCGCGCCACCCACCGGTGGGGTTGCGTCATCCGAGTAGCACGCAAAGCTCACACGCCGTAGCGCGGCAGAGGCGTGTCATCGGTCACCGTGACCGATGAGCAGTAGCGCTCGGCAACCGCGAGAGATCGCGACTCGGCCACCTCGCCTACACCGATCCAAGACGTCACCCGGACACCCTCGCCCCGGGCACCGTCGCGTCTGCGCGTACTTTGTGGCAATCGTGCGACAAAGTCCAATTCGACCAATTTCGTTCCCACTGGGTCGGGTCGTACGGTCGTGGGCATGGAGGAGATCTGCGCCGGCTGCGGCTGCGTGGCAGACCGTGGAGTCCGTGTCGCCCGATGGGCTCACTTCTCCAAGGCGACTCCCGCCGCCGCCTGCTGTGCTCAGGCAGTGAAACGCATGGCGGGGCCTCTGGTGGGCTGGTGGATTCAGGCGGTGCGGTCCTCCCAGTTCAACGAAGCCTTTAACTCAGCTCGCGTCTTCCGTCCCAAAGCGATCAGCAACGAATGCGGCGAGGGCTTCTCGAGACGGGTGCCCCCAGCCGATGCAGAAGGGGTGTCCGGCCGGGTCGGCGTACACCTGGTGGCCCTCTTCGGCGTCGAAGTCCGGAGCCGGCTGGAGCAGTCTGGCGCCCAACCCGATTGCCTCTTCGTGCGCAGCTCGGGCCTCTTCGACGTGCAGGTCGAGATGCAGTTGCTGGGGCGTTCCATCGGGCCACTCGGGCGGAACGTGGTTGGGCGCGAGCTGCACGCCGATTCGCCAGTCGCCGGCGCTGTCGACGACGCAGTGGAAACGGTCGTCTTCGAAGACGTGCCCGCCGAGGATCCCGGCCCAGAACGCGCTCTCGGCATGCAGGTCGGCCGCGTCGAACACGACCACGTGACGCACCATCTTCATGAGCTGAGGCTAATGCCGGCAAGCGGATGCTCGGGGACGACCGACCGGACTCGCTCTCCCTCCGCCGCTCGCGAAAGTGAGTGTGTCGCGAGGCCTCACCGTCCAGGCGGTAGAGCGATGTCACCGCTCCGGCGATCGACTGCGCGGTAGTGGCAGGTCGACTAGGTGCCGATCACGGGCAGGCAACTCTCGCGAGCGCAGGCGGCTACGTGATCCTTCGCGAGATGGAATAGCCAGACAACTCCCGACGTCACGGGCCTCTTGAAGGCGAAGAGCTGCTTTCGCCGGAAGTCGCAGAGGCGAAGTCAGCGAGCGCGGCGACCTCATCGAGTCTTGGGTCGCATTTACGGTTGCAGGAGAGGGTCGGAGGGCCGAAGCCGAGGATCTGCGACCGCCTCTGAGCTCCCCGGCGACTGCCGGCGGGAATGGGTGCCCGTCCTCAGTTTTCTCGATGTCATGTGTCAGCTCAGCCCCAGTGAGTGTTGGCGGAATCCGCGTTTGTAGCGCTGCCGCTTGATGATCGCTGCGTAGTCCCAGCTGCACGGGGACTGAAAGACGCGAAAGCGTTACTGTGAGCCATGCGCGAGACGGTCGCCCCCGTTTGCGCACCCGCGGTCGGCAGGCGTCGCAGTCGCAGAGTGGGCCACCGTTGAGGGGCCGCTCCCGACCCATAACCGATCGTCAGCCGCATCGTCGGACCGTGTTTGCCCTTTTCGTCGGGCTGGCCCTGGTCGCAGCGTGCTCGAGCCCGAGCGGCGCTGCGCGATCAGCGTCTCGTGCGTCTTCGGGTTTGCTGGCTCAAGCAGCGCCACCGAGTCACGCCGGGCCGCTCGGTCTCATCGCCTCCCTCGTAGCTGCGACGGCCATCACGAGCAACGGCAGCCCTGTCGGAGCCTCGGCCGACTTCGCCGCAACGGTCCCCGACATTGTCGCCGTCGTCGACGTGGGCTATCTCCCCGGTGCAGCCCGCCAGGTGCTGACCGTCACCTGGTCAAAGGTGCCGTCACCGGGCACAGCCCAGGTGCTGCTCTCGCAACAGGTGAGCGTGGCGTCCGGTGACGTCGCCTATGCCGCCGCTGTCAACCCGGGCCGCCTGTTCCTCGGCCTCTATCGCGTCGAGGCGAGCCTCGCCGGCATGCAGCGCTCGGCGTGGTTCGAGGTCGACGACCCCTATGGGCCGCTCGGAGTGCCCGCGCCGGCGCCCGTCCGAGCAGCACGCTCGAAGGTGGCGACCGCCGGCGATGTGACCGAGGGGGCGCCTCCCACGACCGAAGCGGGCGTGACAGCACCCGGTATGGGCGCCGCAGCCGCCCCCACGGCTGGCCCCACGGGCACCGTCGCCCCGCCATCGCCCCCGACAGGGACGGGATGCGAACTGGCGATTAGTGGGGACGCCAGCGCGACCGCCTTTGTCGAATGGTCGGGCTGCAGCGGCGATGACGTGGCGGTCTCAGCCACCGTCGACGGCCAGACCCAGCTGGTGCAGACGGCGCATGCCGCCCAAGCCTCTGTCCCGGTCCGGGTCGACCCGTGCTCGCTCGACCCTTCTCTCAGCTACGGCGCCACGAAGGTCACCTACACCGCCACGGTTACCTCCGGTCCCGACAAGGGCAAGAGCGCCGTGCTGAGCGGGACCCAAACCCTGGAACCGCCGACGGGTGCGCCGAACCTGATCGTCGAGGACAACACACCCGACGTGGGGTCCCAGGTGAGCGAGGGCGACGAGATCCTCCTTACCTTTGAGGCCCACTCGCCGGCGGGGATCCGCTCCGTCACCGTGACGGCCGACTCCGGCGGCACGCTCACGAGTGAGAGCTACGACCAGCATCCGACTCGCTGCACGACCGCCGGCACCGACCAGGTCGTCGTCGTCCCGCCGTACGCGGTGCCCGCCGACGCTCCCCCGCTCATCACCATCACCGCCGTGGCCACCGACTTCGCCGGGAGGTCAGAGACGCTCGTTCTGACCTACCCCACCGAGGCGGTCTGGCTGGGCAACGCCGTGGGAGACGGTGGGAGCAACTATGGCACCAACGTGAACGGCACGATCTCGGCCGGACTGTGCAAGGCGCGCTGGGTCCTCGAGCTCCAAGTCAACGTGCCCGCAAACAAGGCGATAACCGGTGCAGCTCAGGCGAGCACGGACCTCGTCCCTTGTAGCGTCGTCGGTCCCTTCCATCTGCCACCCAGCTTCCCGGGCGGGGTGGAAACCTTCAAGTTGACCGGCAGCTATGACGGCAGTGTTTTCGGGCTCGTATTCCATCCGGCGCAGCTCAACCAAGCGTCCACCACTGGCGGGTTGTATCTCCTCGTTACCCACGGCGTTGCCCTCGGCGACCGGACAACTCTTGTCCTCGTCCGCACGAGCAGCACCAGAGCCGACGGAAATCTCGACCTGTCCACAGGACAGTTAGGCGTACTCGACGTGCCGGTGGGCACACTGAAGCTCGCCGCCTCCCTCTACTGCTGTTATCCCGATGCCGGCCCCACCAAACAGGCAACCAAGACACCGCCGATTTTCATCCACTAGCGCTGAGCCCGGTTTTCCTTTCCCTCAGAATGTCTGGTCCGTCGTCTTGTCGCCGTTAGTGACGCGTACAACGACGCGGCGACCTTCGTAGGAGGCGCTAGCAATCGCGCCGAACCGACTCCCACCACGGCGGCGGCCGGTCACTGAGGCGTAGCGACCGAGCCTCCTCGAGCGTTCGACGCTCCTCCTCAGTGGCTCGGGTGATGATCACGTTTTGCCCGCCCGTGTCGACGACGAAGAAATGCGGGCCTTCCGGCGAAAGAAGTCCGTTCACCTCAGTGAGCAGCTTCGGGTCGATCCAGTCTCCACAGTCAGCAAGAGCCAGATGCACTGCGTTGCCGTTGGCGCGAAGGGAGATATCGACTGAACCCGTGTGCGAAGCCCACTCCTCCTTGATGGCCCGAACGGTCAGGGCTCCGCCCGATCGCCTGGCAAGGTCCCGCAACAGCCCGACGTAGACGTTGTTGCCCTCTAGCACGTCGGCTTCGCTGTCTCCCTGGAACGTCCGTTCCTCGTCGAGCACGACGAGCATCCAATCGAGTTCGCCAGGATCGCTCGACAACTCGTCCCCCTCCCATGCTCGCCAGGTTGCCGCCAGAGAACGTGCCAGCTCGACGTCAGAGAGCGGCTCGTAGAGGGCGAAGAAGCCCGCCCGCCGGAACACCGGGACGGCCGCCATCAGTTGAGGAGACGGAGGCGGATCGCTTTGTCGCGGACGACGAAGACGGCGCACCGGAGACGTAGTCGGCGTGGCGTGGGTGTCCTCGCTGCCCTTGATCCGTGGCATGTTCGCAGGAACTCTCTCAGTGAACAAGGAGGAGTCAGGCGCCAACTCACCGGCGATACGGAGATACAAGCGACTCCAGCTGCGATCCAGCCTTTCCTCCACCCGAGTTTGGAGCGCTGTCCCAAAACGATGCGAGGGATCCGCGAGCTTGAGGCAGCCGCTGACGAAGCCCATCAACGCGCCGATCGGGTCAACCCAGGGGGGATCGATCCAGAGCACCGGGGCGTAGGTGACAACGAGCCATGGGCATGGCCCGAGTCTCAGCTCGGCGGGGTCGGGGTCGAATCGCTGCAGCCGCCATCGCAGGTCGGGCCGTATTCGCCGAGCCGCCGCGACGATGACAAAAGCGAAGTCGGTGACCAGGCTAACCGGAGCTCGTGGGAGGGGAGCGACCTCGACGCCGTGTCGTGCCTGTCCGCCATTGCGTGCACGGCCGTGGGGTCAAGTGACTACACGTTGGCGGAGGCGTGGAACGGGAAGAAATGGCGGATCGAGCCAACGCCGCGACCCGGGCAGGGCAGCTCCCTGCAGGACGTGTCATGCACCTCCGCCACTGCGTGCACCGCCGTCGGCGACTACGTGAGAATCACGGGCAACGAGGAGACCTTGGCAGAGGCCTGGAACGGGAAGAAGTGGGTGTTCGAGCGAACCCCCAACCCGAGCGGGGCAAAGAGCAGCATCCTCAACGGGGTGTCGTGCCGGTCGGCCACGGCGTGCACGGCCGGCGGGGGTTCCGGGGCGGGGGTACTGGCCGAGTCCAGAAATGGGACAACGTGGGCCATCAAGCGCACGCCCAACCCGGCCGGGGCGAAGGGCACCGGCGCCGTCTACGCGATCTCGTGCACGTCGGCGAGGGCGTGCATCGCTGTCGGGGGCTACAGCAACAGCACCGGCGCTCAGCTGGCGTTGGCAGAGGCCTGGAACGGGAAGAGTTGGGCGATCGACCGCACCCCCAATCCGACTGGGACGTACGGCAGCTCCCTGTCTGCCGATTCGTGCACCTCACTTACGAGCTGCACCGCCGTCGGGAACTACCTCGACAGCACCCGCACGATCGTGACGCTGGCGGAAGCCTGGGACGGCACGAAGTGGGTGATCGAGCCGACACCAAACCCGGCCGGGGCAACCTTCGGCAGCTTCCTGGACGGCGTGTCCTGCACGTCGGTTTCGGCATGCACCGCCGTCGGGTACTACGTCGCCAGCGACGAGGACGAAGTCACGCTGGCCGAGGCCTGGAACGGGAAGAAGTGGGTGATCGAGCCCACGTCCAACCCGACCGGGGGCAGCTCCCTGTCCGCCGTGTCGTGCACGTCAGCGACGGAGTGCACCGCCGTCGGGGCTGACATCGCGGGCACGCTGGCGGAGGCCTGGAACGGGGCGACGTGGGTGATCGAGCCCACGCCCAACCCGACCGGGGGCAGCTCCCTGTCCGCCGTGTCGTGCACGTCAGCGACGGCGTGCACCGCCGTCGGGAGCGACACGAACAGCGTCGGCACCATTCTGACCTTGACCGAGCGATACTCGTAGGCCGACGTGGCAATGACAGCGGCAGGGAGTTCGATCACGCCAGAGCAAATGTGTGATTGGACCGCTTGCACGAACCTCACGCCCCCTCTCACCGTCGCCGAACAACTGCCCCCTCAAGAGGCCCTCGACGAGGTCTCGCGGTCGACCCCGAGTGCGCGGACGCCCTTGGTCCCATCCGGTCACCGACAATTGTCCCGAGAGCACGGCTCGTGCTCCGGGGGAAGAGGGACGCCGAGGCCCGGCGAAGGAGCTGCCCCACGGCTCATCCCCAGTCTTCTTGGTGCTGGGCGCTGGGGTACAGGGACGTCTGAGGGTAGTTGTCCTCATCGATAGGGCAGACGGCGTACATAAATGTTCCGTCGTTGAACTGGATGGTCCACACCTCGGCAGATCCGCCGTTCGCGGCGTTCGAACCAGCGTAAGGCCAGCTTGGGAACACCATCCAGCCCACGACGTTCCAGAGGTTCGCTGGCATGGAGGTGAAGGGACCCTCGGCCGTACTCCCCCACCCACAGCCTTGGGCGAAGTCGGTCGTGATGACGAGGTGGGAGTAACAGGGGGCAGCCGACTTCGTATCGACCCGGTCATACCCAGTTCCCTCTTGGCCCAGGAACGACTGAGCGCCGAGGTTGTTGATGACACAGAACTTTGGGTTGGACGGTCCCGATGGCCCCGCTCTGGTAGTCGGAGCGCTGCTCGGCGGTTGCGTATAGCACCGACCGTCCGAGTAGTACGGGAAGGCCGCTGGGCACCCAGGGGTCCTCCCTCCGGTGGTGGGCGTCGTAGCAGACACGGGCTGCGTATAGCACAGGCCGTTAGACGCGTCGTAGTACGGATACCCAGCCGGGCACCGAGCCGATGGCTTGGACGGAATAATGATGACGGATGGGATCGACTGCTCATGGTTGACGTACACGATGGAGCCTGCAGTGATGAGCGCCAGGACGGTCAGCTCCGTCCACATGAGTCCCAACCGCTTCCGCCGCCAGGCCTTGAAGGGAGCGCTTGCCTTGAAGCGCTCGACCTCGGCCACCTCGAAGAGCGGTCTCCTGCCCCGCATCCCAGCCGGTGTAAGCGACCCATCGGCCACGGAGCGGTCGACTTTGCGCAGCGTGGCCCTGAGCCGGCGCGCTGCCCTACGACGGGTAAGGAGCTCGTCGTGCCGACTCATTGGACACGTAGTCCGGGTGCTGTGTGATAAGTCGGCGTTGAGTACAAGGGCGTGCCCCACAGCAGCCCAAAACGGCGGCGCCCCCTGCTCCGTGACGATTCTTCCAGAACAGCGTTGATGACCTTCACAAGGGTGTTCTACGTCCCTGGTTCAGCGGCGCTAGAGGCATTGGTCCCGATTGGTGGTGGCGCCATCTCCGGAGAACACGCCGTGCGCGACCGTGTGTCGCCTTAGTGCCGCGGCGCCGGCCCAGCTCAGACGCGGTGTCGGAGGGCCGACTTCAAGGATCTGCGACTCGTCGGGACCAACGTGTCAGCTCATACCCTCTCGACGTGTATCACGGATCGCGATACAATAACCCTATGGTTCGCGCTGTTTCTGTCCGGCTCGACGACGAGGCGATGCGAGCCTTGAACTCGCTCGAGGCCTCCGGTATGAGCCGCTCCGAAGCCATCAGGAGGTCAATCCTCGACGCCGCTTCGGCGTTGCGACGGAAGGACGCGCTTCGAGCCGAGGTGGCCGCGCTCGAAGCGGACGACGACGACCGTCAAGAGATGCACGAAGTCGCTGCGCTGATGGAGAGCCTCCGTGCAACGAGGTGATGTGTTCGAACTCCGCCTTCCGAAAGGCAAAAGTCACGAGCAGCAAGGTCGCCGATTTGGGATCGTTGTACAAGCGGACGAGTTCCTGCCTCGGTCTGTCGTACTGGTTGCCCCCACGTCTCGAAGCGCCCGGGCGGCAACTTTTCGACCCGAAATTGTCGTCGAGGGAGAGAGAACGCGGGTGCTTGTCGAACAAGTCGGGGCAGTGGATGTAGGCCGGCTGGGCAGTCAGGTGGGGCACGCAACCACGGAGGAGATCTGGGGCATAGATGAGAGTCTGATCACAGTGCTCGGCCTGCGCTGAAGACAGCCGGTCAACGCAGCGTTCTCCCGGCTCAGAGCTAGTGCCGGAGGGCCGACTTCGAGGATCTGCGACTGGTCTTGACCAGGACTTCTCTCGACCCGCGGCTAACGCTCGATCCTGCGACAGCAGGGTGGGCACCCAGTCGACTCGCGTGGCCGAGCACCAGAGGTCGCACCGGGAGAGGGACAGGTCCAGGTGAACGAGCTCGCGATCTCATGTTGACGAGTTGCTCCAACGCACGAGCTGACGTGCTGAGTCGATCGATTACGTTTCGTGAACGCACAGCGAATACACCGAGCACATTCATTGTGCTCAGTGGTCGAGGATGTCTCGTAGCTGCGCGGAGCTGATGTTGCCGCCTGTGCAGATCAGGGCGACTCGCCGGCCGGAGAGTCGCCCACCGAGGCGCACGGCGGCGGCCAACGAAGCCGCACCGGCCGGCTCGACGAGGTTTCGGGTGTGTTCGATCATGGCGCGGACGGCGACCCGTAGCTCCTCATCGCTGACCAGAACGAAATCGTCGAGGAGCCCCCACAGGACGCGCTGAGGCAGGTCAAAGGCGGTGCGGGTGGCCAGCCCCTCGGCGAACGTGGCCATTTGGTCCTCGACCAGGGCCCGAGCGCACCAGGACTTGTAAGCGGCGGGGGCGGCCGAGGACTGCACGGCGATGACCTGGATGCTTGGCCGGATGGCCTTGGCCACGATGCATGCGCCGGCTGCGCCACTACCTCCACCAACCGGGACGACGATGGCGTCGATGCCGGGTTGGTCCTCCAGAATCTCCAGGGTCTCGGTAGCCACTCCGGCGATGAGAGCCGGCTCGTTGCCGGGGTGCACGTAGCGCGACCCGCGCTCGGCGGCGAGCTTCTCCGCGTGCTCCCTGGCCTCGTCGAAGTCCGCCCCATAGGCCACAACCTCGGCACCCAGCCCGACAATCGCGTTGATCTTGGCCGGGTTGGCTCCCTCGGGCACACAGATCGTGGCCCCTACCGCAAAGGCCCGGGCCGCCCAGGCGATGGAAAGTCCGTGGTTTCCGGTGGAGGCGGTGACGACTCCGGCTGCCTTCTCGTCGACGCTCAACTGGGAGAGGAGGTTGACCCCACCCCGGACCTTGAAAGCCCCGATCGGCTGGTGGTTCTCGTGTTTGACCCACACCTCGGCGCCTACCAAGGCGCTGAGCCCCGGATAGGCGTAGAGCGGTGTCCGGGAAAGGTGACGACCTACAACCCGGCGGGCCTCGAGAACCTCGAGGAGACCGGGCGGTTGCTGGCTCCGGCCAGGCGCGAGAGGCGGGGTCAGATTCGCCATCGGGTTTTCACCGGGCGTGCCGGCGCAGCTCAGCCACAGACCCAAGTCTCGCACTAACCCCGACCCGCGCTGGTGCGCTCCCGCAAGGTCGACCGAACCGGAATCGAAGCAGAAGGTTCCACCACCGTTGGCACCTCGCCTCGATCTGGGCGGAGTGGACCAAGCGCGACGCTTCGGCCGCGCGCAACAGGTCGTCGCGCTGTTCTTTGGCAAGCCGCTCGGTGAAGTAAGAGTTCACCGCCGAGCTCCCCACCGTAAGTCAGCCACCACCAGCAGGGAGAATGCCCGCCAGCGACGGGGCTCGGTCTGGGCGGGCCTTTGGGCCTCAAACCGGACCGGCGATGCGGATCCATGGCGCTGGTCCGCCAGAATGGGCCGTCGGTCGTCGACGAGTGCCTTCTGAATGCTGAGCTGGGTCATGTGATGCCTCCTCACGTCGCAGCTCGGGTCCTACGGAAGTTCAAACACCGGCCGACTCGAAGATTCAGCGATGATTTTGCGGAGCCGCTGGTGTTGCAACATGCAGGAGGCTTCAATCCGAAGAGATGAGAGGAACATGACCGATGCCCTTGCCCGGGCCCGGGCAGGCGACAGCGACGCCTTCCGGGAACTGACGGACCCGTATCGTCGCGAACTCCATGTGCACTGCTACCGGATCCTCGGGTCGTTCCAAGACGCCGAGGATTTAATCCAAGAGACTCTGTTGTCTGCGTGGCAAGCGCTTGATCGCTTCGACGGCCGATCGCTGCGAGCGTGGCTCTACCGCATCGCCATGAACCGCTGCCTCAACTACCTTCGAGACAGCGCCCGCCGACCAAAGGTTGCGCCCATGCTCGAATCAAGCTCCCTCTTCGCCGAGGCCATACCGTCTGATGAACCGTGGTGGCTCGAGCCCTATCCCGACTCGCTGATGGATGACGTGGCCCTCGGCCCCGAAGCCCGCTATGACGCGCGTGAGTCGATCGCGTTGTCCTTCGTCGCCGGCCTGCAACGCCTGCCCACCCAGCAGCGCGCTGCTTTGGTCCTCCGCGATGTGCTCGGGTTCTCAGCATCCGAGGTCGCTGAGATGCTCGAGTCCACTCCAGCGTCGGTGAACAGCGCTCTGCAGCGAGCGCGAGGCAGGGTCGAACATTTGGGAGGAATTCCTGACCATGTTCCTCGAGTGCGATCTGAAGATGAGGCAAAGACCGTGGATCGGTTCATCGACTCATTCCAGCAGGGCGATCTCGAAGGAGTGATCGCCCTGCTGAGCGATGACGTCAGGTTCTCGATGCCGCCCGCGCCATTCGAGTTCCGGGGTCCGCGAGTCATCGCCGAGTACCTCCACAGTCGGGGCGTCTGGGGTCAAGCCCTCAAGCTGGTACGGACCAGAGCCAACAACCAGCCAGCGTTCGGCTATTACCTCCCGGACCCGAACGCAAACGTCCATCGAGCCACCGGGATCATGGTATTGACCGTGCGTGCAGAGGAGATTTCAGCGATAACCCGATTCGGAGACACAAGCCTGCTCGCCCTTTTCGGCCTGCCACGCACCGTTCCCAGTGAGTAGCGATCCCGTGGAAGCGAAATGGCAATGTTCGCTGTCACATATTTCCAGCTCAGCTGGTGTCGGAGGACCGACTTCGAGGATCTGCGACTGGTCCTGACCAGCACTTCAGCTCCGATTGACGCGCTGCCTTCCGGATGTCGTCGGGCAGCGTCAACCTGGCCCTTGGATCGTAGTGTCGTCCGTACCGGAGACCCTCGTCACGTTCCTCGGTAGAAGCCGGTCCGCAGGCCGGGTTCGCCGCCCCGCGTCTTCAGTTGGTACAGGTGAAGCTGCCCACCTTGCTGGACCCGTCAGGGGTGAGCACCGTCACCGTGACGACACCGGTGGCGAGCCCTTTCGGGACGGTGGCGACGATCCTGTCGTCGCTGATAACAACGAAGTGGGCCCTCTTAGCACCGAAGGAGACTGTACGGGCGAAGGTGAACCCGTGCCCTGAGATGGCCACCAGCTGGCCGTCCTTGCCCCTGCTCGGTGTGATCTTGGTGATGAACCCGGGAGCGGCCTGATAGGCCCCGGTGTCACAGGCGGTGGACGTGCGGGGCTGGCCGCGCTGGTCGGTGCTCGGGCAGTCGAAACCGCCTCGGTTGATGGCCGGGCTCGTGGCAGTCAGAGCCATCGTCTTGGTCGGCCCGCCGTTGTTTGCCAGCGGCTTGAGGCCCGGGCTGGAAGTGACATTGTCGCTGGACTGCACGTCCGTCACGCAGCCATTCGAGCTGAGGACGTTGTCACCCAACGAGGACAGCGTCTCAGAGGAGCCCGCCGCCGTGCAGTTGTGGGATCCGTTGCCGGCGACGATGCTCGCGAGCAGGCTGCCCCCGGTGCCGTCCTCGTAGATTCCGCTGCCGAGCCCGGCGGAGTTGGCTGAGATCGTGCTGTAGACGAAATCGGCGGGGCCGCCCGACTCGAACACCCCGCCGCCTTCACCGGGCGTGGCCCCGGCGGCGTTCGCCTTGTTGCCAGAGAAGGTGGAGTTGGTGGCGAAGAGGAGGTCGTCGACGTAGAGCCCACCGCCTTCGCCGGGCGAGGAACCGGCGGCCAGCGCGGTGTTCCCCGAGATCGTCGAATCCACGTACCGCTGCGCCGCACCCGAGTAGACGCCGCCGCCAGAGTCCGCGCTGTTCCCGGAGATGGTGACCCCGTTGTAGGAGTCGCCGGATTGGTCATCCGTCGCGATCGCACCACCCCCGCTGCCGGGTCCGGGGGCGGAGTTACCCGTTAGCACCGTTTCCGTAAAGCGCGCCGACTGATAGGAGTCGCTGGCGATGGCACCGCCCTCGCCGTCCTTACCAAGGGCGCGGTTGCCGGTGAAGGTGGACCCGTTGTCGCTCAGCGTGGCGTACCCGACGAGGCAGAGCCCGCCGCCGTCGCCCGCCTCAGCCGTTGAGCCGGCCACATTGCCAGTGAAGTGATCTCCCGAGAGGGCGATGTTGGCGGGTGAGGAATCCTCGGGCACGAAGCCGCTGAAGACGTCGATGGCGCCGCCGTATCCGTCGTCCGGCGCAGAGTTGTCGGCGAAGCTCGACCCAGAGGCCGCCAGCGACGTTGACGAGTCGTCATACATCTCATCCAACACAGCACCGCTTGAGTACTCGCCACGACCCACATTGCCGCGGAAGGTGTCGCCGTTGAGGCGCACCGACGACTGCGAGTACTCGGCGTTGTAGACAGCCACGGCACCCCCCGAGAAGAAACCGGTGGAGGAGTTGTTGTCGATCGTGTCGCCGGTCAAATTGACCGAGGTTGACCCTCCTTCGTAGTCGTATGTGCAGATCGCCCCGCCGCAGCCGCTCGGATCAGCGCTGCCGTCCTCGTAGCTAGCGTTTTCGCTGCTGTCTGTGTCACTGGAGATGGTCGAGTTCGACACCTTGAGCGTGGCTCCGCTGGTCACGCTGAAGAAGTAGACCGCCGAGTTGTTCGATCCGGTGATCTTGGTGCCGGAGTCGATGACGACCGCGTTGCCATACCCCTCGCCGTCGACGGAGTCGACGTAGTCGACGTAGTCGTAGATCGTTCCACCGCCCTCGCCGAAGACGACGGTGCCCGCGACTGTGTCGCCGCTCATGGTGACCCCGTGCAGCCCCAGCTGCGACGACTGATCGACCGCGATCGCTCCACCGTAACCGTCGGCACCGGTGACGTTGTTGTGGGACATCGAACCGCCTGTGACGTCGAGCTGGTCCCACTCGAGGTAGAAAGCCCCCCCTGCGCCGCCGTCGCTCGCCACATTCCCGTTCACCGTCACCCCGTCCAGGGTGTATTCGGCGTACCCGTCGTCGTAGACGGCTCCCCCGTCGCCCGAATGGGTCCCGTCGCCGGCGACGTTGCCGTCGATCGAGCCGTTCGTCACATCCACGATGCCGTACTCGCTGTACAAAGCGCCCCCGGAGCCCGGGGCGCCCGGGATCGTCGAGTTGGAGTTGATCGTGTCTCCGACGAGGTCCAGGTAGGACGAGTACTCCCAGATCCCTCCGCCTTCCGTGGCCTTGTTGCCCGCCACGGTCGAGTCGGTCAGGAAGAGCGAGTCGTACTCGCCCGCGTAGATCGCGCCGCCATCGGTGGCGGTGTTGCCGGTGAGGGCGTCGTCGCTGAGGACGGCCTGCGCCCCGGCCCCGGCGTCGTAGTAAGCCAGGTAGAGCGCACCGCCGTAGGTGGTGTCCCCGTCGGTGAGGCTCACCCCGGTAAGGAAGAGCACCGCACTCGCCGCGGTGGCGGTGGTCGGATACACCTCGAAGATCCCCGACCCGTCGCCCTCGATCTTGGTGCTCGACGCCCCGGTGCCCGTGATGGACAACCCGCCGGAGTCGGAGTCGAAGAGCGCGTCGCCGATGGTCAGCACATAGGTGCCGGCCGGCAGGTGCACGGCAACGGCGGTATTGCGGTTGTCCGCCGCCTCAACGGCGGCTCGCAGCGAGCACTGCCCGGTGGCTGCGTCCACGCACGTCGTGCCGGCCGCGTTGGCGAGCCCGGAGTCGGTGGTGGTATTGACCGTGAAGGTCGTCACCGTGGACGGGTTGCCGTCGAAGCGCGGTGCGGTGTCGTTCCGCACGGCCAGAGTCGCCTCCTCGGCCCGTACCGCCCGCACCTGGGTGACGTCCAAGCGCGGGGCGGAGTGCGCCGCCCGCCAGGCCAGGCCCGGTGCTGCTAGGCGGCCGAAAGCCGAAGGTGCCGCAAATCGGGGGGCCGCAAATCGGGGGGCCGCAAATCGGGGTGCAACCGCCGGCGCCACCGGCCGGGCGGCCGCCGCCGGTGCTGCTATTGCCAGAGCGGCGATCACGCTCACGACCGACGCCGTCCCCACCCACCGCGTTATGCGTGCCATGGCAGTCACGACCTCTTGTCTCCCCCCTCGAGCGAACATCTGTCCGCCGCCCCGGCAGAGCGTGAGCGCGCCGGATGCTGAGGCGGCACGATAGTGGTGCCGACGTCTGCTTGCTCGCATCGTGATGGCTTGCAGGGGTGACTTGCCACGAAGCTTGCGCGCGGATCGTCTCAACGCTGCATTGACAAGGCGTTGACAAGCGACTCTGGACGCGAGACCACCGGGCCTCATCGCCCGGCGTTTTTGCTGGTCAAATGGGGTGTCGGAGGGCCGACTTCGAGGATCTGCGACTCGCGTTGACCTGGGTGTTCGTTGGAATCGCCTGGTCAAGGTAGACAATTACATCTACTACTCTGTAGACCGCAGGTGTGAGTACCACGATGAGAGTGAGCGAGGCCACGCGAGCGCGCTTTGCCAAACTCGCCGATGCCACCGGCCGACCGATGACGCAGCTGCTCGACGACGCAGCCGACGCTCTCGAGCGCCGCATATTCTTCGATCAGTTCTCGAGCCGCTACGCCGAGTTGCGGAATGATCCGGTCGCTTGGGCAGAAATCGAGGCCGAGCGATCCGTTGAGAGCATCGCCCTGCGTGACCGGTCAGCGTGAGCGCGCATCGGTCCGAGACTTGGCTGGTCGACTTCGGTGAGCCAGTGGGACGAGAGCAGGCAGGACGCCGACCAGCAGTAGTTGTCTCAGCTGACGCACTGAACGAAAGCCCGGCCGGCGTCGTGATCGTGGTGCCAACCACGACGACCCGCCGGGGTCTCCCCTCGCATGTCGAGATCGAGCCGGGTCCGTCAGGTCTCGATGCTCTGAGCTATGCAAAGTGTGAGGAGGTGAAGTCGATCTCCGAAGATCGACTCATCTCTCGTCTCGGGCATATACCCGACGAGACCGTCTTCCAGATCGGACGCGTCCTCGAGCTCTTGCTCGATCTTTAACTCGTGGACGACGGTGCTCTTGTGCCCAGCCCTCCGTCGATGTCCAGGCGGCTGGTCGGCTGCGAAAGCTCGACGCCGGCGACACGGGTACGTATTGGACGCCGTGTGCACGGTCGCCAGTGAGATGGACTGCGCTGATGCCCTCGGAGAACCAACGACCTCCTCGAACTCGCCGCCCGCACCGAAATGCGCGAGCTCGTCAGCCGAGCGCAACTTCATCGTGCCTCGCTGGGCGCGCCCGGAGCCGACGAGGCAGCGCTTCTCGCCGGCGCGGACATCGATAGTCCCCCCGCTGCGCCGAGCGGAAGCCGTGGCGGCGATCGACCCGGCCGGCGATCTCGGCTACAGGCCGTTCCCCTCCTCGGGCACTGAGGGCCACGCGGCGCTTCTCCTCGTCGAGGTACTCCGCTTTTCCAACCGCACTTCGTTCTCGGAGGCCGATATCGTGGAGGAGACCGCCCGCCTGGCGGAGAAGTTCTCTCGCTACTGGTCGCGGGAACTCGTCGGCTCGCCGGAGCGGTTAGCACGTCGGGCCGTGGACATCCTCTTCGAGGCGCGGCTCGCCGAGCGGGACGATGGGGGAGTTGTGCGGCTTCTTGCCGGGGCTGGGCGCTTCGCCCCGGTCGTTTCGCAAGGTGCGCTGTGGTGAGGTCTTCGGGGTTGTGACCGAGCGGAAGTCGCTTCGCGACCCGGCGCTTGCGGTCTTTTGGGAGGCGGTGCGGAATCGGTTGGAGCGGTCCGGCGTCGACAACCGGGGTAGGTTGCACTTGCCTCCGCTGACGACACAGGGACGTTTTCTTGTGGCCGGTGTGATGGATGGCCATGTGGCCCGGACTATAGATTTGGGTCAGCTAGTGTCCCGATTCTAAGATTCGCCAGAAATATCTCCGATTGGGGAATGTCGCTGCAGCCGGGCGCGTTCCCCCTTCCATCAGCGACGATGGAGGGGACATGGCGCAGCGGGGACGGCCGAAGGCAGAGCTCGTGTTGAGCGAGGAGGAACGCGACATCCTGGCGCGTTGGGCACGCCGCCCGAAGAGCCCGCAGAGCTTGGCGCTGCGCTCGAAGATCGTGCTCGCCTGCGCCGAGAACAAGACGAACCAGCAGGTCGCCGCCGAGCTCTCGGTCAACCAGGTG